>CAWDLA010000007.1:0-131233 GCA_963802975.1 uncultured Gammaproteobacteria bacterium
TCAGCCAAGGACCGGTGAGGGTGTTGCGGATAAAGCCGAGCGCCGCCTGAACCCCGAGCTCCGAGAATAACCCGGCCAGCTCCTTGGAGAAGCGGGCCAAGGTGTTGAGCAGGTGCGCCAGGCGCATGAGGTAATGGTAGCCCTTCATGGCGTTCCACTGCTTGGCGAAGGCGTGCTCGTAGGCGTAGCCCTGGTGCTTCTCGACCAGGAAGGCGCCTTCGATGCCCCAGCGATAGCGGGCGCCGAGGTTGCAGCGGGTGTGCACATTCAATCGACTGAGGGGGCGGCTGGAGATCCAGGCGTGTTTGTTCTCTACAGTCACGATCTCCGCGGTGTCGGGATCGAGTGCTTCCCACTGTTCCCGGCACACCACGACGTGGATATCGACGAACTTCTTGGCGTTGGGTCCATACTCGTAGCGGATCGGGTTGACCCATTGGAAGAGCTGTCTTCGCTCGCCCCAGTTTTGTTGCATTCGGTTTTCCTGCTGTTCGTGCATCAGGCTGTAATACTCCTCCCAAACGCTGGGCAGCGAGCCCTCCTTGAGCACGATCATAAAGTCCCAGCGGTAGCTTCGGCAGCGTTCCATGATCGGCCCGTTGGGATAGAGCCCGTCGAGCAGCAGCATCATGGGCAGACGGGGAAATGCCTCCTTGATGCGAGCGGCAAGGCGGTGAAAGGCCTTGCTCTCGCAGTCCTGCTTGCTCTGCCCGTCCTCGCCGGTCTCGTACTCGAGAAACTCGCTCATCAACGGGATGACCATGCCGTTTCGGAAGCAGATGCTGGCCTCCAGTACATAGACGTAGTACTGGTAGCTTTGCTCCTCGTCGCTGTCGGGATCGATCTTGGGTCCGGTTCTGCGCTGCAACAAGTGCTCGTCCCACAGGGCGGAAAAGGCGATTTTCTGCGTGCCGTCGATGCCGATGGGGTAGCAGTTGTTGATCAGGTAGCGGGTGAACTTCTTGTTGCGGATCAGATGATTCACCAGCTCAATATGCGCCTTCTCGATGGCCCCCACATCGATGCGGCATAACAGCCGAAACAGGGTGTCGGAATGGGGCAGGCTTTCGAGCTGTGGAAACAGCAGCCGCAAGTTGTGCTCGAACATCGGCCGGGTGATCTCCCCATTGGCCGCACGCCGTGAGCCATATTGGAAGACAAAGACCAGGATCCCATAGAGCATCAGAACGGTGAGCCGATGTTTGAGCTTTGTCGGGCTTCTCGGGTCGGGAATCTTACCCAAACGCCCGAGCAGAACCGGCAGCATCTGGCGCATGATCGCAATCAGCCCGCTTACCGCCTCAGTGCGCGCTGCGCGCTCCTCGTCGCGGTCCTGGAAGCGGGATTTGCGGTTGGATGGGCTGGGGGATGCTTGCGCGATCAGCCCGGCTTCACGCTGTTGTCGGCGCAACTGGCGTTGTTGGCGTTTTTTTTCTCCTCCGCTCTTTGATTTCCTCGCGTCCCGGACGGTGGCTTGGCTTGCTCATAGCTCGGTTCTGCCTTTGCGTTGGTTGGAGCACAGCAGACGGCGAAAGTCCGCCTGCAACGGCTTGGCGAAAATCAATTTGGGACTGGTTCGGTATTGCTTTCCCGGGCGCACCAGTCCTTCGCCGCTGGTGCGCCCCAACAGCGCCCAGCCGGCTCCCCGGTAACAGCTGCCCCGGAAGCGGGTGGGATCCACAAAGGTCTCCAGCAACACCGGGCGATACCCCCAGCGCGCCTGCCAGTCCTCGCCGACCCGTCGGGCCAGCTGTCCGAGCACGTGGCTGGCCAGATTCGCCACCTCGACCCAGGGAAAAATGAGGAATCTGCTGTTGTTGACCACCCGGGGCAGGTTTGCCAGCCGTTGCCGCTCGTTCCAGCCGATCCATCGGTCACGGGCCGTGAGTGCCTTGGCCGCGCCGCCGAGCAGAATACAGCCCAGCCGATGCGCTCCGGACTCGATGAAATAGCGCGCCCAGTACCCGAAAGGCTTCTTGTAGCCTAAGGGATGATAGCGCTCGACATACTCGTTCCAGAGGCTTTCCTCCTGCGGGTCACTCGCCAACCGCAGCCGCACCGGGTCGAACTCCGAGAGGGATCGCGCCAAAGGCGCCAGCGGATCGGTCCGGGCGCCCGCACGCCGCGGTGCGCTGGGCCGGGGGCCGGGGTGGCTGTTTTTTTTCTGGATCGCAGGCAGGCGCAGCTCCCCGGCCTCCTCCAACCGTGCGAGCAGCTTGGCGCATGCCGTGTACTTTGGTCGGCCCGCCGGCGTCAGCCACTCGAGGTGCTCGCACAAGGTGTACGTCAGCTCCTTGCGCGATAAGCCGGGAAACCGCTTCGCACAGGTGTGAATGTAGGCGATGTCCTCGGGAAAGATCTCCCGATCCCCCTGCCACCAAGTCGCATTTTCAGGATGTCGCATTCGGCGCAATTGCGTGCTGGAGAATGATTCACGATCGATTCTCCCACCGCGCCCGCGGCCTGTCTACCCACTTTTGCGAAAAACTTTTTTCCCGCCTCCCCCGCAAGCCTTGGTAGGGTTAGGCTCAAAAGGTCATGCGTCGACGCTGATAGAACGTGCGTTAGCAGTCATCGGGCGGCGAAGCAGAACATGGGCAAAGAGGCGAACTTGGCTTGTATGTCCGGAAGGATACGGAGTTATTCGCTATCCGGAAGACAAAACGGTGACGCATCTGATCGCTCGAGGAAATCTCGGCCCGAGGTGAAGGAGATCCGCTCGGCAGGAAAGGGTGGTCCGGCCGCCGATACGACAGCTTGAGAGAGGTGGAGTCCTGCATGGCCTCGGGGCATACCCTCGATCTCCTCCTTAAGGGTGTCGTAACGCTCGCGCAGCTGTCTCGGCTTGCTGATCCTCAAAGCATCCTTACGTCTGCACGCAGTGGTTCGGGATCTCGTTGGGTGGTAGCGGCTGCGTTCGAGGCGCTGTAGCGCGCCACTCGGCTCTTGTCCCCGGCGACCGCACGGGCGGAGACCTTGACAGTTTCGCGAGTGCCTGAAGCAAGTAGGCGGGTAACTAACGATAGGCAGCAGTCGAAGAGGGTGCTGGTATTCAAGGCCATCACATAATTCTAGCCCCTGTCCTGCGTCTCGGCCAGTTTTGGGCCCATGGTGGACTCGCTCGCGATCTTTTCGAGTCCGTTGGCCAGACCCACGCCGACGTTATGCGCTATTCACCGATCAGGTACAGGGTTGCTCGCTCGCTCCTACTTGGGACAGGATATCCGAGGTTATTGACGAGATCGACATGGGTTTTGGCACTTTTTCGAAGTTTGAGGCAACGTTGCGCAGGAAACAGGCGGAGCGCGAGACGCGCTCGGTCGAGCTTCGGCTCCGGCTCATTGAGAAAGGGGTTGCCGTTTTGAAGAAGTATGCTGTCCGCGAGGCCTGGTTGTTCGGCTCGGTGGCTGCAGGGAAGGCAGATTCCGGATCGGACTTGGACCTCTTGGTCGTGCCAGTCGAGGCTGCGGACTATTGGCCGCTGCGCAGGGACCTGGAAGAGGTCCTGGGTTGTCCTCTTGATCTCTATACGCAAGCCGATGACGCGGTGTTAGTGCGCAAGGTCGTGGAGCGAGGGGAGCGCATCTTATGAAATACAACTTTGAGCTGCTGAGGGCGGATATCGAAGACGAGCTGCGCAAGATCGCGAGGCTTGAGCAGGCGTTCGCGCAGGCGCAGCCGAAGCTGGATCTACCGCCTGAGCAGGTCGGCCGGAATGCTGCGAGAGCAAGTGGAGGAGTTTCTCGCGCTCTTGGCGGCGATGGACGAGGATTGACTGCTCGGCTTCAACCGTGGCGTCGTTAATCGTCGAGTCACTGCAGGTTCAGGGCAGCGCGTCGATCTCATCCATCAACTCGTTGTATCGCGCGCGCAGCTGTCCCGGCATCCCCGCCCGCTTCGCCTCTTTACAGCCTCCGGCCTTCTTGAGCATTTCCAGAAAGTCCCGCTGCAGCCGCTCCTTCGTGCGCCGATAGGATTTCTCCGGAAACAGGTCGTCTTCGACCTCCAGCACCGTCATGCGGAACTTGCTGACAATCTCCTTGTTGAGGTTGTCCGTGCGCCGGCCGGAGGCGTCGCTCCGGCAGCGGGCATTGTAAAGATCGAAAAAAGCGGCGGCCTCCACGGCATCTACCAGTAGCTGCTGGGTATCTTCGTCTAGCAAAGATTGGGCCCGAAGCGACGTTGCGCTTGCTGTGAGCACAAGCGCCGCGGCGAACGTCAGCCCTGCGCGGGCCGGTCTCTTGGATGCTGTTCTCCAACCGGTCATAGGTCCGCTCTTCTCTGCAAGTAGACCGGCAACCGCGCGCCGGTGCGGATCGCGGTGATTCGGGTGAAGCTTGGCATGTATGTGACTCCTCGGGGTGAGCAGATTCCGCGACGGTGCGCGCGCGAGACCGGAAAAAGGCTGGAAAAACTTGATCCTGGCGGGCGATGCGACGCTGAGCGTATGCCTGTATGATACCCAAACTCGGGACTCGATCGGATAACAACCTTCTCTAAATGCACGCGAGCATGCCGTTTGCAACCTGCCGTGCGCGCTCGGCGGCGGGACACCTGCGAGCCGGGCCGGTGCTTGGTGCCTGCCCGATTTCCTATTCCAGCCGCGAGCGCGGTGGCGGCGGGGGCTTTGCGCCGTGATCGAGTGGTTGCTGCTTCTGCTACCCGTGGCCGCTGCATCCGGGTGGTGGGCCGCGAAACGTAGCGATGCCTGCCGCGGCGCGTCGGGCTCGTCGGCGGATCCCTCATTTTTTCGCGGCCTGAATTACCTGCTGAACGAGCAGCCGGACAAGGCCATCGACGTCTTTCTGAAGCTCGCCGAGGTAGACGGCGAGACCGCGGACACGCACTTGGCGCTCGGCAGCCTTTTTCGGCGCCGCGGAGAGGTCGACCGGGCGATCCGCATCCACCAGAATCTGGTCGCGCGCCCGAACCTCGGAAAGGAGCAGCGCGGTTATGCCCTGTACGAGCTTGGGCAAGACTATATGCGCGCGGGACTGTTCGATCGGGCGGAGAGCATGTTCAGCGAGTTGGTGGAGATGCGGGTTCACCGCAAGCGCGCCCTGAAAGGGTTGCGCGAGATCTACCAGCAGGAGAAGGATTGGGTCCGCTGCCTGGAAGTGGCGGAGCAGTTGCAGGTGCTTACCGGGGAAAGCGTAAGCGCCGAGATCGCCCATTACCATTGTGAGCTCGCCGAGGAGGCCCTCAAGGCGCGGGACGGGGCGGGGGCGGATGCGCACCTGAGCCGCGCCCAGGCCGTTGATCCGCTTTGCGTGCGCGCGACCATGCTGCAAGGGCAGATGGAGATGGCGCGGGGCGATCCGAACGCCGCGGTGGCTGTCTATCAACGTGTTTCCGAGCAGGGGCCTGAGTTCCTCCCCGAGATTTTGCCGGACCTGCTTGAAGCATACCGGCGCAGTGGCCGCAAGGATCCGCTTCCGAAGCTCAAGCGTCTGTACCGCGACAGCCCAAGCCCGTCGTTGGTGCTTACGCTCGCCGATTCGCTGCAGCGCAGGGAGGGGGACGAGGCCGCGATTGCGTTTCTGGTCGAGTATGTCTCTGGATATGCTGATTTAGCGGGTCTCGAGCGCCTGCTGGGGATCTACGGTCCGAGGTTGGCTGACGATGATCATTTGCAGGCGACCTATCGAGCGGTGCTCGCCGTTATTGATCATTTGCGCTCACGCCAGCCCGACTACCAGTGCGAGCAATGCGGTTTCGTCGCCCGGCGGCTACATTGGCAGTGTCCGAGCTGCAAGCACTGGGGAAGCATCAAGCCGGTCCTGCCCGAGCCCCTCGGCACCGGTGTCGATGCATTGGCCGATCGTCGTACCGCCTGAGGAGGCATCGCCGTGAGCCACGAGCCGAAAATCATCGTCGCCTTGGATTTTCCCGACGCTGCACCGGCGCTCGAGCTGGTGGATCGACTCGACCCCGGGCGCTGCTGTCTCAAGGTGGGAAAGGAAATGTTCACCCGTTTCGGACCGGGGTTCGTCGCAGGATTGGCGGGGCGCAGATTCAAGGTCTTTCTGGACCTCAAGTATCACGACATCCCCAACACGGTGGCGGCGGCCTGTGAGGCGGCTGCTGATCTGGGTGTATGGATGATCAATCTGCACGCCTGTGGCGGGCGTGCGATGATGGCGGCGGCAACGGAGCGGTTGGCGCGGTTGTCCGAGGCGCCACTGCTCATCGCCGTAACGGTTCTCACCAGTCTCGATGCGGGGGACCTGGAGGAGATCGGATGTCCCGGTGCCCCCCGCGACCGCGTCTTGCGTTTGGCGTCGCTGGCACAGGACGCTGGCCTCGACGGTGTCGTTTGCTCGCCAAAGGAGGCGGCCTTCGTCCGCGCGAGCTTGGGGCGGGATTTTCTGCTGGTCACCCCTGGCGTGCGGCCGGCCGGGTCCGAAACAACGGATCAGAAACGGGTCATGACCCCTCGGGACGCGATCACCGCCGGTGCGGACTATCTCGTCATCGGGCGTCCGATCACCGCGTCTTCGGATCCGCTTGCAGGCACTGGCGCGGATCGAGCGGGAAATGCAGGGCAGTTAACGGAACTTTCGGGCTGCCTCTTGTTTAATTCGAATCGTCCCGGTGCACCGAATGCACACGGGTGCGGCAGTACAGTCGCAGCGTAGCCGCGTCAACGGCGGTGTCCCTTGCTCTATGGAGTCGGTAGATGTTGAAAATTCATAAAGCGGTATTTCCAGTTGCCGGCCTCGGTACCCGGTTTCTTCCGGCGACCAAAGCCAGTCCCAAGGAGATGCTGCCGATCGTGGACAAGCCTCTCATCCAGTATGCCGCCGAGGAGGCCGAGGCGGCCGGGGTGAACGAGCTGATATTCATTACGGGTAGAAACAAGCGCTCCATCGAGGACCATTTCGATAAGGCCTACGAGCTGGAGATGGAGCTGGAGGGGGCGGGCAAGCACGAGCTGTTAGAGATCGTGCAAAATATCCTGCCGTCCAGGTTAAGCTGCATCTATCTGCGCCAGGCCGAGGCCCTGGGTTTGGGGCACGCGGTCCTTTGCGCCAAGCCGGTTGTGGGGGACGAGCCCTTCGCCGTGCTCCTGGCGGACGACTTGATCCGGGGCGACGGCCAGGGCGTCGTGGAGCAAATGGCCAGGGTGTACGCGCATCACCGCTGCAGCATCGTCAGCGTCCAGGAGGTGCCGCGGGAGGAAACCAACAAATATGGCATCGTGGATACGCGCCCGGGCCCGGATGGTGAGCTTCTCGTCACCTCGATCGTGGAGAAGCCCGCGCCGCAGGATGCGCCGTCTAACTTGGCGGTGGTGGGGCGTTATCTGCTGACTCCCGCAATTTTCGATAAGCTGGAGCGCATCGGGGCCGGTGCCGGGGGGGAGATCCAGTTGACCGACGCCATTGGTGATCTCCTCTCCGACGAGCCTGTAATCGCTTACCCCTTTCGGGGTAAGCGCTACGATTGCGGCAGTAAGCTGGGATACCTGGAGGCGACGGTGGAGTATGGCTTAGTCCATCCCGAGCTGGGAGCGGACTTCGCCGAGTACCTCAAGCGCACGATTCTTTGAGGATCGAACGGTTCTGTGGGCGTT
Organism: uncultured Gammaproteobacteria bacterium; assembly: GCA_963802975.1. Taxonomy (GTDB): domain Bacteria; phylum Pseudomonadota; class Gammaproteobacteria; order Chromatiales; family Chromatiaceae; genus Thiosymbion. The sequence continues at coordinate 7,577 of CAWDLA010000007.1, forward strand.
GAACCATTCGCGAAATCCTCGTGATTGGCAGCTGTTACCGGATTACCTGGTTCGGGCCGTCGATTGCGGCTCCGGTCAGCCGCCAAACGCCTTCCGGACCGCGTCCAGATCGATGGCCTTGAGGTAGCCCTCCGCGCTCTCCTGGTCCTTCATGCCGCTGCCATCGACCTTAATCAGGATCTTGTTGGCCACCAGCAGGCTGATCTCCCACTGATCGCTGTCTTTCTCGTGCTGGATCATGCCGCGTTGGCCTTTGTGGTTGTAAATCCGCGCGTCCGGGTTCGTCTGCATCATCATGGGGTTGGAGAGCATCATGGTCATCATCGGCATCAGAGGCGAATCTGCCATGATGCTGATCTCCACCTCGGCGCCGTCGTCGCGGAAGTAGCGACGGGTCAGGTTGGTTCCGGTGAACATGGCCGCCATGCCCGCAGACTGGGCCTGGGGATCGTCGGCCTGCCAGCCCTGAAGCGGTTCTGGCAGCAGCTTCAGCAGCTCGAGGTTGATCTTCTCCTGAATGCTCGCGATCGCGAACTGAAGCGTCTGCACTGCCTTGCGCAGCTCGCCCGACTCGTACTCGGTGCGGGCGGTATCCATCTGGTCAGTGATTTCGTCGGCGCTCACGGGGGCGGCAAAGGACAGGGCCAACGTCATGGCTGCGATCAAGGGCGTGGATCTGGTCACGATAGATCTCCTCTCTGGAACGAAATGGGGCAAAGAAAAAGGGCTCAGCCGGCAAGCTCAAGCCCTTGTCTTATTTGGTACTCCCTAGGGGAATCGAACCCCTGTTACCGGCGTGAGAGGCCAGCGTCCTGGACCGCTAGACGAAGGGAGCGGAAGTATCGCGCGAAAACGTGTATTATACCCAGCTTGCGCCGGTCTCAAGTCGGCGTTGATGTGCCACGGGGAGATCCCGGCCCGCTGAATGTGGGCGGCGATCCCGTCTCCGGCAAGACACCGGTACCCGTTTGCCCGCCCGATGATGCGGCGCCCAAAGGAAGCTGAAGCGACTTGCACGAGACGACCTCCGACTCACCGCTGATTGTGCCCGCGCAGCGAGCACAACATCTCGCGCGCCAATATCAGCGAAAATGCCCTCAAGGTGCTCTATCGCCTGAAGCAGGGCGGGTATCAGGCCTATCTCGTCGGTGGCGGTGTGCGCGATCTCCTGCTCGGCCGCGAGCCCAAGGATTTCGATGTCGCCACCGACGCCACGCCCGAGGAGGTGCGCAAGGTGTTTCGCAACTGCCGCCTGATCGGGCGGCGGTTCCGGCTGGCCCACGTGCACTTCGGCCGGGAGATCATCGAGGTCGCCACCTTCCGCGGCGGCGGGCGCGAGGAGATTCCCGACGGCGAGCGCCACATCGAGAACGGCATGATCGTCCGGGACAATCTCTACGGCACGCGTGAAGAGGACGCCTTGCGCCGGGATTTCAGCGTCAACGCCCTCTACTACAATATCGCCGATTTCTCCGTCATCGATTATGCGGACGGGCTCGAGGACCTGCAGGCCGGGATGTCTGCGGCTGATCGGCGATGATCCCGCAGATGCGCTACCGGGAAGACCCGGTGCGAATGCTTCGCGCCGTGCGGTTCGCCTGCAAGCTCGGCTTTAACATCGATCCCGCTTGCGAGCAGCCGCTGCTGGAGCTGGGCCATCTGCTGCGGGATATCCCGCCCGCACGCCTGTTCGAAGAGGTGCTCAAGCTGCTCCAGTCCGGGCTGGGTCTGTGTGCCTTCGAGAAGCTGCGCCACTACGACCTTTTCGCCCACCTGTTTCCCGCGACCGACGAGTGTCTCGATCACGAGGATCAGGATTTCCCGATCATTTTCGTCAGCCGCGGGCTGGAAAACACCGACCGGCGCATCCAGGAAGACAAGCCGGTCACGCCGGCCTTCCTGTTCGCCGTGCTGCTGTGGGAGCCCGTGCGACAGCGATACGAGGAGCTGATCGCCAGGGATATAAAGCCGAACGAGGCCATGTATCGGGCCTCCGGGGACGTGTCTGTCCGCCAGCGGCCGCTGGTGGCGATTCCCAAGCGCTTCGGGCTGCCTATGCGCGAGATCTGGGCACTTCAGCCGCGTCTTGAGCAACGCCATGGCAAGCGACCCCATCGCCTGTTGACCCATCCTCGCTTCCGCGCGGCCTATGATTTTCTGCTCCTGCGTGCGGAAGCGGGCGAGGTCCAGGCGGAGCTCGCCCAGTGGTGGACCCGTTTTCAGGAGGCGAACGGGCCGGCTCGTTCCGAGATGAGTGGCGATGCCGGTAAGAGCAGGCGCGGTCGACGCCGCCGTCGGCCGGCCGCCAACAAAGAGACGGCGGAGTCCTGAGTGGTCCCGTGGAGCTGATCGAAGAAGTTGCAGACTTGCGGCGGCAGGTGGCGAAATGGCGCCGAGTCGGCGAGCGCGTTGCCTTGGTGCCGACGATGGGCAACCTGCACGCGGGACATCTGGCGCTGGTCAGCGAGGCCCGGAGTCTGGCCGATCGAATCCTGGTCAGCATATTCGTCAATCCGCTGCAGTTCGGGCCCAAGGAGGACTTCGGGGCCTATCCCCGCACCATGGAGCGGGACCGGGAGCTGCTCGAGGCCGAGGATACGGATCTGCTCTTCGCCCCGCCCGTGCAGGCGGTCTTTCCTCGTGGACAGGAGAAGCAGACCCGCGTGGAGGTGCCGGGGCTCTCGGATATCCTGTGCGGTGCCAGCCGGCCGGGTCACTTCGTCGGCGTAGCGACGGTTGTGTGCAAGCTGCTCAATATGGCCCAGCCGGACTTGGCGCTGTTCGGCGAGAAGGATTTCCAGCAGCTGCTGGTGATACGGCGGATGGTCGAGGACCTGTGTCTGCCCGTGGACATCCGCGGGATGGCGACGGTGCGCGAGCCCGACGGGCTGGCCATGAGCTCCCGAAATGGCTACTTGAGCGCGGATGAACGCGCGCGCGCGCCGGAGCTATACCGGTCCCTGCGCCGCGCCGTCGATCGTCTGCGAGATGGCGTCTCCGCCGGCGAGGTGGAGCAAAGGGGCTGCGATGAGCTGGCCGCGAACGGGCTGCGCCCGGACTATTTCAGCGTGCGCCGGGCCCGGGATCTGCGTCCGGCATTAGACCGGGAGCCCGATCTGGTGGTGCTGGCCGCAGCCTATCTGGGCAAGGCGCGGCTGATCGATAATCTGCGCCTCGCGTTGGTTCCCCATTGAGTCATTCGGAAGGACGCGCTACTCTTGCGCCCCTGACCGCGGATTCGCGAGTGCTCCTGGTAGACACGCGAGTCCTGTAGCAGTTATAAACAACAAGATGTTGCGCCGCAGCAAAAAAGCGGCAACGCGGTCATTTTTCTGAAATAATGCGCGCTTTCTAAGATTACTAGTAGGGTTGGACCCCGGTCCGCCAGAGGTGGTTGGCAATGCAACTGACATTACTGAAATGCAAGCTGCACAGGGCCTGCGTGACCCATGCAGAGCTGGAATACGAGGGCTCATGCGCCATCGACGAAGAGTTGATGGTGCTTGCGGGTATCCGCGAATACGAGCAGATCCAGATCTACAATCTGGCGAACGGCGAGCGCTTTACGACCTACGCGATTCGGGCCGAGGCCGGCTCGCGCGTCATCTCGGTTAACGGCGCTGCCGCTCACAAGGCGACCCCGGGTGACCGGGTGATCATATGCGCCTATGCAGCGATGGATGAGGCCCGGGCCGATGTCTTCGAGCCCAGCCTCGTTTATCTCAACGAGCATAATAGGGTCCTGCGCACGGGTCATCGGATTCCCGCACAAGTGGCCTGATCGGGCGGACACTTGGACCGCGGGTGCATACAAGCGCGCTTTGGGGTCATGCGCAGCGGTCGCGACATACCGACAGCTACGGCAGACGGGGAGATTACTCCGTCGCTGCGCATCCTGAGTTCCGGCATGGCGCATTGATGCGCCGGGGCGGCCGCGAAGTACAGATTCGTAACGGCGCGCACATGCTCGCCGGCTAAACTTTCTGTGTGCACCCCAATCGCCCCGGAGTGCTCCGGGGTTTCGGTTGCTCTCGAACCCATCATCAGCGCCCGGCGCATCCTGTTCCAAAAAAACCGTACAAGGAGCAAGCCACCATGTCTTTAGTGAACCAGACCGCTCAATGGAATGCCCTGGAAGAGCACTGGGGTTCGATGTCACGCGTTCAGATGCGGGATCTCTTCGAGCAGGACCCGGCGCGGGCCGAGCAGCTAACACTGCATGCGGCAGACATCTTCGTCGACTACTCAAAAAATCTGATCAATGCCGAAACTTTGGCGCTTCTGATCGATCTTGCCCAGGCGGCGGACCTGCCCGGATGGATCCGCCGCATGTTCTCCGGAGACAGAATCAATAACACGGAGAAGCGGTCCGTCCTGCACATTGCGCTGCGAAACCGCTCCAACCGGCCGATCTACGTGGACGGCGAAGACGTGATGCCTGGAATTAACGAGGTGCTCCAGCGCTTGGAGGACTTCGTCGCCCGCGTGCGCAACGGCGATTGGCGCGGCTACACGGGCGAGCGCATCACGGACGTGGTCAACATCGGTATCGGCGGTTCCAACCTCGGACCCTTGATGGTCTGCGAGGCCCTGATGCCTTATCAGTCCGACGACTTGCGGGTGCATTTCGTCTCCAACGTCGACGGAACCCATCTGGCGGACACGGTCCGCTCTCTCGATCCGACGACCACGATGTTCGTGGTCGCCTCCAAGACCTTCACCACCATGGAGACCATGACCAATGCAAACAGCGCCAGGGCTTGGTTGGTGGACGCGCCTGGGCAACGAGTCTGCGGTGGGCGACCATTTCGTCGCCGTTTCCACCAACGAAGCGAAGGTGACGGAATTCGGAATCGATCCGAACAATATGTTCGGGTTCTGGGATTGGGTCGGAGGGCGCTATTCTCTGTGGTCTGCCATCGGTTTGCCGATCGCTTTGGCCGTCGGAATGGACCGATTCAGCGAGCTGTTGGAGGGTGCCCATGCGATGGACGAGCACTTTCAGACCGCGGACCTGAGCGAAAACCTTCCCGTCATCCTGGGCTTGATCGGCGTTTGGTACGCCAACTTTGCCGGCGCCCGTACCCACGCGGTGCTTCCCTACGACCAATCTCTGCGTTACCTGCCGGCCTACCTGCAGCAGGGCGATATGGAGAGCAACGGCAAGCGCGTGACCCGCGCGGGCGATGCTGGTCGAGTACAGCACAGGCCCCGTGGTCTGGGGGGAGCCCGGCACGGACGGTCAACATGCCTTTTTCCAGCTGATTCATCAGGGCACTCAGATGATCCCGGCGGATTTCATTGCCCCCGTCAACAGCCACAACCCCCTCGGGGATCACCACGCCAAGCTGATGGCCAACTTTTTCGCCCAGACCGAGGCCCTGATGCGCGGCCGCACGCAGGACGAGGCCAGGGCCGAGATGGAGGCTGGCGGAATGCCGGCGGCGAGCGTCGACGAGCTGGCTCCCCATCGCACCTTTCCCGGGAATCGGCCGACCAACACCATCCTGGTCGACTACCTGACCCCTCGGACCCTGGGCGCGTTGATCGCGATGTATGAGCACCGCATCTTCACCCAGGGCGTGGTCTGGGGCATCAACTCTTATGACCAGTGGGGGGTGGAGCTCGGAAAGCAGCTCGCAGGTGTGATCCTGGGCGAGTTGGAGGAAGGCCGGGTGACGGCCGAGCATGATCCCTCCACGAGCGGGCTGATTGAGTACTTTCTACGCCACCGGGGGGGCAGTGCTTGAGGCCGGCGCCCTACGGTAATGGCGGCTTGAACCGCGCTGCGATCACAACCTGCGGCGCTTGCGCGGCGCGATACTCGGCGTGCTGCGCCGATTGAATGAAACAGGGGGAACTTGACCCATGCAGATGACTGTCAAAGAATTTCGTCATCTTGCGCAGAGCACGCAGTCGATCGTGGTTTCCGGCGCCATCATCGCCGCTGTGGCCTTGGCCTGGTACGCACTGAAGACTTACCAGCGGGCGCAAGAGACGCACACCGAAACGCAAGCGGACAGCTGAGGCGATTGCCGGAGAATCACAGTCCGGATTGCACGGGATTTTCGCTCGTCTTCAAGGAGTGGCGACAGGCGCATAGTCGCACTCTGTAACTGTTGCCGCGACACCGAAGGCGGGCGAAAAGACAAGCAAGATGGTATGTGATTTGACAGGAATCGCCTCAGGCTACTGGCCGTCCGCGTTCAACGCCTCGTCGCTGCTTTCCTCGCCCGGGAGCGGATTGGCATCCTCGTCAAGCGACTCGAGTACGAGCACCACAGCACCCAGTGGCGGCACCGCGATGGTGACGGAGTGGGGTCGGCCCATCCATTCGATTGCCTCTGACGCCACGCCACCCTGATTTCCCAGGTTGCTGCCGCCGTAGATCTCTGCGTCCGAGTTGACCGCCTCGCGATAGAAACCCGGTAGGGGTACGCCGATGCGGTAGTCGGTGCGGGGGACCGGGGTGAAATTGAAGACGGCGGCCAGAATGTTCTTGCCGCTGCGGTCCTTGCGCAGGTAGCTCAGTACGGACTGGGAGCTGTCGTGGCAGTCGATCCACTCGAAGCCTTCGCCCTCGAAGTCCAGGTCATGGAGCGCGATTTGCGAGCGGTAGAGACGGTTGAGGTCGGCGACGATGCTGCGAATGCCCTGGTGCTGAGGGTGCTCCAGCAGGTACCAGTCGAGCTCCCCGGCAAAGTCCCATTCCTGGCCCTGCCCGAACTCGCAGCCCATGAACAGCAGCTTCTTGCCCGGGTAGGTGAACATGAAGCTGTAGAGCAGGCGCAGGGAGGCGAACTTCTGCCAGGCGTCGCCGGGCATTCGGTCCAGCATGGAGCCCTTGCCGTGCACCACCTCGTCGTGGGAGAAGGGCAGCACGAAGTTCTCGCTGAAGGCGTAGAGCAGGCCGAAGGTGAGCAGGTCGTGGTGGTAGTGGCGGTAGACCGGATCCTTGGCCATGTAGGGCAGGGTGTCGTGCATCCAGCCCATGTTCCACTTCATGCTGAAGCCCAGGCCACCCACGTAGGTCGGGCGCGAGACCGCCGGCCAGGCGGTGGACTCCTCGGCGATCATCAGGCTGCCCGGGTGCTGCTCGTGGGTGACCGCGTTGAGCTGGCGCAGGAAATCGACCGCTTCCAGGTTCTCGCGGCCGCCGTACTTGTTGGGGACCCACTCCCCTCGCTTGCGCGAGTAGTCCAGGTAGAGCATGGAGGCCACGGCGTCCACCCGCAGTCCGTCCAGGTGGTAACTCCTCCAGCCAGTAGAGGGCGCTGGCGAGCAGGAAGTTCTGCACCTCGTTGCGCCCGTAGTTGAAGATCAGGGTGCCCCAGTCCCGGTGCTCGCCCAGGCGCGGGTCTTCGTGCTCGTAGAGCGCGGTGCCGTCGAAGCGGGCCAGGGCGTGGGCGTCGCGGGGAAAGTGCGCCGGCACCCAGTCGAGGATCACGCCGATGCCCTGCTGGTGCAGGTGGTCGACGAAATAGCGGAAGTCGTCCGGGAGTGCCGAAGCGGCTGCGTGGGCGCGAAGTAGCCGGTGGTCTGGTAGCCCCAGGAGTCGTCGAGCGGATGCTCGGTGATCGGCAGCAGCTCGATGTGGGTGAAGCCCAGCTCCAGCACGTACTCCGCCAGCTGCTCCGCCAGCTCCCGGTAGTCCGAGGAACTGCCCGTCTGCATCCCTGCGCCAGGAGCCCAGGTGGACCTCGTAGACGGACATCGGCGCGTGCTGCCAGTCGGCGCTCCGCGCGCGCCTCCATCCAGTCGCTGTCCTGCCACTCGAAGGAGCTTTCCGCGCAGATCATGCCGGCGGTTTCGGGGCGTTTCTGGAACGCTTTGGCGTAGGGGTCGATCTTTACCTGGATGTTTCCGCCGTGGTCGCGGATCTCGAACTTGTAATAGCCGCCGGCTTCGATGTCCGGAATGAACAGCTCCCAGACGCCGGAGCCGCCGCGCACCCGCATGGGGTGTAGCCGCCCGTCCCAGCCGTTGAAGTCGCCTACGACGCTGACACGCTCCGCGTTCGGGGCCCATACGGCGAAAAGTACCCCTTCGACCCTGTCGACGGTGTGCACATGGGCACCGAGGAAGCGGTAGGCGTGCCAGTGGCGGCCCTCGCCGAACAGGTGCAGATCGAAGTCCTCGAGCTGCGGACCGAAGCAGTAGGGGTCGTGCCGTGCGTGGCTGTTGCCCTGCTTGTCGTCCCAGTCCAAACGGTAGTGCTCCGGCACTTCGGCCGGATCGCCCTCCCACTCGAACAAGTCCGTGCCTTCAATCCGGCTCAAGTCGATTCCGGCCCCTTGGATGCGGACGCGCTCGGCCTGTGGCAGAAAGGCTTTGACCAGGCAACGCCCTTCTGCCACATGCCGGCCGAGGACTGCGAAGGGATCGTGATGGCGCGCTTCGAGGATGCGCCGGATGGGCTCGGGGAGCTTTACGTTCTGGGATTTCCCGGTGTGCATGGAGACTCGACATCCTGTGCGATAGCGAAGGGGACGGGTATCGGGGGGCTGTGCGATTGATGGCTGTCCTACTGCGGAGCCTAGGGATACCGGTGGTGCTCACCGCCCTCGATTCCGAAATGGTCCGCGACGGCTCGCCGCGCGTCGTCAGCGGGAAAACCAGGCCGCAATCGTTCCCGCTCAGACCCCTGTTCTCAGCCCCGAAAACCGCGTGAGGGGACGATTGAAGATGGTACCATAAGCGATCGCCGATCAAACCCGTTCCAGACTCATGTGTGCAGGGAACCCGAGCCCGGGACTCTCCCCGCAGGGGGCGGGCGTCGAAGCGGGAAGGGGAGGAGATATGCCGGATACGAGTCCGCGTTTTGTCAGCCGTCTGACGCGCAACACCCTGGCGCTGATACTTGCCGGTGGCCGTGGGTCCCGTCTCAAGCATCTGACCAAGTGGCGCTCCAAGCCGGCGGTGCCCTTCGGCGGCAAGTTCCGAATCGTCGATTTTCCCTTGTCCAATTGCATCAATTCGGGTATCCGCCGTATCGGCGTGCTTACCCAGTACAAGGCCCATTCCCTGATACTGCACATCCAGAAGGGCTGGGGCTTTCTGCGCGGGGAGTTCGGGGAGTTCGTGGAGCTGTGGCCGGCCCAGCAACGCATCGTCGAAGCCACCTGGTACACGGGCACTGCCGATGCCGTGTTTCAGAATCTGGATATCATCCGCAATCACAATCCGGACTACATGCTGATCCTGGCCGGCGATCATATCTACAAGATGGACTATGGCACCATGGTCGCCCATCACGTGGAGATGGGCGCCGACATGACCGTTGGCTGCATCGAGGTGGACCTGGAGATCGCCAAGGATTTCGGCGTCATGTCCGTGGACGACGAGAATCGGGTGCGCAGCTTTCAGGAGAAGCCCCAGGCGCCGGAGCCCATGCCCGGACGCAACGACGTGGCTCTCGCCTCCATGGGCATCTACGTCTTCAATCGCGGATTTCTGTTCGAGCAGCTCATCAAGGATGCGGACACGGCCAGCTCCAGCCACGATTTCGGCAGGGACATCATTCCCGGCGCCATCGAAAAGTACCGGGTGATGGCCTATCCCTTCCGCGACGTGCGCAGCGGTGATCAGGCCTACTGGCGCGACGTGGGGACCATCGATGCGTTCTGGAAGGCGAACCAGGAGCTTATCGGGGTGACGCCGCCGCTCAATCTCTATGACGAAAACTGGCCCATCTGGACCTACCAGGAGCAGCTGCCACCGGCCAAGTTCGTGTTCGACGACGACGACCGACGTGGCATGGCGGTGGATTCCATGGTCTCCGGCGGCTGCGTGATCTCCGGGTCCACGGTGCGCCACTCGTTGCTGTTCTCGAATGTGCGCGTAAACTCCTTCGCCTACGTGAGAGACTCGGTGATCCTGCCCGACGTGGACGTCGGCCGCAGCTGCGAGATCCGCCGCGCTGTCATCGACCGGGGCTGCAATCTCCAGGAGGGGCTGACCGTCGGTGTAAACCCCGCGGCGGATCGGCAAAAGGGCTTCTTCGTCACCGATGGCGGTGTGACCCTGGTCACACGCGAGATGCTGAATCAGGAAGTGAACTATGTCCATTGAGCCAAGATGTTGAGTGAAGAGAAGGCTCCTGCCGATAGCCTCGATCGCCGGCGTGCCGGCATTCTGTTGCACCTGACCTCGCTGCCCGGACCGGGCCCTTGCGGCTCCCTCGGTCTGGATGCCCACAGGTTCGTGGATTTTCTCGCAGGCTGCGGGATGAGCGTGTGGCAAATGTTGCCGGTGGGGCCCACGCAGTCGGATGGCTCGCCCTATCAGACCAGCTCGGCGCACGCGGGGAGTCCAAGGCTCATAGCCCTGGAGCCCTTGGTGGAGCGGGGCTGGTTGGAGGCGCTGCCGGAGGAAGATACCGAGGGCGCCAAGCTTCGCGCGCTGCGCCTGTCCTGGGAAGGATTCAGAAAGCGGGCAGTGGAGACGGATCGCTGGGGGTTCGCCGGGTTCACAGAAGAAAACGCGTACTGGCTCGACGACTACAGCCTGTTTCGGGCCCTGCGCGAGGAGCAGGAAAGCTGCTGGTGGGAATGGCCCGAGCCCTTGCGCGGGCGTGAGAAAGCGGCCCTGGATCAGGCGAGGCAGAGGCTTGCAACGGACCTGGCTTACATCCGTTACGAGCAGTTTTTGTTCTTCATGCAGTGGCAGTCCCTACGCGAGCATGCAAACGAGGTGGGCGTCAAGCTTTTCGGCGACATGCCCATCTTCGTCGCCCACGACAGCGCGGAGGTTTGGGCAAATCCCAGGGACTTCGATCTGCGCGAGGACGGCAGCCCGCGGGTCGTGGCGGGTGTGCCGCCGGATTATTTCTCCGCGACCGGACAGCGTTGGGGCAATCCCCTCTATCGTTGGGACCAGATGCAGGCCGACGGCTTCCGGTTCTGGCTGGATCGGATGCGCACGCAGATGCGGTTGTTCGATCTGGTGCGCATCGACCATTTTCGGGGATTCCAGGCTTACTGGGAGATCCCCGCGGAGGAGGATCTCGCCGTCAACGGGCGCTGGGTTAAGGCCCTTGGCGACGATTTGTTCGAGCGCCTGCACCAGCGTTTCGGGCCGCTGCCCCTGATTGCCGAGGACCTGGGCGTCATCACCGACGCGGTCGAGGCCCTGCGCAAGAAGTATCGCCTGCCGGGCATGAAGGTGCTCCAGTTCGCCTTCTCCGGCGAATCGTCCAACCCGTATCTGCCCTTTCGTCACGGTCGGGACTCGGTCGTCTATACCGGCACCCACGACAACGACACCACACTCGGCTGGTATCTATCCCTGAACGACAGCGAGCGCGCCTACGTCGACGAATATCTGGGCCAATCGCCGGACGACATGCCCTGGTCGCTGATCCGTTGCGCCCTGGGCTCGCGCTCCCACCTGGCGATCCTGCCCATGCAGGACGTGCTGGGGCTGGACGGCGATCACCGCATGAACCTACCGGGAACCTGCGAGGGGAACTGGAGCTGGCGCTTCCGCTGGGATCAGGTGGTGCCGGAGTTGTCGGATCGAGTCGGGCGGCTGATCCGCCTTTACGGACGTTGAGCATCGCTGTGCAATCCGGTATGTGATTTTCCGGAAATCGCCTAATCGCGCCGACCCTCCAGCCAACGCAGGAAATTGGAGCGCCGCCCATCGGGTTGCGACGCGCCGGTCAGATGCAGCGAAACTGCCACTGGATGATGATCCGACGGAGCAGGGTCGTCGCCCTCGTAGTCCAGCGCCAAGTAACTCTCGGCAATCACCAACTCAGCGGTCTTCGCGTCGAAGGCCAGGTGGTCGATGGCGTAGGGGTATCTCGGGTTGAACGCAAACGGAAAGGGCTTGCCAGCGTTGGCCAGCACAAGATCCGCATCGGCGTCAGTGCGTTCGGTCCCTGAGCGGCACTTACGTCCGAGCCCTGGGTCCGGTGCCCATTCGCAGACCGTTCCGTCATCGATATCGGCCCAAAAGCCGTCGTTGGGCTGGTCGAGCTGGCGGTTGAAGTCCCCCAGAAGGACGAAGCGTTCGCCGGCGTTCGCTCGCGCATCGATCCACTCCTCCAATATCCCCCGCTGGCGCACCAGTGTGTGGCACTGGTGACGATCGAGGGTTCCGTCCAGACGTCCGTAGAAGCAGCCGGACTTCAGGTGCAGGGACAGCAGCTCGATGGTTTCCCCCGGCCCCCCGACAGGCTCCATGACCAGCCTGGTGGCCCAACGTTGGGTTTGAAGCCCGATGGCTTTGAAGTCGGGCAGGCGCCTGTATGTCAGCCCCAACGCTGCGAGTCGCGCCCTATCGATGGCGAATCCGGTGCGCTGCATGGTCCGTTTTTGCCCTGGCTGGCGGCGGCAGTGGCCAAGATTCCGGTCCGGCTGCCCCGAGATCTCGATGTCATAAACGGCGGGGTCGAGCACCCGCGCCACCGCTGCTGCGTTCTCGACCTCCTGCAGGGCGATGACGTCGGCCTTCAGGCGCGCGGCGTGATGGCGCAAGCGCTGGTAGTCTGCTTCCGTCCTGGGCCGGCAGCCGTCGCCGCCGTCCGCGGCCAGGTGCTCCAGGTTCCAGCTCGCGAGCCGCAGGGTAAGAGTCTCGGCCTTGCCGGGGCAAGACGCGAGGACGAGCAGGACAAAGAGCAGATGGGATGTGTGCACACTCTCTACCGTTGCCGTCGCGCGACTCTTTTGAGCTTCCGGGTACCGGCGCAAAGCCGCACCGCTCCGCGCTGGATTGTCACGGCAAAACGGCCGCCTTCGCGTCCGAGCCGATCCCATTCATCCTATGTGTAGACCGGGATCTCGTTCGGTACGGGCAGTTGCTCCGGGTGCCGGGCGACAGGCCGTTACTCGAAGGGCGCTTTGGAATCGATGAGTCAGTGTAGCGTTTCAACTCGGGATGTACATCATCCGGGAACGGTCGCTCAAGGGCATTGAAAAAGGGGCTCACTTTTTGTGCTCGCTCTTACCGGTTTTGACCCTGGCCCCTTTTTCCATTGCCTGCAGCACTTCCCCGGTCACAAGAGGGTCGACGGCCGCGACGTCGTGGAGAGACAAAACACCCATCACGTGCTCATCGCGATCCAGCACAAACAACCGTCGCACCTTTTTCTCTTCCATGGCGGCCGCAGCCTGGGAGATGTCGTCATCCGCATGACAGCAAGTAAAATCGTGATTCATGACCTCCGAGACCGGCGTGGATTTTGGGTCCTTTCCAGATGCGATGCCGCGCACGACGATATCCCGGTCCGTGAGCACCCCCACGACGACGTCTTCCTCTACGACCGGCGTGAACCCAATCTTGTTAAGGACATCCCGTTTCAAATGTGTCTCCTTCACCAAGGCTTCTTCCACCACCGGGGCGCAGCCGATGTTTTGGTCACGTAACTGGCGGGACGCCTGCTCTAAAGTGGCCTCGGCTCTTATCGTGTGGACCAGCTGGGTCATGATTTCTCTGACTCGCATGATTATCCTCCTACAAGCTTCGCATCATCGCCGCTGGCGAAGACCTTTGCCGCGTCGACGGAAAACTTGTGTGGGCAGTTCTTCTTTAAATTTAGCAGACGGCAGCTACAAAGCCTCGTAGGGTCCAACTTGGGCTCGGGCCGGTTCCGCGCTCCCGCATGCCGAAACAGGCGCGAAAAGGAAGACGTGGAGCCAAAAACGGCAAAGGATTGGCTCAGGCTCGTGAGAGATCAAGAGGACGGCATGGAGGCCGCCGGAGATTGAACCGATTTGACCCAGATCAACACCCCGCTACTGCGGTATTTTCGTGCTGGTATGAACCGCTGCTTTACAGTGAAGCCTCGGTGTTTGTCCTTGGCACCGGGTCGATGTTCGAGCTTGCACCGAGTTTTACCGCAGCGCTGCATCTCCCGCTCGCCCCTCTGAGATGGGAGTGCCGCACACCGACGAATCGGGCAAAGATGCAGCAAATCAAACCTCCTGATAGATCCGCCCGCCTTCTTTGAGGAACTCCTCGGACTTCTCCTTCATCCCTTCCTCGACCGCGATCGTCACGTCCTTGATCTGGTGGGACTTGGCGTAGTCGCGCACGTCCTGGGTGATCTTCATGGAGCAGAAGTGGGGTCCGCACATGGAGCAGAAGTGGGCCACCTTGTGGGACTCGTGGGGCATGGTCTCGTCGTGGATACTCGCGTGCCCGCTCCGGGTCCAGGGACAGGTTGAACTGGTCCTCCCAGCGGAACTCGAAGCGGGCCTTGGACAGGGCGTTGTCCCGCACCTGGGCGCCGGGCAGGCCCTTGGCCAGGTCGGCGCCGTGGGCGGCGATCTTGTAGGTGACGATGCCCTCGCGCACGTCCTCCTTGTCGGGCAGGCCCAGGTGCTCCTTGGGCGTGACGTAGCAGAGCATGGCGGTGCCGTACCAGCCGATGTTGGCCGCGCCGATGCCGGAGGTGATGTGGTCGTAGGCGGGGGCGATGTCGGTGATCAGGGGCCCCAGGGTGTAGAAGGGGGCCTCGTAGCAGTCGGCCAGCTCCTTGTCCACGTTCTCCTTGACCATGTGCAGGGGCACGTGACCAGGACCCTCGATCATGACCTGCACGTCGTGCTCCCAGGCGATCTTGGTCAGCTCGCCCAGGGTCTCCAGCTCGGCGAACTGGGCGCGGTCGTTGGCGTCGGCGATGGAGCCGGGGCGCAGGCCGTCGCCCAGGCTGAAGGAGACGTCGTAGGCCTTCATGATCTCGCAGATCTCTTCGAAGTGGGTGTAGAGGAAGTTCTCCTCGTGGTGGGCCAGGCACCACTTGGCCATGATGGAGCCGCCGCGGGAGACGATGCCGGTGACCCGGTCGGCGGTCAGCGGCACGTAGCGCAGCAGCACGCCGGCGTGGATGGTGAAGTAGTCCACGCCCTGCTCGGCCTGCTCGATCAGGGTGTCGCGGAACATCTCCCAGGTCAGCTCTTCGGCCTTGCCGTCCACCTTCTCCAGGGCCTGGTAGATGGGCACGGTGCCGATGGGCACTGGTGCGTTGCGCAGGATCCACTCCCGGGTCTCGTGGATGTTCTTGCCGGTGGACAGATCCATCAGGGTGTCGCCGCCCCAGCGGGCGGACCAGACCATCTTCTCGACTTCTTCCTCGATGGAGGAGGTGACCGCGGAGTTGCCGATGTTGGTGTTGATCTTCACCCGGAAGTTGCGCCCGATGATCATGGGCTCCAGCTCCGGGTGATTGATGTTGGCGGGGATGATGGCGCGGCCCGCGGCGACCTCGTCGCGGACGAATTCGGGCGTGATCCGCTCGGGCAGATTGGCGCCGAAGTGCTCGCCGGGGTGCTGGCGCAGGAGCTTCTCGTAGCGCGGGTCGGCACGCAGCTCGTCCAGCCGCTGGTTCTCGCGGATGGCGACGTACTCCATCTCCGGGGTGATCATGCCCCTGCGCGCATAGTGCATCTGGGTGACGTTGCCCCCGGCTTTGCCCGGCGCGGGGTGCGGATGTGCTCGAAGCGCAGATGGGCGAGGGCCGGGTCGCTTTGGCGCCGGCGGCCGAACTCGGAGCTGGGCCCGGCCAGCCGCTCGGTATCGCCGCGCTCTTCGATCCAGGCGGAGCGCACGTCGGGCAGCCCCGCGAGCAGGTCGATTCGCGCATCCGGGTCCGTGTAGGGCCCCGAGGTGTCGTAGATGTAGATGGGCGGGTTCTCCTCGACCCCCTGGCTGGTGTGGGTCGCGGTCAGGGTCACCTCGCGCATGGGCACGCGGATATCCGGGCGCGATCCCTCGACATGGATCTTGCGCGATGCGGGGAAGGGCTTGGTGACCTCGTCCGAGAGCTTGGCTGTCTTGCGGACGAATTCTTCGGGAATGGCGCTCATGTGGCTTCCTCTTTCGGGGCGGGAGAGGAGCACGAGCAAAGGGGAAATTTCCGTCGCGCCCTGGCTTCCCTCCGCCGGTACAAACCGGATCAGGTGCTAAGGGTCTTTCTCAGCTCCGCCGGAGACCAAGGGTTCCCGATCGGCGCACCCCCAGCAGGGACTTGGCTGCCCAAGCTATAGCAAGACAGTGGGTTTTTCAAGCGGTTGCTGGCGTCCCACCAGATCTTCGCGCTATGTTCTGTGCAGACGTGCGAGCCGATTCTCTGAGCTGACTTGCCGGCGCACAGCCGGTGTATCCCGCCTCTCAGCGGCGCTTGAGCATGCTGTCCATCGCCGCCTGCGCCCGATTGCCGGGCGTGGCGAATCCGATGCCCACGTTGCCCCCTGCAGGGCCGATCAGGGCCGTGTTGATGCCGACGACCTCGCCCCCAAGGTTCACCAGGGGTCCTCCCGAGTTGCCCGGGTTGATGGAAGCGTCGGTCTGGATGAGATCGCCGATCCCGTCGCCGTCGACGCCTCCGCGGCCGAGGGCGCTCACGATCCCCGAGGTGACCGTCTGACCGATGCCGAAGGGATTGCCGATGGCGAGCACGAAGTCTCCCACCTCCAAGTGGTTCGAGTTGCCGAACCGCAGCGCCTTCAGGCCGGAGGGGACCGGCGAGATTCGCAGCACCGCGATGTCGGCGTAGGGATCGCTGCCCACCAGATGGGCCGGGTAGCTGCGCCTGTCCTTGAGAGTGACGGTAATGGACTGCGCATCCTCGATGACGTGCAGGTTGGTGAGCACATAGCCGCGGTCCGCGTTGACGATGAAGCCGGAGCCAACGCTCTGGCGGTGGTCGTCGCTCGGCTCTTCCGGGATCGGCAGGTCGAACTTCTCGAGAAATCGCCGGAAGTCCGGGTCGCGGAAGAAGGGGTGCTCCTCCAGCGAGATATTGGATTCCACCGCGATGTTGACCACGGCGGGCGTGACACGGCGCAGCAAGGGTGCCAAGGTGGGATAGCCGCCTCGGCTGTACGCAAAAGTCCTGAAGTCCGGTGCCTCCGGGCGCTGGGAGACAGGGGCGCAAGCACCGAGAGCGAGGGCCAGGACAAATAGCAGAGTTGCGATCGGACGCGGGCAGCGCATCACAAAAGGATGGTTTTTTCTGCGGTAAAAGCAATCAGTATGGGCTAAGCGGACGGGACAAGCCACCGAAGAACCCGGCAATGCAGTAGGGATCGGGCCTCAGCAGCGCCCCCCCGGACAAAGGCGCGACAGGTCCGGCGTGGTCGCCAGTGCGTCGGCCACCTGTAGGCGCAGGTTGTAGGGCACCTGCTGGTTGATCAGCAGGCTGAAGGGTTCCCAGCCTCGGTTGCGTTTCACGAAGCCCGCGTAACAGCTCACGCCACGCAGGGTGCCGGTCTTGGCCCTCACCCGTGCGTTCTGCTGGGGTAACAGGTCCATATAGGGTTCGAATTTATTTACTGCTTCGACCAGTTGACGCGCGCTCAGGCGGTTGCCGCGGGACAGTCCCGCGCCGTCCTTGACCTGGTAGTTACGCCAACCGAAGGTCTTGTCCACCCAGGCTGCGAAGGCGCGCTGCGCGCCGGGTATGCCGACTTGCCGGCCGTCGCCGCGGTCCGCGAGCTTCAGGAACAGGCCGTTGGCGATGAAGTTGTTGGAATACTTCAGCATGGCGGTGACCACTGCCCGTAGATCGCGGCTGTTCTCGTGGCGATAGACCTTCTTGGCTCCCGACGGCACGCGGCCGTTACGCGGGCTGCCGTCCTGTACCTCGATGCCCGCCTGCTCCAGCTTGGCGCCTAGCAGCTCCCCGAAATAACGCAGCGCCTTGTCTCGTTTCTTGAGATTGACCCTGTGCTCTCCGGCCCCCAATTGCTTGCCGAGCTGCCGCGCCATCGGCGTCAGCGGCGTCTGCGCCTCGGCGCTGCGGACGCTCCCGCCTCTGTTCACCACGTTGATCGTATTGAAGTTGGCCGCCAGCGCAGTCACGGGCGCGTCGTAGGGGTTGTTGCTGGAGGAGCGCCCGCTGATCTTCACGGCCGGGTCGAAGTAGCTGTCGTCGGTACCTATGCCCGCCACCTTGTTGATGCCCTTCGCCTTCAGCGCCCTGGCGATCCGGTCCATTTCCTCGGAGACCAGGTACGGGTCCCCGTACCCCTTGACCCAGAGCCGGTTGTCGCTCCCGAGATGGAAAGTCGTGTGGAACCGGTGACCCAATCCCCAGCGTTGAATGGCCGCCAGCGCGGTCAGGATCTTCATGGTCGAGGCAGGGACCATGGCGCGGTCCGCATGGCGCGCGATAACCGCCTGGCCCCGTTCTTCGACCATCAGACTCGCCTCGGGAAGCTGGAGTGCGCGCGACACGGAATTGCCAGAGCCGGCGAAAGCCGCGTGGGTCGCAAAGGCTGTCAGGAGCGCGCTGAGAAACAGTGTCGAGATGGATCTTGATTGCATGTCGATGAGCTATAAGCAGTGGATTGCTGGTGAAACGGGAATGAACCGATCGTCTCTCGGAACCGGGTCGTGCGCCGATCCGATAAAACGCCGTCGCGCGCAAGCAAGCATACCCTGAAAAAGGGTCGTATCAAGGCTGGAATTCAGCCAACAGAGGCCTAACGTCGAGGTGCTCGGCGACCCGCCGCGGGTCCGGTGTTGCCATCCAGGGCACCACACCCAGGCAGGGCACGGTGAGCAGCGCCGCCAGCGTTGCCAGGTTCTCGTCGCAGGACAGCATGTAGGGGTCGATCTGGTTCGCGGCCCAGCCGATAAGTCTTGCGCCGGACGCCCTGATGCTTTCGACCGTCAGCAGGCTGTGGTTGATGCATCCGAGTCGAATCCCGCAGACCAGAATCACCGGAAGGTCCAGCGTCGACGGCAGGTCGCTTACCGAGAGGGAGGGGCCCAGTGGCACGCGCCAGCCGCCGACCCCCTCGACGATGAGGTAGTCGGCCTCGGCTGCAAGTCGCTCCGCTCCGGACTTGATGACGTCCAGCTCGATCTCCACGCCCGCTTGGCCCGCCGCGATATGAGGAGCGATGGGGGGCTCGAAGGCATATGGATTGATCAGCTCGTAGGGCTGGTCGCGGCTGCCCTGGGCCTGCAGCCGGCGCGCATCCTCGTTACGCAGCCCGTCGGCTGTGCGCTCGCACCCGGACGCCACCGGTTTCATGCCGAGCGCCGAAAGGCCCCGCTCGCGCAGCCCCACCATCAGTGCGAGGGCGATCTCGGTCTTTCCGCAGTCGGTGTCGGTGCCTGTGACGAATACGCCCTTCATGTGCTTGCCTGGCGCCGGACGGCGCTGACGGGAATGGCCACTCCCCCGTCTATCTGGCGCTGCTCCGGCGCCCAGGCGTGACCGTAGACGACTTCGTAGCTGGCGGGCAGGCGCCCGTCCCGGCGATGGACCTCGTAGGCCTGCTCCATCGCCGCAAGTCGCCGCCGTCCCGTGAGGCCCCGCGGGCGGTCGTTGGTGGAGTTGCGGGCCCCGATGACCTTGAGGTCCCGCATCAGGTCCCGGACTCGATCGTAGGTAACGGTCAGGCGCTCCGCGTCGACGACCGGATCGCCGAAGCGGGCGCGTACCAGGGCGTCGCCCAGGTCGTGCATGTCCAGAAAGGGGCTCACGTGGGAGAAGCCATCTGCGGTGCTCCAAGCCTCCCGCAGCTCGAAAAGGGTGTCGGGACCGAAGGTGGAGAACATCAGCAGGCCCCCGGGGCGCAGCACGCGCAGGCACTCGGCGAAGGCCCCCTGGACGTCGTTGCACCACTGAAACGTGGCGTTGGAGTAGACCAGATCCACGGAGGCGTCCGCCAGGGGAAGGGCCTCCGCGTCGGCGCAGACACAACGCGGGCGGTTGAGCCAAGAGCCCCTGCGTTGCGCTTGGCGGAGCATGCCGAGGGCGAAGTCCAGGGCCAGGATGCGAGACTTGCGGAAGCGTTTCTGCAGGCCCTCGATCGCATAGCCCGTACCCGCGCCGAGATCCAGCACCAGCTTCGGGTCCAGACGCACATAGCCCAGGCGTTCCACCATGCGGTCGGCGATCTCTCGTTGCAGCACCGCCGCCTTGTCGTATTCTTCCGCCGCCTGCTCGAAGGAGCGGCGCGCGGAGCCCTTGTCGATGGGGCCTGCGCTCAACATGCGACCTCCCGTAGAAAATTTGCGATCTCAGCCCACGTCTCCTCGCGATGGGAGAGGAAGGGGGCGTGAGCGGCGCCCGCGACCAGGCGCTGTCTTGCCCCCGGAAGCAGTTGTGCGATTCCCTCGCTGGCAGCAAAGGGGACCAGGGTGTCCCGCTGACCGAAGATCCACAGGGTCGGACAGGCACAGGCGCCGATTCGTTCGCGCAGGTCCGAGTCCCGCAGCAAGTCGAGGCCCATCTCCAGGGCGGCCGGGTTCGGCGCCGGGCGCCAGGAGACCTCCCGGCGCAGCGTCCTGAGGCAGTCTCGTGCCGCATCGCCGCCGCGCACCTGCAGCGCGAGGAAGCGGTCCAGGGTCCCGGCGGGATCGGCCAGCAGCTCATCGTGGAACCTGGCCAGAGTCTTCGCATCCATCGCCGCCGGCCAGTCCGGGGCGCTGACGAACCGGGGCGTAGCCGTCACCAGTACCAGCGCTGCGATTCGCTCCGGTGCGCGCAACGCCGCCTCCAGCGCGATCAGACCGCCCAGGGACCAGCCGAGCCAGACCGCACGCCCGGGAGCCGCGTCGAGGCAGGCGTCCGCCCAGGCCGCGCGGCTGTCGTGAAGCAGCTCCAACGGGCTCTCGCCGTGGCCGGGCAGCTCCAGGCGCCAGACGCGCCGGTCCGCCGTGAGCGCGGCTGGCAGTCCGTCCCAGACCGCGGCGTTCATTCCCCAACCATGGAGCAGCACCAAGTCCGGCCCCGCGCCCCGGCAGTCCGCGTACAGGCTCATGCGCTTGCTGCCACATCGAGCCGCGGCTCCTCGCGCGGCAGAACGGCAAGGGCCTCCAGCAGCCGGTCCACATCCTCCTCCTCGTGCGCGGCGGAAAAGGTGACCCGCAACCGTGCGGCGCCCTCCGGGACCGTTGGCGGGCGGATGGCACTGACCAGGATCTTGCGTTTCTCCAGAAATCTGCTCCAGGACAGCGCCTGCTCCGCCGTGCCTGCAACCAGGGGCTGGATCGGAGTGGGCGAATCCATGAGCGGCAGTCCAAGCTGCCCGGCACCCTCGCGGAAGCGGGCGACGAGCGCCCGCAACCGTTCCCGGCGCCAGGACTCGCGGCGGCAGATCCGCAGGCTCTCCCTGGTGGCCTCGGCAATGGCCGGGGGCGGTGCCGTGGTGTAGATGTAGCTGCGCGCGCGCTGGATCAGGGTCTCGATCAGCTCCTCGGCGCCGGCGACGAAGGCGCCCGAGGTGCCGAAGGCCTTGCCCAGGGTGCCGACCAGGATCGGCACCTGCGCCGGCCCGAGATCGAAGTGGTCGAGACTGCCGCGCCCCTGCGCGCCGAGCACGCCCAGGCCGTGGGCGTCGTCCACCAGCAGCCAGGCACCCGTCTGCGCAGCCGTGCGCGGCCAGCTCCGGCAGCGGCGCCAGGTCGCCGTCCATGCTGAAGACGCCGTCGGTCGCGATGAGTCTGGCCCCATCGCCGTCCAGAATGCGCGGTGAGCGCCGCTGCGTCCGCATGCGGATAACGCCGCAGGCGCGCCCGGCTCAGGAGGGCCCCGTCGAGCAGGGAGGCGTGGTTCAGTCGGTCCTCGAGCACCTGATCGCCGCGCCCGGTCAGGGCCGAGATCACGCCCAGATTCGCCATGTAGCCGGTGGAGAAGAGCAACGCCCGTGGCCGGCCGGTGAAGTCCGCCAGCTCCTCCTCCAGGGCATGGTGGGCGGCGCTGTGACCCGTGACCAGATGTGCCGCCCCGCTGCCGACGCCGTACTCGTCCGCACCCCGCTTGAGCGCCGCGATCACTTCCGGGTGACTGGCGAGCCCCAGGTAGTCGTTGCTGCAGAACGCGAGCATCCGCTGTCCGTCGATCAGAGGCCGCGGTCCCTGAGGACCGACGAGCAGCCGCCGGAAGCGGTGAAGGTGGGATTGCCGTAAGCGATCCAGCTCGGCGGCGAGATCCTTCACTTGAGATCAGCTCAAACGGCCTTGCGCGAGCAAGGCCCGGGCTCCTCACGCTCCCCCGCATCCACCGTCTCGAACGAGAGACCCAAACGCTCGAAGAGCTGCCGGTCACGGTCCGACTCGGCGTTGGGGGTGGTGAGCAGGCGCTCGCCGTAGAACATGGAATTTGCGCCGGCCAGGAAGCACAGGGCCTGAAGCTCGTCGGTCATCTCAGATCGGCCCGCTGATAGGCGCACGTAGGATTCGGGCATGAGGATGCGCGCCACGGCGATGGTGCGCACGAACTCGAAGGGGTCGAGATCGTCGGCACCGTACAGGGGCGTTCCCTCCACCTGCACCAGCAGGTTGATGGGCACGGACTCGGGATGCTTGGGCAGATTGGCGAGCTGACGTAGCATGGAAGCCCGATCCCGCCGGGATTCGCCCATGCCGAGAATGCCGCCGCTGCAGACCTTGATGCCGGCCTTCTGGACGTGGGCCAGGGTCTCGAGGCGGTCCTGGAAGGTTCGGGTGGTGATCACCTGGCCGTAGAACTCCGGCGAGGTGTCCAGGTTGTGGTTGTAGTAGTCGAGCCCCGCGTCGGCCAGCTTCTGCGCCTGATCGTCGGTCAGCATTCCCAGGGTGACGCAGGTCTCCAGGCCCAGTCCGCTCACCCCCTCGATCATCGCGCTGACGTGCTCCAGGTTCTTGTCCGTGGGATTGCGCCAGGCTGCGCCCATGCAGAAGCGGGTCGCACCCTTGTCCTTGGCCGCCCGGGCGGCGTCGAGCACCTCCTGAACGGGGAGCAGACGTTCAGGCTCCAGCTCCGTTTCGTGCTTCGCGCTCTGGGAGCAGTAGCCACAATCCTCGGGGCAGGCCCCCGTCTTGATGCTGAGCAGGGTGCTCACCTGCACCTGGTTTGGGTCGAAGTGGGCGCGGTGCACGGACTGGGCTCGAAACAACAGATCGTTGAAGGGCTGATCGAGGAGCGAGACGATTTCGTCGATCGACCAATCGTGGCGGGTCTGGGTGATGGTCATAGGCTATTATCGTTTTGGTTGGGTGCCCGGCGGCCTCTGTACGGTGCCGTAACAAGTTGAAGACAATTGGCCTCAGCACCGCTGTCAACTTTGTAAAGTCCTCGAAGTTTACCAAAACCCGGGTTGACATGGGATATCCTTGTCGGTCGGAGCGCCACGGGGCCGAGACGTACGGGGGCGATCTGCGGAATGGATCTGGTGCCTCTTTTCACCGTTAGGTGATTTGACAGAAATCGCCTTAGACCGCCGTATCTCCGGAACCCGTCGTCCATGGATGGCAAGGCGGCAGTTGGCAACACGAAATACTTGGTGCAACAACGCTTGGTCGAGAATGATGGTGTCGGCAGACAGGGATGCCGACGTACGCCAGCCTGCGCATTGGTCAAACATGGCTCAAATCGGTCAACTGCCGTTTCCGGGTTCTACGCTCCAAAAATTTCTGGAACAGACCCTCGACCGACTCTATCCCCCCACCTGCGTTCTCTGCGGCGCATCGGGAAACGATGGACTCGATCTCTGCGCGGGGTGCCTCGCGGACCTGCCAGCGGACCGGGACTGCTGCAGCCGCTGTGCCCTGCCATTGCCGGCGGGGCAGCCTATCGGCGCCCTGTGCGGCGAATGTCAGCGCCGCCCGCCGCCTTTCCATGTCTGTCACGCCGCCTTTCGCTACGAAGACCCCTTGCCCGCGTTGGTGAGCGGGGTCAAGTTCCACGCCCGCCTCAACCTCGCGCGATTGCTCGGGCTGTGCCTGGCGGACGCATTGCGGGAGAAGGACGCCCTAATGCCCGCGCTCATACTCCCGGTTCCCCTGCACCGGAAGAGACTGCGCGAGCGCGGTTACAACCAGGCGCTGGAGATCGCCCGCACGGTCGGCCGTGAGCTCGACGTGACCGTCGACACGCACAGCTGCACCCGCATCCTCGCCACAGCACGCCAGGCCGGGCTGGAGCAAAAGGAACGCCGGCGCAATGTGCGCGGAGCTTTCAAGTTGGAGTCTCCCTTGGATGTTGAGCACCTGGCCATCCTGGACGATGTGGTCACCACCGGCAGCACGGTTTCGGAGCTCGCCGGGGTCCTGTTGAAGGCGGGAGTCAAGCGGGTGGACGTCTGGGCGGTGGCACGGACGGCCTAACCGCCTTTCGGCTTGGTTGGCGAGCCAGCGCGAATCCAATGCGGCGATTCCCCGAGGAAGTCGGCCCTGTGTCCGGAACTACGCCCTGTAGTATCCTGCCGCGCAAACTGGTATGAGATTCTCCGGCAATTGCCTAACAACCGATCGCGTTTAGACCAAATACCCGCAATCCCCTTGTGACCGAGCTTAAGAACGATACCTTCCTGCGCGCCCTGCTGCGCGAGCCCGTGCGCTACACCCCCGTGTGGATGATGCGCCAGGCGGGACGCTACCTGCCCGAGTACCGGGCCACCCGCTCTCGCGCCGGCAGCTTCATGGACCTGTGCCGGAATCCCGAGCTTGCTTGCGAGGTCACCCTCCAGCCCCTGGCGCGATTTCCTTTGGACGCGGCCATCCTGTTCTCGGACATACTGACCATACCCGACGCCATGGGGCTTGGTTTGTATTTCACCGAGGGGGAGGGGCCCCGTTTCGAACGGCCTGTCCGTGACGCCGCGGACGTGCGCCGTTTGGCGGTGCCCGATATGGAAGACGAGCTGGGCTATGTCATGGACGCGGTGGGCGTAATTCGCCGCGAGTTGGACGGCCGGGTGCCTCTGATCGGCTTCGCGGGCAGCCCCTGGACGCTTGCGACCTATATGGTGGAAGGTGGCACGACGAAGAGCTTTTCCCGCTCCAAGGGCATGATGTACGACCGTCCTGAGCTCATGCGCGAGCTGCTGTCTACGGTGGCGGATTCGGTCACCGCATACCTCAATGCCCAGGTGGCACGCGGCGCCCAGGCGCTGATGATCTTCGACACCTGGGGCGGGGTCCTGTCCCCACGTGACTACCGGGATTTCTCACTCGAGTATATGACTCGCATCCTTTCCGGGCTTGTGCGCGAATCGGAGGGTCGGCGGGTTCCGGTGATCCTGTTCAGCAAGGGTGGCGGTCAATGGTTGGACCGGATGGCGGACACCGGCTGCGACGCCCTGGGCGTGGACTGGACCCTGGATCTGACCGACGCCCGTCGTTTCGTCGGAGACCGGGTTGCCTTGCAGGGAAACCTGGACCCCAGCATTCTCCATTCTGCGCCTGCGCGCATCCGCGAGGAGGTCGCGCGCGTGCTGGCGAGCTACGGGCAGGGGCCGGGCCACGTGTTTAATCTCGGCCATGGAATTCACCCCGACGTGAACCCGAGCCACGCGGCAGCCCTGGTGGAGGCAGTCCATGCCCTCAGCCCGGCGTATCACGGCGGCGGCTGATTGCCCGGTCGACATGTCTGTCGTGATTGCCCGACAGTTTTGCCTTCGAGCTTTCGGCTGGACTTTCTTGCTTTCGTAGTTATACCCGCAAGTTACCCATATTGGCACATCTTTTGCTGATCTTTGTGACGCGGGGTTTATGGTGTGCGATTACTCGCCGTCGTTAGCCCCGCGAGTCCCTCGCATTGACCGCACGTCCGATGATTCGTTCGTGCGGTTTTTTTTCGCCGAAGAGTTGGCGCCAGATCCGGGACGCTTCCCGTCTCGCCCCTGATTCAGAACTAGATTCCGACGTCGCGGAGGTTTCATTGAACTCCTCGCCCCGGACGGGAGATAACCTGACGGTCTCGACCCCCAGCGAGCTGGGGCAAATGCTGAAAGTGACGTCTGCGCCCGACACAAATCTCGTCGAGCTCTGTGCGATTTGCGGCGAGCCCGATGAGCTCGCTTCTCTGGTCAATACCCGGATCGACGGCTACTTGCATATTTTGGCCAGCAAGAGCTGGAGAGGAATATTGGTGCTATCCGTGCTCACTTCAGCCGATCCAGCCGCAGCCGCTGCCGCTCGTCGAACAGCCTGCGTGATCCGATCCAGACCGCCGCGACGCTGCCGAGTCCCGTGCCGGCGGAGATCAGGAACAGGATCATGAGCTGATACTTGGCCGCTTCCATGGGCGGGCTGCCGGCGAGGATCTGACCCGTCATCATCCCCGGCAGGCTTACGAGGCCGGCGGTCGCCATCGCGTTGACGATGGGGATGAGGCCGGAGCGAAGGGCCTCGCGGCGGATGTCGGCGATGGCGGTGTCCCAATCGGCCCCGAGCAGCAGCCGCGCCTCGATGCGGCCACGTCCCTCCCAGGCCTGACGGGTGAGGTTGTCCAGGGCGATGGCGATGCCGCTCATGGTGTTGCCCAGCAGCATGCCCAGCAGGGGGATCAGGTACTGGGGCTGATACCAGGGCTCGACCCGGATGATGACCAGCAGTGCGAGCAGTGTGACGCTGAAGGAGGAGAGGAACATGGACAGGGTCCCGATGCCCATGCCCCAGGGGCCGCGGTAGCGCCGCTTCTGGCGTGCCATCACCTCCCAGCCGGCCACCGTCAGCATGAGCAGGGCCAGGGCACCTATCCAGGGCAGGCTTTCGAGCTCGAACAGGACCTTTAGCACCATCCCGAGCAGCGCGAGCTGGATCGTGCTCCGGGCGGCGGCAATCAGCACCCGGCGTTCCACCCCCAGGCGCAGGCGCCAGGACATGAGGGCCAGGAGCAAGACCAGGCCTGAGGCCAGGGCCAAGTCCCAGGGGGTGAGCTGGATCAGGCTCATGGCTCGGGCTCCAGTCGTCCGTCTCGGATGATGAGGCGCCGTCCGTCAAGGCGCCTGCGCTGCTCCGGATCGTGGCTCACCCAGAGGACGGCGGCGGCGCAGTCCCGGCGGTACTCCTGGACGATGGCCTCGACCCCGTCCCGGTTGGGCGGGTCCAGATTGGCCGTTGCCTCGTCCAGCAGCAGGACCTCCGGTCCGTTGGCGAGCAGTCGCGCCAGGGACAGACGCTGACGCTCGCCGGTGGAGAGCCGGGAGACGGTCCAGCCGAGCACGTCCGTGCCGAAGCCAAGCCGCTCGAGTAGATAGGCCGGGTCGAGGTGCGGGCCCCAGTTTTCGGCTCCCTCCGAGGGCGAGGGTCTCGGCGCTGTAAAGTGATCGCCGACACGATCTTCCCACCAGTGAGACTCGGCTGGTAACAGACCCACCCTGCGCCGCCACTGAGGAGCGGTCATTTCCGAGCGGGCGGTGCCGTCGATCCGGGCCTCGCCGGTGTGGAGGTCGAGGTCGGCGATGGCCCGCAGCAGCAGGCTCTTGCCGGAGCCGGATGGGCCCGAGAGGAACACCAACTCGCCTCGAGTAAGCTCCAAGTCCACGGGTTTCAGGACCTTGGGCTGGATCCCAGAGAGGCTCAGGCCGGCCAAAGTGGGGGGTCTCTGCGACGAAAGATCAGGTCCCGGACCACGTGTCCGAGCTTGGTGCCCCGCCGCTCGAACTTGGTCAGCGGGCGTTCTCGGGGCCGGGGAGCGAAGCCTCCGGGTCCGGCGGTGTTCTCGAACAGGTCGTCCGCATCGCTGAGCACCTCCAGCATCTGGTCGGCGTACGGCTCCCAATCGGTGGCCGCGTGGAACAGCCCGCCAGGTCGAATGACCCGGCCGAGCAGTCGCACGAATTCGGGCTTGAGAATGCGCCGCTTGTGGTGCCGCTTCTTGGGCCAGGGGTCGGGGAACAGGAGCAAGACGGCGTCCAGAGCGGCGGGCGAAATGCCCTGCTCCAAGACTTCGACGGCGTCCCGGCGGCAGACCCGCAGGTTGCTGAGCCCCAGCTTCTCGACTTGCAGCAGCAGGTGTCCAACGCCCGGGCGGTGGACCTCTATTCCCAGAAAATTGCGTTCCGGATGCCTTGACGCGAGCTCCGCCAGGGTCTCGCCGTTGCCAAAGCCGACCTCCAGGTAAACCGGGTTCGCGTTGCCGAACAGGTCCGGCAAGTTGAGGTACTCGCCGGGATGCCAATCGATTCCGAAACGGGGCCAGAGCTCATGGAAGGCTCGCTCCTGGGCCGGTGTGAGCCGGCCCTCGCGGAGTACGAAGCTGCGTATGGGGCGGTGGTGGATCTGGAGGTCTTTCATCCCGGACGCAGCAATTGAGCTACGAATCACGCGAATTTCGCGAACGCTTGTCTCGATCAAGGTTTCGTCGGCGCGGGGCGCGCATCCCACGTCTCGCGCCCGCCCGGGACTTGCGGGGCAACGAAGGGTTTCAGAAAAACAATCCTTCCAGGGGCGAGGAGGCCGAGGCGAAGCGCTTGGCGGGCATGCGTCCGGCGAGATAGGCCTCGCGGCCCGCCTCGATGGCCTTGCGCATGGCACTGGCCATGAGCACCGGATCCTGTGCGGCGGCGATGGCCGTGTTCATGAGCACCCCGTCGCAGCCCAGCTCCATGGCCACCGCGGCGTCCGAGGCGGTCCCCACGCCCGCATCCACCAGGATGGGTACCCCGGCGTTCTCCACGATGGTGCGTATGTTGAGGCGGTTGCGAATGCCGAGCCCGGAGCCGATGGGGGCGGCCAGCGGCATCACCGCCACGCAGCCCAGCTCCTCCAGGCGCTTGGCCATGATCGGGTCGTCGTTGGTGTAGACCATGACGTCGAAGCCGTCCTTGACCAGCTCCTCGGCCGCCTCCAGCGTGGCCACCACGTCCGGGAACAGGGTCTTCTCGTCTCCCAGCACCTCCAGCTTGCACAGGTTGTGCCCGTCCAGCAGCTCCCGCGCCAGGCGGCAGGTGCGCACCGCCGTCTTGGCGTCGAAGCAGCCGGCGGTGTTGGGCAGGATGGTGTAGCGCTCCGGCGGCAGCACCTCGAGGATATTCGGCTCTCCCGGGGTCTGGCCGATGTTGGTGCGGCGCACTGCGATGGTGACGATCTCCGCGCCGCTGGCCTCGATGGCCCGGCCGGTCTCGTCCATGTCTTTGTACTTGCCGGTTCCGACCAACAGGCGCGAGCTGTAGGTCTCGCCGGCGACTGTGAAGCTGTCGGCTGCAGTGGTCTGTGCGGGCATGGCGTGACGGCATCGGTTGCAGAAAACGAAAGCATAAACCATTTGCCCCCGAGCGACATTCCCGAAGACTTCGTCCAAGGAGGCTGTCCGGCTTGCGCGATTTCGCAGAAGGGCAATCGTAAGCTGGACAGCGTCCTAGGGTTTGGAGGTCAGCCGCGACATCCGGATAATGATGAGCTTACGAGGTCATCCGCCCCCTACGGCGTGAATGATTTCTACGCGGTCGCCGGAGGTGAGGCTGTGTTCGCCGAAACGGCTGCGGGGGACCAGTTCCTCGTTGACCTCGATGGCCAGCCGCTGGCCGCTCAGCTCCAGTTGGTCGATGAGACCGGCCATATCGGTGCCGTCGGGGACCTCGGTGGGACTTCCGTTGACGAGGATCTGCATGTTCGGCTATCGCTGTGGTGGTTCTCTAGTCTGGCGGGGAATCCTACCACTAGACCGATGCGGTTGTCTCCAGTCAATGTTTTCAGCGGGTTAGCGGTCGGTCCGCGGTTTTTCACACCCTGGGGAAATCCCGGCTCAGGTCGGGAGAAGCTACCGCTGCCTCGGCGCCGCACTCCCTCGAGTGGAGCGCACAAGCAGGACAGGCTCAGAGTGGTCCAGCAGGCGGCAATACCCTACAATTTTGCGCCTGCAACGCGTCGCTTCGAAGCAGAGGGAAGACCCTTGACCCAGTGGTCCGAAGACTTGATTCCCGTGGAAGGGGCCCGCACCCTGGACGGCTTGTTCGTCCAGCGTGTGCGGCGATCGCCGGAACGCCCGGCCTATCACAGCTTCGAGCGGGCCGCGGGCGGTTGGCGCGGGCTTACCTGGCGTGACATGGCGATGGAGGTCGCGCGTTGGCGCAGCGCGCTCGAAACCGAGCGGCTCGGGCAGGGTGACCGTATCGCCATGGTGCTGCGCAACTGCCCCGAGTGGGTGATGTACGATCTGGCGGGCCTGTCCCTGGGATTGGTGACGGTTCCGCTCTACACCGACGACCGGGCCGACAATGCGGCTTATATACTGCAGGATGCGGCGGTGAAGGTTCTGCTGGTGCAGGATGCCGGACGCTGGAGGCGTCTGGCCGAGGCGCTCGAAGATCAACCTTATCCGGAGCGGGTCGTGATCTTGGATGACTCCGAGAAGGCCGAACGCCTGGCCGAGGAGGACGAGCGGGTGGTGACGTCCTCGGCTTGGCTGCCTGCCGAGGGTCCGGAGCTGCAGCAGCGCGACGGCGATCCCGACGAGCTGGCCACCATCGTCTACACATCCGGCACGACGGGACGGCCCAAGGGCGTGATGCTGAGCCACCGCAACATCCTGACCAACGCCCACGCCGGCCTGAAGGCACTGGACGTGTACCAGGAGGACGTCTTTCTCTCCTTTCTGCCCCTGTCTCACACCCTGGAGCGCACCGCCAGCTACTATCTGCCCATGATGGCCGGCTCCGCCGTGGCGTACGCGCGCTCAGTCGGCCAGCTGGCGGAGGACCTGCAGTCCATAAAGCCCACCGTCATGATTGCCGTGCCGCGCGTGTTCGAGCGGGTCTATTCGCGGTTGTTGGACCAGATTCGGGGCCGCCCCGCCCCGGTGCGCTGGCTGTTCGATCTCGCGGTCAAGGTCGGCTGGCGCAAGTTCGAGCGCGACCAAGGCCGCGTCGGCTGGCATCCCTCGTTGCTTCTCTGGCCCTTCCTGCGCAGGAAGGTGGCGGACCAGGTGCTCGCCAAGCTCGGCGGACGCCTGCGGGTGACGGTGAGCGGCGGCGCTGCCCTGTCGACAGAGGTGGCGCGGCTGTTCATCGGTCTCGGGTTGCCGCTGGTGCAGGGCTACGGCCTGACCGAGACCAGCCCGGTGATCAGCGTCAATCTGCTTGACAACAACGACCCGGCCAGCGTCGGTCCCCCCTTGCGAGGCGTACAGGTGCGCATCGGGGAGGACGACGAGCTGCAGGTGAAGAGTCCCTGCAACATGCTGGGCTACTGGAACAACCACGCCGCCACCGCCGAGATGATCGATCAGGACGGCTGGCTGCGCACCGGCGATCAAGCCCGGATCCGCGAAGGCCGCATCTACATCACCGGGCGCATCAAGGACATCATGGTGCTCTCCAACGGCGAGAAGGTGCCGCCTGGCGACATGGAGATGGCCATCGGCCTGGATCCCCTGTTCGAGCAGGTGATGGTGGTCGGCGAGGGGCGGTCCTTCCTCAGTGCGCTTTTGGTTCTCAACGCGGATCTCTGGACCGGGCTGGCCAGGGAGTACGGGCTCAACCCGGAGCGGACCGAGAGCCTGGCGGACCCGCGCCTGATCAAGGACATGCTGGTTCGCCTCCGCGGGGCCCTGCGAGACTTTCCCGGCTATGCCAAGATCCGCCGCGTGACCCTGTTGCTGGAGCCCTGGACGGTGGACAATGGTCTGATGACGCCGACCATGAAGGTCAAGCGCGCGCAAGTCCTGCAACGCTACGGGGAGGAGATGGAGCGCATGCACAGCCTGGGGGGCTGAGCCGGATTCGCGCGGGAATGCCGGTTGGATGGTCGCGAGTCAGACAGCCACCTAGACCACAGGGCTTGTCAATTCGCGGGACTCCTCCCTATACTTCGTTCTCACACGCGGGTGTAGTTCAATGGTAGAACAGGAGCTTCCCAAGCTTCTAACGTGGGTTCGATTCCCATCACCCGCTCCACTCTCCCTCCTGCATCAAGCCGTGGTTCCAGCAGACTCGCCCCCGCTCATCTGTTTTGCCCGACCCGCCAAAGGACAGAGCTCGAGCGTGCGATGAGACATTCGGCGGCACTGTGCCTGACGATCCTGGTCCTGTGGCTAAGCCGTGCAGAGGCCCTCGCCGAGCAGGAGGGCCTGCCGGAGCCCCTCGGGCTGGAGCAGGCGCTGAGCTACGCCGATCAGCACCCCCGCACCAGCCTCGGGAGCCAGGCTGCGCAACGCTATCCGCACCGCCGGCCCTTGTATCTAGACTGCCACGAGCTCGCCTACAGCAGCACCGCGGGCCTGGACCACCGGCGCAACCGTATCGGCAGCGCCCTTATCTCACCGGGCGAGGTGCAGCGTCTTGCGATCATGGAGCATTTCTTCGACGTCCTGTTGGCGGATCTGAGCTACGCGCGCTACAACGAGGCCATGGCCGTCGCCTACATTCAGTTCGACCGGGCCGGGGCCCGCCGGGACCTGGGGCAGTACTCCGAGCTGCAGGTCCTGGAGCTGGAGGCGGTCTATCAGGACATTCGCCAACGGCAGGCATCCAGCGTCCTGCTGCAGCGGCTGACGCGCTCGCTGCTGGCGCAGTCCGTAAATCACCCGCTGAGCCTGCCGCGGGACTTGACCCCTCCACAGCTTCCGGAGCTCCCTGACGAGCTGCCGGATCTGGGCCGGATCCTGCAGGCCGCGCAGGAGGGCAACCGGTGGCTGGCGGACCTGAAGGCCGGCACCGAGGACCCCGAGCGCCGGCTCTTGGACTTGGAGCTGCGCCAGCAAGCCCTGGAGCTGGTGCTGCGCCTAGAGGGCCTGAAGGCGGCCCGGCAATACGTCGTCACCGAGTCCCTGCGGCGCGACCTCAAGCTCGACGAGAGCCGGACCCTGTACGAGCAGGAGGTCAAGTCGGATCTGGGCTACTCCATGAGTCAGCAGACCCTGGCCCGGCTGCGCGAGCAGCAGGTCGCCTATTGCCAGGCCCTGGCGTGGGCCGAGCTCAATGCCCTGCAAGGCGAGCCCGTGTGGCCCTTGAAACAATCGGAAGACGACAAATGAGATTCTGGACCGCTTTTCTCCTGCTCTTCTTGAGTGCAGGCGTCGCACAGGGTGCCCTGGCGCTCAAGGGTCGGCTCGAGTGGCTGCACAAGGTCGAGATGCGCGTGGTGGACAACGGCGTCGTCGAGGAGGTCGCCGTCACCACAGGCCAGCACGTCGAGCGGGGCGAGCTGCTCCTTCGCATGGATCAGCGCAGGGTCAAAGCCGACCTGCTGGAGGCCAAGGCGCGGGTGGCGCGGACGCGCGTCAACACCGAGAAGGCGGAGCGCGAGCTGGCGCGCACCCGGGAGCTTTTCGACCGCGGCCTCATCGCCCAGGAGGAGCTCAAGGACGCGGAGCTGGAGCAGGCCGCGGCCGTGGCGGAGGCGGAATCGGCCAAGGCCGCGGAGGTGGCGGCGCAGATCGCCCTTGAGCGCACCGAGCTGCACGCTCCGTTCGCCGGCATCGTCGTCTCGCGAAACGTCTGGACCGGCGACGTGGTCTATAAGACTCTGCAGCAAACGCCGCTGATCGTCATCGCCCCGGACGACCGCATGCTGGCCCGGATCCTGGTCAGCGCCGACGTGCTGCGCCGCTACAAGCCCGGCCAGGCCGCGCGGGTGAACCTGTTCGGGAACATGCGCGAGGCCAAGGTCTACAGCCTGGGCGTGGAGGCCGCGCGGGTGGAAGTCCAGGGTGCGGTGTACGAGCTCGATGTGATCTTCGAGCGCAGACCGGGCGAGCTGCTGCGTCCGTCTGAGGTGGTCCAAGTCTTCTTGCCCTGAGTGACCGCGGCGCGAAACCGACCGACGCTCGCCATTTTCTGCCATGCGCCGACTGTACGAAGCCCGACCCACGCGGGAGATTGCGGGATACCGTTTTTTACGAGTTGCCGATGAATAAGCTACTGAAAATCGTCGCCGGGTTGCTGCTGCTGGCGGTTGCCGGGGCGCTGCTCGCCACCTTTCTTTTCGATCCCAACGATTACAAGGACGAAATCGAGGCGCAGCTCGCGGTGGCGACGGGCGGCGGGTTGGAAATCGGCGGACACCTGCGGTTTTCCCTCCTGCCGAGGCCGAAGCTGGAGGTGGAGCGCGTGTCCCTTGCCTCTGCACCCGGATTCGGCGGGGCCGCGCTCGCCGAGCTGTCCAGGGTGTGGCTCTACCCACGGCTCAGGCCCCTGCTTGCTAATCAGATCGAGCTGGAGTCCGTCCATGTCGAAGGCATGCGCGTGCACCTGATGCGGGACGAGCAGGGCCGCGCTAATTGGGACTTTTCGACACCACTGGAGCGCGAGCCGGCGCCATCCGAGGCTTCCGAGGAAGTCCAGCCGCCGCCACCGCAGAGCGCCTCCGGGACCGCCCAAGTGCAAGTCCCCTTGGAGGCGCCGGTCGCAGAGCCCGCCCAACCCCGCGGTTCCGTTTCACCGTCCACCGCCGAGGCATCCGCCGGAGCCCGGGGCACTGCCATCGCCAGCTTCGGTGCGGACGACGTCAAGGTGACCCTGGACGATCGCCAGAGCGGGCTGCGGCTGGTGATCGACGGTGCTGCGATCTCCACGGGCCCCATCGTCGCCGGCGAGCCGGTCTCGTTGCGCTTTTCAGGATCTGTGATCGATACACAGGGAGGTCCGAGCGCAACCTTTCAGGCTGAGGGCAATCTTGAGGCAGGCTCGAATCTGCAGGTGCTCCGGTTGGAGCCGCTGAAGCTGCGGCTCGATGGACTCGGAATCGGCACGGGTCTGATCGCTTCCCTGGAGCTGCAGACGGGGCTGGAGGCAGATGTTCGTGCGCGCCGCTATCGGGCGGATGGCCTGGTGCTCCAGATCCAGACGTCTGGATCCGCCCTGTCCGGCGGTCAAATCGATGCCAAGCTCGAAGCCGGGATGGCGCTGGACCTCGGCACGGAAACGCTGAAGGTTGAGGGTCTCTCGATCCACTCCGGTACGCTCCAAATGCACGGGGGAGTCGTCGGACAGCGGCTCCTGTCTGCGCCTATGCTCGAAGGCGATCTGGCGGTGGAGGCGCTTGATCTGCGTGCTTGGCTGGCGCAGCGGGGCCTGCCGCTGCCCCGCACCACGGACGAGGAAACCCTGCGGCGGCTTTCGTTGCGCACCGGTTGGCGCTCGGCGGGCGGTCTTCTCGCCCTTCAGGACTTGGACCTGGAGATCGACCAGACTCGGATCACGGGCGAAATTGAACGCACCTGGACCAGACCCTCGAGCTACAACTTCGACCTGGAGGCTGATGGGCTCGACCTGGACCGCTACCTGCGGCCGGGCGGATCGGGCCCGAAGCGGGCGACCCCGGCTGTGGACGTGGCAACTCCGGACCTCAAGTCCGGCTCGTCGCCAGTCGAGCCGCCGTTGGAGCCTTCGGCGAAGAGCACCTCCGCTCCAGCGCCTGCGGACACTCCGACATTAGAGCCTGCGCCCCCGCCCGAGCCGGCGCCTGCCGCCAGTCCCGAGGATCCCGCCGCGATGCTGGACCTGGACGGCCGCCTGAGGGTCGGCGAGCTGAGGCTGGCGAGCCTGCGCTTCGGTAGTGCCGATCTGCGGATCCGGGCCAAGGACGGAATCGTCGACGTGAACACCCTGTCCGAGCATTTCTACCAGGGCCGGCTGACGGGTCGCCTAGGTCTGGACTTGCGCGCAGCCGACGCCAAGATCACCCTGGTCCAGCAGGCCCGGGGGATCGAAACCGGTCCTTTTTTCGCCGATCTGACCGGCGAGAACCGGGTTACCGGCCGAGGCGACATAACGGGGGATCTGACGGCTTCCGGCCGAGACGAGGAAGCACTCAAGCGCAGCCTGTCCGGAAGCCTCTCCATCCAGGTTGCCGAAGGCACAGTCAAGGGCTTCAACCTGGAACGTTTGATCGCGGAGGCGCGGGCCAGGGTAGGGGGCGGGCGACCGCCGAAGGGCCTGCCGACGCGGACGCAATTCGATGAGATCCGCGCCAGTGCGAAGGTCCAGAAGGGTGTCCTCGACAGCCGGGATCTAGTGGCGACCGCCGACCACCTGCGGGTCACCGGAAACGGCACCGTCGATTTGGTCCGCGAGTGGTTCGACTTTCGCTTCGAGCCGGTGGTCTTGGAGGCGCCGCAGGGACAGGGCCTCGACGACTTGGAGGGGATTCCCATTCCGGTGAACCTGACCGGCACCTTTGCGCATCCCCAATGGAACGTGGATGTCGTCAGTGCCCTGCGGTCCGTGGCCGAGCGGGAGCTCAAAGGGGAAGGCGGGCTGTTCAAGAAGCTGGAGGAGAGCACGGGCATCAAGGGATTGGAGCGGGGGCTTCGGGGCCTGTTCGGGCGATGATGGGCTCGCCGAGATTGCTCGAAGGCTTACGACGGCGGCGAGACGCGGGCGCGTGCCTGGTGACGCTGCTTTGCGTGGCTTGTTTGCAGCTGGCTACTCCGGCCGGGGCGGGTGAGGTCACGAGCTTCGAGCTAGAGCCAAGCGGCGATGGCTATCGCTTGAAGACCCTTGGTAGGATCGAGGTACCGCGGGAGCAGGTCTGGCGGGTACTGACAGATTACGCCGATTTGCATCTGGTATCCCCGCGTATCCTCGAGAGCGAGCTCCTCGCCGTGTCCGCTGATGGTGTTTTGCGCGTGCGTACCCTGAATCGCCTGTGTTTCCTCGCCTTCTGTCGCAACCTGCGGCATGTTCAGCTCATCCGCGAGCTCGGCCACGGTGATTTCGAGTCCCGCAGCGTCGCCGCAGAGAGCGATCTCTCCCGCGGCTACGCCCGCTGGCGTCTGCACGACCGGGGTCGCGAAACCGACCTGGAGATCGACTTCAGCTTCGCTATGGAGTCCTATTCCTGGTTGCCGTCTTTCGTCACCCGGTTCGTCGCCAACGCGGCCCTCAAGTCCGACTCGCAGGAGCTGATCGAGGGTATCGAGCGGGCCGCCCGTGCGAGGTAAGGGGCGCAGGGTGGTGACTGAGTGGCTCGCAGATTCCGTGCTGGACTGGTTCGAGCACCATGGCCGCAAGGACCTGCCATGGCAGCGGGACCCCAGCCCCTATCGGGTCTGGGTCTCGGAGATCATGCTCCAGCAGACCCGTGTTTCGGTGGTCGTCCCGTACTTCGAGCGCTTCATGGCGCGTTTTCCAGCGGTGACCGATCTGGCCGCCGCTGATGCGGACGAGGTCCTGCATCTCTGGTCGGGCCTCGGTTACTACGCACGGGCGCGGAATCTGCACCGGGCGGCACGGGTCATAGTCGGCGAGCAAGCCGGTTGCTTTCCGGACGAGATCGGGCAGATTCAGGCCCTGCCCGGAATCGGGCGCTCCACCGCCGGGGCCATTCTTTCCCTCGCGCTTGGGCAGCGGCACCCCATCCTGGACGGCAACGTCAAGCGGGTATTGGCCCGCTGCTTCGCCGTCCCCGGCTGGCCTGGCCGCAGCCCCGTCCTGAGCCGATTGTGGGAGCTGGCCGAGGCCTGCACCCCAATGCAGCGGGTCGAACGATACAACCAGGCCATGATGGACCTGGGAGCCACCCTGTGCACCCGCAGCCGGCCGGATTGTGGCCGCTGCCCCCTCGCCCACGGCTGCGCGGCCCTGGCCTCCAACAAGCCCACCGCCTTCCCGGCGCCCAAGCCGCGAAAGACCCTGCCGACGCGGACAGTCAGGATGCTCGTGGTGCAGAGCCCGGCGGGGGAGGTCCTGCTCGAGCGCCGGCCACCCACCGGAATCTGGGGTGGGCTTTGGAGTCTGCCCGAGTGCAATTCCGGGCAGGATGCGGCCGACTGGTGCCGAGAACGCCTCGGTGTTCTTCCCCGCCGGGTTGAAAAGCTTCCTAACCGACGTTATACCTTCACCCACTTTCACCTGGACATCAGGCCGCTGCGCGTCGAGCTGCGCTCGGACACCGGTACCATAGCCGACGGCGACAACGCTGCCTGGTGCGATCCGCAGCGGCCGAATGCGGTTGGGCTGGCCGCTCCAATCGCCCGCATCCTGCGGGACGTCACCGACAAAGACAGCGACGAACAAGGGGAATCCAAATGAGCCGAATGGTGCAATGCGTCAAGCTACAACGCGAATCCGAGGGCCTCGACCGCCAGCCCTACCCGGGCGATTTGGGTAAGCGCGTCTTCGAAAACGTCTCCAAGCAGGCGTGGCAGGACTGGCTGCGCCATCAGACCATGCTTATCAACGAGTACCGCTTGAGCCCCATGGATCCCAAGGCACGGAGCTTCCTGGAAGAGCACATGGAGAACTTCTTCTTCGGCGAGGGCTCCGCTCCGCCCCCGGACTTCAAGCCGCAAGGCTGAGCCGGCGGCGCTGCGCTTGACGTGCAGCCATCATGCCGCTTTAATACGCGCTTCCCGTTTGCCGGCTGATGAAAGATTGGTCCGGCAGACGCGGCCACCCCAAGCCCAGGTAGCTCAGTCGGTAGAGCAGGGGACTGAAAATCCCCGTGTCGGCAGTTCGATTCTGTCCCTGGGCACCATTAAATCGATCAGTTAAACGCGCATTGTGACGCATTGCTTCGCACAGCTTCGCGTGTTTTGTGTCACCTAGGTGATGTTGCGCGCGTGGCGGAGAGCGTGAAATTGGTTGCCCCGTTTCGCGAAGAGCGGCGGGGCGGACCGCGATCCGCGGGCAGATTGAGAACCCGACTCCGCGGCGTGCTTGCCTTCCTCCAGCGTGTGGGCATCGGCGACGGATCTAGGGCGCGAGGCTTAAAGAGCGTGCGTATGCTTCATCCTCGCCAATCGGCAGTGAGGCGATCAGTCCGGATTGGGCCTGCGGACGAAGAAGAAGACAGAAACTGTATGAATATTCCGCAGACCCGATAGACCGGGTTCGGCCAATAACGGACGAAAGCGCCGCGGCTAAACGATCGCCATTGTTGCAAGAAGGTTACAGACATCGACTGTGAGCGCTTGCCCACTCCAAGGCCCCGCCCACGAAACCGCTACGACTGTTTCACGCCCTGAAAGCAGTCGCAGCTGAATCCGAGGGTCAGGGGCGGTGCCCAATCCCCAGGTGACGTACAGCTGGGTCATAAGCCGCTGGGTGTCTGGGTAGTCGTGCTCACTGACGACCTTACAGTTCCGGAGGCGCATTAGATTGCAGAAGTCGATTTCGACCGGATTTTCGGTAGGACGATCCCCGCGAAGTCGCCTGTGGGGGTGCCTTTGAAGCGGGAACTCCGTCATAACCGTGTTGTCGTCCACAAATACGGAGTTCACCTTGTACGTCCCATCCGGAAATGACTCGGCGAAAGATGTCCAGCCCGCCTCCAAGCCCTCCTCAAGCCCAACAGCGCTTTGGCCATCGAGCTCCGTGTACACGAAGTCGGGATGGAGCAAGTTGCGGATCGCATCCCAATCGCGATTCCTCCAGACTTCCAACATCATCTCGCCCTTTTCCCGCGAAAGGTTTTCGAAAACGTCGATCCGTGGGCTCTTGCTTGCGACTTATTATGTCGATCAGTCGAAATTCTTCATAGATCCGCGACTTCTTCGCCGTTTTCTGTGAGAGGGATCACGCCGCCACCCGCCAGCTTTTTCTAGGCTATCCGACAAGTTCAGGCCAAGCAGAAACAGACCCTGATAGCCGCTCTGGGGCTCAAGAAACCGCCGCTTCCTAAGACAAAGACGTGTGGATCCCTGCCCCACGGTACAAGAATCAATCCAGTTACGCTGCCGGGGTATTTCCCGCTCCCGGACTGCTTCGGCAACCAAAATTCGGTGCGGTCGGATTATAACCCTTTCCATACGGTGAAACGCGATTGAACAATGAGACCTAAAGCGGGGTGGACTCGAATTTTCGGAGTTCCTCTATTTCACTTGGGATCTGTAAAGTTTCAGATAAATGAGCGGCGCGAACGCCAAAAATTTCGATTGAATCGCTCGTTCTTAGCGGGTCTGCTGCGATCTTCCGACACTGTAGTCTCCCATTCCAGCCGGAGCCGTTTTTTTTACCTTGTCGGGTTAGTTTCGTTAATCGTCGTGAGTCTCGGTTGCTATGGTCACTCCTACGCCGCTTCTAATTCTGATCGGCGACTCGAACCAGTATACGGTGCGGGACCCTCTACCCAAATCGTTGCGCTGTTTTTTGAGCATTTTTCAAAACAACCTCAGGCTGCCGGCATCGCGTTCTTGGTACCGGAACGGTCAACGAAGCATGCCGGGGGAATTCGTGCATCTGGCCGGTACCTATTCGGTCGCACTGGGCGTCCGCTCACCGAGCAGGATAAGGCGCAAGATAAGTTTGAGATCGTTCTTGGCCGGGTACCGATCGGCTTCGCTACGAGCTCGGACGTCGAGCTGCCGCCGATTAGGTTTCCAGATATCGAAAGGATCTTTTCTGGCCAGTTAACGAACTGGAACGAAATAGGCGGTCCGGATGCCCCTATCGTTCTGGTAGGGCGTGAAAGTACCGAAGCGGTATTGCTCACCCTTTCACGGCATTTTCCCAGCCTCGTCGATGCTCGGTACCAACAAATCCTCAAGCGTGATCACGCGGTGGTCAACTATCTCGGCAGCCCAGCCGGGAAGTATGCGATCGGATACGGGGCGCTTTCAAACTTCTTTGACTTGAATGTCGTTGACATCCAGGGACAACCCCTCGGTATGGCTGTCGGCCTGGTCGTCGACAACAAGAACAGGAACGACCCCATCGTCAAGGCGGTCGCGCAGTACGCAGATGGCGAGCAGTGGCGTCAACAGGTCGAAGCCGCGGGGTTTCACACAACGGTCAATCGCAGCAGATAAGCGTAGTGAAGCGCACAGGTCATGCCTAACTTCACGCAGATCCGCCGGGCGGCCACCTCGGTACGCCAAAACAGCGTCATAATTTATCTGACCGTTCTCCTCCTTCTCATCTCGGTGGGTTCTGGAGGTCACCTGGTCTACGACGGACTCAGGCAATCCCAAGAAACGGCCTTCAACCAACGCGTCAACGCCGTCGTGCGCACTTTGACAGAGCTGGGTGGGCGCTACATTGTGGCCTTCGACTGGCCAATGATCGCGGAACTCGTCGAAAGAGCCGGCAGTGATCCCGACGTTGACGCAGTACAAATAGAGGATGCGCTGTCCCAACGAACCTTTGGTGAGTTGGGTAATTGGACCAAGGAACACGCGAAGGACTACGTGAGGGATATTACCCAGGACGGCAGTATCGTCGGTCGCGTTAGGGTCGTTGTCGATGAATCGGCGCTGAGGCAGACACTGTCCTGGCTTCGCGCCTTCATTATGTTCGCCGCTGCTGCCATCGTAGTCGTCGTGAGCGGCCTTGCCTTGATGCTAATCCGTACCCGAGCCCATGCTAAGGCGATTCAAAGGGAGGTCGCGGAGCGTCGCAAGGCCGAAGAGAGCTTGCTGAAGTTGTCAATGGCAGTAGAGCAGAGCCCAGCGTCGGTTATTATCACAGACAAGAACTCGGTCATAGAATACGTAAACCCAAGGTTTCTCCAGGTCACGGGCTATGCAGAAGAAGAGGTCGTCGGCGGCAATCCCCGCATACTCAATTCTGGTTTGACCCCCAAGGAGACGATCAAGGACCTGTGGAAGACACTCGCTTCGGGAAAAGAGTGGCGCGGCGAGTTTCACAACCGAAAAAAGAACGGTGAGACTTTTTGGGAGTATGCGTCCGTCTCACCGATTCGCGCGCCTGACGGATCGATCACCCACTTTCTTGCCGTAAAAGAAGACATCACGCTGCGCAAGGACTACGAGAAAACGCTCGTTCGCCAAGCAAACTACGATTCTCTCACCGGATTGGCCAACCGTCTGCTCGCCCGGGATCGCTTGGATCAGGCGATAATGCGAGGGCGTCGTGACAAATCCATTGTTGGCCTGCTCTTTATCGATCTGGATCACTTCAAGAAGATCAACGACACATTGGGACATGACGCAGGCGACGAGCTGCTCGTGGAGACGGCACGTCGTCTTCAACATTGCCTTAGAGAACAGGACACCGTTGCACGGTCAGACGAGGAGGAGGAACCAGGGACTGTCGCTCGACTCGGTGGCGACGAATTTACCGTGATACTGCCTGGGCTTCGGAAACCCCAAAACGCCGAATTAGTGGCAGATCGCATCCTCAAAGCCTGCAGTAAGCCTTTTCTCGTCAAGGATCAAGAACTGTTTCTCAGCGCCAGTATCGGCATCACCATCTGCCCTGACGACGCTGAAGAACCGGAGATCCTCATGCGCAATGCCGATGCCGCCATGTATCAAGCCAAGGAGGCGGGTCGCGGCACTTTTCGATACTTCCGAAGCGAATTCAATGACATTGCCCGGGAACGATTGCTCATCGAGAATGAACTCAGGCGTGGCTTCGCACAGGGTGAATTGGAGCTTTTCTTCCAGCCTTTGTTCAATACTGTGGACAGTACACTCGAAGGCGCGGAAGCTCTTCTGCGCTGGAGGAGTCCGTCTCGAGGCCTAGTGCCACCTGATCGATTCATCCCTTTGGCTGAAGACACCGGCTTAATTGTCCCGATAGGAGAATGGGTGCTGCGCACTGCCTGTGAACAGGCTGCAATCTGGCAAAGTTACTGTGCGAAACCGCTTTACGTTTCGGTCAACGTGGCAACCCGGCAATTTCAACAAGCTAACCTGGTCGAGACCGTATCAAGAACGCTACGCGAAACCGCGCTGCCTCCCGAATGTCTGAAGCTGGAGATCACCGAGACCGTCCTCCTTCAGGAGACGGAGAAAACCCGGGAGACTATCGAAGCGATAAATGATACGGGGGTAAGATTCTCCATCGACGATTTCGGCACTGGCTACTCGTCGCTCCGTTACCTGCGCCTCTACCCTTTTGAAACCTTGAAAATTGACCGTTCCTTTGTGGGCACTGTGACCTCTAATCAGAAAGACGCGAATCTAGTGGAATCCATCATCGCTATGGCACTCAATCTGAACCTCAAAGTCGTTGCCGAAGGAATAGAAACCGATGAACAGTACGCCTTTGTCAGGAAAGCAGGCTGTGATATTGCCCAGGGATTCGGGCTAGGCCGACCCGTACCGGCCACTGAGTTTTTTAACCTGTTGGAAACAGGCGATGCCGGATTAAATGAAGCATTTGGATGAGGGTTGTCCGGCTGGGGCTC
Organism: uncultured Gammaproteobacteria bacterium; assembly: GCA_963802975.1. Lineage (GTDB taxonomy): Bacteria > Pseudomonadota > Gammaproteobacteria > Chromatiales > Chromatiaceae > Thiosymbion. Next base: position 50,282 of record CAWDLA010000007.1, read on the forward strand.
GCGACCGTCCGAGCGAGCCGTAAGGTCTGCTATATACCGACCGGCCGGGAAATTTTAACGGAGGACACGCATCTATCTGTCCGTTGTAGAGATCCGCATGCTTTTAGCTTCGATGTCCGGACCTGGGACATGGCAGCCGGTCAACACGGCCAGACCATGATCAGCAGAGGATCTCAAGCGCCGGTTGCAATCATCCCATCCGCAGAGTCGGATGTGGCGAAAACCAAACAGCATCTCCCGGCAGCCGCGATGGTCCGTAATGGGTCAGTGGATTCGTCCATAGCCAGACGAGCTCCCTCAGTATGTCCGGCACCTTGAAGGTTGCAGTTGCCTTCTCAGGCATCGGTCGGTTGCTCGCAGAACAGCATGTACTTGGCGGCCAGCTTGCGGCCATGCTGATAGCCACGCTCAAACTCGTCCGAGCCATCGGAGCGCTCTTTCTCGTCGCCCTGGTGGCAGCCCATGGTGACGCGCTCGTCCCAGGCGTGGATCCACCCAGTCTGGTAGTCGTCGGCCTTCGCCTCCTTGGTCATCAGGTAGCAAGGGGCAGCGACCTGAACTGCCAGGACGGTGATCTTCCAGGTATTGATCTTCATCTCTTTCCTCGTTGAATAAGCGGCCGGGCAACATGCCCGGCCACTTCACACTCTGCACTTCACACTCTCTAGGGTCGGCGATCAGAAGCCGAAGGTCACCGGAAACAGGTTGTCGGCAGAAGGCGAGTACCCGCAGTGTACGCGCCGGAGCAACCCTCGGACGGCTGGCCCGGGAAGCCGGCGTTCAACAGGTAGTTCACCTTATCGAAGTTCCACCAGCGTTCGACTCCCTCTCGCGCCTTTTGCCGATGGGGTCAAACCCGTCGTGCACGTCTGGCGAATTCGATAGCTTACCTTGAGACGGCAATCTCTCCGGAAGTGTTGATGCGTCCGACCGTTGCCGAGCGGACTGCGCTAAAACCGTCCACGCTAGCAAACCAGGTTCGAGCATACCTCTGCAGGAGTCTGTCCAGCCAGGTTGGACTCGGCATTTTCTTCGGCCTCGCAGGATTGGTTCGACGGTAATCAGCCCACCGGCGAACATCCGCGGGTTCCATGAGTTGATCTGTCGCCGGACCGTGGTTTTTGGTGGTGGTTCTGTCCATGGTGAGTAGCCTGGTGTGGATTTGGCGACTGAGACATTTGCATGTTCGCTCCTTGGCCCGCTGGACTGAAGCTGAGATTCCCGGCTTTTGGAAAAAACACCCCGCCGCAAGGGCGGGTACAAAAGCGAGGGATCTGGTCGAAAAATCTTCTCGGCTAAGCGATGGCGAGAGGGTAGCCCGGATGAAATGTGAGAAACTGTGACCGATTTCTCACTTACGGTAAAATACGAGATAAATCATTTAATAACAGAGTTCTATTTAGGTATTTAATTAACTTTAACAATGCCTTGGTTCCCATTTGCCAGAACTGCTTGTCGGAACCCACCTTCCGTCCCAGGTATACCACCTACTTCGACCTATTGTGTGTTCTTGCGCTCTCCGAAATTGGCAATGCTCTCGGTCGGAAATTTTGTGTCCATGCTTTGCTCGTTTGCTGTTTGGGTTTCAGACGGCGTATCCGGGGCGGGCCAAACTAGCGACAAGGGCGATTTTGGCGCAGGAGGCCGAAATATGACTGATGCGTGCGCGGCAGTTCCCGGCCATTGGCGCGGCGGTCATCGGCTTGGACCTGAGTCCGGACATCCGGGACCTGTACCACCGGGCCGACTTCCCGGGGCTGGTCTGCGACCTAACCGATGCGCAAGCGCTGCAGCAGTCACTGGAAAGCGGCCTGCGCCGCGTCGGCGAGCTGGAAATGCTGGTACTGAACGCTGGCATGTTCCCGGAACATGGGGGAGCCGGCCGCCGAGCTTTGCGACCCCTGTTCGCAAAGACTACCGCTGGCCAGGTCTCGGTGGACGGCGGTAACGACGGAGTGATCTGAGCAAAAAGGGAAATATTCTCGCTCGTCGGACTCAGCACCAGCGTGCGTCGTTTCGCTGACAGCAGAGAGCCTCTCGCTCCCTATTTGGCGTTCTGCATCCCCGCCCGGGACGGAGCCGGTCAGGCCTCGCGCAAGACATAAACAGTCATGGTCCGCGCCCCGTGGGCGCCGAGCACCAACGCCTGCTCGATGTCGGCGGTCTTGGATGGGCCCGATATGAAGACGCCCCAGCCGCCGCCTAGCTTGCCCACCCGGGTTATGGCCTCGCTCATGGTGCCGGTGATGCTGGCCTCTTCCACTACCGCGATCAGGTGCTCGCAGATGAAGACCGCGTTGCGGGTGACTAGATCCTCGCCGCTGATCCAGACCGAGCCGTTCTCGGCCACCGCCAGCCGGGCCGGTGCAATGGTGTAATCGATGTCCTTCAGGTCGTGGGGGTCGCGCACGGCCGTCGAGTCGCGATTTCCCTCCACGCCCTCGACCAGGGACAGCACCTGCAGGTTCTGCTCGACCAGCTCAGCGGCCCTGCGCTTCAGGTCGCCGATGTCGCCGCCTTCACCCAGGCGGCCTCCGACGCGCTCGAGGACCTCGATGAAGTGCTCCCGCGCTGGACCCTCGATAGTTGCGACGGCTACCTCCGGCATGAGCGCAGGCTCGATGGACGAGGGCGCGAGCGAGGCGAAGAATTCCTCCCGGGTGGCCATGTCAACCTCCTCTGTTCTTCCGGTACCAGTTCTCGAAGCTCTGCTTTGGCGGCTTGGGCAGATCCCTGCTCTTGCCCCAGGCACCTCCCAGGCTTCGGTGCAGGCTTCGCGGCAGGATTCGCAGTCCCAGTCGGGCCGCGGCCATGGCCAGGGACAGGCGCCGGGAGCTGCCGAACACCTTCCCGACCAGGGGCATGTAAGCGTTCTTACCGTACGGGAGCTTCTTTTGCTGCGCCAGCTGCTCGCGGTGGTAGGCGATGGTCTCGCGCAGGGGGACCTTCACCGGACAGACGTTGTTGCAGCTCCCGTTCAGCGTGCAGGCCCAGGCCTCGGAGTTGGCCGCCGGGTTGTCGCCGGCAATCGCCAAACCTATGGGGCCAGGTATGAAGTAGTCGTAGCTGTGACCGCCGCCGCGTCGGTACACGGGGCAGGTGTTGATGCAGGCGCCGCAGCGGATGCACTTGTAGATCTCGGCGTGGCGCCGGTCAGCCATGCGCCGACTGCGTCCGTTGTCGACGATGACGACGTGCATTTCGGTCCCGGGCCGCGGCCCACCGAAAATAGAGTTGTAGCTGGTGGACGGCTGTCCCGTCGCGTTGCGCGCCAGCATGCGCATAAGCAGGGCGGCGGACTCCGGATCGGGGACCAGCTTTTCCATGCCCATGACTGCGATGTGCAGATCCGGCAGGTGCGCCCCCATGTCGGCGTTGCCCTCGTTGGTGCACACCACGAACGCGCCCTCGCTGGCGATGGCCATGTTCACGCCGGTCATAGCCGCATCGGCGCTCAGGAAGTCCTGACGCAGGCTCTCGCGGGCTGCATGGGTTAGGTAGGTGGGGTCGCTGGCGCCCGCTTCCGTACCGATCTTCTCGTGGAATAGCTCCCCGATCTCTTCTTTCTTGAGATGGATCGCGGGCACCACGATGTGCGACGGAGGCTCTTCGCGAAGCTGCAGGATGCGCTCCCCCAGGTCGGTCTCGATGCACTCGATACCCTGCTGCTCCAGGTAGGGGACCAGATGGACCTCCTCGGTGAGCATGGACTTGGATTTGACCAGCTTCTTCTTGCCCCGCTCCGTCAGGATGCCCGCGACAATCTCGTTGTGCTCGCTGGCGTCCCGCGCCCAGTGCACGACCATTCCGTTGGCTTCGCAGTTATCCGCGAACCGGCGCAGCAGCTCGGGCAGATGGGAGAGCACGTGCAGCTTCATCCGGCTGGCTGTCTCTCGCATCTGCTCCCATTCGGGAATCGACTTGGCCTGCAGGTCGCGCTTGTCCCGCAGCGCCAGCAGGGCCGCGGAATGCCAGTCGACCCGGGCCTCGTCTGCGGCGAAGGATTCGGCTTTTCGGGCGTGTGTTTGGCTCATGATATGCTCCCTCAGATCGCCTGGTTGAGCAGCGCGGAGAAATGCATGACCTCGATCGGGATGCCCTTGCGGCTAACCACGCCGCCGAGACTCATCAGGCAGGAAGGGTCATAGCCGACGATGGCATCGGCACCGGTGGCCAGGTGGTCGGCCACCTTGTCGTTGGCCATCTTCCCGGAGATGTCGCGCTCGTCCACCGAGAAGGTTCCGCCGAATCCGCAGCATTCGTCGCGGCTCGGCTCTTTGATGGTCAGCTCGGGGATCTTCGAGAGCAGGTCCCGAAGCTTGTTGTCCGGCTTGGCAACTACGAGTTCCGAGGCCGTCCCGAGCTGAAGCAGGCGCAGGCCATGGCAGCTCATCTGCAGGCTGATGGTCTTCCTTATCGGTTTTAACGGGGCGTCGAACGGTGACGCATCGTGTAGGAACTCTGTGAGCTCGTAGATTTTTGCCGCCAGCCCTCGCAACACATCGGAGGATGTGAGGCGTTCCAGATTCTCCCTGGCAGCCACCACGCAGCTCGCGGCGGGGGCGACGACTGCGTCGCAGGGCTCCTGCAGCAACGCCTCTCCCAGGGCCTCGACGCTGGCGCGGGCCTCGGCCAGACAACCCGAGTTCGTCATCAGCTGGCCGCAGCAGGTCTGTCCCCGGGGGTAGTGCACCTGGTGCCCCAGCTTTTCCAACAACTCCAAGGTATCCCGTGCGATCTCCGGGTACAGGTGATTGACCAGGCAGGGGACGAACAGAGCTATCTTCATGGTGCGACCTCTGGTTGGTTTCCTAATCATAGACCGCTGTTGAGACAATCAGCGGGCTGGCGTTTGTTGTGTATCGGCTGCGGTAAGATTATCGTTGTCGAGATTCTCAATGATCTGCGATTCCCGGAAACCCATGGCGACGGTCAATTTCAGTGTTCCCGACGGCTGGAACAATGTGCGCAACCTGCATGGTGGTTGTGCATTCGCCAGCGAGATCGATTGGCAGGAGTAGTCATGGCTGAGATACTGGAAAACAAGACCTTCGACGAGATCTCCGTGGGGGACTCCGCCAGTCTGACCCGGGCGCTGCGTCACGAGGATCTGGAGACCTGGGCGGCGGTGACCGGCAACGTCAACCTGGTGGCCGCGGTCGAGTGCGCCGCAAGGGAAGGGATTGCAAGGGAAGGTGGTGCTTTCGGGATGTGGGGAACGGCCCTGTTCTCCACCATCATTGGCACTTTGCTTCCGGGCGCCGGAACCCAGATCCGTTCCGCGCAGGTTGACTTCCATAGGCCGATCGTCATCGGCAGCGAGCTGACGGCGACGGTCACCGTGACGGGGAAGAATCCGCAGGACGGCTCCCTTACCCTGGATTGCCGTTGTCTCGGCTGCGATGGCAGTGAGTTCATCACCGGGGTCGCGGTCGTCGTCGCGCCGACCAAGAAGATCCGAGAGCCTATCCGCCGGTTGCCGGAGGTCTACCTGCAGCGTAAGGACCGCGTCTCCGAGCTCTTGGAAGCCGCCGCCGGCCTGGAGGCAATGCCCACGGCGGTGGTCCACCCCTGCAGCAGCGATGCGCTGGTCGGTCCGATAGAGGCCGCCGAGCACAATCTCATCAAGCCGATCCTGGTGGGGCCGGCGGCGAAGATTCGCTCGATCGCCGAGGCGCAGGGGCTGGATATCTCATCGTACCCGCTCGTCGACGTTGAGCACAGTCACAAAGCCGCCGAGCAAGCGGTGGCCATGGTGCGCGCCGGAGACGCCGAAATCCTGATGAAGGGCAGTTTGCATACGGACGAGCTGCTGCACGCTGTGCTCAACCGCCAGACGGGAATCCGCACCGAGCGGCGCCTCAGCCATTGTTTCCTGCTGGCGACCCCGACTTACGCCCGACCCTTCATCCTCACCGATGCGGCCATCAATATCGCCCCGGATCTGTTGACCAAGCGTGACATCTGCCAGAACGCCATCGACATGGCCCGCGCCCTGGGAATCGAGGAGCCCAAGCTGGCCATACTGGCCGCGGTCGAGTCGGTGAATCCGGCCATGCCCGCGACGCTGGATGCCGCTGCGTTGTGCAAGATGGCCGACCGTGGTCAAATCAAAGGGGGCATATTGGACGGCCCGCTGGCCTTTGACAATGCGGCAGACGAAGAGGCTGCCCGTACCAAGGGCATCGTCTCGCCCGTCGCCGGTAAGGCGGACATCCTGTTGGTTCCGGACCTGGAGGCCGGCAACATGCTGGCGAAGCAGCTGATCTTCATGGCAAATGCCGAGGCCGCCGGAATCGTCGCCGGTGCCCAGGTACCCATCGTGCTGACCAGCCGTGCCGACAGCGTGCGCACGCGGCTCGCCTCCTGCGCCGTGGCCGCCCTGCTGGCCAAGGCCAAGCGCGAGGGGATCGTCGGGGGCATAGTGGTGGGGCATTAGGGCAGGTCTTCCTGGCTGGATACAGCGTTTATTGCGACCTATTGGGACATGAATTTCTCGTATGAGGTTTTGCCGGGATGCTCGTCTCTGCCCCAGTTCCGGAAACGAGCGCCGGCGCGGGACTCGGATGCCCGCTGTCCGGCGTCGCGGGCACTGTCTTCCTGCTCTACCGGACTTGCACCGGTCAGCTTGAGCGTCGTCTCTCCGGGTACATAGCCATCGAACTTCTCTCTCGCTCCCAAGATCTCGAAGTTCTTCTTCCCTCCCTTGACCTTCAGGATACCCTGCAGCTTTTCGAAGCGGGCATTCCAGTCCGATCGGTCGAAGCTCTTTGTCCTTCCGGTTACCTTGATGCGGTCGAGCTTCAAGGACGAGCCGGAAATGTCGAATCGCATGTCCTTCGGTACCCCGTCTTTGAGCTTGATGTCCAGGGTCAGCTCTCCGGCAATCTCCTGCCCGTCCAGGCGGCTGCGCAAGCCGCTGGTCTGGAGCTTGACGAAGCCGCCCGCAGACTTGGGCTCCAGCCGCACGTCTGCGCTCAGGGCCGCCTCGCCGCCGAGTAGCTTCACCGGCGCCTCGTTGGGCAGGAATTGGTTGTAGACGGACATGTCCCTGACCCGAGCCTCCGGAATACGCAGATCGATGGCCGCGACTTCTCCCCCTCCGTCGAGCGTAACCCCTGCGGCGAGCGCCGAGACCTCCAGGGTGACGTCCTGCACGACCGCCTGATCTTCGCCCCGCCTTTTGAGATTGGCTCCGCCGAGCTTGGCGTCGAGACGAATATCCGGTGTCTCGCCGCCCTCGCTCGACCTGAAGGGACACTTCGCCCTCGCCCTCCGCCCTCGCCGTCGGCCTCGGCCACGTAGTCCAGCACCTCGACCTTCAGCCCTTCGGGCGCCGCTCAGCATCGAGGTTCCCTCGGAGATCCAGCCATCCTGGATGCGCAGGTCGGTTGCGATCTTGCCGGAGCCGGAGATGGCCAGGTCGAAAGGGTTGCGGAACAGCAGGTTGACCCATCCCAGGTCGGAGACGACGAGATCCGCCTTGAGCTGCGCATCGGCGGACGCCAGCAGCTCATTGAAGCCTCTGTCCTGGAAAGCTCGGGACAGGTGCCGGAAGCCTGTTTCACGGGCTCTGCCCTTCGGGAACCGGGATGCCCAGCGTACCCTCCGCGATTGCGAAGGATGCCTGCCAGGGTTCGGTCGTACCCTTGTCCGTGCTCGTCAGGCGCGCCCCGTCCAGACGCAGGTAGGTGCCGGAGACATCGACGCTCGCCGTCTCTGCGGCTCCGCCGCGCACCAGCAGTCCCAGGTCCAGGTCGGTTCGGAATCGAAAGCCCTTGACCCGCAGCTCGGCATCGCCCGAGGCCAGGTACAGCTCCGCGTTCATCTGCGAGCGCTTACCTTGGCTTCGCCCTGCAGTGCGCCCTGTCCGCCCTTGATGTCGCAGGTCCCATTTCGCCGGTATGAAGCGTTGGTACAGGCGCAGGTCGGGGACCTGGACCGAGGGTATGGTCACCGCAAGCTCACCCCGGTCGCTCTCGCGCTCCTCGTCCAGGAGGATCCGCGAGCCGCCCTGCGCCCGGACCGCGAGGCCCGATCCGGCGAACAGCGGGGACCGATCGTCTTGATGCTTGGCCTTCAGGGCACCGAACAGGATGCCCAAGATCAAGGTGTCCGGCTCCTCGGCGGCAACACCGATGTCGATCCCGCCGTCACCCCGGACCTCGTAGGGTAGGGCGTGCAGTGCCAGCTCGTACGCCTCGACATGGAGGTCCGTCCCGGACTTCAGGTTCCCGAGCTCGTATTTCAGGTGGCCGTGCAGCCGCCCGTTGCCGTCGACTCGCATACCGTTGAATTCCCGCAGGTAGAAGTCGAGGAATTGAAGGCTGTTCACCGGGGCGTCGAGATCCGCTTCCAAGGTCAGGAACGCCAATGCCTTTGCTCCGGGATTGTCCGCAGGAACGAAGCGGGAGAGCGCGAAGTTGCCCGCCAGCTTGCCGCCGCTGGAGACCTCCCAATCCCGATTGATGGTTAGAGACTTGAGCTGGATATCCGCCTCCCCGCCGCTCAGGGAGACGGGGCCGCCTCGGGTTTGGAAGCTGACGTTTCCACGCAGATGTCCGTCGAGGAGCGCGCGGATCTGAGACACCCAGATGTCGTGACTGCCTGCGGCCTCGATCTCGTCCACGAGTATCTTCCAACCGTCCGCTTCCGTCCCGGGTTGGCGGGCAGCCGCGCCTGAGTCCGGGTCCCGGTCCTGGATGGGCGGGAAAAACTCCCGGATCTCCGCATAGTCCTTCTCCGGCTTCGGCCTGGGGCGCAGCCGAAAGGCGATATCCTGCACCTCGACGCCATGAACGCGCACCGTCTTGCGCAACAGGGGCCTTAAAGCCACCGTGGCGGAGGCGGCCAAGACATCGGCCTGCCATTGTTGCGATGAGGTCTGCCCGTTGACCGAAATTCCCCTGGCATGAACCCGAAGCGGGTACCAGCTCCAGGCGTTCGCCCAGCGGACCGCGTACTTCTCCGGCCGGTGCTGGTTGACCAGGGACTGGGTCAAAGGCAGGTTGAGCGCCAGGTTGACCAGCACCAGATAGGCAGTCTCCAAAACCATAAGGGAAAGAGCAATTCGGACCAGCGCTTTTTTCATGTAGCCCTCGGGATTAGGTCGATCCTGATGGTCGTGTGCGGCCGCAGCGTCGCGGCAGCCACGCATCCGATCCCATATCCTACCGGACTACTCGCCGCTGACCGCGGGTGCGCGGTTGAGCAGCTCCATAATGGCTTGTCCCGCCATACGAATCGGGACCGAGATCGACATAAGCGGCCCGTGACTTCCTCCTCGACTGCAATCCGGCTCTAACCCGCTTCGGGATGACGCCGAGGTCACCGCGGCAGATCCGTCCTCCCCATCAGCCACTCGTCCACCGCGCGGGCGCACTGGCGGCCTTCGCGGATGGCCCAGACCACCAGGGACTGGCCGCGGCGCATGTCGCCGGCGGCGAATACGCCGTCGATGGAGGTGTGGTAGGCCTTCGGGCCCTCGGTGGCGCCCTGCGACGTTGCCGCGCCCGTCCAGCTCCACGCCCAGCTCCTCGAGCATGCCCTCGTGCACCGGGTGCACGAAGCCCATGGCCAGCAGGACCAGGTCGGCCTTGAGCTCGAACTCGGAGCCCGCGCACCTCGGACATCTGCCAGCGGCCCCGATCGTCCTTGGTTCCACTCCACCTTGACGCAGCGCAGCGGCCTTGACGTTGCCCTCGCCGTCGCCGACGAATTCCTTGGTGGCGACGCGACCACATGCGCTCGCAGCCCTCTTCCTGGGAGCTGGAGGTGCGCAGCTTGTTGGGCCAGTTGGGCCAGGTCAGCCCCTTGTTCTCCTTCTCCGGCGGTTGCGGCAGGATCTCGATCTGGGTGACCGACTTGGCGCCGTGGCGGTTGGAGGTGCCGATGCAGTCCGAGCCGGTGTCGCCGCCGCCGATGACCACGCACGTGCTTGCCCTCGGCGCTGACGAACTCGTCGTCCGGGACATGGCACGCCCTGCACCCGCTTGCTGTTGGCGCGCAGGAAGTCCATGGCGAAGTGCACGCCGTTGAGCTCGCGCCCGGGCACCGGCAGGTCGCGGGGCTGCTCGGAGCCGCCGGCCAGCACCACGGCGTCGAACTCTTCCACGCAGTTCGCTGGCCGGGATGTCGACGCCCGACGTGGGTGTTGGTGCGGAACTCCACGCCCTCGGCGCGCATCTGGGCCATGCGCCGGTCGATGAGCTGTCTTGTTCAGCTTGAAGTCCGGGATGCCGTAGCGCAGCAGCCCGCCGATCCGGTCCTGCTTCTCGTACAGCATCGACCTCGTGGCCGGCCCGGGCCAGCTGCTGGGCCGCCGCCAGGCCGGCGGGGCCGGAGCCGACCACCGCCACCCGCTTGCCGGTCTTGTGGCGGGCGATCTGGGGCTGGATCCAGCCCTCCTCCCAGGCCTTGTCGATGATGGCGCACTCGATGGTCTTGATGGTGACCGGGTCGTCGTCGATGTTCAGGGTGCAGGCGGCCTCGCAGGGGGCGGGGCAGATGCGCCCGGTGAACTCCGGGAAGTTGTTGGTGGAGTGCAGCACCTCGATGGCCGCCTCGCCAGTCGCCGCGGTAGACCAGGTCGTTCCAGTCCGGGATGATGTTGTTGACCGGGCAGCCCTGGTGACAGTACGGGATGCCGCAATCCATGCAGCGCGCACCCTGGATGCTCGACGTCCACTTCGCGAGAGCGGGACGACGAACTCCTCGTAATGGACGACGCGGTCGGCGACCGGCGTCGTAGCTCCGGTCCTGCCGCTCGTACTCCATGAAACCGGTCGGCTTACCCATGCTCGGTCACTCCCTTCAACGGCTGCTTGGGCGCCTGTGGCGGTTGGCTTTGTGCGGCCTGCATCTCGGTGCAGCGCCCGGCGGTAGTCCACCGGCATGACCTTGACGAACTTGGGCAGATAGTCGTCCCAGTTGTCCAGGATGCGCTTGGCCACCGGGCTGTCGGTGTAGTGCAGGTGGTTCTCGATCAGCTGCCTGCAGGCGGATGGCATCGAAGCGGGTCATGTCGTGGCTGACGTCCACCCGGCCCATGCGGTCTCCAGGTCGCCGCCCTGGTGATCCAGCGCCTCCAGGGCGTCGTCCTCGTCCGCGATCGGCTCCAGCTCCACCATGGCCATGTTGCAGCGCTGCTCGAAAGTCGCCGTCCTCGTCGAGCACATAGGCGATGCCGCCGGACATGCCGGCGGCGAAGTTGCGGCCGGTGGGGCCGAGGCAGACCACGACGCCGCCGGTCATGTACTCGCAGCCGTGGTCGCCCACGCCTTCGACCACCGCGGTGGCGCCGGAGTTGCGGACGCAGAAGCGCTCGCCGGCCACGCCGCGGAAGTAGCACTCGCCGCTGATGGCGCCGTAGAGCACCGTGTTGCCGACGATGATGTTGTCCTCGGCGCGTTCTCGATCCCGGACTCCTCCGGCGGGTAGATCACCAGGCGGCCGCCGGACAGGCCCTTGCCCACGTAGTCGTTGGCCTCGCCCGCCAGCTCGATGGTCACGCCCTTGGCCAGCCAGGCGCCGAAGGACTGGCCGCCGATGCCCTTGGCCTTGATGTAGATGGTGTCGTCCGGCAGGCCCGGCGAAGCCGTAGCGCTCGCGCCACCTCGGCCGGAGAGCATGGTGCCGAAGGTGCGGTTGTAGTTGTGGATCGGCGATCTCGATGCTGCACCGGCTCGCCCCGCTCCAGGGCCGGCTGCGCCTGGCTCGATCAGCTCGTGGTCCAGGGCCTTGTCCAGGCCGTGGTCCTGGGTCTCGCAGTTGTAGAGGGCGACGCTCGCCGGCACTCCGGCTTGGTCAGGAGCGCGAGAAGTCCAGGCCCTTGGCCTTCCAGTGCTCGATGGCCTTGCGCATCTCCAGACGGTCCATCTGGCCGATCATGTCGTCGAACCTGCGGAAACCCAGCTTGGCCATGATGCTGGCGCACCTCTTCGGCGACGAAGAAGAAGTAGTTGACCACGTGCTCCGGCTTGCCGGTGAAGCGCTTGCGCAGCTCCGGATCCTGGGTGGCCACACCCACCGGGCAGGTGTTGAGATGGCACTTGCGCATCATGATGCAGCCCTCGACGATCAGCGGCGCGGTGGCGAAGCCGAACTCGTCGGCACCCAGCAGCAGCGGCGACCACCACGTCGCGGCCGGTGCGCATGCCGCCGTCCACCTGCACCGCGATGCGCCCGCGCAGGCGGTTCAGCACCAGGGTCTGGTGGGTCTCGGCCAGGCCGATCTCCCAGGGGGAGCCGGCGTGCTTGATGGAGGTCAGCGGGCAGGCGCCGGTGCCGCCGTCGTAGCCGGCGATGGTCACGTGGTCCGCATGGGCCTTGGAGACACCCGCGGCGACCGTGCCCACGCCCACCTCGGAGACCAGCTTGACCGAGATGCGCGCCTGCGGATTGGCGTTCTTCAGATCGTGGATCAGCTGCGCCAGGTCCTCGATGGAGTAGATGTCGTGGTGCGGCGGCGGCGAGATCAGGCCCACGCCCGGGGTGGAGTGGCGCACCCGCGCGATCTGGCTGTTGACCTTGTGGCCGGGCAGCTGGCCGCCCTCGCCGGGCTTGGCGCCCTGGGCCATCTTGATCTGGATGTCGTCGGCGTTGACCAGGTACTCGGTGGTCACGCCGAAGCGACCGGAGGCCACCTGCTTGATGGCGGAGCGTTCCGGATTCCTGGAGCCGTCCGGCAAGCGGGTTGAAGCGCTCCGGCTCTTCGCCGCCTTCGCCGGTGTTGGACTTGCCGCCGATGCGGTTCATGGCCATGGCCAGGGTGGAGTGGGCCTCGTAGGAGATGCGACCGAAGGACATGGCGCCGGTGGCGAAGCGCTTGACGATCTCCTCGGCCGGCTCCACCTCGTCCAGCGGAATCGGCTCGTCCGCCCACTTGAAGTCCATCAGGCCGCGGAAGGTCAGGAGCTTCTCGGTCTGCTCGTTGATCATCCGGGCGTATTCCTCGTAGGTCTCCCAGCTGTTGGCGCGGGTGGCGTGCTGCAGCTTGGCGATGGTCTCCGGGGTCCAGACATGGTCCTCGCCGCGCAGCCGGTAGGCGTAGTCGCCGCCCACGTCCAGGTGCTTGCGGTAGATGTGCGATCGCCGTAGGCGGCGCGGTGCCAGCGCACGGTCTCCTCGGCGATCTCGTCCAGGCCGACGCCCTCGACCTGGGTATGGGTGCCGGTGAAGTACTGCTCCACGAACTTGGTGGACAAGCCCGACCGCGTCGAAGATCTGGGCGCCGCAGTAGGACTGATAGGTGGAGATGCCCATCTTGGACATGACCTTGAGCAGGCCCTTGCCGACCGCCTTGATGTAGCGCTTCTGGGCCTCCTCGAAGTCGAGCTCCTCGGGCAGGCGCGGCAGCATCTCGGCGATGGTGTCGAAGGCCAGATAGGGATTGATGGCCTCGGCGCCGTAGCCCGCCAGGGTCGCGAAGTGGTGGACCTCCAGCGCCGCGCCGGTCTCGACCACCAGGCCGGAGCTGGTGCGCAGGCCCTGGCGGATCAGGTGATGGTGCACCGCCGAGGTGGCCAGCAGGGCCGGGATGGCGATGTAGTCCCGGTTCATATGCCGGTCGGAGAGGATCAGGATGTTGTAGCCCTGCAGCACCGCCTCCTCGCGCCTGCTTGCAGAGCTGCTTCAGGGCCGGCTCCATGCCGTCGGCGCTGTGATCGGCCGGATAGGTGATGTCCAGGGTAAAGGTGCGGAAGACGCCGCCGGTGTTGTCCTCGATGTGGCGGACCCGTTCCAGGTCCTCGTTGGTCAGGACCGGCTGGTGCACCTCCAGGCGCATGTGGCTGCCCGCCTCGGTCAGGCCCAGCAGGTTGGGCCGCGGGCCGATCAGGGAGACCAGGGACATGACCAGCTCCTCGCGGATCGGGTCGATGGGCGGGTTGGTGACCTGGGCGAAGTTCTGCTTGAAGTAGGTGGACAGGTGCTTGGATCGGCTCGACAGCACCGAGGGCGGGTTGTCCGCGCCCATGGAGCCGATGGCCTCCTGGCCCGTGAGCGCCATCGGGGTGAGCAGGAACTTGAGGTCCTCCTGGGTGTAGCCGAAGGCCTGCTGGGCGTCCAGCAGGGTCTCGCGCGACCGGTGTCATGGGGGCAACGTCCGTGGGCAGCTCGTCCAGACGGATCTGGGTCTGCTCCAGCCACTCCTGGTAGGGCTGGGAGCTGGCCAGCTCGGCCTTGAGCTCGGCGTCGTCGATGATGCGGCCCTGCTCCAGGTCGATGAGGAACATCTTGCCCGGCTGCAGACGCCACTTCTTGACGATCTTCTCCTCCGGGATGTCCAGCACGCCCATCTCGGAGGCCATGACCACCAGGTCGTCGTCGGTGACCAGGTAGCGCGCCGGGCGCAGGCCGTTGCGGTCCAGGGTGGCGCCGATCTGGCGGCCGTCGGTGAAGGCCACCGCCGCCGGGCCGTCCCAGGGCTCCATCAGGGCGGCGTGGTACTCGTAGAAGGCGCGCCGCTCCTCGTCCATCAGCTCGTTGCCGGCCCAGGCCTCCGGGATCAGCATCATCATCGCGTGGGCCAGGGAGTAGCCGCCCATCACCAGCAGCTCCAGGGCATTGTCGAAGCAGGCGGAGTCGGACTGGCCCTCGGGGATCAGGGGCCAGATCTTGTCCAGATCGTCGCCCAGCACCTCGGACTTCATGGTGTGGCGGCGCGCCGCCATCCAGTTGACGTTGCCGCGCAGGGTGTTGATCTCGCCGTTGTGGCAGATCATGCGGAACGGCTGGGCCAGGTCCCAGGTGGGGAAGGTGTTGGTGGAGAAGCGCTGATGCACCAGGGCCAGGGCGGACTCGAAACGCTCGTCCTGCAGGTCCTGGTAGTAAGCTGCCGACCTGGCTCGGCCAGCAGCATGCCCTTGTAGGTGATGGTGCGCGAGGACATGGAGGTCACGTAGTAGTCGGTCTTCTCGTAGCCGGCCTCGCGGATCTGGTTGTCCATGCTCTTGCGGATGACGAACAGCTTGCGCTCGAAGCTGTCCTGATCCGGGCAGTTCCGCCGCAGCCGACGAACACCTGGCGGATGACCGGCTCACTCGGGCAGCACGCTCTCGCCCAGATCGCTGTTGTCCACCGGCACGTCGCGCCAGCCCAGGACCCGGCTGCCCGCCCTCGGTGAGATGCCGGTTGACGATCGCCTGCATCTCGGCTCGGGCGTCTGCCTCCTGGGGCAGGAAGACGTGACCCACGCCGTACTGACCGGCGGCGGGCAGATCGAAGTCCACCACCGCGCGGAAGAAGGCGTCCGGAATCTGGATCAGGATACCGGCGCCGTCACCGGCCTTGGGATCGGCGCCGACCGCACCCCGGTGGTCAGGCGCTCCAGGATCTCCAGGCCCTGCTGGACGATCTCGTGGCTCTTGCGGTTCTTGATGTTGCAGACGAAGCCGACGCCGCAGGCGTCATGTTCGTGAGCAGGGTCATAGAGTCCCTGCGCGGGAGGTAAGGCACGAAGGCTCATCGCTGATCTCGTTGAAAGCTGATATTGGCCGGTCGATTCTGTCGCGGGCCGGCGGTCGCTTAAACCCCGAGAGAGTCCGGTTATCGCCGCACTCCGGGGATCCGTAAAAGGTGCCGCCGATTCCCGCTCTAGCAGCAGCGGAAGGGACCGGCGGATACCGGGAATCCGATTCTGCGCTCGATGACAAGGCCCGGCTTCGGGGTCTTCGCACGAGAGAGCAGAAGGTACCGAGCGCACGCCGCCGCGGCGGCACAAGGCGCACGGAACTCCCAAAGGTACCAAACCTGCACGTGCCATGCCAGTGGGTTTTGTTTCGCGCGCAGGCTTGAGATTCGGCAGCAGACGGCTGTTCCGGCCCGGAGCCGTCGGACGGCAGCATCGCACCATGCTGGTGCGACGACGCCTTCAACGCAGGGTTTGTGTGCGATTCACCCGCCGGTTCGACGGGCTTCGCACAGCGCAGTGCATCCTTATCGAGTTTTCAGGATGGCCAGAGCGCGGAGATGCCCGTCGCGCACCTCTATCGCGCACCGGCGAGGGTCTGGTCGAGCTTTTCCGGATCGAAGTCGGCGGTGACCAACGCCTTTCCGATTTCCTGTCATCAAGACCAGGCGCAGTCGGCCGGCCTGGACCTTCTTGTCCACGGCCATGAGCTCGCGGAACCGCTCGGGGCCCATTTGCGTCGGTGGGGCGACGGGAAGGCGGGCGCGAAGCGATCAGGGAGCGGGTCCGCGCCAGCGAGGACTGCGTCGAGCCAGCCGAGGCGGAACGACAGGTCCGCTGCCATGCACATGCCGGTGCCGACCGCCTCGCCGTGCAGCCAGGCGCCGTAGCCCATGCCCGTTTCTATCGCGTGCCCGAAGGTGTGCCCCAGGTTCAACAGGGCCCGCTGTCCCGCCTCGCGCTCGTCCGCTGCGACCACTTCGGCCTTGTTTCTGCAGGAACGCTCGATCGCGAAGGTCAGCGCCTCGGTGTCGCGTTCCAGAAGCGGTCCAATGTTTGCCTCGAGCCAGTAGAAAAACTCCCGGTCGCGGATCAGTCCGTACTTGATGACCTCGGCGACTCCGGCCGAAAGCTCCCGGTCGGGAAGTGTGCTCAGGGTATCGGTGTCTGCGATCACGGCGCGGGGCTGGTGAAAGGCGCCGATCATGTTCTTGCCCAGCGCATGATTGACACCGGTCTTGCCGCCCACCGAAGAGTCGACCTGGGCGAGCAGGGTGGTCGGCACCTGAATGAACGCAACGCCGCGCTGGTAGCAGGCCGCGGCGAAACCGGCCATGTCCCCGACGACGCCGCCGCCGAGGGCGACGAGGGTGCAGTCGCGGGCGAAGCGGTTTTCCAGCAGCGCGTCCATGATCCGGTTCCAAACCTCCAGGTTCTTGTACTTCTCCCCGTCCGGCAGGACGACGCGCGCAAGCTGGAATCCGCGCAGCGCCTGCTCGACCCGGTCCAGGTAGAGTGGGGCCACGATCTCGTTGGTGACGATCAGGACCTGGCTCCCGGACACATGGGGCCGGTAAAGCTCGGGATCGTCGATGAGTCCGGGGCCGATGTGGATGGGGTAGCTGCGTACGCCGAGGTCGACGTCGAGTGTACTTGTCACGCGCTCGTGTCCGGCGGAGATCTTCCCGCGCACGTCGGTCACGCTTCGCTAACCGACCTACGGGGCGTCGGATTCGAGCCGCCGGCGGATCTCCTTAACCACCGATGAGGTGCCGCGGCGTTCCGTCGAGACGACCAGGTCCGCCACCTGCCGGTACAGGGGGTCGCGCTCTTCCATGAGGCCGCGCAGGCGCTCGAGGGGGTCTTCGGTGTGCAGCAGCGGTCGGTTGCGGTCGCGGGAGGTGCGCGAGTATTGCTGCTCCGGGCTACAGTGCAGATAAATCACGACGCCGCGGGAGGTCAGGTCCTGACGGTTTTCCGGCCGGAGCACGGCGCCGCCGCCCGTGGCCAGCACGACACCGTCCTGTGCACTCAGCTCGTCGATGACTTGCCGTTCGCGATTGCGGAATCCCTCCTCTCCTTCGTACTCGAAGATGGTGGGGATATCGACGCCGGTGCGGCGTTGGATTTCCTGATCGCTGTCTTTGAACTCCAGCGAGAGGACCTCGGCGAGCTGGCGCCCGACGGTGCTCTTGCCCGCACCCATGGGACCGACGAGAAAGATGTTCTTGAACCGCATCATGCCGTACAGATATGCCAGATTTGGCCGGCGTGAGCAAGGCTGCGGCCCGATCGAGTGCTGCTTTCTCGAATTTAAACCGGTTGTTTGCCCGGTTCGGGCGAACAACCGGTGTCGCCCCGATGCCGTCTTGTTAGGTTGCCGGTAAGCCGCACGGGCTCACGACGAGCGTCAACGCCCGGCGACTCCCTCCCGGAGAATTTTCGGGGTGACGAAGATCAGGAGCTCGGAGTTTTGGTCTCTCTTGTTCGTCGTCTTGAAGAGGTTGCCGAGCACCGGCAGGTCGCCGAGCCAGGGCACCTGCTCCTTCTGAAACTCCTTGGTGCGCTCGAAAACACCGCCGAGCACCACCGTCTCGCCGTTGTCCACCAGCACATTCGTATTCACCTCGCGCTTATCGATCGGCGGTACACCCTGAACCTCGTCGGGTAAAGTCAGGGTTATCCTTCTTCACGTTCAGCAGCATGATGATGCGGTCGTCGGGGGTGATTTGGGGTGTGACCTTTAGCTCCAACACGGCGTCTTTGAAGGCAACCGTGGTCCTGCCAGATGCCGAAGACTCCTGGTAGGGGATCTCTTGACCTACGCTGATGGTGGCCTCCGTGTTGTCGGACGTAATCACTCGTGGGCTGGATATGATCTCCCCGCGTCCCTCGCGCTGCATGGCCGAGAGCTCGAGCTGAAGCAGGTAGGACCCGATCTTGCCGAGGAGGAAGTTGGCGGCACCGGCCGGGTCAACGACGGGCAGGTCCACCAGCAGGGGTATGGTGTCGTCGACCGTTGTGCCCGGAGTAGGTTGTCGTGTCCGCGTCGAAGGTACCCTCGCAACGCGCCTGACGCAGTCGCCGAACCCGCTATCGTTGCTGTGGTATCGCCATGTGGTGTATTGGCTGGCGCCGAATCGCACACCCAGGTCCCGAGCGAAGTCGTTGTTGGCGATGACGACCCGCGATTCGATCATGACCTGGCGCACGGGGATGTCCAGCTTACGCACGATCGCGCGGATTTCCCCGAGATTGCGCGCGGTGTCCTGGACCAGCAGTGTATTGGTCCGCTCATCGACGGTGACGTTGCCGCGCTCGGTGAGCAGCTGGTTCTCCTGCGACTTGAGCAGCCCCATCAGGTCGCCCGCCTTGGCGTAGTTGACCTGGATGAACTCGGAGCTCAGCGGTGCGAGCTCCTCGACCTTCTGGTTGGCGAGCATTTCCGCCTCTTCCCGCGCGACGATCTCCTGGGTCGGAGCCACCATGATGACGTTACCGGTCTGGCGCATGGACAATCCCTTGGACTTGAGGATGATTTCCAGCGCCTGGTCCCAGGGGACGTTCTTCAGCCGGAGTGTAATGTTTCCGGTAACCGTGTCGCTGGCGACCAGGTTGAGTCCCGTGAAGTCCGCCAGGAGCTGGAGTACCGCGCGCACCTCGATGTCCTGAAAATTCAGCGACAGGCGGTCCCCCGCGTACGCGGCCGGCTTCTTGGGCTGGCGGGGCTGAGACTCGGAGGCCTTGGTTACAGGCCGAAACTCCAGGGTAAAGAGCTCGTCCGCCTGATAGGCGAGGTACTCGAATCCGGCGGCGGTCTCGATGTCGACCTCCACGTCGCCGCCCCTCGGGCGGGACTCAACGGCCACCACGGGCGTGGCCAAGTCGCTCACATCCAGCCTGCGCAGCAACTGCGAAGGGAGACGCGCGTCGACGATTTCGGCCACCACGTGCTTGCCCTTCTCGGTCACGCTCACACGCGTATTGGGGCCGGGCAATGTGATGAGCACGCGGCCTTCGCCGTTGGGGCCGCGCTTGAAGTCGATATTCTGGATGCCACCGGCGGTGGACTCGGCAGGAGCTGTCTGCTCAAGACCTGCGACAGCTTCCTGGGCGGGCGCCGTCGGCGCAGGAGGCGTGGGCGCAGGGCCTGCAGTCTGGCTCGACCGGAGGCTGGGGCGGTGCCGGGGTTTGTGCCTGTGGGGCGTTGAGCGTGATGCTGACCCTGTTGCCGCTCGTGCTGACCTCGTAGGGAACTTGATCTTCAAGATTAATCACGACGCGGGTACGGTCGCTCGCTTGAACCGCCACAAGGCTTTGTGCCGGTCCCAGTGGAGATGGGGATTTTTTTCTTCGCAAGACTGCTCGAAACGCCCTTCAGGTCCAGAACGATGCGTGCCGGACTCTCGGTGGCAAAGGCTTCGGGCGGCTTGATCGGTTCGGAAAGCTGCAGATCGACGCGCACCTGATTGTCCGGCAACGCTTGGTACTGTACATCCTGCAAGACGGCTGCGGCATTCACCGCCGCCGGTGCAAACAGCCAAAATATGGGCAGCAACAACCTCCGCTTGGGCAAGCGGTTAGCCGCCGAATTGTTCGCACTAGTCCAGGGCCGTATGGAATTGCGTAGCAAACTGTTCATAACGCCTTGGTCTCCAGCAACCTATTCGCTCAATGCGATAGCGGCCTGGCGTTCACGCCATTCGCCGCCGCCTTCGGAGATGATCTCGGTGAGATCGATCTCCTCTTCGGTGATGCGTGTGATCTGTCCGTTGTTCATGCCGAGGTAGTTTCCGACGCGCACATGGTAGAGGGTGCCTTCGGGCGTCGTAACGAGGGCCCACAGCGTCTCGCCTTGTGCCATGGTGCCGACCATTGACAGGGAGTCGAGGGGGAACTGCTCCAGCTCTTCCTTGCGCCGCAAGGGGTCCGGGGAGATGCCGGTTCCCGCGGGCGTGCCCGCGACGTCGACGCTCTGTGTGTCAAGCATGAAAGGATCGCGCCGATCCCCGGGCTCGAAGACGAAAGTCTCGACCTGCTCGAGCTCCGGCAGCGGCTCTATAGGGCCCGGCTCGCGCGCCTTGACCTGTTGCACGTATTCGGTCGAGATCGGCCATTTTGCCGCTGCCACAAGCGGTCAACGCGAGCGACGCGAGGATAGCGAGGGTGGATCTCGGGATCATTTCGCCGCTCCCTTCGACGCGGGCTTTTTCGGGGCGGCTTCCTCGTCCAGATATCGGTAGGTCTTTACGGTTGCCCGCAGGCTCAGGGGCACCGATTCACTCGGGGTGCGCCGCTTTGATGTGCCGGAGCTGATATTGACGTCGTGTATGGTTACGATCCTAGGCAAGGCCGCGAGACCGCTGATGAAGCTGCCAAACTCGTGGTACCGGCCCGTTACCCGGATTTGGATCGGAAGCTCGGCATAAAAATCCTTAATCAACTCGCCCGAGGGCTGAAAGAGCTCAAACTCGAGCCCGGCCGCGAGACCGGTCTGGGAGACATCCACGAGCAGCGCCGCAACCTCTGTCTTGTCGGGAAGCTGTCGCAGCATGGCCCCGAAGGACTCCTTCATCTCCGCGAGTTGCTGCCGGTAGGCATCCAGATTGGCTGCCTTCTTTTGTTTCCCCTCGAACGTAGAGCGAAGCTCCGGCTCCTCGGCCTCTACGGCCTCCAGGCGCGTTATCTGGTCCTGGGTGTCGAAGTAATACCAGGCGCCGGCGACGACGCAGCAAAGGAGCAGAATCAGTATCGCCTTCGCGAAGTTCGGCCATTCGCCGATGTTCTGGACGTCGAGTTCGTTTAGCTTATTGAGGTCCAATGCCGGTCCCCGTCGTTTATCTGCTGTCTATTCAGGTGGTTTGTTCTTGTTCTTCGCCGCCTGGTTTGACCTGTTCGAAGCGCAGTCGGAAATGGCTGAGGCCCGTACCCGTCTTGTCCTTGTGCTCGATGAGCATCAACAAGGGCTTTCCGATCCATTTCGACTCCTCGATATTGCGCATAAAGGCGGAAACCCGGGCGTTGGATTGGGCGCGCCCCTCCACGACAACCGCGCGGCCGGTTTGCGTGATCTTGGTCAGATACACGCCATCGGGAATTGTGATCACCAGCTCGTCGAAGATGTGCACCACTTCCGGACGGCTCTCTTGAAGCTGCTGGATGACGTTCATTCTCGCCAGCAGGTTCGCCTTCGTCTTTTCCAATGTCTGGATTTCGAGGATCTGTTTATCGAGCAGCTTGATCTCGTCCTGGAGAAACTGATTGCGGCTTTCCTGACTTGAAATCAGGCGTTCCACGTGCAGGTGCAGCCCTAACGCCACGATCAAGGTTGCGGCCAGCCCGCTCGCCGCCATGACGACGAGCTCCCTTTGTCGGCGCTTGCGCTCGACCTCGCGCCACGGCAGCAGGTTGATGCGTGCCATTTAGTCGAACCCTCTGAGCGCTAAGCCCACGGCGATCATCAGCGCCGGTGCGTCGCGGTTCAATGCCGCCGTCCGGACCTTGGACGACGCGGACATGTGGGTGAATGGATTGGCGACGACGGTCCCGATACCGAGGCGCTCCTCCACGAGCTCGTCGATGCTGCGAATACCTGCCGAGCCTCCGGCGAGGATGACTTGGTCCACGCGGTTGAAGGTGCTGGCGGAGTAGAAAAATTGGAGTGCACGGCTTATTTGCTGCGCCAGCGCCTCTTTGAATGGGGCCAAGACCTCGGTCGGATAGTTCTCGGACAAGCCGCCCTCGACCACCTTCTGCAGCGCCTGATCGCGCGCCAGTCCATAGCGACGCTGGACATCTTCAATGAGCTGCAAACCGCCGAAATTCTGCTCCCGCGTGTAGATCGTCTGGCCATCGTGCAGCACATGCAGGGTAGTGGTGGTGGCGCCGATGTCGGCTACGGCCACCGTCTGTTCTCCGCCCTCGTCATCTTGGCTGCCCAGCAGGAGCGTGCACGCAGACTCCATGGCGTAGGCCTCGACGTCGACAATAGTCGCGGTAAGGCCGCCGATCTCCAGGGCGCTTACTCGGTCGATCACGTTCTCCCCGCGCGATGCAGCGAGCAGTACATCGACCATGTTCCCGCCTGCATCCGAAGGTCCGAGCACGTCGAAATCGATGTTGACTTCTTCCAGCGGGTACGGAATGTACTGGTCCGCCTCGAGCTGGATCTGGGTTTCCATCTCCGCGTCGCTCAGGGTGGCCGACATGGATATGACCTTGGTGATCACCGCCGATCCGGACACGGCCGCAGCGGCGTTCTTGGTCTTTGTCCCGGCGCGAGCGACCGCTTTTGCGATCGTGTCGCCGACAGCCTGCACGTCCGCGATCTTTTTCTCCACGACCGCGTTTGGAGGAAGGGGCTCGATCGCGTAGTTTTCTACGCGAAACAGAGACGCGGTCGTGCCCGTGGACTGTGACAGCTCAATCAGCTTGATCGCCGTCGAGCTGATATCCAACCCCACCAAGGCAGGCTTTTTGCGGCCGAAAGAGAACATGGTCAGCGCAGCGTAGTCCCAGCGAGATGAGTTATTATCTTAAGCAATTTCTACGAACTGGCTGATAACTATAAAGCAAATCTCTTTTTTTTGCGAAAAAAATACGTATCATTTTTGAAATTTATTTTAGTTTAGCTTCTGGGGGGGTGGCGTAATTGCGTCGCCTTGTTGTGTGGATGCGCGTCGTTGTTGTGTAGATGCTACGCTGAGACGATGCCGACAAGGCGGGCGGATGCTTGTGTTGTATATCCAGATTTCGATACCGTTCCGGCAATCGCCTAACTAGAAAGTCCGGGTTCTGCAAATGAGCGGACGTAAACGATCGAATGTCCATCGCCAGCGCTTGGCGTACGAGGCTGCGCGCATCATGATGGATCAAGGGGTGCATGAGTTCGACCGTGCCCGGCGCAAGGCGGCCGAGCGCGCGGGAATCGGTGACAAACGCTGCTGGCCGAATAACGAGGAAATCCAGGAGGCGTTGGTGCAGCGTCAGCGTCTTTTGCAGGGCGAGCGCCAAGAGCGGGAGCTGAGGAGGCTCCTGGGGCAGGCGCTCGCCGCGATGCGTACTTTCGCCGCCTTCGCGCCCAGGCTCGTGGGTCCGGTGCTGTCGGGCAGTGCGGACGCCTCTCAAGGCGTACGCCTGCATTTGTTCACCGACAACCCGGAAGATGTGGTGATCCTGTTGCTGGATCAACGAATCCCGTGGCAGGAGCGAGAGGGCGTGCTGCGTTACGGCGGTGGGGTGCGCAGAACGCACCCGGTGTTCTCTTTTTTTGCCGGAGAAACGCCGTTCGAGCTGCTGGTGCTGCCGGTCGGCGCGCAGCGCAACCCGCCATTGAACTCGCTCAGCGAGCGCCCCGACCGAGGCGCGGACGCCGCAGAGGTCAAGCGCCTGCTGGGCGACTCGTCCTAGAGAGCGCTGACCGCTTGCCTACGAGGTATGCGCCTACGGTGTGGCGAGCCGGTGCCTGTGCGGGCTCCCGCAGAGCGCGCCGCCGGCATCCCTGTCGAACGAGGGTCGGAAGATCTCGCGCAAAGATACCAAGTCGTGACTCAAACCATTGTTGAGCTTTGCGTCTTGGCGCAAGCCATGCGCGGACGGTTCCCTAGCGTTGGGAGATCGGCACGTACTCGCGCAGCGGCGGTCCGCAATAGATCTGGCGTGGTCGGCCGATGCGGTTGTTGGGGTCTGCGACCATTTCCAGCCAGTGGGAGATCCAGCCGACGGAGCGGGCGACGGCGAACATGACGGTGAACATATTGCGGGGGATGCCGAGCGCCCGGTAGATGATTCCGGAGTAGAAGTCCACGTTCGGGTAGAGCTTGCGCTCCACGAAGTACTCGTCGCTCAACGCGATCTCTTCCAGCTTCAGGGCCAAATCGAACAATGGATTGTTGACATCCGCCAACTCTTCGAGCACCTGATGGCAGACCTCCCGAATGATCTTCGCCCGCGGATCGTAGTTTTTGTAGACCCGGTGACCGAATCCCATCAGCCGAAAGGGGTCGTCCTTGTCCTTGGCCTTGTCCATGTACTTGGGGGCGTTGGCGACATCGCCGATCTCCACCAGCATGTCCAGTACCGCTTCGTTGGCGCCGCCGTGGGCGGGGCCCCACAAAGACGCGATGCCTGCGGCAATGCAGGCGAAGGGATTGGCGCCTGAGCTGCCCGCCAGCCGAACGGTCGAGGTGCTGGCGTTCTGTTCGTGATCGGCGTGGAGAATGAACAGCAGATTGATCGCCTTCTCGGCGAGCAGGCTCGGCTTGTATGGCTCGCAGGGGGTGGCGAACATCATGTGCATGAGATTCGCCCCGTAGCGCAGATCGTTGCGCGGGTACATGATGGGCTCGCTGACGCTGTGCTTGTAGGCCGCCGCCGCGATGGTCGGGGTCTTCGCAATGACGCGATGGGCTGCGATTTCCCTCTGATGCGGATCGCTCAAGTCCATGGCGTCGTGGTAGAAGCCGGACAGGGACCCGACGACGCCGCAGAGGATGGCCATGGGGTGGGCGTCGTAATGGAAGCCGTTGAGGAAGTTCTTGAGGTTCTCGTTGAGCATCGTGTGGTAGGTGATGATCACCTCGAAGTCGCTCAGCTGCTTGGCGTTCGGCAGCTCCCCGTAAACCAGCAGATAGGCCACTTCCAGAAAGCTGGCCTTGGTGGCGAGCTGTTCTATCGGATAGCCCCGGTAGAGGAGCACTCCGTTCTCGCCGTCGATGTAGGTGATGGCGCTGTGGCAGCTCGCGGTGGCCATGAACCCGGGGTCGTAGGTAAAGATTCCCTTCTCTTTGTAGAGCGAGGAGATATCGGCGGCTCCGGGACCGATTGTCCCCCTGAGTATGGGGAACTCATGGCTCTCGCCGTTGTTGTTGTCGGTCAGGGTGATGGAATCGTTCGCCATGGCGTCGCTCCTAGGTTTGATTCAGGGACCGGAAGGTCCGGCGTTGGCGATTTATCCAGCAAGGATCTTGCCAAATGGCCGTCTCATAGGGTCAGCTGTTTCAAGTATTAAGAAATTATATGAGCAAATCAATGCTCATTGAATTCCTTGTGTTATGTGGCGTTGGGCGGTGGCGCAGGATTGGCGCGGACCGTCCCGTAGAAACCCGATTTCGAAGCCTGAGGTTGGAGAGCGCTCGAATACAAGTGAAGCTGGTGCGGAGCCCGCCAGCGCGGCCGCGAGCGATAGATGAGGGACGTCGACACGCGATGGCGCGTCGACGCTCGCGGATGCTGTCGCTCAGCGGCCGTACTTGCGGCGGAACTTGTCGACCCGTCCAGCGGTGTCCAGGATCTTCTGCTTGCCGGTGTAGAAGGGATGGCAGGCGGAGCAGACTTCGACGTGGATGTCCTTGCCGAGGGTGGAGCGGGTGACGAATTCGTTGCCGCAACTGCATACGACCTTGATGTCGTCGTACTTGGGGTGAATGCCTTCTTTCATGGTGACCCTTCTCGGCCCGTATCTGGCCAGATTCGAAGTCGGAAAACCAGGCAACTCTACCATCGCCGCAAGCGGGTGACAAATTCAAATAGCCGATCCCTTCCTTCAGTCCCGATCGAAGCAGCTGCAGGAGGTCGTTGAGGAATCTCTGTCCGAGCTCGGTGGGTCCGATTCGATCCGCCTCGCGGAACAGCAGTCCCGCGGCACAGGCTTCGTCCACGACCGACGCAATCCGTTCAAACGGGCAGCCCGGTGCGCCGCTCGAACAGTGCGGACTCGAAACCCTCCGGCAGCCGCAGGGCGTTCATGGCGAGCTCCAGAATCAGGTCCGCGGCGGAGAGGGATCGCCGCCCGGCGATGAGCTGCCCGGGGTTGCCGGGGTCCAGGTAGGCTGCCGGGTGACGCAGCTTCCAGCGGCGCTCGACCCGGTGCCGCGCCGGATCGCGTCAGCTTGCCGTGGGCACCGGCACCGATGCCGAGGTAGTCCCCGAACTCCCAGTAGTTCAGGTTGTGCCGGCATCGGCGTCCCGTCCGCGCATAGGCGGATATCTCGTACTGCGCGAATCCCGCCGCGGCCAGCATCTGCGCACCCTGCTGGTGCATGTCGGCGATCAGGTCCTGCTCCGGGAGCGCTGGTGGGGCACGGTGAAAAGCGGTGTTGGGCTCCAGGGTGAGCTGATAGTAGGACAGGTGCTCGGGCTGCAGGGCCAGCGCCTCCGCGAGGTCCCGGGACGCCTGCGCGAGGGTTTGCCGGGTAGGCCGTACATGAGGTCGAGATTGAGGTTGGTGAAGCCCGCCTGCCGTGCCAGGTCCACCGCCGAACGGACATCCGCCGGGCCATGGATCCTCCCGAGGCGCTCGAGATGGCTTGCCGAAAGGCTCTGGGCGCCGATGGAGAGCCGGTTGACGCCTGCCTCTCGATAGGCCGCAAAGTGCCGGGCGTCGGCCGTTCCGGGATTGGCCTCCAGCGTGATCTCCGCGTACGGATCCAGGTCGATCAGGTCGCGTATGCCGTCCAGAAGTCTGGCGATGGACTGCCCCGAGAACAGGCTCGGCGTGCCGCCGCCGATGAAGACCGAGGTCAGTGGGCGAGCGGGCGGGAAGGGAGGCGTTCTCCTGCTCCAGGTCTTGGAGCAGGCGCTCCACGTAGGCCGCCTCCGGGATTCCGCCGCGCGGCGCGTGCGAGTTGAAGTCACAGTAGGGACACTTGCGCACGCACCAGGGGATGTGGACATAGAGCGCAAGCGGCGGGAGGGCTAAGGCGATTTCTGTCAAATCTCATACCATCTTGCTTGTCTTTGCGCCTGGCGTCCGCGTCGCGACAACAGTTGTATAGTGCGGCTAAGTGCCTGTTGTCGCTCCTTGAATCCGAACGAAAATACGGCGCAATCTGGTATGAGATTCTCCGGCAATCGCCTGAGAGACCCTCCCGCCCTTCCCCGGACGCAGGGCTCAACCCCGGGCGCGCGCCTGCAGATAGGCCAGCTCGGAGATGCTGCTCCATTCCTTCGACTGCTGGAGGAATTTCTGGTAGGAGGCGTAGACCTTCTGCGAGAACTCGTCCTTCTGCGCGATCTCGGAGACCACCTCGCTCGGAAAGCTGCTTGCAGCTTGGCGATGACGTCGTCCGGATAGGGGCGCATGTCGACGCCGTGCTTCTTGAGCAGGGTCTGCAGGGCGACCGGGTTGCGGGCGGTGTACTCCGCCAGCATGTCCTGGTTCACCACCTTGCAGGCGTTGAGCACGATGGACTGCAGGTCTTCGGGCAGCGCCGTCGAAGGCATCCTTGTTGATCATGGCCTCCAGCGTGGTGCCGGGCTCGTGCCAGCCCGGGTAGTAGTAGTACTTGGCCGCCTTGTAGAGACCGAAGGCCAGGTCGTTGTAGGGGCCGACCCACTCGGTGGCGTCGATGGCACCGGACTGCAGGGAGGTGAACAGCTCGCCCCCGGGCAGGTTGACCGGTGTGCCGCCGGCGCGCTTGAGCACCTCGCCGCCGAGGCCCGGGATGCGCATCTTCAGGCCCTGCAAGGTCGTCGACGCTGTTGATCTCCTTGTTGAACCAGCCACCCATCTGCACCCCGGTATTGCCGGCCGGCGCCGGGACCAGGTCGAATCGCGCGTACAGCTCGGTCCACAGCTCCAGGCCGCCGCCGTAGTAGAGCCAGCCGTTCATCTCCTGGGCGGTCATGCCGAAGGGCACGGTGGAGAAGAACTGGGCGGCTTCGCTCTTGCCCTTCCAGTAGTAGGCGGCGCCGTGGCCCATCTCGGCGGTGCCGCGGGAGACGGCGTCGAAGACCTCGAACGCGGGCACCAGCTCCTTGGCGCCGTAGACCTTGACCTTGATGCGGCCGCCGCTCATCTCGGCGATCAGCTCGCGCCAGCTTGTTGGCGCCGGTGCCCAGTCCGGGGAAGTTCTTCGGCCAGGTGGTGACCATTTTCCACTTGTAGCTCGGTCGTCGGCTTGGGCGGTCTTGATACCCGCCGCGGATGCACCGAGCGCGAGCGGAACCGGCCCCAACCTTTTTCATGAAATCTCGACGTTGCATCTCCCATCCTCTTTTGTTGTCGTTAGGTACGCAAGCGGCCATTGTGCTACCGATTGTTCCCTGCGCCAAGACGCTGGAAAAAAGCGCTTTCCTCCGGATTGTCCGATCACCGCGTTAGCCGCTCCACCACATCAATACACTCCTTTTGCTTTCACGAAATCCCTCCTGCGATGGGCTCGCCGCGAAGACTGGCGCCATGCTCAGGGTGCAATGTAACAATCCTGTAAACAAACTCGGAAAATACTTACATATTTCGCGCGAAAACCGCTCTAACATTTGGGCAACGGATGTCCTAACGTCCAAGTTCCGGCTTGCGGGGTCCTTTTCGATACGCAGCGAAGGAAAAATATAAAAAAATCCCTAGGCGAATCGATACGCAGTTTTTAAATACGCGAGGGAATCATGAACCGCTGGATTCACCATCGATGTTCGGACTGTCGAAAAGCTCGACCTCACCGGTTTGCCTGTACATCGAAGTGCGCGTCCCGCGCGGTTGCGGTCTCTGTATCGGCACTGGCTCTCCTGTTCACCGCGACGGATTCGCAAGGTGCTCCGCCGCAAGAGGAGGACGTTTGCGAGCAGAATCTGACCTGCGCGCGCGAGACCAAGACGGTGGTGATTGGCGATTTCTCGCGGGGGCCAAGATTGGCCGAGTGGAGCCGTGTCGCTCAGAATCCCGAGGCCGGTGTCCTTCCAGCCGCAGTGGATCGCGCACCCGCGACTTTCCGTGATCCCGTTACCAACATGGATTTCGTCCTCGTTCCCTGTGCCTGTTATCGCACGTACGGGGAGGGCGCGGAGGCGCATCGGGTGTGCCTGGATCCCTACTACATCGGCGTATACGAGGTGACCTTCGAGCAGTACGATCAGTTCGCGCGCGCTACCGACAGGACGCTCCCGGACGACGAGGATTGGGGGCGCGGTCTCAGACCGGCGATCAATGTCAGCGTCTATGACGCCCTGAATTTCTCCAAGTGGCTGAGCCGCAAGGCGGGTGGGCACTATCGGCTTCCGACCGAGGTCGAGTGGGAGCATGCAGCACGTGCAGGAAGCGCCACTGCCTTTCCCTGGGGCGACGACATCGGGAGAAACCGAGCGAACTGCGACGGTTGCGGTAGTCGTTGGGACGACGAACAAACAGCGCCGGTGGGATCCTTCGCACCCAACACCTGGGGGCTCTACGACGTCGTGGGCAACGTCGGCGAGTGGACCTGCTCCATGCGCGACCCGGACCCGCCGCGTTCGTTCGAGCGTTGCGACAGCATCTACAAGACCCGCCGCCGCGCCTATCGAAACGGCGGCTGGAGCGACGGTCCAGAGAGCCTCGCGGTGTCCTCGCGCGATTGGAACGTGGCGATGAGGCGATCCGACGACGTGGGGTTTCGCCTGGTGCGCGAGTGCGTCGAGTGCAGAGCCGATTTCCGCCGAGGTTCTCAAGAAAGAGTTGTCCATCAACGCAAACCGCGCGAAGGAGTCATGCGATGAAGCGCATGACTCGGCTCGAAAGCATTGCCGGACCGCTGCTGCTTGCGTGCTCCACCGGCGTCTGTGCCGGTCAAGGAGCCGATCTTTACAAGGAGAAAATCTGCCATACCTGCCACGGCGAGGACGGAGCGCATCCGGTTACCGACGACATCCCGGTCATTGCCGGGCAGCCGGTCAAGTACCTCGTACGGCAGATGAAGGATATCCGCGACGGCAAGCGCGACAATGGCCTTTCCGCGTCCATGCGAGCCTCGGTCGCGAACGTGACGGACGAGGAGATGGAAATCATCTCCGACTGGCTTGCCTCTCGCTGGTAGCGGCCTTGGCTGACGTGGCTCCGGTAAGGGAGCTGTTTCCTGTTTCCATGGGCACGCATCTGTATCCAAGACCAATAGCGTAAGCGAGCATGTTGATCGGCCTTTCTCTTCGCCCGGTATTCCTCGTCGTCCTTTTCTTGGCGGTAACCGCCGTCAGAGCCGCCGACCCGAGTGACGACGTCTTCGACCTCGACCGGCTGCACGTCAGGATCACCCCGCAATTGCCCGCCGTTTTGTGTAAAGCACTGCTGAATTTGGGATATCCGCCTCACAAGCTGAAGTGGTATCGGGGCGGTATGCAGTCCTGGGAGCAGCTGGGACTTACCACAGTAAAATCCGACGGGTGACGCCCTAACACGCGACAGCCAAGGCACCAACTCCCTTCCCTCTTCCAATTCCTTTCTCCATTAATTCCAACCCCTGGAAAATCGTCTCGTCGGGTCAGCAAGTTGGCGGACGATGTCAAGAATAATCGAGTTGATCACGCGTAAACTATTCGTACTTGGAATCACCCATAGCCATAGGGCAGCCGATAGCCAATGTGACGTGAATCGCAATTGGCGTCGTTGCTTGAAAGGCGCCGCTGTCAATTGGATGGAAGTGCGAGCTATGTCGTGAACGCCGATTCCGGGGGAACGTGAACGCTGATTCCGTTTCAACGTGAACGATTTCGGGCGGTTTCCGGAATCGTTGTTCACGGTCCAGGAATCGGCGTTCACGTTCGCGGAATCGCCTCGAAGCGCGCTGGAATTCTTCTAACCCGTATGGCATACGCCAGCCCCTTTTGTGGGGATGGATATGCCGACGAAGAGGATTCCAATGCAACAGATCAAAGAGGTGCTGCGCCTCCGTCACGAGGCCAAGCTCGCCTATTCGCAGATCGCATTCGCCTGCGGACTGTCCAAGGGGGCGGTCAGCAAGTATCTGAGCTTGGCGAAGGCCCAGGGGATTGGCTGGCCGCTGCCGCAGGGTATCGATGAGGCGCAGCTGGAGAGCCGGCTGTTTGCGCACAACAAGCGCTCGGGGCGGTTTGTCGAGCCGGACTTCCCGGCGATCCATCAGGAGCTCAAGCGCAAAGGGGTGACCCTGCAGCTACTGTGGTCGGAGTATTCGGCGGCGCACGGCGATGGAGCTTACCGCTACAGTCAGTTCTGCTTCCACTATCAGCGCTGGTGCAAGCGCCAGAAGCGTAGCATGCGTCAGCTTCACCGTGCCGGGGAGAAGCTGTTCATAGACTACTGCGGCCCGACGGTGCCCATCGTAGACGCCACCAGCGGCGAGCTGCGCCAGGCCCAGGTGTTCGTGGCCGTGCTCGGCGCCTCCAGCTACACCTATGCCGAGGCCACCTGGACGCAAGAGTTGCCGCAGTGGATCGCCTCCCATCAGCGGGCCTTCGCGTTCTTCGCCGGGGTGGTGCAGTTACTGGTCCCCGACAACCTGCGCAGCGGCGTCTCCAAAGCCTGTCGCTACGACCCGCAGCCGAACGCCACCTATCAGGAGCTGGCACGCCATTACGGCTGCGCCATCCTCCCGGCCCGCCCTTACAAGCCTAAAGACAAATCGAAAGCGGAGGTGGGCGTACAGGTGGTCGAACGCTGGATCCTGGCACGGCTTCGCCACCACACCTTCTTCTCGCTCTCCGAGCTCAACGGGGCCATCCGGGACCTGCTGACGGAACTCAATGCGCGCCCCTTCCAGAAGCTGCCCGGTAGCCGCCAGAGTGCCTTCGAGACACTGGACAAACCCGCTCTGAAACCCTTGCCGGCCAGCCCCTACGAATACGCCGAGTGGAAGCAGGCCAAGCCCGGCATCGACTACCACGTCGAGCTCGACAAGCGCTACTACAGCGTCCCGCATCGCTGGATCGGCCATGTCCTGGATGTGCGTGCCAGCGCCAGCGTCGTGGAGGTGTTTCACAAGGGCCAACGCATCGCCTCTCATGCCCGTAGCCACAAAGACCTCTTCTCCACGCTTCCGGAGCACATGCCCAGCTCCCACCGCCAGCACCGCGAGTGGTCACCGGGGCGTTTCCTCAATTGGGCCGGGCAGATCGGCCCGGCCACCCTGGAGGTGGTCAAACGCCAGCTCAAGGACCTGCCCCATCCGGAGCACGGCTACCGGCGTTGCCTGGGGCTGTTGAGCCATGCCCGGCGCTACGGCAAGGAACGTCTGGAGGCGGCCTGCGAGCGGGCCTTGGCCATCCACTCACCGAGTTACCGCAGTGTCAGCTCCATCCTCAAGCAGGGGCTCGATCGCCAGGCGCTGCCCGAGGAAGACCCCGAGCAGGGGGAACTGCCCCTGCACGCCAATGTGCGCGGTTCCGGCTATTACCACTGATTCTCCGACTTCAAAAAGGAAAACATCATGTTGCAACAACACACCCTGGATAAACTGCACACGCTGCGACTCACCGGCATGGCCGCGGCCTTTGAGCAACAATTGGCCCAACCCGCGGCCCAGGAGCTGTCCTTCGAGGAGCGCTTCGCCCTGCTGCTCGATCAGGAGATTCTGTATCGGGACAACCGCCGGCTCGCGCGCCTGCTCAAGGCCGCCAAGCTACGCCTGAACGCCTGCGTGGAGGATATCAACTACCGTCATCCCAGAGGGATCGATCGGTCCTTCCTGAGTACATTGGCGAGCTGTCAGTGGGTCCAGCGCCAGCAGAATCTTTGCATCACCGGACCGACCGGCAGCGGAAAGACCTGGCTGGCCTGTGCGCTCGGCAATCAGGTTTGTCGACAGGGCCTCTCGGTGCGCTACTTTCGCCTGCCCCGTCTGTTCGAGACGGTACGCATCGCCCACGGCGACGGCAGCTATCCGCGGTTGATGAATCAGCTCGCCAAAACCGATCTGATCATTTTGGATGACTGGGGGATCCAGAAAATCGCCGCTGCTCAGCGCAACGACCTGATGGAAATTATCGAGGATCGCCATGGTCTGCGCTCGACCCTGATCGCCAGCCAACTTCCCATCGAGCACTGGCACGAATTCATCGGCGAAGCCACCCTGGCCGACGCCATCCTCGACCGCCTTTTGCACAACGCCCACCGCCTCCCACTGAAAGGAGATTCCATGAGAAAAAACCAGCAAAAACTTGACTGATCGTGAACGCTTAACCTAAAAAATACACTCCAGCGCCACTTCGATGTGCAAGCCGGTCACGTTCCCCGGAATGACCGTTCACGTTCGCCGGAATACACCGTTTCCGCGAATGCATCGCGCGAGAATCTTAGCGGAACCTCGTTTCAACCGAGCGAACCGGTGTATCAGATTGTAATCGGGATGGAGCATACCGCGACGCGCAGAGGAGCGAGCCCCTGTAAGGATGCGAAAAGATGGAGACAGGAATGAGCCTTTTTTTTTACCCATGGTTCGACGCACAGCTGGACCGTTGCTGATCGCGTGTGCTGGCGCCGTTTTCGCCGACCAGGGGGAGGAGCTGTACAAGGCCAACAATTGCGAATCCTGCCATGGCAAGGACGGAAGCTACTCCCTAATCCCGGGATATCCGGCTATTGCCGGTCAGTCCGTGAAGTATCTGGTACGGCAGATGAAGGACATCCGCGATGGTGCGCGCCACAATGGCCAGTCGGGGCTTATGCGGGCAGTAGTCGTCAACGTAACCGATGCACAATTCGAACAGATCGCAGCTTGGCTGGCGTCTCGATGATGGGACTGGCTGAAGCCGGGCACGGACAACGAGCTGACGAATATTACGTATGCAGTGCCATTCGTTTCGAAGGTACGTTGTTGGCCGTTGAGGGGCCTTTCCGGGCGTGGTCAAGAGTTTGATGCAGCCGTTTGGCGATCCAAGCGGCGACAGATGGTCATTCGGCGGGCTCCAACCGCGCATAGGCCAGCACCAGCCACTTTGGCCCCACGGCCTCGAAGTTGACCTGAATCCGCGCGCTGGCGCCCTTGCCCTCGCTGTTGAGGACCGTCCCGACGCCGAACTTGGGGTGCGAGACTCGCTGGCCAAGCTGGAATCCACCTGCGGCAGGTCCAGATGCGCCGGTCATCGGCGCCGCTCCCGGCCGTGAGATGCCGCCACCGCGAACCTCCTCGATCAGCTCCGCCGGGATCTCGCGCAGAAAGCGGGAAGGGAAGGGATAGTTCTCGCTGCCGTGCAGGCGCCGGCTCTCGGCGTGGCAGAGATACAGCTGCTGCATGGCCCGGGTCATGCCCACGTAGCAGAGGCGCCGCTCCTCCTCCAGGCGCTCCGGGTCGTCCGCGGACATGCTGTGGGGGAAGAGCCCCTCCTCCACCCCGGCGATGAACACCATGGGAAACTCCAGCCCCTTGGCGCAGTGCAGGGTCATGAGCTGCACGCAGTCCTCGAACTGGTCCGCCTGGGCCTCGCCGGCCTCCAGGGCGGCATGGGCGAGAAAGGCGCCCAGGGTGTCGCCCTCGTCGTCCTCCATCTCGTGGCCGAACTGGCGGGTGGCGTTGACCAGCTCCTCCAGGTTCTCGACCCGGTCCACGCCCTTGCCGTCCTTCGCCTTCTTGTAGTGCTCCGGCAGGCCGCGCGGCCTCGACGATCTGCGCCGTCAGGTCGGGCAGGTCCATGTCCTGCGCCAGGGCGCGCTGCTCTCGAATCAGACTGAGGAACCGGTTGAGCGCTCCGGTGGCGCGCGCCGGCAGGGCCTCGGCGGCCACCAGGTCCCCCGCGGCCTGCCACAGGGAGCTGCGCGCCCCGCGGGCCTGCTCGCGCACGACGTCCAGGGTCTTGGCGCCGATGCCGCGGGGCGGCGTGTTGACCACGCGCTCGAAGGCGGTGTCGTCGTCCCGGTTGGCCAGCAGGCGCAGGTAGGCCAGGGCGTCCTTGATCTCGGCGCGCTCGAAGAAGCGCAGGCCGCCGTAGACCCGGTAGGGGATCTGGGCCTGGATCAGGGCCTCCTCGAACAGCCGCGACTGGGCGTTGGTGCGGTAGAGGATGGCGCACTCGGCGCGCCGGTCGCCGTCTTCCGGACGCAGTGCCGGATGCGCTCCACCACGAAGCGGGCCTCGTCCACCTCGTTGAAGGCGGCGTAACGGCGGATGGGCTCGCCGTCGCCGTCCTCGGTCCACAGGTTCTTGCCCAGGCGGGCCGGGTTGTTGGCGATCAGGGCGTTGGCGGCGCTCGAGGATGTTGCCGGTGGAGCGGTAGTTCTGCTCCAGGCGCACCACCTGCGTGCCCGGGATAGTCCTTCTGGAAGCTCTGGATGTTCTCGACCTGCGCCCCGCGCCAGCCGTAGATGGACTGGTCGTCGTCGCCGACCACGAACAGGTTGTCCCTGTCGCCGGCCAGCAGCCGCAGCCAGGCGTACTGGATGGCGTTGGTGTCCTGGAACTCGTCCACCAGGATGTGGCGGAAGCGCTCGCGGTAGTGGTGCAGGATGTCCGGGCGGTCGCGCAGCAGCTCGTGGGCGCGCAGCAGCAGCTCGGCGAAGTCCACCACGCCGCCGCGCTCGCAGGCGCTCCTCGTACTCGGCGTAGACCTCGACCATGCTGGCGCAGGTAGAAGTCGCCGCCGTCGTCCAGGTGTTGCGGCCGCAGGCCCTCGTCCTTCTGCGCGTTGATGAAGCCCTGGACCTGGCGCGGCGGCCAGCGGGCCTCGTCCAGGTCCATGGCCTTGAGGGTGCGCCGGATCAGCCGGCAACTGGTCGTCGGAGTCCAGGATCTGGAAGTTCTGGGGCAGCCCGGCCTCCTGCCAGTGGGCGCGCAGCAGGCGGTGGGCCAGGCCGTGGAAGGTGCCCACCCACATGCCGCCGACCGGCGGCCTGCAGGATCTCCTCGATGCGCCCGCGCATCTCCCGCGCCGCCTTGTTGGTGAAGGTGACGGCGAGGATGGTCCAGGGCGGCGCCTGCTCCACCTGGATCAGCCAGGCGATGCGGTGCACCAGCACCCGGGTCTTGCCGCTGCCGGCGCCGGCCAGCACCAGCAGGTTGCCCGGCTCGGCGGTGACCGCCTCGCGCTGGGCGTCGTTGAGAGGGTCGAGAATGTGGGAGACGTCCATCGCAGAATTCTAATCTAGACTGGTTCTACTGCCGATTCCGAGGCTGGCGGCAACCGGCTTATTCGTCCCCACACTCGCTCCACAGCCCTGTGCTGATGTAGCGCTCCCCCGTGTCCGGCAGGATGGCCAGCAGCACCTTGTCCCGCCAGTCCTCGCGCCGTGCGAGCTTGAGCATCCCGGCCACCGCCGCGCCGCAGGAGATGCCGGCCAGGATGCCCTCGCGGCGGGCGAGCTGGTGCGCCGTCCCGTATGCCTCTTCCGTGGTGATGGGAACGATCTGGTCGTAGATGGAGGTGTCCAGTATCTCGGGGATAAAGCCGGGGGCGGTGCCCATGATCTTATGCTTGCAGGCGATGCCCCGGGACAGGATCGGAGAGTCCGCCGGCTCGGTGGCTACGACGGTTAACTCCGGATGACGCGACTTGAGGCTGTTTCCGACGCCCGAGATGGTGCCGCCGGTCCCGGTGGTGCAGACCAGCGCGTCGAGCCCGTCGCCGAAGTCGGTCCAGATCTCCTCGGCGGTTCGCTCGTGAGCGGCGGGATTGGCGGGGTTGAAGTGCTGGCCGACGAAGAACCAGCCCTCGTCGCGCTCCAGCCGGCGGGCCTCCTCCACGGCGCCTTGGGTCCCCAGCTCGGCCGGGGTGAGCACCATCTCGGCCCCGAACGCGCGCATCAGGGCCTTGCGCTCCTCGCTCATGTCCGCAGCCATCACCATCACCGCGCGATAGCCCTTCACTGCCGCTACCATGGCCAATCCGATCCCGGTGTTCCCGGACGTGGGCTCCACGATGGTGTCTGCAGGTTTCAGTAGGCCGCGGCGCTCCGCATCCTCGATCATGTTCAGGGCGGGTCGGTCTTTGATGGAGCCACCGGGATTGAAGCTCTCCACCTTCACCCATAGCTCGCGGGCCAGGTGATCGTGGAAATGATTGAGGCGCACCACCGGCGTATTGCCGATGGTTTGCAGGATGTTGTCGTACTTCATGCCCTCGTCGCCGGCCCCGTTCAAACGAAGCATGATACCCCAGCGCGCGCGGGTCGGTGGAAGGTCCGAAAGAAAGGCTGGGGATTCGAACCGATTCTTGACTCGAACTTTGACGCCGTCCGAAGTCTCGCCATTGCGCCCCGGCCTCCGTAGACTTCCAACGCCGACGCCGAAAACCGATTGGAGAAATCCCATGCTCGCCTCCGCCAGAGCCCTGTCCCTTTTGCCGATCATCCTCGCACTCTTCCCGGCCGCGGCCGCAGAAGAACCGCCTCCCGGTACGTTGGAAGAGGTTGCCGAGCTGGCTATCAATCCGGGCAACCTTGCAGTGACTGCAGACGGCAAGGTGTTCGCCACTGTGCACCAATTTAGGCGCGCCGACGCGCAGCTCATCAAGATTACCGGGCGCGAGACCTACGCCCCTTGGCCGAATGCCGCCTGGAACGGGGAATTCGGCTCGGGGCCCGACGTGCTGAACAGCGTCCTGGGCATCGCCATCGACCGCAAGGGCAGGCTTTGGGTCATCGACAACGGACTTGGCGAGCCGAACCAGCGGCCCAAGCTGATCGCCTTCTCTCTGGCGTCCGGCGAAGTCCTGTTCCGATACGACTTCCCGGCGGACACCGGCCCGGTAGGCAGCTTCCTCAACGACCTGGCGGTGGACGACGAGCGGGGCTTCATCTACATCGCCGACGTGGGAGGCGCGGCAGAGCCTGCCCTGGTGACGGTGGACCTGAACGCTGGTAGCTCGCGGCGTTTCACGGCATCAGAGTCACTGCAGGCAGAAGACGTGGACCTGGTCGTGGAAGGGCGAGTGGTCAAGTTACCGGGGAAGGACGGACCGCGCCCGGCGCGCGTCGCGGTGAATCCCATCACCCTGTCGGCAGATGGCGAGATCCTCTACTTCGGCGCCATGAACGGTAAGACCTGGTACCAAGTCCCAACAAGGCTCATTCGCGAGGAGGCGAGCGACGAGGACATCGCCGCGGCCATCGAGAAGGCAGGCGCCAAGCCCGTCTCGGACGGCGCCTCCACGGACATTGCGGGCAACCACTACTTCACCGATCTCGGCAATAATGCCATCAGCGTGCTGCGCCCGGACGGAAGCCTGGAGCAGCTTGTACAGGACGATCGGCTTTCCTGGCCGGACGCCCTGAGTTTCGGCGAGCCGCGCTGGCTCTATATCGCCATCAACCAACTCCATCGCGCGCCGGCCCTTAACGGGGGCGTTGACGGCGGCAAGCCGCCTTATCTCATCATGCGCGTGCGCACGCAATTGGAGGGTGTCGCCGGGCGTTGAGCGACTGCTGGCGAAATCCGACCGGCGATCGACGCCGGTATCGAGTTCGGCCACATCTTCGATTCCGTCGTCGTGCATTTGCGCCTTGGCATACGCTGCTGTTGCCCAATCTGTTCGCCAAAGCGTGTTTGCGGGCGGCAATAAAATCTACACCGGAATCGCAGTACGGCCGCCTTCCCGGGGCTCAGAGTCCGGCGAGATAGTCTGCGCCGAGCTGTCGCATCTGCTTGCGCACCCAGGCCGCACGCTGGTTTAGGTGCCGAGACGGCGCGTCGAGGCGGTAGCGCACCGGGTTGGGCAGCACGGCCGCGAGCCGGGCGGCGTCACCCGCGCGCAGAGCCGCGGGGGGGCGGTTGAAGTATCGCCAACTCGCCGCGCCCACGCCGTACGTGTCGGGGCCGAGCTGGGCGATGTTGAGGTAGACCTCCAGGATGCGTCGCTTGGACCAGGTGAGCTCGATAGCCAAGG
The DNA here is from genome assembly GCA_963802975.1 of uncultured Gammaproteobacteria bacterium. Classification (GTDB taxonomy): domain Bacteria; phylum Pseudomonadota; class Gammaproteobacteria; order Chromatiales; family Chromatiaceae; genus Thiosymbion. The sequence continues at coordinate 89,226 of CAWDLA010000007.1, forward strand.
TGAGCCAGGCCTCCAGCCCCTTGCGTACCAGATCCTTGTTTTTCCAAAGGAACAGGTTCTTGGCCACCTGCTGACTGATGGTGCTCGCGCCGCGCAGTCTTCCGCTGGATCGGAATCTTTCCCATGCCTTCTCCATCTCCACCAGGTCGAATCCCCGGTGATTGGGAAAACGTTGGTCTTCCTCGGCGACGACCGCCAGCGGAACGGCTGCAGCGATGGCCTCCCAGTCCACCCACTCGTAGTGCAGATAGGGCTCGTCGCTGCCGGTTGCCCAGGCCGAAATCCAGTGCTGAATCATAAACGAGGAGGTGGGTGGGTCCAGCCAGCGTAGGCAAAGGACCAGCAGCGCACTCACTACCAGGAGGCCGAGCAGCCCGCGCATCAGCAAGGACGCCAAGTTTCTTCGCAATGGATCTCAAGGTTGTTGACTTGGCCTGACGGAGAGTGATTGCGGAGAATATAAGATAATGTCTTCGTTCATCTGAGTATTTGGCATCGGCCTGCTGTTGCGCTGGCCGGCTGGGGCCATGTTTCTCGGTTGTCGGGTGCGCTCATTGCCCTCGTGGGAGGTTACTTTCTGCTGGCGCAAGTTACGGGCAGCGTTTAGGCGATTTCTGTCATGACCGAGCGAATCTTCCACGTGGCGGCCGGCGTCCTTCGAGGCGGCGAGACGGGTGTCGATCCTCCCCGCGGGACACCGGTCACGGCGCCTGCACGGGCACGGTTTCCTCGCCCGGGTCCGCTGCCAGCTACCTGCCGGTTGGGCACCTTTTGCTGGTGGCGAGACGGGTGCCCTGAAGCAGGCCCTTGACCGTTGCGTCGCAACTCTCGACTACCGCGACCTCAACGAGCATCTGCCTGTCCCCACCGACGAGAACCTCGCCCGTTGGGTGCGCGAGTGTCTCGAGGTACCAGGCATCGAGTCCGTCGGCATCCAGAGCACCCGTGACCGGGGAGCGGATCTAGACAGCTCCGAGCACGTCCACGTCTGGCGCCGCTTCCGCTTCGAGGCCGCTCACCAACTGCCGAACGTGCCGCAAGGCCACAAGTGCGGGCGTATGCATGGCCACGGGTTCGAGGTCATCCTGCATGCGGACCAGGACCTTGGCGCGCGGGACATGGGCGTCGACTTCGATCACCTCGGCGGCGTCTGGGCACCCCTGCACGAGGAGCTCGACTACGCCTGTCTCAACGACATGGAGGGGCTTGAGAATCCCACCAGCGAGATGCTCTCCGCCTGGCTGTGGACGCGGCTAAAGCCCGTCTCTGCCCGCCCTGTCCTGGATCACCGTTTACGAGACCGCCACCGCTGGCTGTCATTACGACGGTCGACACTACCGTATCTGGAAGGAGCAGCGCTTCGAGAGTGCCCTGCGTCTGGTCAATGCCTCGGAGGGTGACCCGAGGCGCCGCCTGCACGGACACAGTTATCTGCTGCGTTTGCACCTGACCGCACCCCTGGACGAGGTCATGGGCTGGACTGTCGACTACGGCGACGTCAAGGAGCTTTTCAAACCTGTCTACAAGCGACTCGACCATCACCTGCTCAACAAGCTGCCGCGGCTAAACGACGCCGACGCCGCTAGTCTGGCGCTATGGGTGCGCGAAGAGGTGGTGGCCCGGCTCCCGCAGCTCGATCGTATCGACCTGCACGAGACCCCGGGTTGCGGTGCCGTACTCTGCTGGGGTGATTTGGGGCCCGCGCTTCCGTCATGACGCTCGATGAGACGGTCCTCCCAGATATACGGTCTCGGCAGCTTGGCGCAGGAGTGCCAGCTCGCGTTCGCGGCGGATCATTGCGGGGACTTCGTCTCCTCGATGCAAGGCCGCTCCAGGATTCGCACCAACTGGTGAGCCTCGACATCGTTCCACTTGAAATGTCGCACAGAATTGTCTAGACATGATGTTTTGACCTGCCCGTCCTCAACGCTCGTGGGTTACGTTGAGGACGGAAAGTTCCATCAACACAGAGCCACATTGAGGGGGGCAGGTCATGAGCAAGTTTAACGCAGAGCGGCATCGAATCGAGACGGCATCGGCCTCGCTGGTCGTCAGCAACGCGGGGTATGGGGAGCGCCACGCGGCCTATATAGGCATGGACGTACACAAAGAGACGATCGCGGTGGCCGTGGCGGAGCCGGGGAGAGACGAGCCGATATACCGGGGGGAGATCGCCAATAAGCCCAAGCACGTGGAAAAGCTACTGATAAAGCTCGGCGAGGCCTACGGCGGTGGGCTACTGCTGTTCTGCTACGAGGCCGGTCCGTGCGGCTACGTGCTGTACCGCCAGATCCTCGCTTGCGGCCACGACTGTCAGGTGGTCGCGCCGTCGAAGATTCCCAAGACCCCGGGGGAGCGGATCAAGACCGACCGACGCGATGCCTTGAAGCTGGCGCGACTGCTACGCGGGGGTGACCTCACGGCGGTGTGGGTGCCCGATCGGGAGCAGGAGCGGATGCGCGATCTGAGCCGCGCGCGCGACGACATGAAGGCCCAGGAGCGCAAGGCGCGTCAGCAGCTCAATGCCTTCCTGCTGCGCCATGGCCATCACTGGCCGCGAGGCAAGACCCGCTGGACACCGGCGCACGAGAATTGGCTGGCGGGGTTGAAAATGGAGCATCCCTGGCAGCAGGTGGTGTTGCAGGAATACATCGACGCCGAGCGCGCTGCCGGTGAGCGGGTGGCACAGCTCACCGATCATCTGATGCGTGCGCTGCCCGAGTGGTCTCTGGCCCCGGTGGTCGACTCCCTGATCGCCTTGCGCGGGGTCGACAAGCTCGCCGCGATCATCCTGCTCGCCGAGCTCGGCGACATCAGCCGCTTTGACTCACCCAAGCAGTTGATGGCTTTCCTCGGGCTGGTACCCAGTGAGCATTCCTCGGGCCCGCGCCGGCGCCAGGGAGGGATCACGCTCACGGGAAACAGCCATGCCCGGCGCATGCTGGTCGAGTCGGCCTGGAGCTACCGCTTCCCGGCGCGTCAGACCAAGCACCTCAAGGGCAAGGCACGCAATGCCTCTCAGGAGGCCAAGAAAATCGCCTGGAAGGCCCAGACACGCTTGTGCGGGCGCTACCGGACCCTCACCCGGGCAGGAAAAAACACCAAGCTGGTGTGCGTGGCCATCGCCCGCGAACTCGCCGGCTTCATCTGGGACATCGTGCGCCACGAGATGCCGCGTGCGGCGCTGCAGGAGGGCTAAGGCGGTGGCTCGCCACCAAGCATTGCAACAGGATTGATCGGGCAGTAGGAAAGAGAAACAGACACATTGACTCAGGGCATACACGGCCGGTGTGGAGAATCCTTGTCTCGGCTATACCGGTGGCGCTCAGGAGAATCCCCCAGCGGGCATTCCGGGCGCCGATCCCTGCTACTAGAAAAAGGCCAGCTCCGCGACGCAGTGAAGTCAGGTGGTACCCAATCCACGTATATCAGCATGATCCACCGTCGCAATCTGCCGTGTGTGCCCTGAGCCAATGTGTTTGCATCCACGTCGACGCCAGCCTGTGGATATGTGGACGAGTCCGCATCCCTGCGGACCGGCCCGAGCGGAGACGTGTGGACAACCCGTGGACCGCGCCGAGCGGCGTGAGCAAAACATCACCCGCCGGGGTGGCGCGGCCCACAGCTTGCCCACACTCTCGGGCCTCTCGACCACATACCCACAGGCTCAACAACAAATTGTTTTTAAAGAAGATCGAAGAGGTGCTTTACGAAACATTGTGCCAATAGTTGACAGGTCAAAACATATCAGCCGATCGATTCCGTCGAAGGGTAAGCCCTGAATAATCCCGGCCTATTCTGCTGGCCGGGGTTGTGGTCGTTCTGCTAAAAGAACTGTTGATTATTCAGTCTGTTGTTGGTGGGCCGTCAGGGATTTGAACCCCGGACCAAGGGATTATGAGTCCCCTGCTCTAACCGCTGAGCTAACGGCCCGTTCAACTCTGTCGGCGCGGACCTTCCCCGGGCCGTTCCGATCCATCACTCGGTGTCGAGAAAGCTCTTGAGCTTCTCCGAGCGCGTCGGATGGCGCAGCTTGCGCAGGGCCTTTGCCTCGATCTGGCGGATGCGCTCGCGGGTGACGTCGAACTGCTTGCCGACTTCCTCCAGGGTGTGGTCGGTGTTCATGTCGATGCCGAAGCGCATGCGCAGGACCTTGGCCTCGCGCGAGGTGAGGCTGGCCAGCATGTTCTGGGTGGCCTCGCGCAGGCCTTCGGCCGTGGCCGAGTCCACCGGGGAGATTACCCCCGCGTCCTCGATGAAATCGCCCAGGTGCGAATCTTCGTCGTCGCCGATGGGGGTCTCCATGGAGATTGGCTCCTTGGCGATCTTCAGGACCTTGCGCACCTTGTCCTCTGGCATTTCCATGCGCGTGGCGAGCTCTTCGGGCGTGGCCTCGCGGCCCATCTCCTGGACCATTTGGCGGGAGATGCGGTTGAGCTTGTTGATGGTCTCGATCATGTGCACCGGGATGCGGATGGTGCGCGCCTGATCCGCAATGGAGCGGGTGATGGCTTGGCGGATCCACCAAGTGGCATAGGTCGAGAACTTATAGCCGCGGCGGTACTCGAACTTGTCCACCGCCTTCATCAGACCGATGTTGCCCTCCTGGATCAGGTCCAGGAACTGCAGGCCGCGGTTGGTGTACTTCTTGGCAATGGAGATGACCAGGCGCAGGTTGGCCTCTACCATTTCCTTCTTCGCCCGGCGGGCCTTGGCCTCGCCGATGGACATCTTGCGGTTGATCTCCTTGATCTGTCCGATGGTGAGGATGTTCTCCTTCTCCACGTCCTGCAGCTTGCGCTGGGCGCGGCGGATATCCGTCGCGTACTCCTGGAGCCGCGCGGCATAGGGCTTGCCGCTGGCGAGCTGCTCGTCGATCCAGGCGGGGTTGGTCTCGTTGTCCGGAAAGGTGTTGATAAAGACCTTGCGGGGCATTCCGGCGCCCTCGACCGCGAGGCTCATGATCACGCGCTCCTGGGTGCGGATGCGCATGATCGTGCTGCGCAGGATGTCCACCAGCACCAAGAAGACGTTAGCGACCAGCTTGAAATGCAGGAAAGCCTCGGAGGTTTGCTCCATGGATGCACGGGTGCGGTCGTCACCACGACCGTATTGCTTCAGGTGATCGCGCGCTACAACATAGCTGTCGCGCAGCATCTGGACCCTGCGGGCGACTTCCTCCGGGTCGGGGCCGGTATCCACCGCCTCTTCTTCATCGTCGCTGTCCGATGAGTCGGTGCTCGTATTCTTGGCGGCGTTGGGGGTCGCTACCTGATCGTCGGCGTCGGTGAAGCCGGACATGACGTCCGAGAGGCGAAGATCCTCATTCTCCACCATGGTGAAGATGTCTACTAGCCTCTCGATGGTGCGGGGATAGACGGATAGGGCGGACAGTACCTGGTTGAGGCCGTCCTCGATGCGCTTGGCGATCAGCAGCTCCCCTTCACGGGTCAACAGCTCGACGGTGCCCATCTCGCGCATGTACATGCGCACGGGATCGGTGGTGCGCCCGAACTCGCTGTCAACCGTTGCAAGGGCGGCGGCGGCGGCCTCGGCGGCCTCGTCGTCGGAGACGGCCGAGTCGCTCAGGGTCTGATCGACCTCCGCCGGGGCGGTCTCGTGCACCGTGATCCCCATGTCGTTGATCATGCGCACGATGTCTTCGATCTGCTCCGGCTCGACGATGCCGGGGGGCAAGTGGTCGTTGACCTCGGAGTAGGTCAGGAAGCCCTGTTCCTTACCCTTTGCGATCAGTTGCTTCAATTGTGATTGTTGCTGTTCGTGATCCATTAGGTACCTTGTGTACTCTAGTGTTCTTCAGAGTGCCGCCAAGCAATTCTCCAGTTTAGCACAAAATTAATAAGTAGTTCTACTCAAGCCCGTTTTGTTTGGTGTCCGACAGGAGTCCCCGCAGGCGTTTCTTCTCCTCGTCGCTGAGCTGCGACGGGCTCGTGCGGTTGTAGAGTTGCGCGCTCTCGGCTATGCGGGCTTCTTTGTTTAGGCTTCTTAGCGCGTCGAGTAGTTCGGTCTCGCATCCGTCAGGTGCGATTTCTGGCAGAAGAGAAGGGTCTGCCAGTTTCTGCAAGTGGGCGTATGCGTCATGATCCCGCCAGCGTTCAATCAGCGAACCCGTAGTGGTATCCGGATGCGATGCAATCGAATCAAGCAGTTGGGCAAGTAATCCAACACCCGGGCGGTCCAGGGATCGCCAATCGCTTGCTACGGTACTTGCCAGTTTCGCAGCTCCCGGGTGCTGAACAGCCAAGGCAATTGCGAAGCGCACAGGCGTCATGCGTTGGGTCGAGGTCTTCGATCGTCTGGACCGCAACTTCGAATGAGCTAGCTGGTTGTGAACATCTAGTTGCTGCGGCGATATATCCGCTTTGTCTGCCAACTCCAAAATTAGTTTCTTGGTCAGGTTGTTCGCCGGCAAGCTCTGCAAAAGTGGAACTGCCTTTTCGACAAGATAATCGCCCGCGTTGAGTCTGTTTCGGTCGATATCTCTTGTGAGGTATGTGTAAATGTACTCGTCAACAGGCACAGAATTCGTTATCCGTTTTTCGAAAGCTTTAAGGCCTTCCTGGCGAACCAAAGTGTCCGGGTCTTCTCCTGTCGGCAAGAAGAGGAAGCGAATCTCGCGGTTTCCCGAGCGAGGCCGGACGGCCAGAAGTGTTTTCCATGCAGCGTCTTGCCCAGCCCTATCGCCATCAAAGCAAAACACGGTTTCAGGGGCAGACCTGAAAATTTGTTCCAAGTTCTTGTCGGTAACGGCCGTTCCCAGAGTCGCGACTGCGTAGCTGATGCCGAACTGCGCCACGGCGATCACGTCCATGTAACCTTCCACCACGAGCAGTCGATCCAATGTGCGGTTGGCCTGCTGCGCCTCGTAGAGCCCGTAGAGCTCGCGGCCTTTGTGGAAGACCGGGGTCTCGGGGGAATTGAGGTACTTTGGCTTCTGGTCGCCGAGGACTCGGCCGCCGAAGCCGATCACCCTGCCACGGCGGTCGCGAATGGGGAACATGATCCGGTCGCGGAAGCGGTCGTAGCGCTTGCCGTCCTGCTCGATCGTGAGCCCGGTTTGCAGCAGGCGCTCGCGGGCCGACGCGCTGCTCCCCAGGGCATGGAGCAGGAAGTCCCAGCCCGGCGGCGCGAAGCCGATCCCGAAGGCGGCGGCGACTTCTCCGCTGAGGCCGCGGCCTTTGAGGTAGTCCACCGCCCGCCGGGCCTCCGGATGCTGGCGCAGCTCTCGACGATAGAGCGAGGCCGCAGTACCGAGCAGCTCGTAGAGCGGGCGCAGGTCAGGACCTTCGTGGACGGCCTCGGTGCCCGCCGGAAGCTCCATGCCGGCTTGCCGCGCCAGCTCTTCCACCGCCTCGCGGAAGTCCTGGTGCTCGTACTCCATGAGGAAGCCGATGGCGCTGCCGTGGGCGCCGCAGCCAAAGCAGTGGTAGAACTGCTTCTCGCGGCTTACGGTGAAAGACGGGGTCTTCTCGTCGTGAAAGGGGCAGCAGGCCTGGTAGTCCTTGCCCGCCTTGCGTAGCTGGACGCGGCGGTTGATGAGCTCGACGACGTCGGTGCGTGCGAGCAGCTCGTCGATGAACTCGGGCGGGATTCTGCCGGCCATGGGCTATAAAGCTAGCAGAAGGACGGGAGAGAGACGGTTTCAGCCTGCGAGGCGTTCTTTGACCAGCTTGCTGACGGCACCCATGTCCGCACGGCCCTGGGCTTTGGGCTTGAGCTGGCCCATGACCTTGCCCATGTCCTTCATGGAAGCGGCGCCGGTTGCGGCGATGGCCCGCGTCCACCAGCGCGCTCAGCTCGTCTTCGTCGAGGGCCTCGGGCAGGTACGTCTGGCAGATGCCGACCTCGAAGCGTTCCTGCTCCGCCAAGTCTTCCCTGTCCGCCTTGGTGTACTGCTCGATGGAGTCGCGGCGCTGCTTGACCATCTTGTCGAGCACCGCGAGTACCTGCGTGTCGTCCAGCTCGATACGCTCGTCCACCTCGCGCTGCTTGATGGCCGCGAGTATGAGACGGATAACGCCGAGCTTGCGCTTATCGGCCGCCTTCATCGCGGCCTTCATGTCGTCCTGGATGCGCTGCTTAAGCATGGGGGGCGGGGATGCGGCTCAGAACGGGCGATCCCAGCGCCGGTTCTCGCGCTGCAGCTTCTTGTGATGACGTTTGACCGCGGCTGCCGCCTTGCGCTTGCGCTCGGAGGTGGGCTTCTCGTAAAACTCGCGGCGGCGTACCTCGGCGAGGACACCCGCCTTCTCGCAGGAGCGCTTGAATCGGCGCAGGGCGACTTCGAAAGGTTCGTTTTCCTTTACGCGGACATTCGGCATGAAAGAGACTTCCTCGATTGGGTCGATCAGCAACGGCTGAGAATAAAGCCGCGCATTATACTGAAGCTTTCCCCGCATTTGCAAAGTGCTTGTGTGCCGGTGGACGTCCATGCCGTCCAAAAACGAACCGTCTAAGAATCTCGGAAAAGGGATAAACTACGGGCCAAATGCGTGTACTAGGAATCGAGACCTCCTGCGACGAGACCGGCGTTGCCGTCTACGACGGCGACCGCGGACTGCTCGCTCATGCCGTCTACAGTCAGGTCGAGATCCACGCCGAGTACGGCGGCGTGGTGCCGGAGCTCGCCTCCCGCGACCATGTGCGCAAGACCCTCCCCCTGATCCGTCAGGTTCTGGCCGAGGCCGGGCTGGCCAAAGATTCCATCGATGGCGTGGCCTACACCGCGGGACCGGGTCTGATCGGCGCCCTGTTGGTCGGTGCCGCCTTCGGCCGCAGCCTGGCCTGGGCCTGGGGCGTGCCGGCCATCGGTGTTCACCACATGGAGGGTCACCTGCTCGCGCCCATGCTGGAAGAGCCTTCTCCTGCGTTTCCATTCGTCGCGCTGCTGGTCTCCGGCGGTCACACCCAGCTCGTGGAGGTGGATGGCATCGGCCGCTACAGGATGCTCGGGGAGTCCCTGGACGACGCAGCGGGAGAGGCCTTCGACAAGACCGCCAAGATGCTGGATCTGCCCTATCCGGGAGGTCCCGCTCTGGCGCGGTTGGCGGAGCAGGGCGACCCGACGCGTTACCGTTTTCCGCGCCCCATGACGGATCGCCCGGGCCTGGATTTCAGCTTCAGCGGTCTCAAGACCTACACCCTCAACAGCCTGAAGCGCGAGATGGCTGCAACCGACGACCCGGTGCGAACCCGCGCCGATATCGCCCGCGCCTTCGAGGAGGCCGTGGTGGACACCCTGGTGATCAAGTGCCGGCGTGCCCTGCGTCAGTCTGCGGGCAAGCGTCTGGTTCTGGCCGGCGGGGTCAGCGCCAACAGGCGCTTGCGAGCGCGGATGGATGAAATGGCGGAGAAGGAGCGTGGCGAGGTCTTCTATCCCCGCCCGGCACTCTGCACCGACAACGGGGCCATGATCGCCTTTGCCGGCTGGCAGCGGCTGCGGGCGGGTCAGGCCGAGCCCTTGGCCTTCAAGCCGCGGGCGCGGTGGCTTATGGAGGAGCTGCCGCCTGTATGATTTCGGTAGTCCTAGGGATGGGAGGAACGCACCGATGCCAATCGGGTTGATGGGCTTCGTTCCTCAGCCCGACCTCGTCCCGGAGGCTGGAATCGACACCGCTCGGCCAAGATTTCGACAGGCCGTGCATCTAAACCTTCGGCCGCCGGGTTTCGCTACGCTGAGCCCGGGCTACGTTAGCAGGCACCTCATTCGCCTTTGTCTTGCTCGTCGGTGAGCTTGCCTTCTTTGCCTGATACCAGGTTTTGGATATTGCTGCGGTGGCGCCAGAATAGGATCAGGGTGATCAGTACCTGCGCGCCGATCAGCACCGGCTCGGGCCAGAAGAGCCAGACGATGCCGGGGGCCAGAGCCATGCAGATCAGGGCGGACAGGGACGAGATCTTGAGCACCTTGGCCACGAACAACCAAATCGCGGCGACCGAGAGACCGATGGGCCAATAGAGCCCGAGCTGTACGCCGAGTGCAGTCGCCACACCTTTGCCGCCCCGGAAGCCGAAGAACAAGGGGTACAGGTGACCGAGGAAGGCCGCGAGTCCGGTCGCCGCCAGCACTGCCGGACTCCCGCCCAGCAGGTGACCGATTAGCATAGGTGTCAGTCCCTTCAGACTGTCCCCCAAAAGTGTAACGGCCGCCGCTTTCTTGCCGCCGATGCGCAGCACGTTCGTGGCGCCGGGGTTGTTGGAGCCCTGGGTTCGTGGGTCTGGCAGGCCCATGAGCCGGCACACGATGATGGCGCTGGAGACCGAGCCCAGCAGGTAGGCGCCGACGATCAAGAGCAGGTTCTGAATCATGGCGCGACATTGGAATGCCAATCCGAGTCCGGGTCAACTCCGAAGAAGGTGTTGAATCGCCGAGGTGCAAAGAGCGCCAAGGGGTCGATCAGATCAGGTGACTGGCGGGAAACGCATATCAGCGGTGGACGTGCGGGCAAGGGGCCTTATGCGTTTTCGACGCGGTTGGAGAGACAGACGCTGTGCCTGAGGTTGTAAACCTGTTTTCGTCCCTTACCATGGCGGAAATCATTTAGATCAGGGATAACGGCATGGACATCGTCTTCCTGCGCGGGCTGCGCATCGAGACTCAAATCGGCATATACGACTGGGAGAAGGCGATCAAGCAACCAGTCATCCTGGACCTGGAGATGAGCGCGGACGTGGCGCGGGCCGCGAAGAGCGACCGCATCGAGGACGCCCTGGACTATAAGGCCGTGTCCAAGCGCTTGAAGCAGTTCGTGAGCGAGAGTGGGTTCGAGCTGGTGGAGACCCTGGCGGAGCGCTGCGCGGGGATCATCCGCGAAGAGTTCGGTGTCGGCTGGGTCCGTCTCACCCTCAACAAGATCGGCGCAGTATCCGATGCGGTAGACGTGGGCGTGGTCATCGAGCGCGGGGAGCGCAAACGCTGATGGCCAAGATAACCGGGTCGTCAACGCTCCCTGTGCTTCCGCGCCAGGCTGCTACAAAAACCCCCCTTTGAAACCGGGGGGGCATGGGATTTTTCGTGGGTAGCCTCATGCCCCGGGCCTGGATAAGCATCGGCAGCAACCAGGACCGGGAGCGATCCATCCGTGGCGCCGTTCAGGCCCTGCGCGAGCGATTCGGTGACCTGATTTTGTCTCGGGTCTACGAGTCCGAGGCGGTCGGTTTCGACGGGCAGCCTTTCTACAACCTCGTGGCCGGGTTCGATGCGGCCGAGAGCGTCGGCGGCATCAACGCCTCGTTGCAGGAGATTGAGGATGCTTTCGGCCGGGTCAGGGGACCGAGTAAGTTCTCCCCCCGCACCCTCGATCTGGATCTCCTCACCTGCGGCGATTTGGTCGGGATCATCGACGGCTGCGTGCTGCCGCGGGATGAGATCCTGCGCTATGCCTTCGTGCTGCGCCCCCTGTCCGAGGTCGCCGCAGACGAGATCCACCCAACCAGCGGCTGTACTTACCGGGATCTGTGGGAGTCTCTAGACTGTGCCGCTCAGATCCTTGCCCCGGTCGCCTTCGATTTCGACGGCTGAGTCGCTCGAAATCCGCGTCTATGAGTTGCAGTAAGCTTACGTGGCACCGCATCCTACCCGCTTTCTAATCTCTATCTTTTTCAGCGTTTCCAGGAAACCCGCCGATGCACAGTAGCTGTGCGACAAGGTCCCCCGTCTCGTCTGGAGCCGCGGCCTCGTCCGCCGGCGTCCAGGAGTAGTCCGCCTCCAGCCGGTAGGAGCCCAGAAAGGGATGCGGCGGCTCCGCTCGCCAGTCTTCCGGCGATAGCATAGAGAAGAAGCTGCTGCCGTCTCCCTTCCGGTACAGGTGATAGGTATGTCCCGGGATGCGCTTGAAGCTGCATCGGGCGAGGGTCAATGCCTGCTCCTCTCGGGCCTCGTCCAGGACCTTGCGCGCCTCGGTCTGCAGCGCGTTGATCTGGTCCGCGATGACTCGAAGCTTGGCCCCCGTGCGGGCGCTGAGCATGGATTCTGCACGGGCTACCTCGGCCGCCAGATCCGTCGTCTGGAAGGCTGGCGAGATGCGGCTGACCGGATAGGGAGAGCTACGGTCTCCGCCTTGGTGCAGGACGGGCTTGTCGTTGTCGTTGCTCACTGCTGCAGCATTCGACCGCCGTCCACGGAGACGATCTGTCCGGTGATGTAGTCTGCATCGCGGACCAGGAACAGCAGCGTGCGGGCGATATCTTCCGCCGAGCCGGCCCGCTTGAGCGCGGTGCGTGAGAGGATCTCGGCCTTGGCGTCCTCGCTCAGCTCATCCTGCGGCCACAGGATGGCCCCGGGTGCGATGCCGTTGACCCGCACCTTTGGTCCCAGCTCTCGCGCCAGCGTCTTGACCATCATGGCGTTTCCAGCCTTAGCGATGGAGTAGATGGGGTGGTCCTTGAGGGGCCGCTCTGCGTGTATGTCCACCAGGTTGATGACGCAGCCTTCGCTGGAGCGAAGCAAGGGGGCGGCCTCTTTGGTCAGAAAAAGGGGCCTTTTAGATTGGAGCCGAGGAGATCCTCCCATTGATCTTCGCTGGCGTCGCCCAGAGGCGTCGGGTAGAAGCTGGAGGCGTTGTTGACCAAGACGTCCAACCTGCCGCGAAACGCTCGGACCCGCTCGATCAGAGCCATGAAGCCTATGCACTTGTTGAGATCTGCTTGGAGCAGCCGGACAGAGTCCGGGCGGGACCTTTCCAGCTCCTTCTTAAGGTCCATTGCCGCGCTTGCCGAGCTGCGGTAATGCAGGGCAAGGTCCATCCCTTGCGCGTGCAGGCTCCGCGCGATCTCGGCACCGATCCGTTGGGCAGCGCCGGTGATGAGTGCTACCTTTCCAGCAAGACCTTCCGAGTGTTGCGTCACTGGATGCCTCCGAGTTTTTCGACCTGTTGACTATCTTAGACTGCTCACACTCCGAGAGCGATATGTCACGCCCTTTCAGGGCTGGGATCTCAATGCCCCGAGCTCCCGGGGCGCTGCTTCAGGCTGGTATGTGTCGTCCTTTCAGGCGGTTTGCGCATTTCCTGTGGTTGCCGGCCCTGATCGCGGGGAGCAGCCGTGGTCTTCCTTTGGGATGGCCGTCAGCCTATGATTTTCGGTGTTGTTTGCGGTTATTCGCGTGCATTTGTCGCAAAATAGCAAAACATGGAATTCGCACCAGAAACGCAAGGCAATGCGCCTGAGGCGGCGGCGGCCGCGCATAGCCGGCGCTTAGCGGATCTGATCCGTGATGAAGCCTGTGCCCGAGGCGGTCTACTGCCCTTCGATCGCTTCATGGAGTTGGCCCTTTACGCTCGCGGGATGGGGTATTACGTGGCCGGGGCGCGGAAGCTCGGCGCGCAGGGGGATTTTGTGACGGCTCCCGAGCTCTCCCCCCTGTTCGGCCGCTGCGTTGCCGAGCAGTGTCTGCAGGCGCTGGATGCTCTGCAGGGCGGCAGCATCATGGAGTTTGGTGCCGGGACCGGGGCTCTGTCGGCGGAGGTTTTGTCCGCCCTTGCCGGTAAGGGAAGCCTGCCCTCGCATTATCTCATCCTGGAGCCGAGTCCGGATCTGCGCGAGCGCCAGCAGGGTTTACTTACAGAGCGCCTTCCTGATCTGCTGCCTCGGGTCCAATGGCTCGACCGCCTGCCGACCGGGTTTCGCGGCTGCGTGCTGGCCAACGAGGTGCTGGACGCCATGCCCGTGCACCGTTTCCGGATCGGCGCAGACCGTGAGCCCTTGGAGCTGTTCGTGAAGCCCTCCGGGGACGGCTGGGAAGAGGTCGCGGACGCACCGGCGAGTCCCGGCCTCGTGGAGGCGGTGCAAGCGCTTCAGAGCGCTGGGCTGGCGGTCGAGCCGGGCTACGAATCGGAGATCAATCTTCGCTTGGGACCCTGGATCAGGGCCCTCGCAGAGTCCATGGACGCTGGACTGGCCCTGCTTATCGACTACGGCTACCCGCGCAGCCTGTATTATCTGCCCGAGCGCAGCAAAGGCACCCTGATATGTCATTATCGCCACCGCGCGCGGGCAGATCCTTATTTCCATCCGGGTCTGCAGGACATCACGGCTCACGTGGATTTCACCTCCGCAGCCCAGGCGGCAAGGCTTGCCGGGCTTCGGCTCGCTGGCTTCACGACCCAGGCCCACTTTCTCATCGGCTGTGGTTTGGACCGCTTGCTGGCCGAGGCCGCAGACGATCCGGATGCAATGGGCCTGATTCTGGGTGCCAAGCAGCTGGTGCTGCCTTCTGCCATGGGCGAGCGTTTTCAGGTGATGGGGCTGCAGAAGGGCCTGGAACGGGGATGGATGGGATTCTCCTTTCGCGACTTGCGTGGCCGGCTCGGTGAATTGTGAGCTGGTAGCGATCGCGATGCGCAGGCCCGCTCCCTCGGTGATCGCGTGGATACGGGCGCGTCGCTGCCAGAGGCGCAATGGATTGCGTCAGTGCGATGTGGTGACGATGATGGCCGTAGCGGACCCGTCGTCCCTCGCCTCCAACGCGAGCTGCGCCTGCGGGACAGTCTGCCGGTCCGGCTTACGGGTTGCTCACCGCACGTAGGTGGGGGCCACCGTCTCTACGGATCTGGGTTTGATCCCGAGCTCCATCAGGGCGTTGTGCGCGCAGACGCTGTCCGTCTGCAGGGAGAGGTAGTTGTCCATGGTGAAGGGCTTGCCGGGAACATGCTGTAGGATGCGGGCCTGGAGGCGGGAGCTGAAGTCGTTGAGCGTGATTATCCTGGTCTTGCGCCCGATTAGGCCGGCGGTGTATTCCACCAGCTCCTTGAGGCTGTAGATTCTCGGGCCGCACAGGTCGTACCTTTTACCTGATGAGCCGGAATCGGCCAAGGAGCCGATCATCGCGGTGACAAGGTCGCCGACGAAGACCGGCGCAAACCTGGTCTGCGCGCAGGCGAGCGGAAACAGCCCCGGCGCAGTCTTGAGCAAGGCGGAAAAGCGGTTGAAGAAGCTGTCTCCCGGACCAAAGATGACGCAGGGACGGAAGCTTGTAACGGTAAGCCCAGCCTGCGCGTGAGCAAGATCCTCGCCGACGCCCTTCGTGCGCAGGTAGAGGCTTGCACCCTTTGTTGCGTCCGCGTGCAATGCGCTCATGTGAAGGTAGCGGGATACGCCAACCGTTCGCGCCGCCTCGCTGGTTCGTTGCACCAGGTCCACGTGGGCTTGTTCGAAGGTTCGGCCACCGGACTCGTTGAGGATGCCGACCAGGTTGACGACGGCGGTGCAGCCTTCCAACAGCGCTTCCAACGCACCAGGCTCGAACAGACCCGTCTGACGCACCTCGATGCCAGGCACCAGCTGCAGGTCACGATGCCGATCCGGGTGTCGGGTTGGGATGCGGCTGCGGTAACCGGACGCCGCCAGCCGGTTGGCGAGATGGTGACCGACGAAGCCGGTCCCGCCCAATATACAGACGCGGTGATTGATCATGTTAGTCGACCCATGCCTTGAAACCGGAAGTCAGAAATTGATAAAGCCTCAATCAGCGGAGACGCTCCGTGCGCTCATTATTGCGCAATCGCGAGGGTTTCACCCATCTGCCGCGGGTGCTTCGAGGGCGTCGCGGCGATGACCCTGGTAGAGCTCGCGGCCTACCTGGGAACGGGCGTCGTCGCGGGGTTGATAGCCGGGCTGCTCGGGGTTGGTGGCGGCGTCGTCGTGGTGCCGGCGCTGGTCTGGGTTTTCGTGGAGGCGGGTTTTGTTTCGGATTGGATTTTCCATCTTGCCGTGGGGACATCGCTGGCGACCTTGATCGGGACCGGGACGCGCATCGGCCTGGTCGCACCACCGCCGGGGCGCAGTGCGCTGGGACCTGGTGCGCATTCTGGTTCCTTGGATCGTCATCGGCGCCTGGATCGGCTCGGCCGTCGCCGGGCTGCTCGACGAGACCTGGCTGCGGCGCATCTTCGGGTGCTTTCAGCTCTACGTAGGGGTGCGCATGCTTTGGCCCGGCAACCAGGGCGACATCCGCGCGTTGCCGGGCTCCTTGGGTGTCGGGATGATCGGCACAGGTATCGGCTCCCTGTCCGCGCTCCTTGGCATCGGCGGCGGGACACTCACCGTGCCCTTCCTGGTTCGCGCCGGAGTGGACATGCGCCGGGCGGTCGCGACCTCCAGCGCCTGCGGGCCTCCCATCGCGCTGGCCGGCGCCCTGGGCTTTGTCGCGGTGGGTTGGGGCAGAGAGGGATTGCCTGTTGGCAGTACGGGTTTCGTCTACTGGCCGGCGGTGGTCGGTATTCTGTTTGCGAGTGCCCCGGCGGCGCCCTTGGGGGCGCGCCTCGCCCACACCCTTCCTTTACCGGTGCTGAAGCGGATTTTCGCCCTGCTGGTGCTGGTCGTGGGGACCAAGTTGCTGCTTGGTTGAGCAGCCAGGCGCCAGCCGCCTACAGTTGCGCTGATGATCCTGGAAATAGCAACTGAATCGCCAAGGCGCAGAGACCGTCAAAAAAACGCTCTGTCAGTGCCCCGTCAGCGCATTGAAGGCGCTTTGGATGTCCCTCCGGGCTGCCTGCCGTCCAACCACAGGCGGCGGTAAAGGTATGTCTGCCCGTCCAGGCCTCGCAAAATCAAGCGGCCTCGGGATTCAGCGAACTTGAAGGGCTGCGCCTGCTCATCCTGCGGGTTGTAGAGGGCGAGACGATCCCTCCGGACCTGTATCAACCCGTCCACCCGCTGCATACCCGGGGAGTAGATCCGAAATCGGCCACCTTGGACGATCAGCAACTCGCCGTTGCGGCCCTCCCAGACGCCTTCGAGCCGTGACGCCGGCCATCCGCCGCCGGGACCCGGGGCGGAGTTGAGTCCAGGCATTGCCTCGGAGAGCTGCTTCATCATCTCTCCCATCGCGAAGGCGCGGGACCGGTCCTGAAACGGGCTGCCGCGGGGAATGCCGAATCCGGGGCCCCAAGGCGCGGCACCGAGCGGATCCATCATAGGGAAGGGGTCGGGACCTGTTCCGCCGCCTTGTTGCGAGGACGCGGAATCGAAAAGGCCCATGGCGTCCATCATCCTCGCCATGGCATTGGCCATAAGGTCGCGCGTGCTCTGCTCTGCAGAGATGCCGCCGGGCTCCGCACAGGTGAGAAGCAGCAGCAGGGGTAGCGCCCTGTGGTAGGAGTTGTCGAAATTCATGAACCACATGAGAATTTCGGTTGCGAGATTTTTTCCGTTGCCGGTCTACAGGGCAGCGGAATGAAATCCGGGGATTCTAGTTTAACCTAGACGCGGCGGTTGGGCGCCTCCCGGGTGGCGTAGCGGCCGCAACAAGCAGGTGAGGCTCGAAAGCACCGCTTTTTCGCGGAGGGTCGAGCCGTCGATCGCGGCAAGAAGCGGTCAACTGCAGTTTCTAGGTTTTTAAAAAACCCCGGTACTCGGCTGGCGGCCTTCGGATAGACTATCGTAAGGATTTCTTGGACGAGGACGCTCTTTGACCCACTGGCGACCTACGCTCGCAGAGTTTGTTGCCCCCTTCCCAAAGGTTTTGTCCTGGGATATATCTCTGGAGCGTTACGGAAGGGGCATCGACAACGCGCACATCGACGTCTGTTTGAGTTCCCGTCTGCGTGACCGGCTACGCGAAACGGTGCGCAAGTTGATCATGGAGGACGTCGGGGCACAGCTTCGGCAAGCGCCGCCGCAGCCGGTCGGCACCCAAGACCTGAAATCTCTCCGTGAGAGCTACGTTGAGATGTTCGAGTCCATTTCGGAGCAAACCGAAGAGAGCGTCTCGGTCGACCGCCTCGCTCTGCTTCAGATTTCACTCCTCAAGTGCCTGCTCCAGGTCGTCTCCCAGGAGAAAGTCGACCTCACCGAAGAGATCAAAGGTTCGGCAAATAAGGAAGATGCGCGGGCATCCGGGCGCAATCTGGAGACGCACGAGCATTTGGTCGCATTGACCCGGGACGAGCATGCCCTCAATCGTCGCGTACTGCACTTCCTGTTTCTCCAGGTCAAAAGGCTGGAGGGTGACTACCTGAAGAATATGCGCGCGTCCATTATTGGAGACGCTTGGCCGTTCCCCCGGAGGGCGTTTTTCAATAGGGTTCTACAGGTTCCGGGTCTTAGTGAGGTAAAGGATCTTGCTTCGGATTACCCAATCGCCAAGTTGGCGGAGGGTGGCGACACAGATTGGATGTTCCATACCAACCAGTGCGTAAGCACGGTTTTTCAACATTACCTTCCCGCTTGGACCCGTCTGCCGGGGCACCGCGCTCCAGAGGACTCTGTCGCGGGTAAACTGTTTCGCGAGCGCCGGGACCAGGGACAGCTGAAGGGATTCCTCGGGACCGAGATGTTGCTCAGCCGCTTCGTTCCGGAGGAGGAATACAAAACCGGCCGCAGCACCTGGTTGGATGAGCCGCGAAACCTGAGTCTGTTTTTCGCCTCCGTTCCCGATACGGCGGATTCCAACGACGCCGGATTCGTACCGGCCCGCGAATCGGAGTTTGGCGATTCGCGTTTCTCCGGCATCAATGAGTCGGCGACAGGATATGTCCCGCCCTGGGATCAGGCCGGCTGGCGGGACTTCCAGACTGCCATTGTCGACGAGCTGTTTCATTGTTTGGAGCTGAACGGCTTGGGGGCGCGGATCGTCCTGCTTTACTGGCTGCCTACTATGGCGAAACAGCTTGGACGTCCCGTTCCCCTCTCACTTGTTCTGGATTTCGTGGAGGGGCGACTTCCGCGCCGCCGCGTCGCACAGCGTCTGGAGCTTCTGCAGCTGGGCCTCGATCCGGCGGCCGTCGTCCGTGTGCTCGACAGTGCCGCCACTCTTGTGAAACGTCTCGAGAGAGGAGAGCGGGCCAGGTTACTGCGCCGCTACTTGAAGGATTTCCTGGTGCTGCGGCGGGACCTCAAATTGGCCTATAAGACATACGAGGCGATGGACTTGATTCGTTTGCTCGACGACCCCCGGGATGTCCAGCTGTCCCGGGCGAATTCCAGCCTTCATGCGTTTTCCTGCGGTGAAGAGCAGCGTCCGACCAAACGTCGGATTCGAGCCCATGCGGTGATCAAGGCGGATGTGCGCGGCTCCACGCGCATCACGGAGCGCCTTCGTGCGAAAGGGCTGAATCCCGCCTCCCATTTCGGACTGAACTTCTTCGGGCCGGTAAACAGACTCTTGCCCGAGCTCGGTGCCGAGAAGCTGTTTGTGGAAGGTGATGCCGTTATCCTCGGGTTGTTCGAGCACGAAGGGGAGCGTGTGGGAATGGCGGTCGCCCGCGCCTGTGCCTTGGCGCGTAAGATTCTGCAGGTCGTTGCATTGCAGAATGTCATCAACCGCAAGCACGGGTTGCCGGAGCTCGAGTTGGGCTTGGGAATCAGCTTCTCTGCCAGGGAGCCCAATTTCCTCTATGACGAGGGGCACAGGATCATGATCTCAGGGGCGATCAACCGGGCCGATCGGCTTTCCGCCTGCGCCGCCGCGCTGCGTTCGGCGCGCTTCGGGCCCGAGAGCCAGGCCTTTCGCGTATCGGTTGTAAAAGACCGGAGAAACGGGGGCGGTTCCATTTCGAGCGACGCCATTCTCGGATACAACGTAAACGGGGTGAAGCTCGAACAGGCCGCATTCCTCAAGCTGCAGAAGGAGATGCGTCTAAACCAAATCCGCCTGCCGGAAGACGAAATGGTGCAGAGTCTGTTCTTTGCCGGCAAGTTTTCCGACCTTTCCGGTCGCGAGAACTGGCTGGTGATGCGCTATGCGCCGGTACGGGAATGGGACGGTCAGGCATTGGGAGGCGTCGATCCTGAGAGCAGGCACTTCTTCGAGCTGATCGTCGACGAGGTCCTTTGCTCTCGGTTGCGCAAGCTGGCAGAAGAGGACGAGAGCCTGTCCTTGCGTGGTCGGGGGTAGCGGTGGGAAAGGAGACAGCGAATAGGACGGAGGGCCTAGGGGTTCACGCCGGGGAGCCCGGTGTCAGCTTCTCACTTCCGCCTTGGCCCTGTCCCCCATTTCCTGGCCCCTCTCCGACGGCAGCTTCTTGCGCACGGGCCACATCAGGCTATGCAAGGGCTTGATCGGTTTGCCGATCCGATATTCGTAGATCAGACGATAAGCGAGTACGCGCCGAACGTAGCCGCGGGTCTCGTTGAAGGGAATGGTTGCGACCCAGATGTCGGCGCTGTGCGGTTGTTCGGGCAACCAGCGGTCGACATTGCCGGGGCCCGCGTTGTAGGCCGCGGTTGCCAGCACGGTATTCCCAGCGTAACGCCGCTTCATCTTCAACAGATAGTTGCTGCCCAAGGTGATGTTCAGATCCGGACCGTAGAGGTCGTCTTGCGATGGGCGCGGGAGTCCTACAGAGCGCGCGATCTCGCGTGCTGTGGCCGGCATGAGCTGCATCAGGCCTCTCGCCCCGGCGTGTGACAGCGCCTGCGGATTGAAGGCGCTCTCCTGGCGTAGGATTGCGTAGATCCACGCCTCGTCCAGGCCGGTGGCGCCGGCCTGCTCCAGGACCAAGTCCCGATGCAGCAACGGAAAGCGCAGCCCGAGGTCGTCCCAATACCCACTCTTCGCCAGGGTGAAGATCGCCTGATTCGTCCATCCGCGTTTTTGGGCGACTACAGCCGCGGCTATCAGTTCCTCGCTTTCCATGTCCCTTGTCAACCGGCGCCACTCCCGGCGCACCTCGAGCCCGCGGTCCAAGGCTTCGAGCTCGCGGATGCGGGCGGCGGCCGCGCTCTGCTCGATGCGCGCCAGGGAATCGGGGTCCGCGGGCGCCCGCTCGTCACCGAGCTTGTAAGGGAGTCCGGCGCGCTCCGCCGCCAGGAACCCCCACAGGCTGCGCTCGCCGGCCGCGGCGGCGAACAGGGCCTGCGCCGTCTCATGGTCGCCGCGGACCTCCTCGGCGCGGGCCTGCCAGTAGAGCCAGTGCTCGCACTTGCGTTTTCCGCGCGGCATGGCCTGGATCCAGTCCGCGACGCCGTCCCAGTATCCGAGCTCTAGGGCGGTGCGCAGGCGCCGCTCCTGCAGGTCGAAGTTATCCTCGCGGGCGGGGATGCGGTCGAGGTAGCTCAAGCCTCGGCGCTCGCCCTGTTCGACGAGGGCGAAGCCGATAGCCGCATTGGCCGGCTGGGCGTGCGCTGCCGGAAATCTGTGCTGGCTTGCGATCCTGTCCCAGGCATCGGCCGCCTGACTCGGCGCCTTGCGCGCCATGCGGGCGATGCCGTATGCCAGGATCCGAGTCTGCTGGGCATGGGGCCCCTTGAGCCTGCCTTCGCCCAAGACCAGCCGCGGGTTTCGATGGACGGCGAGCCAAAGCTCCAGCCAGGCGCGGTCAGCCGCGGGGAGGGACTTGCCCAGGAAGCCCGCAAGCTTGATCTCCCCTGCGTCCATGGCCAGGACGATGCGTTGCCACACCAGGTCCGTGGTCAGTCCTCCGGCCTGTTTCCATGCCTTCAGCAGGGGGTCGCAGGCGTTCGGCAAGGACTCGCCCCGAAGCCACAAGGATTCCGCTTGGCCGAGGGCTTCGCCTCGGCGTCCACTCAACATCAGTCCACGCAAATAGTGGCAGCGGCGCACGATCGAGTCGCCGGGGACGTAGAAGCGGACATACTCTTCCCACCGCCCCTCTTCAGCCAACCGTTTGAGCCAGGCGCGGCGCAGAAATCCGGCCTGCCGCGTGTCCGCGTAGTCGCTCAGGAAGTCTGCGATTTCGTCCGGGGCGGCGCTTGCCAGGCGGCGCGAGAGCTGACGGTACCGAAGGTGAGGATAGAGGGGGTAGTCCTTCAGTTCCTCCAAGAGGGCCTCGAAGACTTCCGAATCGCCACGTTCGAAGGCCGCCTCCGCGGCCAGGAAGGCTTCGCGGTCGTCGGAGGGGATCGGAGTCCCGTCGGATGGAACGGACACCAAGAAAAGCAAGAGAAGTGTCGGGAGCTTCACGATTGCCGGCTCGTGCGATCGAAGGAGACAACCTTGATGTTAGACGTCCAATCCCACTGCCACAAGTGTTGGTCTCCAGGAGATTCCGCGCCGCGAGCGGCGCGCTGTCGCGCAGCGAACATGGCGAATCCGGGGCTCTTCGAATCAATAGGTCACGACATGTGAGATGAGAGCCTGGCCGACTTAAGACTGTTCTACTGCGGAACCGCGGATGCCGGTCGGATTTCCCGCCCGAGCTCGCTAAATAGGTCGACTATTCGCCTCAATCGGGCGAAAAATCCGCCTCGGCCTTGCGCTCCGTCGGTACGAATCCGCAAGCCGTAAAGGCTCCAAGGTTCTTTCGGCCTGATTTGGAGTCCGGAAGTGGCTATCATGCTCCTGCTGTTCCCTACATCGAGATGTACCCATGACTCCTGATCTGGACCGACTCTGCACCCTGCTTCGCTCCGCGGCCGAGGCGGAGATCATGCCCCGTTTCCGAAACGCCGACGCAAGCTACAAGACCGACGGCAGCCTGGTCACGGAGGCGGACTTTGCGGTGCAGCAGTTGGTCGGCGAGGAGCTGCGGCGCGCCTATCCGGAGCTGTCGGTCCTGGGAGAGGAGATGAGCGTTCAGGAGCAGCAACGGCTGCTCGGAGACGCAGAGACGGGCGTCTGGTGTCTGGATCCCCTGGACGGCACCAGCAACTTCGCCTATGGCTTTCCCTATTTTTGCATCTCTCTAGCCTTGCTGCGAGGCGGCGAGCCGGTCCTGGGGTGCATCGTCGACCCGGTGCACGGCGAGTGTTTTTGCGCCGAGCGCGGTGGCGGTGCCTTTCTCGACGGCGAGCCCCTTCGCCTGTCCTCTGAACGCACAGAGCTCGCCGATTGTCTGGCGATGGTGGATCTAA
The DNA here is from genome assembly GCA_963802975.1 of uncultured Gammaproteobacteria bacterium. Classification (GTDB taxonomy): domain Bacteria; phylum Pseudomonadota; class Gammaproteobacteria; order Chromatiales; family Chromatiaceae; genus Thiosymbion. The sequence continues at coordinate 111,999 of CAWDLA010000007.1, forward strand.
AGCGTCTGTCCCGGCGGGATTTGCCGCGCATGGGGGGCGAATCCCCGTTCCGCTCCCAGCGGAACCTGGGATCCGTCGCGCTGGACTGGTGCTGGCTCGCCGCCGGGCGCTTTCAACTTTATCTGCACGGGGGACAGAAGCTTTGGGACTACGCGGCCGGCCGCCTGATCGCTACCGAAGCGGGCGTTGTGTCCAACCTCTTCGCACCGGGCGGGTTGAGGCCACCCGAACTGCTGTCGCTGGAGCCGCGCATGGCCGCCGCGGCGGCGAACCAGGTACTGTTCGGACGCTGGCTCGGTTGGTTGGAGTTGCCGCGCGCTTGAATTCACTCGGTCGGCCCTCAGATCCGATGCGCCGGGAATAGCTCCCGGCTTCCACGCGACAGGACGAGCCAATCCCAGATGAACGAAGAACTTACCGATTTCGACATGGAGCTCGGCAGCGGTATCGCCGCCTTCGAATCCAGACACTTCGCCCGTGCCACCGGACTACTCTCCCCCTTGGCCGATGGCGGTAATCCACAGGCCCAGTACCGCATGGCCATCATGGCCCAGAACGGATTGGGCATGCACGAGAATCACGAGCTGGCGTTCGAGTACATGAAGGCCGCCGCCGAGGCGGGCATAGACGTCGCCCAGCACGGGCTGGGCTTCATGTACATGGAGGGCGAGTGCACCGACAAGGATCCGGAACAGGCGGTGCGCTGGTTCAGGAAGGCCGCGGAGCAGGGCCTTGCCGGCTCTCAGACGACCCTGGCTATGATGTACGAGGAGGGCCGTGGCGTGGAAAAGGACCTGGATGAGGCCAACAGGTGGTACCGCATGGCCGGGTTCGACGAGCGTTGATCGTAAATCCGGCGGTAGATACTGTCGTCAGTCAGACAGGCCCCTAGTCACGGAAGCTTCGCACATTTCTCCGTCGCGGTGCTCCATGGAAACCGAGCGCGTGCGCACCCATTTTCCACGGGTACACCAAGACAGGACACCCGGATATGTCGGATTCCCAGCCGCAGACCAACCACCTCGCCGACGCCACCAGCCCCTACCTGCAGCAGCACGCCCACAACCCGGTGGACTGGTGGCCCTGGGGCGAGGAGGCCCTGGAGCTCGCCCGGACCCTGGACAAGCCCATCCTGCTCTCCATCGGCTACTCCGCCTGCCACTGGTGCCACGTGATGGCCCACGAGTCCTTCGAGGACGCGCAGACCGCCGCGGTCATGAACCGGCTGTTCGTCAACATCAAGGTGGACCGGGAAGAGCGGCCGGACCTGGACAAGATCTACCAGTCCGCCCACCAGCTGCTGGCCCGGCGCGCCGGGCGGCTGGCCCCTGACCGTGTTCCTCACCCCGGACGATCAGCATCCCTTCTTCGCCGGCACCTATTTCCCGAACGAGGCCCGGCACGGTCTGCCGGCCTTCACGCGCCTGCTTGAGCAGGTTGAAGCAGCCTACCGAGAGCAGGGAGATGCGATACGGAAGCAGAACCGGTCCCTGATGGACGCCCTGTCCAGACTCGCACCCGCCGGGGTTGGCGAGATTCCCGACCTGGCTCTCCTGGAAGAGGCGCGTGCCCAGCTCGCCGGCAGCTTCGACCGCACGGACGGCGGCTTCGGGCAGGCGCCCAAGTTCCCGCACCCCACGGACCTGGAGCTCCTGCTGCGCCACTATGCCGCCACCAAGGCGGCAGACAAGCCGGACAGTGAGGCCCTGCACATGGCCGCCTTCACCCTGGAGCGCATGATTCGCGGCGGCCTGAACGACCAGCTCGGCGGCGGCTTCTGCCGCTACTCGGTGGACGAGCACTGGATGATCCCTCACTTCGAGAAGATGCTCTACGACAACGGCCCGCTGCTTGCCCTGTGCTGCGATGCCTGGCAGATCACCGGGCGATCCCCTGTTCCGGAATGCCGCCGTCGCCACCGCGGACTGGGTGGTGCGGGAGATGCAGTCCCCGGAGGGCGGCTACTACTCGACCCTGGACGCGGACAGCGAGGGCGAGGAGGGCAAGTTCTACGTCTGGGACCGCGACGAGGTGCGGGGCCTGCTGGCCGCCGAGGAGTATGCCCCTTTCGCCGCCCTCTACGGGCTGGACCGGGCGCCGAATTTCGAGGGCAAATGGCACCTGCACGGATTTCGCACGCCTTCGGAAGTGGCGAAGCACTTGGAGTTGCCCGCGGAGGAGGTCGCAAGCTCGCTGGACGCGGCAAAGGCGAAGCTGCTCGTCGCGCGCGACGGCCGGGTCCGACCCGGCCGCGACGAGAAGGTGCTCACCGCCTGGAACGGCCTGATGATCAAGGGCATGGCCCGGGCGGCGCGGATCCTGGATCGACCCGATTACCTGGAGTCGGCCCAGCGCGCCCTGGACTTCATCCGCACCACCCTGTGGCGGGACGGGCGCCTGCTCGCCACCTACAAGGACGGCAAGGCCCACCTCAACGCCTACCTGGACGACTATGCCTACCTGATCGATGCCCTGCTGGAGCTGCTGCAGGCCCGCTGGCGGACGCAAGACCTGGACCTGGCGCTGGAGCTGGCCGAGGTCCTGCTGACCCGGTTCGAGGACCCGGAAGAGGGCGGCTTCTTCTTCACCTCCGGCGACCACGAGCGCCTCATCCATCGGCCCAAGCCCCTGAGTGACGAGTCCGTTCCCGCGGGCAACGGCATAGCGGCGCGTGTGCTGCAGCGCCTCGGTCACCTGGTGGGCGAGACCCGCTACCTGAGGGCCGCACAGGATACCCTCGCCCTCGCCGCCGAGCAGATGCGCCGCGTACCCTATGCCCACGGCAGTCTGCTCGCGGCTCTTGACGAGCACCTGAGTCCGCCGGAGACCATCGTCATCCGCGGCGACCGGGAAGACCTGGCCCGTCGGGCCGAGACGGCCCGGGGAGACTACGCCCCGCGGCGCATGGTTTTTTCGATTCCTGAGGATTCGCAGGGACTGCCCGAGCCGCTGGCTGCCATGCGCCCCGGGGCGAAGACCCGTCTCTACCGCTGTGTCGGCACCCGCTGCGAGGCGCCGGTCGAAGACCCGGAGGAGATGGGACGGGTGCTGAGGGCCGACTGAGGACGGGCCGGGTTCTGTAACCATTTTCCTCAGCAGTTGGGGTCGGCCAGACAAACATTGTTGAGCACGAATCGAACCAGGTGCGGCTTGACGGTAAGCAAATCAAAGCCATCGTCGATGTCGGCAGTGCGGGCACGCTCGGTGATGTCGCCGCGGCGCTTCGACTCTTCGAGTCCGATGTCGACGCGGGCGTTCATTGACATCCGTCTGCCAGTCGCGGTCGAACGTATACAATGCTGTATCCGTGCAATCTCAGGGGGCGATGTAATGCGGTTTCATGCGCGTAGTGGATGCGATCGGCGATCGGCGAGCGGAGATCTCGTCGTCTTGCTGATCGGCGGGCTATGCGCCGATTCGATTCTGGCCAGCGAGCCGGACTATATGACTCACAAGGGGCCGCGGGTGGAGTCCGCCGCCGAGGTGGATGCGCCGATCGACGGGCTGGGCAAGCCACAGGCACCGAAACCCAGCGCGGACAAGGTGGATCCGGCACCGACCTCATCTTTCCTCGGCGACAGCAGGCTCGATTTCAACTTTCGTACCTATTATCTGGAGCGCAACCGCGATGAGGGTGCCGACAGCCTCGCTTGGGCCATCGGTGGCGCACTGGAATATCGATCCGGGCTTTGGCGTGATCGGATCGGCATCGGCGCGACCCTCTATACCAGCCAGCCGCTCTATGCGCCGGAGCAAAAGCCCGGTACTGGACTGCTCGCGCCGGTGCAGGACGGCTATACCGTCCTCGGAGAGTCTTACGTCACCGTGAAGCCGTTCGGAAACAGCCGGTTACGGCTGTTTCGCCAGGGGCTTACCCTGCCCTATATCAACAAGCACGACATCCGCATGACGCCGAACACCTTCGAGGCCTATTTGTTGCTCGACAAAGACAGCGAGCGCTTCAACTACGTGCTCGGCTATGTGGACAAGATCAAGAAACGCACCGAAACCACCTTCAAACCCATGTCCGAGGCGGCTGGCGCCGAAGGCACGAGAAATGGCGTCAGCATGATCGGCGGGCGCTACAATTTCTCGGAGAACGCGCGCATCGGCGCGATCAACCAGTATGGCCACAACACCTTCAACACCTTGTATGTCGAGGCCACCGGCCACCGCAAGCTCGGCGAGGACCTGGAGCTGAGACTGTCCGGCCAATACACCAACCAGCAGAGCGTCGGCGATGCTTTGATCGGCGCTCTCAATACCGATCAGCTCGGCGTCAAGCTCGACGCCTCGCTGGCCGGCGCCAACTTGACGCTGGCCTACACCCGCACTGGAGACAACAGCGGCATCCAGAAGCCCTGGGGCGGTACGCCGAGCTATAACTCGGTCATCGTCGAAGACTTCGACCGCGCCGGCGAAGACTCCTGGCGCCTCGGCGTGGCCTATGACTTCGCCCGCGTCGGCCTGAAAGACGTCAGCGGTTTCGTCAACTACACCGTCGGCAACACCCCGGACAGCGGCGACAATGCCAGCGTCGACAAGGACGAGCTCGACTTCACGCTGGACTGGAAGCCCAAGAACGGCAAGCTCGGCGGACTCTGGCTGCGCGCACGCGCCGCGCTGATCAACGCCAGCGGCCCGGATGCCGTGGACTTTGGCGACTACAGGCTGATCCTGAACTACGACTTTTCGATTCTTTAGTCCTGTAGGCTGGGGTGAGGAACGAACCTGGCATCTCCGGCACAGCCGCACGCGTAGTCCGCTTCCAGCACCTTCGGCCCGGCGGATAACCGAGCACGCGGCGTCTCTATGGCGGCATGCAGCTTCTGCCGCATCTGCTCACGCGCCTTCGTAATCATGCCGCGCAACTCACCAAGCAGGCGATCCGGGATCTCGGCCAGATCGGCTTGCGCCTTTATTGTGCATTATCCCCGGGGTGTTTGTCGGCATCCGCACGCAATTGGTGCGCTTTACCTTCGGTGTTGGTGAGGCGTACGGAAAAACTGGCTTCAAATAAGAGGGATGGCGCCTCTGGCACGCGGCTTGCTCCATGCTCTCGGGAGCTGGTGCACAGCGCACCCCAGTCAATATAGATACAACTCATCGGGAGTGGATTGCATGCCCAAACGCAACTTCATCGAGAAGTCGATCATCGGCCTGAGCGCCGGTATCGGTCTGTGCCTGTCCGGTGCCCTGGCGGCGGCGGATACCATCAAGGTCGGCATACTGCACTCGCTGTCCGGCACTATGGCCATCAGCGAGACGACGCTGAAAGATACCATGCTCATGCTGATCGATGAGCAGAACAAGAAGGGCGGCGTGCTGGGCAAGCAGCTCGAGGCGGTGGTCGTGGACCCGGCCTCCAACTGGCCTCTGTTCGCCGAGAAGGCCCGCGAGCTGATCGAGAAGGAGAAGGTCGCGGCGGTGTTCGGCTGCTGGACCTCGGTCTCGCGCAAGTCCGTGCTGCCGGTGTTCGAGGAGCTCAACGGCCTGCTCTTCTACCCGGTTCAGTACGAGGGTGAGGAGTCCTCGAAGAACGTCTTCTACACCGGGGCGGCGCCCAATCAGCAGGCCATCCCGGCGGTCGACTACCTGATGAACGAGGTCGGCGTCGAGCGCTGGGTGCTGGCGGGTACGGACTATGTCTACCCGCGCACCACCAACAAGATCCTCGAGGCCTACCTGAAGCAGAAGGGCGTGGCCGAGGAAGACATCATGATCAACTACACGCCGTTCGGGCACTCCGACTGGCAGTCCATCGTCGCCGACATCAAGAAGTTCGGCTCCGAGGGCAAGAAGACCGCCGTGGTCTCCACCATCAACGGCGACGCCAACGTGCCCTTCTACAAGGAGCTGGGCAACCAGGGCATCTCCGCCGAGGACATCCCGGTGGTGGCCTTCTCCGTGGGTGAGGAAGAGCTCTCGGGCATCGACACCAAGCCCTTGGTGGGTCACCTGGCTGCCTGGAACTACTTCATGAGCGTGGACGACCCCGCCAACGACGAGCTTCATCAAGGCCTGGCATGGCTTCATCAAGGACGACAAGCGCGTCACCAACGACCCTATGGAGGCCCACTATCATCGGCTTCAATCTGTGGGTGCAGGCGGTGGAGAAGGCGGGCAGCACCGATACCGACAAGGTGGTCGAGGCCATCATCGGTCTCGAGACTCCGAACCTGACCGGCGGTACCGCCGAGATGCTCAAGAACCACCACGTCACCAAGCCGGTGCTGATCGGCGAGATCCAGGAAGACGGCCAGTTCGAGGTGGTTTGGCAGACGGATGCGGAAGTCCCGGGCGACGCCTGGTCCGATTTCCTCCCGGGCTCCAAGGACATCATCGCCGACTGGACGCCACCCATCTCCTGCGGCAACTACAACACCAAGACCGAGAAGTGCTCGGGTCAGAACTACTGATCTGTTGAGTCGACACCTCCGGGCGCAGAGCTCCCCCGCGTCCGGGGTCCGAACAAAGGCAGCCTCCCCAACATGCGGTTCCTATCTTCCCACGGGCATCCGATATCCCAGCGTGCGCGCGGGCCGACACGCCCGTTGTCGCTGGTGATTGCCGCCGTTTTTCTGGTGCTGGGTCTGTGCGTATTGGAGCCCGCAAATGCCGAGGCGGCCGCAGCGGTCGAGTCATCGCCCGGGCAATATCCGGAGAAATCCTTTGAGCAGTCCTTCGAGCAGTCCCTGGCCGGGCTCGCCGGCAGATCCTTCAAAGTAAAGGCCGCCGCTGCCGAGGCCATCGCCGCCAGCGGTGACGAGCGCGCGGCCGACGTCCTTGACGCTCTGCTCAACGGTCAGCTCTTCTACCGCAAGGCCGACAAGCTCGTCGTCTATGCCGAGAAGCAGGCAGACGGCTACCGGATTTCGGACGCGCTGAGCGGCGATTCTCTGGGTGATGTCGCGAAAGGTGACGTCAAGAAGATCAGCGTCAACAACAAGATGCGCAGGCAGCTTCGGGCCGCCATCGCGGGGCTGAGCCTGGGCCATCCCGACCCGCAGGTCCGCCTGGGTGCGGTGCAGGAGGTGATGGACAAGCTGGATGAGGGTACGGTCGCAGCAGCTTCGTGCCCGTCTGGAGCAGGAGCAGGATGCCCGGGTGCACGCCGCGCTCGAGCTTGCAATTGCCCTGGGGGACCTCGCGAGCCCTGATGAGCAGGTGCGCCTCGCCGCGGTTTCCAGCCTGTCCGGCAGCTTGGAGCCGGTGGTGCGCAACCGCCTCGCGACGCTGCGGGACAAGGGCGAGAGTCCGCAAGTGCAGGCGGCAGCGGCAAAGGCCCTTGAAGATCATCGAGCGCAAGCTCAAGCTGAACGCAACCGCCGAGACCCTGTTCTTCGGCCTGAGCCTGGGATCGGTGCTGGTGCTGGCCGCCATCGGGCTCGCCATCACCTTCGGCGTCATGGGCGTCATCAACATGGCCCACGGCGAGCTGATCATGCTCGGTGCCTACACCACCTACCTGGTGCAGCAGGCCATGCCCAACGCCATCGAGTACTCCCTGTTCGTGGCCATTCCCGCCGCCTTCCTGGTCTCCGGTGCCTTCGGCGTCGCCATCGAGCGCCTGGTGATCCGGTTTCTCTACGGGCGGCCGCTGGAGACCCTGCTGGCCACCTTCGGCATCAGCCTGATCCTGCAGCAGCTGGTGCGCACCACCATATCTCGCCGCAGAACGTTGCCGTGGAGAACCCCGGTTGGATGAGCGGGTCCCTGCAGATCAACCCGGCCCTGAGCCTGACCTACAACCGGATCTACGTGATCCTCTTCGCGCTGCTGGTGTTCGCTGGGTCTGCTGCTGATCCTCAAGCGCACCGCTTGGGACTGCAGGTCCGGGCGGTGTCCCAGAACCGGGCCATGGCCCGCGCCATGGGCGTGCGATCCGCACGGGTGGATGCCCTGACCTTCGGTCTGGGTGCGGGTATCGCCGGCATCGCCGGCGTCGCCCTTTCGCAGCTCACCAACGTGGGCCCCAATATGGGGCAGGCCTACATCATCGACTCCTTCATGGTGGTGGTGTTCGGCGGCGTCGGCAACCTCTGGGGCACCCTGGTCGGCGGCATGACCCTGGGCGTCGCCAACAAGTTCCTGGAGCCCTGGGCCGGGCGCCGTGCTGGCCAAGATCCTGGTGCTGGTGTTCATCATCCTGTTCATCCAGAAGCGCCCGCGGGGCCTGTTCCCGCAGCGCGGCCGGGCGGCGGAGGCATGAGTCGCCAGAGACGCATGGGTCTGCTGAGCCGGCTGATCCTGAAAGGCGACACGCGGCGGGCAGGTCATTCCTGCGGGCTGCTGGCCATCGTCGCCGTCGCGGTGCCGGTCTGAACCTGGTGGTCGCCGGAGTCCAGCCCCTGGCACCTGTCCACCTACACGGTCACCCTGCTCGGCAAGTACCTGACCTATGCGCTGCTGGCCGTCGCGGTGGACCTGGTCTGGGGCTATCTGGGCATTCTGAGCCTCGGCCACGGCGCCTTCTTCGCCCTCGGCGGCTACGCCATGGGCATGTACCTGATGCGCCAGATCGGCGACCGCGGCGTCTACGGCAATCCGGAGCTGCCGGACTTCATGGTGTTTCTCAACTGGCAGGAGCTGCCCTGGTTCTGGCACGGCTTCGACATGTTCTGGTTCGCCGCGCTGATGGTGATGCTGGTGCCCGGGCTGCTGGCCTTCGTGTTCGGCTGGCTGGCGTTCCGCTCGCGGGTCACCGGCGTCTATCTGTCCATCATCACCCAGGCCCTGACCTATGCCCTGATGCTGGCCTTCTTCCGCAACGAGATGGGCTTCGGCGGCAACAACGGCCTGACCGATTTCAAGGACATCCTCGGCTTCAACCTGCAGAGCGACGGCACCCGGATCGGGCTGTTCGTGGCCTCCGCCATCGCGCTGGCCCTGGGCTACCTGGCCTGCCGCTACATCGTCAGCTCGCGCCTGGGCCGGGTGGCGGTGGCGATCCGCGACGCCGAGTCCCGCACCCGCTTCATCGGCTACCGGGTCGAGCGCGTCAAGCTCTGCGTCTTCAGCTTCTCCGCCATCCTGGCCGGTGTCGCCGGCGCCCTCTACGTGCCCCAGGTCGGCATCATCAATCCCGGGCGAGTTCTCGCCGCTCAACTCCATCGAGATGGTGATCTGGGTGGCCATCGGCGGACGCGCGCACCCTCTATCGGTGCGGTGATCGGGGCCATCCTGGTGAACTACGCCAAGACCTACTTCACCGGCGTCATGCCCGAGGTCTGGCTGTTCGCCCTGGGCGGCCTGTTCGTGCTGGTCACCCTGTTCCTGCCCAAGGGCATCGCCGGGCTGCTCGCGCTGATGCGGCGGAGCCGACCGCGACCGGCGGAGGCCGACGGCATGAGCAGCCTGAACCAGTTCCGCGAGGCCATGCGCCGCGGACCGGCTGTTCGACTTCATGTGGTCGGTGAAGGACCTGGAGCTGGACGTGACCCACGGCACCATCCTCTACCTGGAGGACGTGACCGTCAGCTTCGACGGCTTCAAGGCCATCAACGACCTGAATCTCTATCATCAACGCCGGCGAGCTGCGCTGCATCATCGGCCCCAACGGCGCCGGCAAGACCACCATGATGGACATCATCACCGGCAAGACCCGACCGGACTCGGGGACCGCCTGCTTCGGCCAGAAGATCGACCTGCTGCGCCTGACCGAGCCGGAGATCGCCGAGGTCGGCATCGGGCGCAAGTTCCAGAAGCCCACGGTGTTCGAGCACCACCCGGTGTTCGAGAATCTGGAGCTGGCCATGGCCGGCGACAAGCGGGTCTTCGCGACCCTGTTCGCGCAAGCTGTCCGGCGAGCAGCGCGACCGCATCGACGAGGTGCTGGGCATCATCGGCCTGGCCGAGCAGCGCCACCGGGACGCCGGCGCCCTGTCCCACGGTCAGAAGCAGTGGCTGGAGATCGGCATGCTGCTGATGCAGGACCCCCATCTGCTGCTGGTCGACGAGCCGGTGGCGGGCATGACCCACCAGGAGATGGACCGCACCGCCGAGCTGCTCAAGTCCCTGCGAGGGCAGGCACTCGGTGGTCGTCGTGGAGCACGACATGGACTTCGTGCGCTCCATCGCGCAACGCGTGACCGTGCTGCACCAGGGCAGCGTGCTGGCGGAGGGGACCATGGACGAGGTGCAGAACGATCCCACGGTGGTGGAAGTCTACCTGGGGGAATGAGATTGCTGCGATGCTTGAAGTAAGCGCCTCGAACCAGTACTACGGCGAGAGCCATACGCTCTGGGACCTCGACATCGAGATCCCGGAGGGCCAGTGCACCTGCGTCATGGGTCGCAACGGCGTGGGCAAGACGACCCTGCTGGACTGCATCATGGGCCTGCTGCCTGTGCGTTCCGGGTCGATGCGAGTTCCAGGGCCGAGACCTCGGCCAAGCTGGCGGCGGAAAAGCGCGCCGTGCTCGGCATCGGCTACGTGCCCCAGGGCCGGCAGATCTTTCCCCTGCTGACCGTGGAGGAGAACCTGCAGATCGGCCTTCCGGCGCGGGCGGACCGCAAGAAGCAGATCCCCGAATTCATCTTCGAGCTGTTCCCGGTGCTCAAGGAGATGCTCGGCCGCCGCGGCGGCGATCTCTCCGGCGGTCAGCAGCAGCAGCTCGCCATCGGCCGTGCCCTGGTGGTGGACCCGAAGCTTCTGATCCTGGATGAGCCCACCGAGGGCATCCAGCCCAACATCGTGCAGGAGATCGGCGATATCATCCGGCGCCTGAACCGGGAGATCGGGCTGACGGTGATCCTGGTGGAGCAGAAGCTGCCCTTCGCCCGCAAGGTGGCGGACCGATTTCTCATCCTGGACCGGGGGCGCGTTATGGCGACTGGCGCAATGCAAGAGCTGAGTGGCGAGCTTGTGAAGGCGTACCTCACCGTCTAGCCGGCCTGCGTATTCGGATGGCATGTCTGTGCTGAAGTACCCTTGGAACGGGTAGCAAGCACCTCCGCATGGAATGTGCAGCGCGCGTGCATCTTCACGCAGCTGGGCGGTAACTGATTGCCCCGGATGCAATTGCGGCGATAATCTTCTCCACCGGGCGCGTAGTGAACCTGCTCGATAGGCTGGTCGGCGGGGAGAGATCTTTCATGCCACCGTCAGCTCGATGAATATGAACGGGCATTTGGGAAGAGCCGCTTCGACGGTCGACCCGAGAGGTTCTCTTGAATGTGGGCCAAGGTTCCCGAAGGATGGTTGGCCAGGCTCGAGCTAGAGCTCGATGTGAGAGCCGGACGAACGATCCTGCAGCGAAAACACCAGGTCGGGCCGCTGACGGTTCAGCGGCCTTTTTATCCGGAGGGGAACGTCTGCCATCTCTACCTGTTGCATCCGCCGGGGGGCGTGGTCGGCGGCGACCGGCTCGAGATCGAGCTGATTGTTGCTTCTGGCGCTCATGCGCTGGTCACCACTCCCGGGGCCGCGAAATTTTACCGGAGTGCGGGTAAGGCGGAGATCGCGCAACAATGTCTAAAGGTCGCCGAGGGGGGCCTGCTCGAGTGGTTCCCCCAGGAGAATATCTTGTTTCCAGGGGCGAAACTGCGCACCGAAAACGCCGTCGAACTTTGCGGTGATGCGAGGTTCATCGGATGGGAGGTGCACAGCCTGGGACGGCCAGTGGTCGGCGAGCGCTTCGACACAGGCACGGCAGATCTTGTGTTCAGCCTGCGCAGGGACGGCCGGCCCATGCTGAGGGATCGGTTGCGGCTGAGCGAGGGAATGGGGCTCGACGGCCCGAGCGGACTGCGCGGATTTCCCGTCTACGGGACCTTCGTCGCCACAGGTGCGGGTCCGCAGGACCTCGATGCGGCGCGGGAAGGTTTGCCCGACCGGGCCGACGTCCCAATAGGACTGACCCTGGTCGAGGACCTGCTCGTCGCACGCTGCCTCGCCCCGGGCGTCGAGTTGGTGCACCTGATTTTTCGTTCGCTTTGGATCACACTCCGGCCACGACTGATGCGACACGATGCCTGTCTGCCGCGCATCTGGGCGACCTAGGCTGCGGATCCGCAGTTTTTCATAGACCGACAAACGACACCAGGGGCCGACCATGGAGCTCACGCCGCGCGAGAAAGACAAGCTGTTGCTGTTCACCGCCGGGTTGCTGGCGGAACGGCGCAAGGACAGGGGGCTCAAGCTCAACTATCCGGAGGCCATCGCGTATATCAGCTGCGCCGTGCTCGAAGGGGCCAGAGAGGGCAGGACCGTCGCCGAGTTGATGGACCACGGCCGCACCCTGCTGACCAGCGATGACGTCATGGACGGCGTGCCCGACATGATCCACGAGGTGCAGGTGGAGGCGACATTCCCGGACGGCACCAAGCTGGTGACGGTGCACGACCCTATTATGTAGTCTGGGCTTCAGCGCGACGTCGGCGTTGTGAATTGCTTCGCGCTTCGTAGGATTTGCAGAGCGCTGCTTTGCCCATCGATACCGGCGCCTACATCACCGGAGACTTCGACATGATCCCAGGCGAAATCATCACTGCACCCGGCGACATCGAGCTGAACGCCGGCCGCGAGCGGATTTCACTCAGCGTCGCCAATACTGGCGACCGCCCCATCCAGGTGGGCTCCCACTATCACTTCTACGAGACCAATTCCGCGCTGCGCTTCGATCGCGAGCAGGCGAGGGGCTTTCGCCTGGATATCCCGGCGGGCACCGCGGTGCGCTTCGAGCCGGGCCAGTCGCGCACCGTGGAGCTGGTCGCCTTACGCCGGGGCACGCGCAGGTCTATGGCTTCAACGCCCGGATCATGGGACCCCTGGACGCGGAGGATGGCGCATGAGCAAGATCAGCCGGCAGGCCTACGCGGACATGTACGGCCCAACCGTTGGGGACAGAGTGCGCCTCGGTGATTCCGAGCTCTTCATCCAGGTAGAAGAGGACCGCACCCATTACGGTGACGAGGTCAAGTTCGGCGGCGGCAAGGTGATCCGGGACGGCATGGGCCAGTGCCAGCGCGATGCGGACGAGGTGGTGGACCTGGTCATCACAAACGCCTTGATCCTGGATTACTGGGGCATCGTCAAGGCGGACATCGGCATCAAGGACGGGCGTATCGCAAGCATCGGCAAGGCCGGCAATCCGGATACCCAGGCGGACGTGGACATCCTGGTGGGTCCCGGCACCGAGGCCATCGCCGGAGAAGGCCAGATACTCACCGCCGGTGCCATCGACGCCCATATCCACTTCATCTGCCCGCAACAGGTGGAGGAGGCCCTGATGTCCGGCGTCACTACCATGCTCGGCGGCGGTACGGGTCCGGCTACGGGCACCAACGCCACCACCTGCACGCCGGGGCCCTGGAACATCCACCGCATGTTGCAGGCTTCCGAGGGACTGCCCGATGAACCTGGGCTTTCTCGGCAAGGGTAACGCCAGTCTGCCCCACGCCTTGGAGGAGCAGGTCCGGGCCGGGGCCATGGGCCTGAAACTGCACGAGGATTGGGGTACAACCCCGGCGGCCATCAGCAATTGCCTCGACGTGGCGGAGAAGATGGAAGTGCAGGTGGCCATCCACACGGATACCCTGAACGAATCCGGTTTCGTCGAGGACACTATCGCGGCCTTCAAGGATCGCTGCATCCACACCTACCACACAGAGGGGGCCGGAGGAGGTCACGCGCCGGACATCATCAAGGCTTGCGGTCTGCCCAACGTGCTGCCGTCGTCCACCAACCCGACCCGGCCCTATACGGTGAACACGGTGGACGAGCACCTGGACATGCTCATGGTCTGTCACCATCTGTCCCCATCGATCCCGGAAGACGTGGCCTTCGCCGAGTCCCGGATCCGCCGCGAGACCATTGCCGCGGAGGACATACTGCACGACCTGGGTGCCTTCTCCATGATCGCTTCCGACTCCCAGGCCATGGGTCGGGTGGGGGAGGTCATCACGCGCACCTGGCAGACGGCCCACAAGATGAAGGTCCAGCGCGGCAGCCTGGCAGGGGATCCGGCGGAGCACGACAACCTGCGCGCCAAACGCTACGTGGCCAAGTACGGCATCAATCCGGCAATTACCCACGGCATCGCGCACGAGGTGGGCTCCGTGGAGGTCGGTAAGCTGGCGGACCTGGTGCTCTGGAAGCCCGCCTTCTTCGGCACCAAGCCCAGTTTGATCCTCAAGGGTGGCATGATCGCCGCCGCGCCGATGGGTGACCCCAACGCCTCGATTCCCACGCCCCAGCCGGTCCACTACCGGCCCATGTTCGGCGCCTTCGGCGGGGCCCTTGGCGCCACCTGCATGACTTTCATCTCGCAATGGGCCGACCAGGCCGGAGAGCAGCAGAAGCTGGACCTCAAGCGCAGGATCGGCGTCGTCGGCGACGTACGCTCTGTGAGAAAGAAGGACATGATGCTCAACGACTATCAACCGAGGATCGAGGTGGATCCGCAGACGTACCAGGTGCGCGCCGACGGCGAGTTGCTCACCTGCGAGCCGGCGCAGGTGCTGCCGATGGCGCAGAGATACTATTTGTTTTAACCGCAGGGATTCACGTGAGCCTCGCGCCACTTCACGGTTCGACCCAACCCGACCAAATTTCTGCAGGTAACGCATCATCGTCGTTCCTCCGTCCTCGCCCCTGCTTTTGTGCTTTAATAAAAGGTTGTTAAGGCCAACCAGAAACGAGCCCGCAATCCGGTGGAACCACAGAGCCCGAAGCGCGCCGCCCGCGTGGCGCGCGACACCCTGGAGACCCGCGTCCGGGTCGAGATCGACTTGGACGGAATCGGGCGCTCCAGCTTCGATACCGGCGTCCCTTTCCTGGAGCACATGCTCGATCAGGTGGCCCGGCACGGTCTGATCGATCTTTCTATCAGGGCCGATGGCGACCTGCACATCGACGCCCACCACACGGTGGAGGACGTCGGCATCACCCTGGGCCAGGCCTTCGCCGAGGCGGTGGGGGACAAGAAGGGCATCCGCCGCTACGGCCATGCCTACGTGCCCCTGGACGAGGCCCTGTCGCGGGTAGTGATCGATCTGTCGGGCCGCCCCGGCCTTGAGTTTCACGTGGACTTCGCGCGGGCCATGATCGGTGCCTTCGACGTGGATCTGTTCCACGAGTTTTTCCAGGGCTTCGTCAACCACGCGGGCGTGACTCTGCATCTGGACAATCTGCGCGGGACCAACGCCCATCACCAGGCGGAGACGCTGTTCAAGGCATTCGGCCGGGCGTTGCGCATGGCCGTGGAGCCCGATCCGCGGATGTCGGGGGTCACCCCGTCCACCAAGGGCTCTCTGTGAACGCGTATTCCACTTACGAATAACTACGATTCGTGGGATGCGCGTGATTCGTCGCTCTATCTTTTTTTCTCGGAGGTAGGTTTTCGGTGTTGCTGATCCCCGCCATCGATCTCAAGGACGGGCGTTGCGTACGTCTGCGTCAGGGCCGCATGGACGATGAGACCGTTTTTTCCGACGACCCGGTACAGATGGCCGGCCGCTGGGCGTCCGCCGGTGCCCGCCGACTGCACCTGGTGGATCTGAACGGGGCCTTCGCCGGGGAGCCGGTGAACGGAGAGGCCATCCGCGCCATCGCGGCGCAGTACCCGGACTTGCCCATTCAGGTCGGCGGCGGCATTCGGGACGAGGCCACCATCGCCGGCTATCTGGAGGCCGGCGTCTCCTATTGCATCATCGGCACACAGGCGGTCAAGGAGCCCGAACTGGTCGCCCGCGCCTGCAAGTCCTACCCCGGGCACGTCATCGTGGGCCTGGACGCCAAAGGTGGACAGGTGGCCATAAATGGCTGGGCGGAGGTCACCGAGCATCGCGTAGAGGATCTTGCCAAGCGCTTCGAGAACGACGGCGTATCCGCCATTGTCTACACGGACATCGGCCGCGACGGCATGATGACCGGCCCCAACGTGGAAGCTACGCGCGACTTGGCCGAGGCCATCTCGACCCCGGTCGTCGCCTCTGGCGGCATCACCAACCTGGACGACGTGCGCGCCCTGTGCGCGGTGGCCGGGTGCGGTATCACCGCCGCCATCACCGGCCGCGCCATCTACGAGGGTACCCTGGACTTCGCCGAGGGTCAGCGCGTCGCCGATGCCTGCTGATTTCGTAAAGAAAATCTTATGGGGAGGCTGATTTGAAAGACGACTGGCGCGATACGATCAAATGGGACGACAGGGGCCTGGTACCCGCCATCGCCCAGGAGAGCGGCACAGGCAAGATCTTGATGATGGCCTGGATGAACCGGGAGTCCCTGAGCCTGACCCGTGAGACGGGACATGCCGTCTACTGGTCGCGCTCCCGCGGGAAGCTGTGGCACAAGGGCGAAGAGTCGGGCCATCAGCAGGTGGTATCCGCGATCCGCCTGGACTGCGATGCGGACGTGGTTCTACTGGAGGTGGAGCAGAAGGGCGGTATCGCCTGCCACACCGGCCGCCATAACTGTTTCTTCCGAGAGCTGCGCGACGGCGAGTGGATCGAGATCGCGCCCGTGCTCAAGGACCCGGATTCGATTTACAAAAAGTCCTGACGGCCGCCGAATGACCGTCATCCTGCAACCGGGGCAAGCGTCGGATTATTCCGCGGCGCCGGTGCAAAAACCTGCGCGCCTTTGCGGCTCATATCACCCGAATCAAGCATGAACGACATCCTGCAACGCCTGTCGGAGATCTTGGAGCAGCGCAAAGGGGCAGACCCCGATAGCTCCTACGTGGCCAAGCTCTATGGCAAGGGGCTCGACGCCATCCTCAAGAAGATCGGCGAGGAGGCGACGGAGACCGTCATGGCGGCCAAGG
Source organism: uncultured Gammaproteobacteria bacterium (assembly GCA_963802975.1). Taxonomy (GTDB): domain Bacteria; phylum Pseudomonadota; class Gammaproteobacteria; order Chromatiales; family Chromatiaceae; genus Thiosymbion. The sequence goes on from CAWDLA010000007.1 coordinate 128,768, forward strand.
ACGGGGTGCAGGACAAGATCGTCTACGAGGTGGCGGATCTGTGGTTTCACACCCTGGTGCTTCTGGCGCAGCAGGGTTTGGGTCCCGATGCGGTGCTGGCGGAGCTGGATCGGCGCTTCGGCCTCTCCGGTCTGGAGGAGAAGGCCCGGCGCGAGGAGTGAGCCAAGGAGCCTGTCCGACTTACGACTTCTTGGGTTATGATCGCCAATTCGCATCGCGGTTGCCGCATTTACGAGCTTGCCGCGGCACAGAAAGCGGCGCCCGGCCCCGGGCCCGGCGCTGGTGAGCATTGAACAGACAATCGACCGTCCCTCGGGGCGGCGTCGGAGGAGACCATGGGTTTCGGCGGCATCAGCATCTGGCAGCTGTTGATCATACTGGTGATCGTGCTGCTGCTCTTCGGGACCAAGCGCCTGAAGAGTATCGGCTCGGATCTGGGCAACGCGGTGAAAGGCTTCCGCGGCGCCATGGCGGAGAGCGAGAAGGAGGACGAGGCGCCCAAGAAGCTCGACGAGAAGTCCGCCAAACGCACCGCGGAAGGTGACGACGCCGCGGTCCCGGGTGCGGCGGCGTCGGAAAAGGACAAGGAGAAGGTCTGATTTCGCGTCTTTCGGCCGCGTTGGCCTAGGGTCGGTTCATGTTCGACGTCGGATTTTGGGAGCTTGCCCTCATCGGGCTGGTCATGCTGGTAGTGGTCGGGCCCGAGCGCCTGCCCAAGCTCGCGCGCACGGCCGGCCTCTGGCTTGGCCGCGGACGGCGTATGCTGAGCTCGGTGAAGGCGGAGATCGACCGCGAGATCAAGGCGGACGAGCTCAAGGAGATCCTCGACAAGCAGGCCCGGAGCAATCCGCTGGAGAGCATCCTGGACGATTCCGATGGCAAGCCGGTGACCAGTGAGTCGAAGCAGCCGCCCAAGTCGGCCCAGAGCGGTACCGGCAGCAAAACCGAATCGAAACTCGACTAGATCCCACTCAGCGCGATGTCATCGGAAGAATTGGGCCAGGAGCAGCCCTTCGTCTCCCACCTGGTGGAGCTGCGCGACCGCCTGATACGCATCGTGGTAGCGGTGCTGCTGGTGTTCCTCGTCCTTTTCCCGTTCGCCAACGACATCTACATCTATGTCGCCGCGCCGCTGATGGCGCAGCTGCCGGACGGGACCAGCATGATCGCCACCCAGGTGGCCTCGCCCTTTCTGACGCCCTTCAAGCTGGCCTGGTGTCCGCGGTCTTCCTGTCCATGCCCTACCTGCTGTACCAGTTCTGGTCCTTCGTGGCCCCCGGGCTCTACCAGCACGAGAAGCGGCTGGCGATTCCCCTGCTGGTGTCCAGCATCCTGCTCTTCTACCTGGGGATGCTGTTCGCCTATTACGTGGTTTTCCCGCTGGTGTTCGCCTTCTTGACCGGGACCGCCCCGGACGGCGTGGCGGTGATGACGGACATCAGCCAGTACCTGGACTTCGTGCTCACCCTGTTCTTCGCCTTCGGCATCGCCTTCGAGATCCCCATCGCCACCATCCTGCTGGTTGCCGCCGGCATCACGACCCCCGAGAACCTCGGGCACAAGCGTCCCTATGTCATCGTCGGCGTCTTCGTTGCGGGCATGCTGCTGACGCCGCCGGACGTGATCTCCCAGACCCTGCTCGCCTTTCCCATGTGGATGCTGTTCGAGCTCGGGATCATATTCTCCCGCTTCTTCCAGCGGCGGCGGCAGGCTTCAGGGCAGGAACGGGAGGCCGCGGAGGATAACGACGGGCTGTCGTCCGTCGCTGCGGCTACAGCCGGCGGTTCCGCTGCCAGCTCTCCCCCGGGGGAGGGGCCGGATGGCAACCCGGCGGGCGGCGCGACTTCGCGCGCGAGCGGACAGGGCGCAAAGTCCGGCGGCGACGACGTGGTCGGCCGGGACATCGCCGGCGGCGATCCCTTTGACTCGGAGCGTTTCACGCCCATGACGAACGAGGAGATGGAGGCGGAGCTCGACGCCATCGAGGCCGAAGACGAGATTGATTCGGAGGAGATCGACTCCGCGTACATCGACGAGCCGGATCTGGTCGAGGACAAGCTCAAGCAGGTCAAAGAGCTGCGCGAGCGCGAGGACGTTGCCGGCGCCCGGAAGCTGCTCTATGAGGTTCTGGAAGATGGCGACGACGAGCAGCGCTACGTGGCGCGGAATATCCTCGCCCAGCTCGATGCGCCCTGATCGGATTGGGCCGCCACGAAGCCGCTGGGTACTCGACAAGCAGAGATAAGCTACGAATCGCGCGAATTACTCGAATCGTATTTGTTACATTCGTTTCATTCGCAGCGAATAGACGCGTAACTCAAAATCAGCTCGGAGGTACCGATGCGTGACGTCTCATCCTCGGCCGCGTTGGGACCACCCCGACGAGATTCCCGGCTCCGCAGCTCTCTTGCCATCCTGATTCCACTCGTCCTTTCGCTGCTCAATCTCCCGGCGAACGCTGCAAAC
>CAWDLA010000008.1:0-91115 GCA_963802975.1 uncultured Gammaproteobacteria bacterium
CGTTTTGCCGTTGCGGAAACTCCTGAAAGGTCCTCAGAAAGCGACCCACATAAGCCTGAGCAGGCACCAACATGTACGCACGGTCAACCATCTATTTAGAGTACGAGTTCGAGGTAATGGTTGCGCGCTCGTAAGGATCGCGGCGCAAGTTGTAGATGAACGGGGTACGCATGGGTACGAAGGGCGCTACCAGACCCAGCGCTAGCGCTGTTGTCCCTACGCGATCAGCGAGCCTGCCTGTTGATTTTGGCTTCAATCTCATCATCAAAGATGCTCCTGACCGCGTGATCCGAGAAAGTAATGCCGTCGATGGCAGCCCGCTAGGGGTCTAGGGGTGCATCAGACCCTTGCAGCTATCGCCTACGGGGCCCTAATGCGACTGATCTTCCTGCAACCGACCATCATGAGCGCGCTCCGCGGCTCCCCGTATCTCACGCGAATGCGCCTCGATTGGCTGGAGATTCACCTGGAACGGCCTATGCCGCTGACGGTGCAACTTCTCGGATCTACCGACGACCTCGTCAGCCCGGAGGACAATATCCATTCGGCAACTGGAAGCGACTTTCGCTATCTGGACATACCGCGCAGCGGACACGTGACTGTCACCGACATGGGATTCGCCGAAGACAGGATCCAGTCCAGTGGAGCCCGGAGGTCAAAGCCCGGCGGCATGTCTACCAGCAAGCGCTCTGTGCGCCTCCCGAACAGCTAGCCATAGAGGAAGCCCGGCCTTGGGAGCTGCGCCCGTTGAGCGACGCCGAATGCGAGCGCAGGCGGGGCGTCACGCAGGTCATCTTCGTCATACACGGGATCCGCGACGTCGGCCACTGGACCGACAAGGTTGCCAGAAGGGTCTGGAAGCTGCATCGGAACGATCAGCGTGTGGCGCGGGGAGAGTCCCCCCAGACGTTGGAAAAAGTAATCGACGCCTATGGCTACTCCGGAATGGAGCCGTTTCTGCTGCCTTTTCTGCACTGGAAAAAGGTCGCCTGGTTCATGGAGCGATTTCTCGCGACGCGCGCCGCCTACCCGGCCGCATCATTCAGCTGCGTCGCACACAGCCACGGTACTTACATCGGATTCTTCCTGTAATTGCGTCTTGCGTTAAGCCAACGGCAGTATTGCCGTCGTTTTTGGATTGTTCGTAACTTCGTCACGTTTCCGCTGGCACTCGCCGCATCCATACTGGCGTCGTGGTACCTGTCTCCTACCGGCGCAGCCGCGCTCGCCGCAGTGGGTATCCCGGTATCTCTGCCGCACGGTGACGAGCTCTTTACTCTGGCCAACAGTTGGAGCGCGGCGGCAATCTTGCTGTGGTTCGTGTTTGTTCTCTGGGCCCTGCGCCGAATCTGATCCGGCAAGAGCCGCACACCGAGTGTCAATCAGCGCACGCGCATCACCCCAACCGACAACCGCACTTCGGGGCGCGCAGCTTGGCCCAGGCGTCAATCGACCGGAGGACGCGCCCTGTCGACCAGTCCCCATTCGCTCTTCGCACCGGGCTCAGGCGTCTCGCTCAGCTTCGCGCGCGCGCGAAGATGATCCCACTTCTGCAAAAGCGACGGTCTCTCTTCGGCCCAACGTTCCTTGAAAATGTTCACCAACTGCTCTCTGGTTTTCGGATCAAAGGCCCAGGTCGTGTGGATATTCGACGACCGCTCGGGTTTCAGGTCGATCTGAACGATCGCGATCCGATCGCCGTACACCGTCTCGAGCATATCAAACATGGTCCTGTGCAGGTATTGTCCTATCGGTGCCTGATCTCCAATGGTGACCCGGAGGCTAAGGTAAGTTTTCTCCGGTGCCCCGTACTCCGCCATTCTGCTCGCATCAATCAATATCAACAGAACCCCACGCTTGCGCAGCTCTCGCTTTTTGTTCACAAGCAATCTGAACAAGGGCCACATACCGGAGTTGCTGAGGGCCCCGCCGTCGGTTAGATGCACCCGCCGTTCCTCGCATTCCTTCCACTCCGGCCCCGTGCACCGAGATTGCCAGTCCGGCTGCAGAAACAGCGGGCGACGAGCTTGGACTGCGACCAAGGGAAAACCGAATGGAAAATTCGCCGACACCCGAACCGACGTAGAGAGCAAAGGATCGAAAGACTCGCCCAGCAGATCCTCCAGGGCATAGATGCCGTCACGGTAGAAGACCCAGGTAGCATCAGGGCGGGCGTAGAGATTTTTGTCCGGATTGCGCGACTGCGCCGCAAAATCCGACGGCGTATATTGCTCCTTCGGCAGCGGAGTGATCACCAGGTCGTGGCCGTCCAGCGTGGACGTGTTGACCAGAGGCATCGGAAACGGAACCCTTGCGTCCGCTCCCTTCTCGACCTCCCTCCCCCATGCCGCGGCGAGATCGCTGAGACAAATGTCCCCGAGGGCCATGCCCTGGGAATCCTGTCGCGCGAAGCCCGACTCGACGCGCGGTTCTTCAATGGTGCGCGTGCAGCCGCGAACGAGCTTGCCGAGGCCCTGCCAAGTCTTCTCGATGGAGTCCCCCCTGCTCAGAAATGGATTCAGCGCTCCGTGCAGTACCGGGAGCATAAAGTCTCCGCTCACGGCTTGCGTGAGCGCCTCAGCGATGGGCCTCCCGTTCAGCTTCGACATCCGCCGGGCGACATAGCCGGCATTCGCGAGGCTGCCCCCGGATACACTGCTGATCATCTGCAGCGCCTCGCTCAGCGGACACCTGCGGGACTCACCGCCGCACGCCACTTCCAAACCGTCGAGCATCTCCAGGGTCAGCGCCGTGTATAGAGCGGCCCTGGAGCCTCCGCCCGAGGCCGCCATAACAACAACGGGCTCGTCTCCAGGCATAGGCCAGGTGAGATTCGACCGCCAGTCTTGCGCTACCCCGGGTTCGCGCCACACGCCTCGCTCGCTGGTGACCCACAGGAGCGATGTCATGAGCACGAGCACAGCAAATCCGATGGCGAGCGTGCGCCGCAACGGGCGATCGCGCCTGCGGCGATAAGAAAGGAAGAACCAAATGGTCCAAACCAAAAAGGCGACAACAAAGAACGCGTATCCCCACCCGAGGAGCAGCGCTCCTGCGCCGATTGCCGCGAAAAATAACCAATACCGCCGAATCGCTTTTGACTCAAAAAAATCCCAAAAGTCAATCAAGCGGGCCGCAAGGACCAGAAAATAGAGAACCGCAACGACCCCGAAGACCGTCAAGTAGGTCGAATCCCACTTACCCGCGGATACGCCCGCACTGAGCGCAATTGCGCCGCCAATCCAAAGCACGAGATAATAGAGCCGAAATATCCGCCCTCGCACGAGTACTTTCAGGATGTCTTGCGGTCTTGCTTTTAACCCGCCAGAAACCTCGGATGATGCCTCCCGGTCCGGCACAGCGGGTGCCGTGGCCGACGGCGCGGTGTCCCGCGTCTGCGACGAATCCGGCCAGCGCTGAAAAAACCGGCGGGGCGCGCGGGCAAACCGACTTCGGTGCGCCGAGCCACCTGCGTCCCAAGCGGGGATCTGTTCATTGCGCCCGTATCGCAGCAGCCGCCACCCGTCGGTAAGCAAGAACGGAAGAAGACCGAGGGCGAAAGGGATGAGCGCCAGGGCTCCCATGTTAAAAATCAGACTGCTTACCGCCTCGACCTTGAAAACCACGAAAAGCCCGACGGCGAGCGTCAGGAGCAATGCGAAGTGTTTCGCTGCCCACATGGGCAAGGTGCGGAGCCTCTGGACGGGAGACCAGAGCCACCTCGGACGCTCGTACCTCTTCCTCGCGAGGACGTGGACGGGTGAGGTGATCCCTTCGGCAACCAGAAAACCTTTAACCGTGTCACGGGCTGATCGCCAATCCTCGTCGCCGGCTCGTGCCGGGAGCCGCTCCGATACGCGCCGTACTTGCTCCCACAGCTCGAGTTCTTCCCGGCAATGTGCAAGGTACAGCAGGTCCCGGTTGACGAGACGGTGGTCTAGACTGTTGTTGAAATCGAGCTTTTCCCTCTCCTTGACGACCTGCTCGCGCCAAGTCTCCACCTTTCCAGCTTCCCGTAACTCCGTCAGCGAGAGAACGGAATCCAGATTCGCCGCCTGCGACAAGTCTGCGAGCAGGACGTCGATCGTGGCTGCCAGCTCGTCGGCCCCCGTTACCTCTTTCTCCAGATCGCCGATCTTCTTGCGCGCGAATTCCCGATAGCTCCTGATGACCTCATTGACACCCTCTTTCTTGGCAGGCCGGCAAAGCTCGAGAAAAAACATCATCTGCTGCGCTCGATCCCTCGCCCGCCTGATAAAAAACCGGTGCGCATCCAGCGCCTTATCGACTCTCTCCGCAACATCCGCCCCATAGACGACTTCAGGTTCCTGCGGTGCCATCTGAGTACCTCGTCAACAGTGAAAACGCCAGATCTCTGCGTGTTCCCTCCGCACCTATGCGGCCCGGCTAGCTCGCTCCTCCGCTGTGTTTTCAGGTACCGCTCGACTCCGGCGTGCATGCCTGAAAACACAAAAAAAGCATAGCACTTGAATCCGGTCCGTCTCGGCAGCAGAACCAGGCCGACGGTCCCGCGGGGCGGACTTTTCTCCCTGGTACAACGTTCTTTTTCGTCCCGCGGCGTTTATTTCCTCCAACCAAAGCACTAGTTTATACGGCCGAATCGGACACTTCAGTCGGCATCCATCCGGCGTTTGGAGAAGAAAAGGTGTGGCGTAACACAGAGCAATCGTATGGATTGGTAGCGGTGATCATCCACTGGGTGATGGCCCTGGCGATTGCCGGACTCTTCGGCCTGGGCCTCTGGATGGTAGACCTCACCTATTACGACGCCTGGTACAAGCGAGCCCCGGAGGTGCACAAAGGCATCGGGATACTCTTGTTCCCAACGCTCTTGTTCCGTCTGCTCTGGCGGGCCTTGAACCCGAAGCCCCGCCCAGATCCAGATCTTTCCACCTTTGAGCGCATTGCATCCAAGGCCGCCCACTTCGCCCTATATCTGCTGCTGTTCGCGGTGATGCTGAGCGGTTACTTGATCTCCACCGCCGACGGCAGGCCGATCAACGTCTTCGGTCTATTCGAGGCACCCGCGACCATCGCCGGACTGCCCAACCAGGCGGACCTGGCCGGTCGAGTTCACTTGATCCTGGCCATCACCCTGGTTTCACTGGCGGGAGTGCATGCCCTCGCCGCCCTCAAACACCATTTCGTCGACCGTGATCGAACGCTGACACGCATGCTCGGTCGGCAACCGTCCTGATCATCACACCATCCCTTATGAGGAAATGAGAAATGAAGCTCCAAGCCATCACCGCCCTGACGCTTGCTTTCGCCCTGCTCTCCCCCGCCCACGCGGCGAAGGAGAAGTACCTGATCGACACCGAGGGGTCCCACGCCTTCGTTCAGTTCCGCATTCAGCACCTCGGCTACAGCTGGCTCTACGGCCGCTTCAACGATTTCGGCGGCAGCTTCACCTACGATGAGCAGGACCCGAGCGCTTCCAGCGTCGAGGTCGTCATCGAGACAGCGAGCATCGACTCCAACCACGCCGAGCGCGACAAGCACCTACGCGGGAAAGATTTTCTGGAGGTAGACCAGCACCCACAGGCGCGCTTCAAGAGCACTTTTTACAAAGAGACGGGCAGTAACGAGGCGACCCTGGAGGGAGAGCTGACACTTCACGGCGTGACCAAGCCGGTGACCCTCGACGTGCGCAAGATCGGCGCCGGCCCCGATCCCTGGGGCGGATACAGGCGCGGCTTCGAGGGCACCACGACGATCAAGCTCGCCGACTTCGGCATAACGAAGGACCTTGGTCCCGCTTCTCAAAAGGTGGAACTGACCTTGTCAGTGGAGGGCATCCGCCAGTGATTGCGTGGGACCGCCAACCCGAATGCGGGCTTCTTCCCGACAGGGGGACGAAGACTCGCACTGAACGATCACACTAGCTCCGCATCCGAGCGGACCTCCACCAGGCTCGGCCCCTCGTGGGCCAGAGCGCGGGCGAGGATCCCGTCCAGCTCGGCCTTGTCGCCCACGGCTAGTCCCAGGACACCGCACAGCTCGGCAAGCTTGGCGAAGTCAGGATTGTGCAGCGAGGTCTGCCACACCTCCCAGTTTCCCGCCCGCTGCTCCTTGCTGATCTTTCCGAGCTCTTTGTTGTTGAGCAGGACATGGGTGATATTCATGCCGTACTTCACCAGGGTGGTGAGCTCTCCCAGATACTGCCCCAGCCCACCGTCGCCGGAGACCGAGACCACCTTGCGGCCGCGCAAGCGCGGATCATCCTCCTGCGTAGCCGCCCAGGCGCCCATGGCCGCCGGTAGGGCAAAGCCGATAGAACCCAGATAGCCGGACATCAGGACCGTTTGGCGGGCACATTCGAAGTAGCGCCCGAACGAGTAGGTGTTGTTGCCCACGTCCACCGCGATGATGGCGTCCTCCGGGACCTGCCTGGTCAAAGCGGCGAAAATGGCGGCGGAATTCAGCCCCATCCCACGCTCGTCCAGCTCCCTGCGGCGCTTCTCCTCACGCCAGATGGCCCAGCGTCCGGCCAGGTCACCGCGCTGGTCCTCCGCTTCGGTCCCACCCGCGAGATGCCCCGTCAGAATGGCGCAGGTAACGCCGATCTCCCCCAACAGGGGTACGTCCACGGCGTGAAACTTACCGAGGGTCATGGCATCGAAGTCCACCTGGATAGTGGGCTTCTTGGGGGAAATCCCGGTGTGATTGCTGAAGCTCGCGCCCAACACCAGCAGGCAGTCGGACTCGTTCATCGCCCAGCTCGCGACGGGGGTGCCGCTACGCCCCAACACGCCGCCCGCCAAAGGATGCGAGTCCGGGATTTGGCCCTTAGCCTTGAAGGTGGTGATGACCGGCGCACCGAGCAACTCGGCCAGCGCCGTTACGCCATCCATCGCGAATCGCGCCCCATGGCCGACGATGATGACCGGCCTCTTGGACCTGGTTAGCAGCGAGAGCGCCTTTGCCACGGACTCGGCGGGCGGCGAAACAGCCAGCGGCGCGACCCGCCCTTGTGGACCGCCGGCCTCGGCACCCTCTGTCGCGGGCATCTTGGGCACCTCATCGGGAAAGATAAGGTGGGATACGCCCCGGTTGAGAATGGCGCTCTTGCAGGCCAGGTTCACCAGCTCCGCGTGTCTGCTGTTGGGCAGGGCCGGCTGGGCCCACTGGGCGACCTTGCCGAAGGCGGCCATCAGATCCAGCTCCTGGAAGGCCCCCGGACCCAGGACCTGCGACTCGACCTGGCCGGTCATGGCGATCAGTGGTGCCCGGTCCACGTTGGCGTCCCACAGCCCGGTCAGCAGATTGGTGGCACCAGGCCCGGCGATGGACAGGCAGGCTGCGGGGCGGCCGGTGAGCTTGCCGTAGGCCGAGCAGGCGAAGGAAGCGGCGCCCTCGTGCCGAATGCCGTAGTAGCTCAGCCTGCCCTCCCCCTCCAGGATGCGCAGGGCGTCCGCCACCCCCAGGTTGGAGTGGCCGACCATGCCGAAGACCTGCTTTACACCCCAGTTGGCCAGGGTCTCCATCATCAGGTCGCCGACGGTCCGGGTGTGGCCTTTCGCCGACGGCAGACCGACGTAGACCCCGTCCTCGCGCACCTCGACCTCGAAGGTCTCAACCCCGTCGTCATATCCCGGGGCCTTGCCGGTGAGGGGGTCGAAATCCCAGCCGTGCCAGGGACAGCGCAGCAAGCCGTTCTCGATGGACCCTTCTCCCAGGGGGCCGCCCTGGTGGGGACAGGCGTTATCCAGGGCCCCGTACTCGCCGTTGAAGCGGGTCATGCACAGGGTTTGGCCTTCGCATGCAGCGGTCTTGACCCTCCCCTCCGGCAGCTCGTCCTTCTCCATGACCTTGTGCCATTGGAGCTTACCCCCCACTTGCGCAGGTGCCGCACCCGCCTCCAGGTCGTCGGCGGTAATCGTGCTGTGCGCACCGTCGCAGAACGGGGGGTTGTGCGTGCGCTTGCACATGCACAAAGCCGCTTGACGGTCTTCGTCCACGGAGAACGCGAGGGGCTCCGTACCCGTCCCTTGGTGAGAGCCGTCACAATAGGGTTGCCCCTTGGAGAGACCGCAACGGCAGAACCAATACTGCTTGCCGGCCTGCAGCTCGACCAGGACGGGCTTGGTATCCGCAATCTTCGGGGTGGTCATGCTCGCGGCCTCCTGCTGGTTCTTGTTAGCGGTTGACATCCACGATCACACGCCCGCGCACCTGTTCGGCGATGATCTTCTCGGCCGCGTCCGAACGCCGAGTTTTTCAAAAAGACGCCCCGCCAGACGCCCTTACTCCGGATGCGGTCATCCCGGCTGGGATGGCCGGGACCTGGGATGGCAGCGCCTCCAGGAGGCTGTCTGACTTGCGCGTCTATAGCGAGGGACCGCCGGCCTGAGACCGAATTTTCCCGCGTTCGAGGCGAATAGCCTGCCCTATTTATTGAGATCGCGGGATAAATCGGGCCGGCATCCGCGATTCCGCAGTAGAACAGTCGTAAGTCAGACAGGTTCCTGGGGGCAACATATCATGAACCGGGTGTTGCTTCGGCATCCTGACTGAGCGGTTATCGGCGATTTCTTGCTCAATCGATCAGCAGCACCTTGGCACCCCGGACGGGTCCGCGCTTGAGCTCCACCAGGGCAAGATTCGCCTCTTCCAGGCGGTAGGTCCGAACCTTCGGCCGCAGCGGGATGGCCGCCGCTATGGGGAGGAATTCCGCGATGTCCCGGTGGGTCACATTGGCCACCGACTTGATCTCCTTCTCCAGCCACAGGTGATCGTGATAGCTGACCCGCATGAGATAGTCCTTGTCATGGTCTTCCTTGCGGATGGCATTGATCACCAGACGGCCACCGGGCCGCAAGTTGGCCAGGGCCTCCACCACCGGCTTCCAAGCAGGCGTCGTATCGATGATTGCTTGCAGGGGGATGGGGGAACGCTCTGAGGTATCGCCCGCCCAGACCGCCCCCAGCTCCAGGGCGAAGGCGCGCGCTTCGGGATCGCGGGCGAACACATAGATCTCGGATTTCGGACACAGGTGAAGGCTGAGCTGCAGCACCAGGTGGGCGGAGCCGCCGAACCCGGTCAGCCCCAGGGGCTGCCCGTCCTCGATCCCGGCGAGCCGCAAAGAGCGGTAGCCCACGCCGCCCGCACACAGCAGGGGCGCTGCCTCTGAATCAGAGAATACATCCGGAATCGGATACGCGTAGGCCTGGGGAACCGTCATGTACTCGGCGTAGCCGCCATTTACGTCTCGGCCGGTGGCCCTGAATCCGGAACTCAGGTTCTCGTCGGGGGCCCCCGACGAGGAATGGATCCAGCCGACCCCTACCCGCTCGCCGACCGCAAACCTCTGCGCCCCTGCGCCGAGTTTGTCCACACGCCCGATCACCTCGTGGCCCGGCACGACGGGCAGCCGGGGCGGGGCCGTGCGCCCCTCGATTTCATCCAGCTCCGTGTGGCATACGCCGCAGGCACTGACCTTGATGCGGATCTCCCCGGGCTCGGGCTCGGGAGCCGGGAGCTCCACCGCAGCCAACGGGTCCTCTTCGTGCATCAGGGAAACAACCCGGTCGATGACCATCGCCTTCATGCTTGCCCGCCCTCCGACGACAACGCTGCCGGCTAAATTCGCGCCGTCCCACGATTCTATCCGGCAATGCCGCTCCGCAAAAACAATCATGCTCGGGTAAACAAGACCGAATCACCCGGGCGACCGGAGCAACCCGTTGCAGATCTTCGCGCAATGAGTTTCACTGCCGGCTTCGGAATTAAACGCCCCGGACCATCTGGTTTCGTCCAGAGCAGGGACCGGGTCAGCTCCAGACAGGTTCACCGGAGAGCACAATGAGGTTCGCCTTCGCCGCGGCAGGACTGCTGCTTACCCTGGCCGGTTTAGCGGTGCTCACCACCTGTACGCAGCAGTCGAGCCCGGAATGGACGGAAGCGATACCGGGTACGCCCTATCCAGAAGAGGACTGGCGTTACATCCTGGTAGATGGCGACAAGGGCAAGTGGGGGGACTTCGACGAGCCGGAGTGGATGCGCTATTTCGGTCTGGCCGTCGGAGACCTGACGGGTGACGGTTATTTGGACATCGCCTCCGGACGGTACTTTTATCGCAACCCCGGTGGAGATATGACGGGCCGCTGGGAACGAAGGGACCTTGGCCGCAACCTCGATGCCATTCTGATCACGGACGTCGACGGTGACGCCCATCCGGATCTGATCGCACAGGCGCTTCCCGACATCTTCTGGATCGAATCCGAGGACGGCCTCGGGGATACCTGGAGCATTCGCAAGGTCGCCGAGGCCCCGAAAACGGGTCACGCCAACAGCCAGGGATTCGCGGTGGGACAACTGGTGCCCGGCGGCAATCTCGAAATCGTACTCGCCAGCGGCAAAGGTATCTTCTATTACGAGATCCCGGACGACCCCGAGTCAGTCCGGTGGCCTAGGACCCTGGTGACCGAAAAGGCATCTGACGAGGGAATCGACGTCGCAGACATCGACGGCGACGGGCTGCCGGACATCGTCGCGGCAAAAGGAGCCAAGTACGTCGCCTGGTGGCGAAATCCCGGCGACGCCGCCGAGCCTTGGGTACGCAACATCATCGGCACGACCAAACCCTTCGACGCGGATCGGGTCGAGGCCGCCGATATCGATGGCGATGGAAAGACCGACATCGTAGTGACACAGGAGCGGGTCCCCGGGGATGAGCCCGACGCAAATCTGTACTGGTTTCGCCAACCGAAAGATCCGACTTCCGACAGCTGGCCGCGCCAGCGCCTGCTCACCGAGTACTCGCTCAACAACCTGGACGCCGCCGACATGGACGGCGACGGCGATATCGATCTGGTTACCGCCGAGCACAAGGGCCCCCTGCTCCGACTCCAGCTCCTCGAGAATAATGGACGGGGGGATTTCCTGATCCGCGAGATCGACCGCGGCAAGGAAAGCCATTTGGGAACCCTGACGGCCGACATGGACGGCGACGGCGATCGGGACATCGTCAGCATCGCCTGGGACCGCTACCAAGACGTCCACCTATGGCGCAACGACTGCCTCGATCCGCCCACACCTGTCTGCTGGAAGCAAGTCTCCAACCACTCGGAGGCCTTTGCACAGGCGGGGGTCGGCCCGCAATCATCGGCACTCGTCGCCGACCTGGACAAGGACGGACGGGATGACTTCGTCATTGCCGGTTGGGACCGGAAAACCAGCATGGTTTGGTTTCGATCTACCCCGGACGGTCCGCAGCGCTACCTGATCGATGATCGCCAGAGTCATATCGAGGCGGGCGGCGACACTTTCGACATGGACGGCGACGGGGATCTGGACATCGTCCAGGGCGGGAGCTGGAACACCAACGAGGTCTGGTGGTGGGAGAACCCTTACCCGAAGCATGTCCCTAGCGAGCCATGGCCAAGGCACACAGTAAAGGATTGGGGCGAGAACCAGCACCACGACCAGATCGTCGGGGATTTCGACGGCGACGGGGCCCCGGAGCTCGTGTTCTGGAATCAGCAGGCGCGCGCGCTCTTTCTCGCGGATGTCCCCGACAAACCCCGTGATCAGGCGCCATGGGAGCTGTTGGAGATCTGGTCCTGGCCACGCGGCGAGAACCACGAAGGCCTCGCAAAGGCCGACCTGGATCTTGACGGCAAAGACGACCTGATCGGCGGCGGCTATTGGTTCAAGCACATCCAGGGTAATGAGTTTCAAGCGCACCCCGTGGATCCGGATTACGGCTTCTCCCGGTCGGCGGCGGGCGACCTGATCGAAGGTGGGCGCCCGGAGATCCTGCTCGGCTCTGGTGACGGCAAGGGGCCGTTGAACCTCTACGAATGGCGCGATGATGGCTGGAGACGATCTACGCTCATCCCAGACCTGGACCATGGACACAGCCTCCAGATCGGAGATATCAATGGGGATGGATACCTTGATATCTATACCGCCGAGATGCACACGCCCGGCCCGGCTTCCGCCTGCAGACAGTTTGTTCTCTATGGTGATGGACGGGGGAGATATAACCGGCAAGTCGTATCGACCGCAATCGGATCACACGAGAGCAAGCTCGGCGATCTCGACGGCGACGGCGACCTGGATATCCTGCAGAAAGATTTCGAGAACGAGCGCCGCGTAGATATCTGGCTCAACCAAGGACCTACGGCAAGTGGATACCGGGCTCCGTCGTCCTGTGATGAACGCGGGTAGGCTGGCCAACCGCGCGCACCATTTGCTGCGATGCGGACGTCGGCAACCGGCGAAGCAGACAGAACCGCAAGCCATCACCCCTTTGCCCCTCCTTCTTGGACAAACGCCTACCGTTTGGCCTCAGGCAAATGCGGCATGAAGTAAAGCGAGAAACGAGTGTGACTTTTCTTTGTCCGTTGGAGCCCCGCGTTTATGCGCCTATGCGTACATTAGACGACGACCTTTTGGTTCTGGAATGGAATCGCTAAATTCTCGGGCGGTATCTATCCATAGCTGGATGGCTTCTTTGGCATTTGCTAATGCTGACTCATAAGTCGCGCCGTGAGCCATGCATCCCGGTAGCTCCGGAACTTCCGCCAAATACGTTTCATCCTCTTCGCTCCAATAAATGATGGTTTCGTATTTGAACATTAGACTTCTTCTACAGAGAGATGGTACATGATAAGTATAGAGCGAATCTAGCGTACTTGTTACGGTTTTACTTTAGCGTTATCGCTTTGAAGGTTTGGCTTTTCTTCTATGCCTTCTTTTCTGAAAATGTGATGACTGCCCCTTATCCTTTCTTCGAAACCAAATCTCTTCAGGAGTTCGCACAGATCCTTAAAATTGATATTTGCATCTGAAGATCCTTGAAGAATCTTGAGTCTCAGCTTGTCGTACTTACCCATTTAATTTGAGCATCTTTATTGTGGGTCCGGCTTTCGCGCATAACGTCTTGCATCACCGGCCGCGGAAAGCAGAGCGAGGAACGAGCAACGCTTTTTGCGGTCGGTGTGGATGCAATTTTTAGCGATCTAGTTTTTCGTACAGCGTTTCTGGCGCAATATCCGCACCATTTGGCCATGAAATTGTTCCGCCCTCTATAGCCGCTTTGCGAAAAAACGCCTTGTCCTTTAACGGGCGAAAGATGGGGCCTCTGGTTAAGTACTCAGAAAAATCGATATCGCCGGAAGAACCGTCGTCGAAAACGACATGATATACATATTCTTTTCGATACTTGATCTCTTTGACGTCGTTCATATTCCACATTGTCTTATACCTTAATCGAGAGGATCGATTTTCTTTATCTCTTTTCCTTCTCTCGCCAATCGCCAATCTTCTTCGAGTTCAGAAATGTGGTTGTCGGTCCACTCTCGTACAAGCTTGGTTGCAGTTCTTGATGATAGATTTCCTTTCAGAATGTTTCCCTGAAAATCGAATATTGCTTTCTTGCCCTGGTATTCCGCATGGAAATGCGGAGGATTGTGATCATCGTAAAACATCCTGATGATGATCCCGAAAAACCGCGATATTACCGGCATGTTATTTATCTGCTCCCAATATCGCTAACGCTGCACATAAGCGGCCGGGCCGCCGCGTAGCGGTGGGCCGGTCCGAGCACGCGCAGCGTGCGACTCGATGTGCTTGTTGGACGAAGCCGCTTCGCGGAGAAAGCCGAGACGCCCGATCCAACTTAAAATGTAACCTCACGCCCTCGCAAGCGAGGGATCATTCCGCCAAGAATCATGAGGTTACATGACCATGACAGCATCATCGCGAAGCGAATTTCAAGCACCAGTACCAAACCCATCTCAAGCACCTCCGGCTCAAGGGCCTGCGACCGAAGACCATCGAGGCCTACTCCCGCGCCATTCGCCGCATCGGTGCCTATTTCGACCATCGAAATCGATGACCTGTCCGAGCAGCAGTTGATCGACTATTTCACCGACCTGCTCGAGTCGCACTCCTGGAGCGCCGTCAAGCTCGACCTGTACGGCCTGAAATTCTTCTACACCCATGTGCTGCACAAGCCCTGGGCGAACGTCGATCTGATCAAGCCGCCGAAGGCCCAACGCCTGCCCGATATCGTCACCGTCGAGGAGGCCAAGCGGCTGTTCGCGGCGACCTCTACGCTGAGCTACCGGGTCTTCTATTTCACCCTCTACAGCCTCGGCCTGCGCCTCGGCGAAGGCTTGCGTCTGCAGGTCGGCGATATCGATGCGGCGCGTCAGCGCGTGCATATCCGCGATGCCAAGGGCAACAAGGACCGTCTCGTTCCGCTGCCGGAGGCGACGCTGGATCTGCTGCGCCGCTTCTGGCAGGTGCATCGCAATCCCGGTGCTGCTGTTTCCCAATCGCCACGGCGGCCTGAAGGCGGCCTGCTGTGCCACCACGCCGCTGGATCGTGGCGGCGTGCAGATCACCCTGCGCAAGGTGGTCGACGCCTGCGGGATAAAAAAAAGATCACCCCGCACAGTCTGCGCCACAGCTATGCAACCCACCTGATCGAGGCCGGCGTCGATCTGCTCGAGGTGCAGAAAATCCTCGGCCATCACTCGATCCTGACCACCGCCAAGTACACCCATCTGACATCGGGCACGCAGCACAACGCAAGGCAGGTCATCAACGCGCTGATGAATGGCTTCTCCATCGACTTGGGGGAAGGCCAAATGATCCTGCTCTCATCGCTCATCGAACGCTTTGAAGCCGACTTCCTGGCGCAGTACCAGGATCGGATCCTGCCTTCCCATCGCCATGCCCTGGCCGCGATGAAGGACTGCCGTACCTCGCGCAGTCCCTTGATGCAGGCGCAATGCACCGACTGTGACCGCCAGGTCTTCGTGCCGCATTCGTGCGGGCATCGCAGCTGCCCCCACTGCCAACACCACGAAAGCCAGCAATGGCTGGAACGTCAGCTCGAAAAACAGGTGCCCGCCCAGTACTTCCTGTTGACCTTTACCCTGCCGGCCGAGCTCAGATCCTTGGCCTGGCGCCATCAACGCACGCTCTATGCCTTGCTGATCCGTGCAAGCTGGGAGACGCGTGCAAACGCTTCACGCAGAACGACAAGCAGCTGCAGGGAATCGCCCGGGGCCATCGCGGTCCTGCACACCCATTCGCGCCGTCTGGATTACCACCCCCATGTGCACCTGGTGATGCCGGCGGCGGCCATCGATGCGAAGAAAAGGCTGTGGCGGACCAAAAACAGCCAAGGGCAAGGGCGCCTATCTGTTCAATCACAAGGCGCTGGCCAAGGTCTTTCGCGCCAAGATGCTGGACGCCATCACCGGCGAAGGGCTGGCGCTGCCGCCAAGCTACCCGCAGCGAGTGGGTTGTCGACTGCAAGCGCGTCGGCACCGGCGAGAAGGCGCTGTTGTATCTGGGACGCTATCTCTACCGTGGCGTGATCCAGGAGAAAGACATCCTCGCCTGCGAGAACGGGCAGGTGACCTTTCGCTATCGAAACGCCAAGACCAAGCGCACCGAAATCAGGACGGTCTCCGGCGCGAAGTTCCTGTGGCTGATCCTCCAGCATGTATTGCCCAAAGGATTCCGGCGCGCCCGTAACTTCGGCTTCCTGCATCCCAACAGCAAGCGACTGATCGCCTTGCTTCACTATCTGCTTGGCTTCGACCCCAGACGGGTATTGGCGTCGCTGACCCGCGCCCTCGGCTGTCGTGTCCTTGCTGCGGCGCCGCCATGAGGATTGTGCGAACACGCATCGTGCCTTCGCTCGCGTTCCGCCTGCGGTGCCGATCGACATCCCGCGGGTGCATCGGTGATGTAAGCGTCTTCTCCAATCCAGGCGGCGCAAAATCAGCCTTCTTGGGCTGAGAGTCGCGTTCGTCTCGATGATCCACAAAACCGGCAAACATCGCCTGTTTCCGGTCGCCGTTGCCGCAATGGCAACGTGAAAAGCCTGCCTTGGAGATCCGCCGATCCCGGCGGGTCTTCGGTGCAGGCATCCTGCTAAAAGCTATTTTCAAGAGCGATTGATCACTCGGAATCAACGGGCTTGTCCAACAAACGGTTCAGATCGTGGCTCGCTTCGCTCGCACGATCTAACCTTATTCGTTAGGCGGCTACTTCCACGTACTCTACCTGACTTTGTGGGGTGGGAGGCGTGACTCCATCTTCTCGCATACCCTCTAGGTGGAAGGCGATAGCCTCCTTGATTTCCTTTTCGACCTCCTCAACTGAGACCCCCGTAGCAATGCAACCGGGAAGATCAGGGACGTAGGCGGAAAAGTTGCCTTCTGCCTTTTCGATGACGATTGCGTAGCGCATGATGTCACTTCCAACCTGCTTGTTTAAAGATGCTGTTTTTGGTTCCCGCTGCGACATCATCGCTGGGTTTTCCGGGGACCGTCACGCGACCTGGCTTGGTCGGGTGCTTGAATTGACGATGGCTTCCCTTCGTAGCAACCAAGTACCACCCGTCATCTTTGAGCATCGTCAAGATTTCGGAGATCTTCATCGGCTACTCAAATTTACCTATCGCCAACGTCTTCGTTCCCATTGAGTCTGTCTTTATCGCCTAACGCCAACCATCAGCCGCGCCGTTTTTTGGCGTCGGCTGGATGGGATTGTGTGTGCCCGGCATGGGCATGATTTTATGGGGTGAAAGTCCCCTGTACCTTATCTGGGAGGATGTCATCTTGACTCCTTTTAAAGTACTAGCCGAAAGCAAGGCGCGGAAGGGCGACCGACCCGCTGAAAGAAGCTGGAGTGCAAACCTGTGAGCCGACGGACAGAAACTGCATATAAGGCCGAACCCCAGGGCGAGTCAGCACAACATGACGAAGCCCATCCAGATCTCTGGGGGATGGTAAATGCAGCGGTTGTGCAGGGAAAGATCATGTCCTTACCCGGGGAGATCTGCCGACCTAAGCGTCCTAACGGACGTGGTGGAACAGGACCCTGCGAAGGTGCGCGTTAACACGGCAGAAGTCAGCAGAGGACGAGAACTCGGGGATGTTCCCGAGGAAAGGTCCGAAGGCAGTGTGATTGGGAGGTGCCCGTGAGCTCAAGCAACTCGTCAACCCCGAGCGGGGAACTGGGTGCTTGGCGCGTCATGGAACCATCTCCTGTCGATTTTGCATCGGTGGAATACATCGTATCGAATGCGAGTATAGCCGAGGCATGGAAAAAGGTCCGATCCAACAATGGAGCGCCCGGTGTTGATGGTATCAGCATCGGGAAATTCCCAAAGTGGGGACGACCGCAGTGGAACGACATCAAGAAGCAACTGCTCGACGGGAGCTATGTGCCCTCGCCGGCGCTTCGCGTTGAGATTCCCAAGGAGAGCGGAGGGGTGCGCCTACTGGGCATCCCTTGCGTCCTCGACCGAGTGCTCATGCAAGCGATTGCCAAAGTGCTCGGCCGAGAGTTCAATCCAACCTTCTCGGATAACAGCTACGGATACATGCCGGGTCGCTCGGTGCAGCAAGCAGCACGGCAGGCCCAAGCGTACTTTCAGCAAGGATACATCTACCAGATCACTTTGGACCTGGAAAAGTTCTTCGACACGGTCAACCATGATGTTCTGATGCATCGGGTTGCGCGCCGCGTAAAGAACAAAGACCTGCTGAAACTGCTTGGCCGCTTTCTGCGCGCGCGGGTGGTCATCAACGGCCGCTTGCACCCGACCGGAAAGGGAGTGCCACAAGGCAGTCCGGTGTCACCGGTGTTGAGCAACATCCTGCTCGATGACCTGGACAAGGAGCTGGAAAACCGAGGGCACAAGTTCGTCCGCTATGCCGATGACCTGGCGATCTTCGTCAAGTCCAAGCGCGCGGGAGAACGGGTGCTGGCCAGTGTCAGCCGATACCTCGAGCGAAAGCTCAAAGTGAAGGTGAACCAGGCCAAGAGTGCCGTGAAACCTGTCAAAGAGAGCGCAGTGCTCGGATTCGAGATCCATCGTAAGAAGTTGAGAACGCTGGACAGCAAAGTCAAAGCGTCTCAACGCGAGCTGAAACACATCACACGCCGATGTCCGGGAATCTCCATCGCGTCAAGAATCAAGCGTCTGAAAGAGTATGTTCAGGGCTGGATGGCGCACTACGGATGTGGGCTGAAGTACGACGATGCCGTAAAGCTAGATGGATGGATCAGGCGGCGACTACGGATGTGCTACTGGAAACAGTGGCGCCGACCGCGACGCCGTATCCGGGAACTGATCAAGCTGGGAGTGAAAACGCGTGACGCCATACGTTTGGGCCTATCACGCAAAAGCTACTGGCGCCTGTCGAAGACAATGGGAACCAATAGTGGGTTGAGCAATGCGCATTTCAACGAAATCGGTCTCATTTCCGTGCGGGAGTTATGGTGCAAGATTCATCATCCGGCTACGGCCCGATAGACACTTGATGTGGAGTCGATTTGCCCGATAAAGCATCTCTGCGAATAGCAGGCTAGGCGCCGTATACGGACCCGTATGTACGGTGCTGTGGGAGGGGGCCGCTAGAGCGGCTCCCTATCCCGATTAGGTTCTTCTTGTTTCGGGGATTCGCTTTTGTCTCCTTTCATCTCTTTAAGTAACTCGAACAATCCATCGTTATCATTTTCGTGAAAGCTCATCCATTTAACTGACGAACGGGGAATAATCAGTGTATCTTTTTTAATTTGTATGTTGACGTTATCTTGTGTTGAATAAACAACCTTACCAACAGTTGGAGATCCAACTTCACCGGGGTGGCTTTCAAGGCTGTTTTCGTTCAAACCTATAGTCATTTCGAGGGGTTTACCGCCACCGATTTTCTTACTTACTTTGCCATAGACGGAAGATCCGAATGTTACGGCAGCCAAGAGAATGAAGATCGCCGTATAGCCCAAATTAAATACGATTCTGTCTTTAGTAACCCTGTACCTTTCGAATGAGTCAAGAACTAGATTTATATACATCGAATACCCAAAGAACACCACAAATACAATATATATATTACTCCCAGATGATAGGTAGAAAAATGAAAAAACAGCGACTAGCTTTAATATGCCATCAATAATCAAATGAGCAAATGGATGGCTGATATCCCAATTTGATGTGTCTAAGCCATAACTAATAATAAACACCAATGAAAGTACAGCATAGAAACCAATGCTCTCAATTTGGCCAAAAGCAAACGTAGAAAATAAAGCAGCAGACAAGCAATGGAAGAATGTCAGCTCTATAAACATATGCAGAAATGCAATTAGGGGTGAAGCAGCAGGAGCGTTTCTTTCTTTCAGATAATCTATATGCTGCCCTAGCCAGTGCTTAGATAAAATTATCGATCGCCCAGCAAATATCCCATAAACGGTCAGATACAAGACAAATATTGCCCCTGCTACCAAATATTCAGTGCTTGCGATTCCTAGCTCTACAACCCCGTATTTATACAGATGCGAATTCAAGGTTAAGAAGCCGCACAGATATATAATCCCGAGGAAAACAGCAGACAATTTTCCTAAAGAATCTGCTTTCAACAAGCCAAGTAGAGCTTCACTATTTTCTGGATTAGCCTGTTCGCTTTTGTCCGATTCCATAATTTAGTACTGACTCGTTGAACCTAACATTCAATCGGCGACGTAACCGCCGCAACTAAAGTACCTATATTTAGCAACATATCCCTATATATAGCTACCGGCAACTAATAATGGGTACCTATATATGGGAACCTATATTAAGGTGCCCATATATAGCTGCCGATTCAGGGAAAGATCGCTATGTCCTATCATCTGCAACAACCTTCGATTCGAAACCGAGTGCCACCACATCTTTATATCGCATTTCCCAGACCTTTTGCCGGGGCCGCCAAATGTCTCCAGCCGCTTTGACCTTCTCCCGCACATCTGTCTCCCAGTATTCGACTCTTATTCCAAGTTGGGGCGGAACGGGTGCAGCAGCTTGAGGTGCTTGCCTCTTCACCACCAGAAGGTCAGGCTGTCGATCAGTCCCTTCTTCGATCAGTTCGACTGTCGTAAAGCGCCGCCCGGTCTGTTCGTCGTATTCGTAGCGCACGCAAACCAATCGATCACCGTATTTCTTGGCGAGACGCTTCGTCCCCTTCTGTCCTGGTCGCAACGTCGTCTTGGTAACCATGGCGCGATCTTCCATGTTGCTGAACTCAGAACCCAGCCAGCCGCGTCAACGGGCTTTTCACACCCATTGGCCCTTTGTTCATCACATGCGTGTAGATCATGGTGGTCCTGACATCATTGTGACCGAGCAACTCCTGAACGGTGCGGATGTCGTAACCGTCTTCCAGAAGATGCGTCGCGAAGCTGTCTCGCAGCGTGTGACAACCACCATGTTTGTGGATACCGGCAGCAGCTATGGCCTTCTTGACGGCGCGCTGGATCGCGGACTCGCCGAGGTGATGACGCCGAGTTTTGCCCGAGCGCGGGTCGACCGCGGCGGATCGTGCCGGAAACAGGTGGCGAGGTGGTTGAGAAAGGCGACAATCTCGGCGCCGCCCATCTCGCTGGGGTGCCGCTTGCCGTGGAACAGGATGTACCGTTTGGCCCAGTTGAGGTAGGCCTGCTCGGTGCGGATACTGTAGAGTCTGCGGCGAATGTGATCGCGCATCTCCCCGAGCAACTTGGAGCTGCCAACGATTCTGTCCGTGTCCACGGGGACATGAGCATCGCCGCGGGGAACTCCGACGGGGTGCATGCGTGGCGCCCTTCCCTTGATTTTCTTACGGTCTTGCGGATACTAGTCGGTTGCTGCTGCATACACAATTCGCAAAGACCAGTGTCGGATCTTCCTTATTGCGTTCAATCTCGTCTGATTGGCCGAACCGCAGGGGGTCTGGTCCAGCTTCGCCGCATTTCCCTATTCGCGTTCATTCGCGGCTAAGCATCCGAGCTCCGCTAATACAGAAGCTCCGACCACCGCCTCTCCCTGATCATCCCTTCCTTGATCTCCCGCCAGGCATCGGGAGAACCCGCCCGCTCGGCCATGACCTTGTCGAATACCTGCGCGATCGTGCCAAGACCGGCGAGGAAGACATAGGTGTTGGGCTGCTTGATGAGGCTCCATACCTCTTGGGTGTTCTCCGTCAGCCCCTGATCCAGGGCTTGTGACGAGGTCGTGAGTGGACCGGTCGCCAGCGCCTGGAAGGCCTTGAAGGTCTGCCGCGAGCTGCACCTGCTCCGACATCGTGTTTCGCATCGTTGCGAAAAACTCCTCCAGCTGCTCAGGCGTGGGATTCGAGGTGCTCGCCGCAACCATCTGCATTTGCTCGCTCGTAATCCGCTGCACGCTCGCCGAGAACGCATTCACCTGATTGGACATGGGGTCCTCGTTGACGATGGGCAGGCCATACTTGTTCATGTGGATGGCGTCGAATTCGCACACGTCTTCGCAATCGCTCAGGCCCAAGCATCCCCAAGTGCATCCCTTACCGCCCCCTGACGCCACTGCGGCGGCACGGCAGGACTTCAGGCCCGAGTGCTCCGCGCGGAAAAAGGCTACATGCGCCCCCCCGGCACAGGCCAGGCGTGCGACACGTTTGACGTGGTCGCCCAACTCCACGCCCGGGAAGCCAGCCATCGCCTCTGTCATGTCCTTGGAGTTCGGCGTGCACAGGGCCGGATCAGTCTCTCCTTTCACCAGTGCCTCGGCGAAAGGCCGACAGCCGGGCTTGCCGCAGGCGCCGCAATTGGCGTGGGGGAGCATCTCCTGCACATCGTCGATTCGGACTAGCGATGCTTTCGAATCGCGGCGCGCCGACGACCAAGGGAACGGCCGGAGAAACAGGTACGTTTGACCTGGCTCAACGCGCAAGGTAATCGCCGATTTTCAGCTTACCGGCACGGCCGCGGTCCGACGTAAGACCTCAGTGTGGCAGGTGCTTCGACAGTTCCCGCCCGGGGCTTCGCCCCCGGGCGGGTATATCTCGCCCCTTGGGGGCTGGAGATCGGCCTGCAGAGCTAGCCGCGTATCTCTACTCCGATATTGTCGAGATACGTCTTGACGGCCGATATGGAGACCTCACAGCGGTGAAAGATGCCGGCTGCCAGCGCCGCCTCCACGTCCGTTGCCTCGAAGACCTCGGCGAAGTGCTCGACCTTCCCCGCCCCGCTGGAAGCGATGACGGGAATGCTCACGGCATCACTGACCGCAGATATCAGCTCCAGGTCGAAGCCGGCGCCCGTTCCGTCCCGGTCGATGGAGTTCAAAAGGATCTCGCCGGCGCCCAGCAGCTCGCACACCCGCGCCAGTTCCACCGCGTCCAGGTCCCTGCCCTCGCGCCCACCCTTCACGGTGCACTGAAACCAGCAATACTGCTCGCCGTTCGGGCCCGGGAACTCGGTACGCACCGTGTGATGGCGGGTCTGCTCGGGCGAGTCGACGTAGACCCGGCGCGGATCGACGGAGATGACCACCGCTTGATTGCCGTAGACCCGGGCGATCTGCTCGATGGAGCTGTCGCCGGATGGGCCTCCCGACGCCAGATATTGCTCCACGGTAAGCACTGCATCGCTGCCGATGGATACCTTGTCCGCGCCGGAACGAAAGTAGGCCGAGGCCACGTCGAGCGCCGAGTAGTGACGACCGTCCGCGTCCGTAAACGCGCGAATGCCGCCACCGATGGTCAGGGGCACGAACACCTTCTCGGATGTGCGCTCCAAGACCTCCAGCATGGGTTGGTCCTGCAGAGGAAAGTCACGAAAGGCGGTGATGTTGAGGAAGGTGATCTCGTCCGCCCCCTCCTCGTAATAACGCCGGGCCAGGTCCACCGGCTTACCCAGATTGCGGACCTGTCCCTCCTCGCGCACGTCGTACTGATCGCCCTTGGTGACCACCAGATCGCCGGCGTCGTTGGCACGCACGTCCAGACAGGCGATGATGCGCTTGGCCAGCCGGGTCTCACCGTCTGCGCGCGCCCACTCGGCGGCCGCCGGAACGGAAGAACCCGACAGGAATCTCTCCAACAGGCGCAGACCTGCCTCTCCGCTCTTCTCCGGGTGAAATTGAACCGCGGCCACCCCGCCCTTTTGCACCGCGCTCAGGAGTTCGCAGCCATAGTCGGAGCACGCCAACACCCAATCGGCGTTCGCGGGCTCGGGCACGGCATGGTAGGAGTGCACGAAGTAGAGCTTCTCACCTTGGTACCCGGCGAACAGGGGAGACTCCCGCAGGAGTCGAACCCCGTTCCAGCCCATGTGGGGAACCGAGAGCCTGCCGGCCGGGAATCGGCGGATCTTGCCCGGAATGAGCCCGAGACCCGCGACACCGGGCGATTCCTCGCTGCCTTCGAACAGGCACTGCAGTCCGATGCAGATTCCCAGGAACGGCCTGCCCGCACTCAGATACTCCTTCAGCGGCTCCGCATAGCCCAGCGAATGCAGACGCTGCATCGCCGCCCCGAAGGCGCCTACTCCGGGAAAGATCAGGCGCTCCGCCTTCAAGATCTCCTCCGGCCTGGATATATCCGTGATCTCAAAGCCGAGCCTGCGGATGGCGTTGCGGAGACTGCGCACATTGCCGGCACCGTAATCGAGAAGAGAGATCATGACCCTACAACCTGTCGGATTCGAGAAACGCGCATTTTAATCGAACATCCCCTTCTGGATGCGGCCGGTTGCCCCCCGGTGGATACGGTCCAGCGTCTCACCGTCGGCGTTCACAAGCTGGATTTCCAGGGGCATCCTGCCAACGGCATGGGTCGCGCAGGACAGGCAGGGATCGTACGCGCGGATGGCGACCTCGATTTGATTGAGCAGGGGCTCGGTCAGCTCTTTTCCGTCCAGGTAGGTACTTGCCACCTGGCGAATGGACTCGTTCATGGATTGGTTGTTGCTGGTGGTGGAGACGATCAGATTGGCCCTGGTCACGAGTCCATCTCCATCGATTTCGTAATGATGGAACAGGGTGCCACGGGGCGCCTCCAAGACGCCGATGCCCTTCTCTTGCATCCCACCTCGCACACGCAAGTCGTCACCGAGCAGATCGGGGTCGTCCAGCAACCCTCTGATGGCCTCGGCGCAATAGAGCAGCTCGATGAGGCGCGCCCAATGGTTTGCCAGCGCCGCATGCAGCGGCCGGCCCTCCCCCGCCGCCTTGAAGTCCTGGCGCTCCTGCTCGGCCAGCGGCATGTCAAAGCGGCCGCAGTTGTTGACCCGAGACAGGGGGCCGACTCGGTACCAGCCGTCCTCGGGACCGAGATCGGCGATGAAGGGGAACTTCATGTAGGACCAGGGCTTGATCTCCTCTTTCAGGAGGCGCTCGTACTCCCGGTAATCCAGGTGATCGAAGATGGTTTCGCCATCGGCATCCTTGGCGCGAAGACCACCATGGTAAATCTCGAACGCCCCGTCGGCTCGGACCATGCTGAGGGTGCTCGACTCCACCTTGCCAAAGCTGTAGTGGTAGTCCGGGTTCCGCAGGAAGATCCTTTTCATGAGCTGGACCGCCTCCTCGGCCCATTGGATCATCAGGTCGATATCCTTGAGCAGGTAGTCCCGCTCATCCACATCCAGCGACTTGTTGACCCCTCCCGGGATGGCGCCTGTTCCGTGAATGCGCCTCCCGGCCGTGACACGGATGACCTCCTGGCCGAACTTGCGCAGCAACACCCCGCGCTTGGCGATCTGCGGACGGTCCCTGATCAGGCCCAAAATGTTGCGGTGCGCCACCGCATCGTCGAAGCCGAACAGCAGATCCGGGGACGACAAATGGAAAAAATGCAGGGCGTGGGATTGCAGCGTCTGACCCAGGTGCATGAGCCGTCGCACCTTCTCCGCCGTCGGGGTGAGCAGGTCCACGCCCACCAGCTGGTCAGTGGCCTTGGCCGCAGCAAGGTGGTGACTGACCGGGCAGATGCCGCACAGGCGCTGCACGAGCACCGGCAGCTCCCAATATGGCCGGCCCTGGATGAACTTCTCGAAGCCGCGGAACTCGACGATATGCAGCCGCGCCTGGTGGATGCGGTTGTCCTCGTCCAGCAGCAGAGTGACCTTACCGTGCCCCTCCACCCGGGTGAGGGGCTCGATGACCACGCGCCTGAGTCCCTCGGGATCGGCGGCGGTTTCCAGTGGGCTGGCCATATCGATATCCCTCCGGCAACAGGGGAAACAGGCTCAGAGCATGATCAGGCCCGCGGCGACCTTGCGGCCCTCAGCCATCAGGATGTTGTACGTGCGACACGCAGCTCCCGTGTCCATGATCTCCACGCCGAGGCCCCGCTGCATCGCGGCGAGATAGGCCCGCGGATCCGGGAAGACCTGGCGCTCTCCGGTGCCGACGATGATGACCTGAGGGTCGAGCTTGACCAGGTCCTCGAAATGCTCCGCAGTCAAGTCTGCCGCAGACTCGGGGCCCCAACCGGTGAGGACGCGCTCCGGGCTGACGATCAGGCCCTGGGCGTAGATCCGCCCATCGATGACGATTCGGCCCCGCTCGTAGCCCTGTATCAGGTGACCGTCTTCGGTGTCGGCTTCGGCGAATTTCATGCCGGCAACATACCCGATGGCCGGAATGCGGACAAGGCGGCGGCTCGCATTTGAATCTTGGACTCCTGGCGGTACACTCTTTCCTTTCGCCCATCCGTCCGTCGTGAGGTTTCCGTCGTCGTGCCCCATCAGGAATTCCCCCGCATCAAACGCCTGCCGCCCTATGTCTTCAACATCGTCAACGAGCTGAAGGCGGAGGCACGGGCGCGCGGCGAGGACATCATCGATTTCGGCATGGGGAACCCGGATCAGCCCACGCCCCAGCACATCGTCGACAAGCTGGTGGAGGTGGCCAAGCGCAAGACCACCCATCGCTACTCTGTCTCCCGCGGCATCCCGCGCCTGCGCCGCGCCATCTGCAACTGGTACCAAACCCGCTACGACGTGAGCCTGGACCCGGACAGCCAGGCCATCGTGACCATCGGCTCCAAGGAGGGTCTGGCCCATCTCGCTCTGGCGACCATGGGTGCCGGCGATACGGTACTGGTGCCCAATCCGGCCTATCCGATCCACCCCTACGGCTTCGTCATCGCCGGCGCGGACGTCCGCCACGTGCGCATGGTGCCGGGGGTGGATTTCTTCGAGGAGCTGCGCAAAGCGATCCAGGATTCCTGGCCCAAGCCCAAGATGCTGGTACTGAACTTTCCGGGCAATCCCACCACCCAGTGCGTGGAGCTGGATTTCTTCGAGGAAATCGTCGCCATCGCCCGCGAGCACGGCATCTGGGTGGTCCACGATCTGGCCTATGCCGACATCGTGTTCGACGGCTACAAGGCGCCCTCGATCCTGCAGGTGCCGGGCGCCGAGGAGGTTGCGGTGGAGTTCTTCTCCCTGTCCAAGAGCTACAACATGCCCGGCTGGCGCGTCGGCTTCATGTGCGGCAACCGGGAGCTGGTCGGCGCCCTGGCGCGCATCAAGTCCTACCTGGACTACGGCATCTTCACGCCCATCCAGGTGGCGGCCATCGCCGCCCTGGAAGGCCCCCAGGACTGCGTGGCCGAGATCCGCGACCGCTATCAGAGCCGGCGCGACGTGCTGTGCGACGGCCTCAATGCAGCCGGCTGGGCGATCGAGAAGCCCAAGGCGACCATGTTCGTGTGGGCGCGCATCCCGGACCAGTGCCGGAGCAGTTACGCGAACAGCAGGGCGACTCGGAAGGCAGCTCCGTATCTCTCGAGTTTTCCAAGAAGCTGCTGGCCGAGGCCAAGGTGGCGGTCTCACCGGGCATCGGCTTCGGCCAGTACGGCGACGACCACGTGCGCTTCGGCCTGATCGAGAACGAGCACCGCACCCGCCAGGCCGTCCGCGGCATCCGCGACATGTTGCGCCGCGACGCCTGCGTGCGCTGAAGATATCGAGAGTCATCAATGAGGAGAGTCGAATGGATCCGGTGAACATCGGCCTGTTGGGACTGGGCACCGTCGGCGGCGGCACGGTCACGGTGCTGACGCGGAAACGCGCGGGAGATCGCCCGCCGCGCAGGACGCGGAATCCGCATCGCCCACGCGGCGGCGCGCGAGTACGATCCGACGCGCAATCAACGGCCTGGACCAGATCGGGCGTATCTCTGACGATGCCTTCGCCGTGGTGGAACGACCCGCGAGGTCGACATCGTCGTCGAGCTGATCGGCGGCTACGCGCCGGCGCAGGAGCTGGTGCTGCAAGGCCATCGAGAACGGCAAGCACGTGGTCACCGCCAACAAGGCCCTGATCGCCCTGCACGGCAACGAGATCTTCGCCGCCGCCCGAGAGCGCAGGGCGTGATGGTGGCCTTCGAGGCCGCGGTGGCCGGCGGCATCCCCATCATCAAGGCCCTGCGCGAGGGGCTGGCGGCCAACCGCATCGAGTGGATCGCCGGCATCATCAACGGCACCGGCAACTTCATTCTGACCGAGATGCGCGACAAGGGCCGCGACTTCGCCGACGTGCTCGCGGAGGCCCAGGCGCCTGGGCTACGCCGAGGCGGATCCCACCTTCGACGTGGAGGGCATCGACGCCGCCCACAAGCTGACCATCCTCGGCTCCATCGCCTTCGGCATCCCGCTGCAGTTCGACAAGACCTACACCGAGGGCATCTCGAACATCGAGACCCAGGACGTGGCCTACGCCGCGGAGCTGGGCTATCGCATCAAGCACCTGGGCATCGCCCGCAAGACCGGCGACGGCATCGAGATGCGGGTGCACCCCACCCTGATCCCCCAGCGCCGGCTGATCGCCAACGTCGACGGCGTCATGAATGCGGTGCTGGTCAAGGGCGATGCCGTGGGCCCGACCCTCTACTACGGCGCCGGCGCCGGCGCCGAGCCCACCGCCTCGGCGGTGGTGGCGGACCTGGTGGACGTGGTCCGCGCCCTGACCACCGACCCCAACAACCGGGTGCCGCATCTGGCCTTCCAGCCCGACGAGCTCTCGGACATGCCCATGCTGCCCATGGACCAGGTCGAGACCGCCTACTACCTGCGCATTACCGCGCTGGACCAACCCGGCGTCATGGCCCGCATCGCCGGCATCCTGGGCGAGGAAGGGATCAGCATCGAGGCCATCGTGCAGAAGGAGCCGGAGGAAGGAGACACCCAGGTGCCGCTCATCATGCTCAGTCACAGAGTCCTGGAAGGGCGCATGAATCAGGCCATTGCGCGGATCGAGGCCCTGGATTCGGTCAAGGGAGAGGTGGTTCGCATCCGGGTGGAGCATTTGGCGGGCTGAGAGTTGCCTGTACGTCGCGCTCCGGTCCGACTTCCAAAGACTGTGGGTCAGACTTCAGTCCGACTTCCGACGCCCTGTCGGGCGCAAGCCCTACCCACACAGGAGAAACCAAGTCCACACCGAGAAAGGTCTCCGGATCCAGATCCATGGCAGCGAACGGCCGCATAGACCTGCTGATCCCCGGCCTGCTCGGCCCGATACCGGTGCTGCCCGGGGATCTGCCGGACCTACCCTCTTTATCCCGGCTCCTGGGAAAGGCCGACAGCCGTCAGGGCGCCGGCACGGATATCATCAGCGTCCTGTTCGAGCGCTTCGGAATGGATCTCGCCCCGGACCGGGACCCGCCGAGCGCTGCCTTCAGCCGTCTAGCCGACGGACCGGACGCTCCGAGCGGGGGTCACTGGCTCCACGCAGACCCCGTGCACCTGCGCCCGGATCGTGACCGGCTGTTACTCTTCGACTCCCGCCATCTCGGCCTGGAGCAGCAGGAGACCGACTCCCTGATCGAGCTATTCAACGGCCACTTCGCCGCAGACGGCCTGAACCTGGAGGCCCCCTCCCGCGCACGCTGGTACCTGCGCCTGGCGCAGCCCCCCGGCATCCGTACCCGCCCGCTCGCCGACGTCATCGGGCGCGACATCGGACGGTCCTATCTAAGGGGGGACGAAGCGAAGCAATGGATGCGATGGCTCAACGAGGCGCAGATGCTCTTCCACCATTCGGACGTGAACCGGCAAAGGGAGCTCACCGGGCGGCCCGGGGTGAGCGGTATCTGGCCCTGGGGTGGCGGCTCGCTTCCCGCGGCCATGCCCCGGCCCCGATACCGGTCGGTCTTCGCCGACGCCCCCCTCGCGGTTGGTCTGGGTATCGCCACCGGTGCCCAAACCCATCGGCTACCCCGGGACCCGTGCGAGATACCGGGCGAAGGACGGACGGAACCGGCACTGCTGCTCTGGGATGCCCTCTGGCCCGCGGTGCTGGACGCAGACGCCGACACCTGGATTCGGGAGCTATCGCGGCTGGATGACTGGATCCTCGGGCTGGTCAATCGGCTCAAAGCCGGCGGGCTCGCGCAGATCGACCTCTTTCCCTGCGACGGAACGCGCCTTGCGGTTAAGCGCAGCGCCCTGCGGCGGTTCTGGCGCCGCTCGGTGGACATTGGCGGGAAGATACAAAGGACGCCGACGGGTTAAGGCGATCTCTGCCAGAACACATACCTCTTCGGCAATCGCTTAACGCCGACCGGGACCGCGAGCCCGCAGCTACCGGGCGATGGTCAGGATCTTCCAGGTCCCGTCGACCTTGCAGAAATCCACGTTGGAGGTGGCGCTTCCCCGGGTTGCCTTACTGGCCAAGCTGACGACACTGAGCCGGCGGCAATCGCGCCCGTCCCGGGTGAAGCTGCGGACAGGCGTCAGGGTCCCGGAGCTTCCGGTTTGCTCGTTGCTCCAGCTGACGGCTTCCCCATCCGCGCTATTGTCCAGGGCCTGGTCCGCGGCATCGCTCATCATCTTGAGGTCCGCGTCGTTGAAGAAGCGGATCGGCGCCTGGTCGAGAAAGGTGAGATCCAGGGCTTGGACCAGTGCAGGTGCAGCGAAGGCGGAGAGGGCGAACAGGGTGGCCGTGAGGGTTCTCTTGATGCGCATGATGGGGTCCCTTGGAGGCTTAAACGCGTGCGGCCGATTATAGTTCAACGCCGCTTTTAGCGGCGGATCATCCTAGAAGCGGCGACAGCATCGCTTTATCGCGCAGGATCGAGCGGTTGGTTGTGGCGCGAAGCGGTTAACGGCCGTTTCTAGGATCATCGGCCGATGCTCATAAGCTTGGCGTTCAAAAGGCGCAGGGCGTCCTGCGTATCCAGGGCGATGATGTAGCCCCGTTTGCCGCCGTTGATGTAGATCCTCGGAAGCTCGGTGATAGCGCGCTCGCAGCAGACGGGCATGGCGCGCCGCGTCCCGAACGGCGACGTACCCCCGACCTGATAGCCCGAGTGGCGGTCGGCGGTCTTTGGGTCGCAGGGGCGGATCTGCTTGACGCCCAGCTCTCGTGCCAGGGCCTTGGTGGAGACCTCCCGGTCGCCGTGCATGAGCACGATCAGGGGATTCGCGGCCTCGTCTTCCATGATCAGGGTCTTGATCACAAGGTGCTCGTCGACACCCAACTCCGCGGCGAACCGGGCCGTGCCCCCGCCCTCCACATACTCGTAAGGATGGTCCTTGAAGGAGACCCCCGCCTTGCGCAGCACCCGAACTGCTCGGGTAACGGGTCCTTTCTTCGCCGCCATCAGCCTCAATCCTCCCGCCGCCAAACCAAGGTCCGGTTGTTCACGGGCATTTCGTGGTCCCGTACCAGGATCAGCCCCCCCTCCCTGGCCAGGTCGTCGAGGCGCTCGAAATCCTTGATCCCGCTGCGGGGGTCCCGGGCCTTCAGCCAGCCGTCGAAGCGGGCGTTGCTCTCGCTGGTGAAGGCCCCCGCGTAGTTGAAGGGGCCGTAGAGGGTGAAGGTTCCACCAGGGACCAATACCCGCGGGACACCGCGGAACATGGCCGCCACCTCGCTCTCGGACATGATGTGCGCGCTGTTGGCGCTGAAGACCGCGTCGAAGCGGCCCTGCGGCCAGGGACCGGTCACGTCCAGGATCAGCGGCGGCGGCAGGTTGGGCAGCCCGGCATCGTCGAGCCACAGCCGTATTCCCGGCAGGTTCTCGCCCAGGTCGCTGGATTGCCAGATGAGATGCGGAAAAGCGGCCGCGAAGTAGACCGCGTGTTGTCCGGTGCCGCTGCCGATCTCCAGGAGAGACTTGGCCGCGCCCAGGTGTTGGGCGAGAACCTCACGCAGGGGCGCTCGGTTCTCGTCACAGGCTTGGGAGTACGGCTTGTCTGCGTTGGTCATCTGCGTCCCCGTAAGAATCCGAAAACTGTATGCCCCGTGTTCTCCATTGCGAAAACTCCGCGGCGGTTTCGCCGGGTAATCCGCTATCATCTGCAGTCAGGGCGGAGTCTGACCCCGCAAGGGCGCCCAACCAACCGGAGATCGAATTCGACAGAGCGACGAACTGCGAATCACGCGAATGCTTCCTTTCAGCCTGACCAGCTTCTTGAAGTACCTGATCGGCGTCCTGCTGCTCCAGGGCGTAACCGTACTGCTGGTGATCACCGCCTTCAAGACCGACCTGGAGAAGACCGGTCTGCTGTTTGTGCTGCTCAACCTGGCCATCGGCGCGCTGACCGCCTTGTGGTTCACCTCCATGGCCGAGGGCACGCGCAAACAGGCCCTCGCGCGGGCAAAGGAATCCTTCGCCAAGGAGCGCGAGAAGATCCGCGTGCGCGCCGAGCAACAGAAGACCAAGGAGGTACGGAACAGTCAGCGCCGGGTGCAGAGGGAGAAGACCCGAGGCCAAAAGAGCAGCAATGTAAAGACCGGGCTGATGCTGGGCGGGGCCGCCGGAGTCGGTGTCTTCATGGTGCTGACCCAATTCGTGACCCTGGGCCTGCTGACCCTGACCACCGCAGGCGGGGCCGCTTTGGGTTACGGACTGCGCGCCCGCCAGGACCGGCTGGGCTTCGGCGGAAAGGGCCTGCTGCGCAGCGAGAAGGCGGTCGAACGTCCTTGAGGCCAAGCCTGCCGCAGCTGCCATCGAAGACAAGAAGAATACACGCAATGCTGCGGCTGAGGGCTGAGATGGACCGAAAAATCATCCTTTACGTGCTCGGCGCCGCAGCACTTGGCTTCATCGGTATCATGATGCTGATGCCCGAGGAGCGGAGCGACGGTGTGGTGCGCCTGCCCTGGCTGGTCTCCGCGGACGAGCAGGGCCGAACCCTGGTGTTCGGATTCACGATCGGCGATACGACCCTCGGTGAGGTGCGCGCCGCCTTTGGCGAGGAGGGCAAGATCAACCTGTTCACCCACCCCGATCGCGCGGACAGATACTCGGTCGAGGCCTACTTCGACCAGATGTATCTAAACGGCCTGCGCGCGGATTTCGTCATCACGCTCGATGCGGACCAGGCGGAGCTCGCGGCCATGTACGAGCGCGGGCTGCGCATCAGTCAACTCGGCAGTGGCGGCAAGAAGGTCACGCTCGCGCCGCAAGACATCGAAGCCCTCCAGCGATCTCCCATTCGCGTGATCACCTACCTGCCGTGGAAGTCCCTGGACGGCGAAATCCTGGAGAAACGCTTCGGCAAACCCGACGAGAGGTTTACCGAACCTACGGGCGTCACCCATTGGCTATACCCGAGCAAGGGCATGGACATAGGGCTCGACAGGGACGGCGGCGTCGTCATTCAATACGTGGATGCGGGGGAGTTCGAAGATCTCGTCGCGCTGTTGGAAGGCAAGCCGGAATCGGTTGAGCTGACGCCGAAAACGGCAATCCACCGGGCTCTTCTTCTGCGCAATAGGGCCGGGATTCCCCCCGCGCACGTTAAGGCGAATTCCGAAAAATCTCATACTACCTAGCTTGTCTTTTCGTCCGTCTTCGGCGTTGCGACACAGTTACATAGCTCACTATGCGCCTGTTGTCTCGCCTTGAAGACGAACGAAAATTCGGCGCAATCTGGTATAAGATTTACCGTCAATCGCCTAAGTGCCTTACATATTCCGCTGTTTCGTGCCCCGGCGCGGCACGGATTTTTCGGCTGAGCCGTGCTAGCATCGCCGGTTAGTGGACTATCCGACGGCGGCGCCCCCGGTCTGGCGGGCCACGGCCGCGGAGCGACGGAACGATTCTGTACCATCGGGCTCGGAGGCGCTCGAAACCCAATAAGAGCTGACACAGCAAGAACCGTTAGGAGGCGAAAAAATGCTTTCGTTCAAGAAGACACTCGCAGGCGCTGCGGGAGCCGCCGCGATTGCGCTGGCGCCGATACCCCTCGTTCTCGCGGCCGATGCTGCGGAGAACGTTGCGGCCGGAAAGGACATCGCAATGGACCGTGCCAAGGGAAACTGCATCGCCTGCCACGTGATGGAAGGCGGCGAGAGCCCGGGTAATATCGGCCCGCCGCTGGTTGCCATGAAGGCCCGCTACCCCGAGGCGAAACGGCTGCGCGATCAGATTTGGGACTCGACTGCCGCAAACCCCGTCAGCGCCATGCCACCGTTTGGCAAACATCAGATCCTTTCAGAAGAGCAAATCGACCAAGTGGTCGCGTTTATCCTGACGCTTTGACCGCATGCCCGATAACGCATTCCCCCGGAGGCAAACCAGAACATGAACAAGGTCATCGCGATAGTTGCAGTCCTCGGTCTGACTTACGGATCCACGGCCGCTGTGCAGGCATCTCCGAAGGAAGACCAGGAAAACTTCCAGCGCTTCTACATGGAGCGCTTCCCTGACGTCCCGAAGGAAGACTTCGTCAACGGCGTCTATTCTATCGACCCGTCCGGCCGCGAAAACTGGGAGGCGATCGAGGAGTTCCCGCCCTACGAGACGGCCCTCTCGGACGGCGAGGAGATGTGGAACACGCCCTTCGCCAACGGCAAGAGTTACAAGGACTGCTTCCCGGACGGTCCCGCGGTAGCCGGCAAGTACCCGCACTGGGACAAGGATAGCAGCATGGTGATCACCCTGGCGCTGGCCGTCAA
Source organism: uncultured Gammaproteobacteria bacterium (assembly GCA_963802975.1). Taxonomy (GTDB): domain Bacteria; phylum Pseudomonadota; class Gammaproteobacteria; order Chromatiales; family Chromatiaceae; genus Thiosymbion. Next base: position 33,691 of record CAWDLA010000008.1, read on the forward strand.
CGAGTGCCGCGAGGCCAACGGCGAGAAGCCCCTGAAGTACAAGAAGGGACCTATCGCCGACATCGTCGCCTATATGGCCTACGAGTCCCGCGGCCAGATCACCAACGTGGTGATCCCCGAGGACGACCCCAAGGCCCTGGAGGCTTACGAGAAGGGCAAGCAGTTCTGGTTCGCCAGACGCGGGCAGCTGAACTTCTCCTGCGCCACCTGCCACGCACAGAATCCCGGCGCTGTCCTGCGCACCGAGATCCTGAGCCCCGCTTACGGGCACACCACCCACTGGCCGGTCTACCGCTCCAAGTGGGGCGAGATGGGCACCCTGCACCGCCGTTTCACCGGCTGCAACAAGCAGGTACGGGCCAAGCCGTTCAAGGCGCAGGGCGAGGAGTACCGGAATCTGGAGTACTTTTTGACCTCCATGAGCAACGGACTTCCGCTAAACGGGCCCGGCGCACGCAAATAACTGCTTGGCGGCGGCGCTTCGGCGCAGCCTGCCGAGGCGCACGAAGAGGATTTTACAGAACATGAGAACCCAAAGAATCTCCGCCGGAATCCTGGCGGCCGCACTGGTAGTCGGCATCCCGCTAACCGCCCGGTCCGATGACAAGGCGGATTTCGAGAAAGCCATAGCGTCTGCCGAGGACGCGCGGAAGAAGGCAGCGTCCGTCGGCGGGGAGTGGCGCGACACCGGCAAGTTCCTGAAGAAGGCCGAAGCAGCCGCAAAGGAAGGTGAGTACGCTAAGGCGATGGAGCTCGCCGAAAAGGCAAAGAAGCAGGGCGAGCTGGGCTACGAGCAGGCCATGTCTCAGAAGGACGCTGGCTTTCCCGCCTACCTAACCGCGGGGAGCGGCAAAGAGCCAATCGCCGGTGCCGCCAAGGCCTCCGCCGAAAACAAGATCTCCGTAGACATCGACAGCGTCGAGGTCATGCACAACGGCGAGAAGGTCGTCATCATGCGCGGCCACGACAACACCGCCACGCTTCCCGAGGAGTTCCTCAAGACCGACCGCGGCTGCCCGCCCTTCTGCGTGCAACCCATGGTCGCTGCGGAAGGCGTCGCCACCGTCGGCGAGCTCGAGGTGTTGGACTACCTGAAGAAGTCCTCCGAGGGAGACGCCACGATCCTGGTGGTGGACAGCCGCACCCCGGACTGGGTCATGCGCGGGACCATACCGGGCTCGGTCAACGTCCCCTGGAATCAGGTAGGCCAGGACAGCATGTCCGGGATGTTCGGTGATGCCGGGAGATGGCCAGCTCGACAATATCCTGGAAGAGCAGTTCGGTGCCAAGAAGGGCAAGAAGGGCTGGGACTTCTCCGATGCCAAGACCCTGGTGCTGTTCTGCAACGGCATCTGGTGCGGCCAGTCGTCCACCAACATCGCTACCCTGATCGACGTTGGGCTACCCGGCCGACAAGCTGAAGTGGTACCGCGGCGGCATGCAGGATTGGGTGAGCGTCGGACTGACCACCGTCAAGCCCTGATCGATCCCTGGCGATCGACGAGACGGAATCGAGGCGCCTGCGGGCGCCTCGACCGTTTCACCTGGATAGCGCCTTTGAACGGCAGATCCACAGAGAACGCAGAGAAAACTCAACGGATTCACCCGTAGGCGAAAGGCGTATAGAATCCTTCATCCGAACGCGCAGGTGGCGGAATTGGTAGACGCGCTGGATTTAGGTTCCAGTGGGGAAACCTGTGGGGGTTCGAGTCCCCCCCTGCGCACCATTTCCAATCACGAGCTTACGTCCGCCGTCCGGATCTCGCTCGCTCCCCATCCTCCCCATCGTGACCAACTCGGCGTCGGTTGTTGATGGTTTCTCCGTCTCGCCCGCCAGTTCCGCGGTATCCGCCTCATCCGAAAACACCTCCTGCGCGACCACCGACTCTTGCACCTCGGAAAGCTCCTCGCCTTTGCCGCGTTTCTCGGCCGACGTCGGGCGGAAAGTCCGACCGGTATCCGCGGTTGTGTAGTAGGACAGCCGTAAGTCAGACAGGCTCCTATCCGAGCTCATCCAGCAGGGTCTCGATCTTTTCCCTCGCAAGCAGCTTCAGTATGAACTGGTCGAGCTCCGCCTCCTTCGCTGCGTCTCGGTCGCTTTTCCCGCCGTACCCCGTCACTGCCACGAGCAGGGGCTGGGAATCCAGAGTCGCGGCTCGGATGGAAGCGGCTACTTCAAAGCCATCCATATCAGGCATTCCAATATCGAGGATAAAACCTCGGGATGGAAATCCCGTATCGCGGTGAGGGTCTCACGGCCTTGATTGAGTGTTCGACGCTCATCCCGTTTTCCACCTGCACCACCTGCATCGATGTTTACTTGCAGAGCAGGTCTGGGAGCAGGCTGTGATGATCGGCATCTAGGTGCTGGGTGACTACAAAACCGATACCCGTATCCGCGCGCATGGACGTAAACAGGATACGCAACGCTTCGAGCCCTCCCGCCGAGGCGCCGATACCCTCGATGGGAAGGCTCCTGCGTGCCGGGCCGCAGCTCGAATTTTCATCACCGGATTCAGGGACGCTTTCGCGGCTGCTTTCCGGTCCTTCGTCGTCGATCACATTTACGCCTCTGAATCAGCGTTTGAAAAAATCGCGAACGGGTTGACCAGTACTCAGATCTTTGTAAGCGACCGCTGAAAGCGTACGCAGCTCTGCATTCTCGATCCAACGCTAGTGAGCGGGACGTCCTAAACCGGGCTCGTCAAGCCGGCCCTTTTCGCTCTTGCCCGTTTAAAAGCTTAGGCGAGCTCAACACCCGTCTTGCGCGCGTTTGAGATCTTGCCCCAAGTATCGCGAAGCCCGACGGTGCGGTTGAAAACGAGCTTCTCCGGGTGGGAATCCTTGTCAACCACGAAGTAGCCCTCGCGCTCGAACTGATAGCGATTCCCAGGGGTCGCCTTTGCGAGATTCGGCTCCAGCACGCAGTGGGTCAGAGTGCGCAGCGAGTCCGGATTGAGGTCTGCGAGAAAGTCCCTACCCCCGAAACGGGGCTCCGGTACCGCGAACAGCCGGTCGTAGAGCCTCACTTCCGCATGGACCGCATGATCCGCCGAGACCCAGTGAATGACGCCCTTGACCTTGCGGCCCTCGGGTTTCTTGCCAAGCGTGTCGGGATCATGGGTGCAGCGCAGCTCGACGACCTCCCCCGCCTCGTCCTTGATGACCCGGTCACAGCGGATGACATAGGCATTGCGCAGCCGCACCTCGCCCCCGGTGATCAATCGCTTGAAGCCCCTGACCGGCTCCTCCAGGAAGTCCTCCCGGTCGATGAAGATCTCCCGCGAGAAGGGTACGACCCGCGTACCCATGGAATCGTCCTTGGGGTGATTAGACAGCGTAAGCTCCTCCGTGTGACCCTCGGGATAGCTCTCTATGACCAGCTTCAGCGGCCGCAGGACCGCCATGGCGCGGGGTGCGTTGTGGTCCAGGTCCTCGCGGATGGCGCTCTCCAGCATGGCCATTTCTACCAGGTTGTCGGACTTGGTCACCCCGATGCGGCCACAGAACTCGCGGATGGCCGTCGGCGTGTAGCCGCGGCGGCGAAGCCCGGCAACGCTGGGCATGCGCGGGTCATCCCAGCCCTCGACGAATCCTTCGTCCACCAGCTGCGTGAGCATTCGCTTGCTCATCACCGTGTACTCCAAGTTGAGCCGGGAGAACTCGATTTGGCGCGGCTTGCAGGGCACGGAGACGTTGTCGACGGCCCAGTCGTAGAGGGGCCGGTGATCTTCGAACTCCAGGGTGCACAACGAGTGGGTGATTCCCTCGAGGGCGTCGGAGATCGGGTGGGTGAAGTCGTACATGGGGTACAGGCACCACTCGCTGCCCGTTTGGTGGTGGATCACCCCGTGGCGTATACGGTACAGGACCGGATCGCGCATGTTGAGGTTGGGCGAGGCCATATCGATTTTAGCCCGCAGGGTCAGGGTTCCGTCGGGAAACTCCCCGGAGCGCATACGCTCGAACAGGTCCAGATTCTCCTGAACCGGGCGACTACGGTAGGGGCTCTCCCGCCCGGGCTCGGTCAGGGTACCGCGATAGTCGCGCATCTGATCCGCATTCAGCTCGCAAACGTACGCCAGCCCCTTCCCGATCAGCTCGACGGCAAACTCGTAGAGCTGCTCGAAATAATCCGAGGCGAAATAGAGCCGATCTCCCCAGTCGTACCCGAGCCAGCGCACGTCCTGTTTGATGGCGTCGACGAATTCCATGTTCTCCTTGTGGGGGTTGGTGTCGTCGAAACGCAGGTTGCAGGTGCCCTGATAATCCTCCGCGACCCCGAAATTGAGAACGATGGACTTCGCATGCCCGATGTGCAAATAGCCGTTCGGCTCCGGTGGGAAGCGGGTTGCAATGCGCGAATGTTTTCCGCTGGCCAGATCCTCGTCGATGATCTGGCGAATGAAATTGGTCTTCAGGGGAGCTTCTTTCTCTGACATCTGTACGCTGCTGTGAAGGCAAAAAAGAATTAGGACAGGGTTGAGGGGCCATTATGCCTCAACAAGCTGGTCAGGAAAGGCGCAGGAACGCCAAGGAATGGGCCCTGCTCCAGAGTGACGGCGCCGAACGCGGTAACTTTCGCGCAACCCGGTTGGCCGACCCTGCTCTCGATCGCCCTGCAACGACGTGGTCTGTGTCAAATTGGCAGATAAGGGGTGTTTCTGCTGCCAAAAAGGCAGCCCCCTTTTGTGTGCCCTACCGGTCCATACCGCTCCCGCAGGCGAAAGCTCCTGTCACTTTGTCAGTTTTCGCGAAATCGCCTATCCGAGCCTAACCGGAGATTACAGCTTGCTGTCTGTATCAAGGCCGGCCCTTTATACTTGATCTACATATGGATATCGGGATTCGCGGAAAGCGGCGACGGCCCGGGAGGTTTAATGGCTCATTAATTGCCTATAAGTTGATTCCGACTTTGTTTTAAAACTTGAGAGAGGACAGGATTAAAGATGAACCGGAAAATTTTGGCTAGAGCCATGAGTATCGCCCTCGCCATGGGCACGGCAACCTCCGCAACCGCCGCCATGCACGGCTGGCGGATGTCCGGAATGGGCATGGGCGGCATGAGCGGGATGTCCGGCATGGGCGGCATGAGCGGCATGGGCGGCATGTCCGGGATGGGCGGCATGTCCGGAATGGGCGGCATGGGCGGCATGGGCGGAATGTCCGGCATGGGCGGCATGTCCGGCATGGGCGGCATGTCCGGCATGGGCGGAATGTCCGGCATGGGCGGCATGTCCGGAATGGGCGGAATGTCCGGCATGGGCGGCATGGGCGGAATGTCCGGCATGGGTGGCATGGGCGGAATGTCCGGTATGGGCGGCATGTCCGGCATGGGCGGCATGTCCGGCATGGGCGGCATGGGCGGCATGAGCGGTATGTCCGGCATGGGCGGCATGTGCGGCATGGGCGGAATGTCCGGCATGGGCGGCATGTCCGGTATGGGCGGCATGGGCGGCATGGGCGGTATGTCCGGCATGGGCGGCATGGGCGGCATGAGCGGCATGGGCGGAATGTCCGGTATGGGCGGAATGTCCGGCATGGGCGGCATGGGCGGAATGTCCGGCATGGGCGGCATGGCGATGCGGCATGTCGCGGCATGGGCGGCATGAGCGGAATGTCCGGCATGGGCGGCATGGGCGGCATGGGCGGCATGAGCGGAATGTCCGGCATGGGCGGAATGAGCGGGATGTCCGGCATGTCCGGAATGTCCGGTATGGGCGGAATGGGCGGCATGCAGGGCAACAAGCCCTGGTATATGTTCTGGAAATAGGCTTCCGCCGGTATAGTCAGCCCGAACAAGAAGCCGCCGTCGCTCATCGATGGCGGCTTTTTTGCGTCTATGCCAGAATGCTCCGAAGGGGCATCACCCTTTCGCACTCGGGTTATCGGTGACCGGATGGTCGCAAGCCCAGCTCTGCCGGACTGAAGTCCGACCGACGAAACCGAAAATCGACCTGCTACCGGTATACATCCAGCTTGGGCTATGCTGTTAGTAACGATTTCGACCCAAAGAGGAAGATGCCGTGAAGCGCTACAGGATCGCAGCAGCAATCGCACTTGGCGTTCTAATCCCGACCGCCTCCGCCACCGCTTGGTGGCAGTGGCTCCACCAAGACCTGCCCTATGCGCCGGGGCCCGGTTTATGGCTGTATCAGAATATCCCGCAGGGATCGGCACCAGGTCAGATGCAACCTTGGTTCTGGCGCAGCCAATCGATGCCTACCGGACCGACCGGCATCTGGTCCTCAACCATGCCCATGAGCAGTCTTTTCGTCGAGCAGTCCCATACCCCCTTGGGCTATGCCATCAGGGTCCGCACCGGACACCCGGGAACACAAGACATCGACATCGGCCTGGAGGGCCATGCACTAGTCATCAAAAAGCGGGCGATGGCGCAAAACGCACCCGGCATCCCTATGCAGATGCAGCAATCTGGATGGTCGACGCAGTGGGTGTCGCTGCCAGCGGATGCCAACGTCTCTGCCCTGCGGATATCGCGGGGCAATGGAGTGGTCGAGATCTTCGTTCCCAGGACACATTGAGAAACTACAGAAAGGTTGCGCAGTACAGTCAATCGCGCAGCAAAAACTCACGAACCGTCCCGGCTTCCAGATCCAGCTCCAGAATGCGGTGATTGTTGGTATCAGCCACTAAAATACGCCCATTCGATACGGCGACACCGCCGGGCTCGTTCAGCTGCGTCTCGGCAATAGCCCCAAGGCGCCCACCGGGCTCTCCCGTCCCCAATAGCGTCGTCACACGACCATCCTTCAGGTCCAGCAGCTTGATCTTGTGGTTGTAGGTGTCGGCGATCAACAGCCGGTCGGCGTCCAACAATGCGACGCCGGAGGCATGTTGGAGCTGGACATCGTCCAAATCGCCGTCCCGGTCGCCGAACTCGAAAAGGCCCTTGCCTACCAGGTTCTCCACCTCTCCCTCGTTCAACCGAATACGCCGGATGGCCGATGCCTCCGCGTCGGCAACAAAGAGATCCTCACCGCTGCGGGCCAATCCGCTCGGCTGGCTGAAGCTCGCCCGATCAAGGGGCCCAGTGTCGATGCCCTCGCGCCGCGAGCCCGCATAGGGTCGGATCCTGCCGTCCTCCAGACCCAGACGCCAGATCTGGTGATTCCCCGCCATGGCGATATAAAGGTCGCTCCCCTTCAGCGCCAGATCCCAGGGCGAGCGCAGATCCAGGTGCCGTGCGTCGTACTCCCCCTGCTCCAACAGGCCGACCCGTCCGGTGCCGGCCAGCGTGGTGACATGCCCGCTCCCGAGGTCCAGGTGACGGACCGCGTGATTGCCCGCATCCGCCACCAGAAGGATACCGTCCTCCCCGAACACCAGACCCTGAGGGGCGTTGAGCTGCGCCTCATCCGCCGCTGCGTCTTTCAGGCCAGGGGCTCCGGAGCCGAACGTCCGGATCACCTGTCCGTCGGCGTCCGCAACGATGATCCGGTGATGAAGCGTGTCGCTGATCGCCACCCGGGAACCGTCGGAGCTGACAGCGATCTTCCCCGGGGCGGCGAGCCGGGAGTCGGCGAAACGGGCCTTCTCCAGTGAGATCGGCAACGGCCGCTCGTCCATCTTCTCCCGATACAGCTCCTCGATCTTGACGATGGCCCGAATCAGTCGGTCCGCGTTGCCCTCTCCCGTGACGCGCCCGAGCCAGCGTCCATCCGGTGTGAACAGGGCCAATGTGGGCCAGGCACGAACCCGGTAGCGTTCCATGAGCAACCAGTCCGGGTCGTTGACGATCGGGTGGCGGCGGTCGAGTCGCACGACCGTATTACGTAATGTCTCCAGGTTCTTCTCGTTGTCGAACTTCGGCGAATGGACGCCGACTACCGCGATCTTGTTTCCGAAACGATCCTCCAGCTGGCGCAGCTCTTCGATCACGTGGACGCAGTTGATGCAGCCGTAGGTCCAGAAGTCCAGAATGACGATCTTTCCCGCCAGATCTCCTGCGGTCAACGGTCGCTCGACGTTCAGCCACTCCAGGCCTTCTGGAAAAGCCAGACCGGGCGCACCCCGCGGTGAGGTTTGTGCCGATGACGATAAGAGCAAGGCACAGAGACAGATCAGCAGCGAGTACGTCCGGCTGTGGGAAGGATGCCGGTTTCGCTCATTCATCATTCGAATTCATCAATATCGCAGACGATCGCTTCAATCCAGCACCTGGTACAGAGCTCTGTGATGATCTGTCCTGAGACAGACCCAGCAGAGACACGCGGCTTGCGCGCGGGTAGCGGGGGCGTGAAACTCTGCACCGCACGCAGGGCAACGCCGCTCTTGTAACGGAACTCGAGTCTCCTGCTCCCGGTCCATGGGATTGACAACGACCGCATCCCGCTCACAGACGTCGGTACAAATGCCGCAACCGCTGCATCGTTCGGCGTGAATCAAGAAAAGGAGTTCATTCGGCGCCTCCGCATGCAGCTCGATCGCCTGCTGCGGACACAGCCGAACACAGGCGTCACAACCGACGCAGAGCCCGGGGTCGATTCGAGGCACGTAGGGGAACAGGGAATCGGCGTCACGGCCTTCGAGCAACATACCCGGAGGCACGAAGGCTCCGATCACGTCCTCAATCGCCGCCTGCACCCGTTCCTTCGGGAGCTTGACGGAATTGCGGAAGAAGGCACGGCGATCCAGGGGCCGGGAAGCAGAAAGCTCGCAAATACGGCGAAACGTCTTGTCCCAGGCATCCGCCTCCAGATTCCGGTGCTTGAGCGGCTTCAGCCCGCGGGACGCCAGCAGGCGGTTGGCCTCATCCAGACGCTGCGTCAAACGCTTTGCCCCGCCCCTGTTACAGCCTTCACAGTCACCGCGGCTGGTAACGAGAAAGCCGGCGCCATCGCGGCGAAGCTGCAGCAGGTCCGACATCCCCAGGGTATGCAGGCAGGGCATCAAGCCATCGCTTCCGGTCCTTACGCCCGCGTGCTCACAGGCCGCAAAGGCGACACCGCCCTGGTCGGTCGTCTTCAGTGACGCAGAGAACCGCCCTTCGATGGCCCCTTGCGGACAGGCAGGCACACAGAGGTCGCAGCCGTCGCATCTGTCCCTATCGATACCCAGCAGCTCGTCGTCGATAACCCAGGCATCCCTGGGACAGGCATCCACGCAGGCCCGGCAGGAGGCCGTTTCCATGAGCGCATGGACACAGCGCTCGCCGATGACTCGGGGAGCCTTAGATCGTTTGGGGCTGCTGCCTGCAGCTCACGCCACATGGCTACCAGGAGGGAGCAGTACCCGGCACGTAGGGTCCGGGGAGATCCACCGCGACGGAATCCTTGGGCCGCATGCGCTCGTCGATCTCCTCTCTAGAGGGGATGGGCTCACCCGTGGCGGCGGCCAACAGCTCCCTGAGCTCGGATAAATAGGCGGCAGTCAGTTGCACCAGCCCGGCGTAGAGGTGCGTTTGGCACCGATTGCTCACGCGTTCGGCAAATTCATGAATCCAGCGCAACAGGTGCTCATCCAGAAAACGAGCCACATCGGACAAAGCGGCATTACCCGCATCCGTAGCCGTCATGTGCGCCGCAAAGCGAAGCTGATTGACCAGGTGATCGTCGGTGCGCTTGCGCCAATCTTCGACCTGAAGTCCGAAGCGTCCGTACCATTCGCGCACCTGAAACATGGGCTCCTGCATGGTAAGGCCCTCATGGTCCAGCCACACGGACTCGCAGGGAAAGGCCTGGAGGCTGTTGTTCAGATAGATATCGGCATACTCGGCGGCGAGGATGTCCAGCGTCTGGTCGGTAAGCTCCTCGGGCAGGTCGATCAATCCTTGCCGAAACAGGCCCATGGCCTCCTGTCCCGCTTCGCTCACAAGCACGAGCCCGAGGAAGTCCTCGCGGCAGTCCTGCCTCAGGGCCTGCACAAGCCCCTGGTCCAGCTCCTTGTCCTGCAGCACCGCCAACGAGAGAAGGTCAACCGCCGCTGCGCTGCGAAAACGCAACAGGGGGGCCGTCCCCCCCCTATCCTGATCCGGGATCGGGTCCATCATTCGACCTTGCCCTTGCTGTGGGGCACGAACACGATGGACGGATTGGTCAGCTCGGGATTGGCGAAATTCTTGACCGCGCGTACCGGTACCTCCTGCGGACCGATGGCCTTGGTCTCGTACTGATTCTCCCGCAGCTTGTCGATGGGACCGACGTCCAGCACCCGCATCATGCAGGCCATCACGCAGTAGGGCTTGCGCCCGGCCTCGATCTCGTCCACGCACAGGTTGCACTTGGAGACGATGTTCTGCTCCGGGATGAACTGGGGCGCACCATAGGGACAGGCCGCCTCGCAGCGGCGGCAACCGATGCACAGGGTCGAATCGATATCGACGATGCCGTTGTCCTGGCGCTTCCAGATCGCACCGGTCGGACAGGTCGGCAGGCAGGCAGGCTCGGCGCAGTGATTGCAGGACGTGTTGACCTTGTAGGCGTAGACGTCGGGGAAGATTCCCCCCTCAATGTACTGCACCCGGCGGAAGCGCGGCCCCGGCGGCAGGCCGTTCTTGTCCTTGCAGGCGATCTCGCAGGCACGGCAGCCGATACAGTCCACGTTGTTGTGCACGAACCCAAGCTGCATGTCGGGCACGACCGGCTTGTAGACTCTCGAGCTTCCGGCGCTTGACGGCCTCTTTGATCTTTGCTTTGTCTTTTGTTTCAGCCATGGATCGATCCTCCGAACCTGTCACAAGATCACGCCGGAAGACGTGGGAGCGGGATGTCCCGAGCTTGTCCCAACCGGGCCGGTGCTCCAGGTCCGTCTTGCGCATGTTGCACAAGATCGTGTTGTAGGCGAAGGCACCTGCGGGACTCGGCTCGTCCAGGGTCAGCATGTCGGGATTGCCGGATCGGTCTACACCGTTCTCGTCCAGATCCATCCAGGCACCCTCGTGCAGCACCGCAACCCCGGGCATCACCCGTTCGGTGACGTACACCGGCACCACGACCTTGCCGCGGTCGTTCCACACCTCCACCGTGTCGCCGGTCTTGATACCCAGCTTCTTGGCATCGGAGGCGTTGATCGTGACCTCCTGCTCGTAGGTCTCGCGCAGCCAGGAGCAGTTGTTGAAGATCGAATGGGTGCGCCAGCGCGGGTGCGGCGACATCAGATGGAACGGATACTTGGACGTCTTCGGGCTGATTGAGGGACTCCCAGGGCTCGATCCACTTCGGAATGGAGGGCACGTGGTAGCCGTAGCGGGTCCGGGTCCAGTCCACCGTCTGTGCCAGCGGGCGTGCACAGGATCTCGATCTTGCCCGACGGCGTCTTGAACGGCTTGCCCTGCTCGATCTGCTCGCGGAAAGCCACGTGGGGCTCGTCGTAGACGAACTTGTAGACACCCTTCGCCTTGAACTCCTCCCAAGGCATGTCCACGTTCTGGTGATGCTTGACCTGGTGGTCCCACCAGTGGTGCAGATAGGCCTCGTCCACCGAGTCCGGATTGAGCCAGTAGCTGCGGTCCGCACGGGGATTGAAGTTCTTGCCGAACGTGTCTCCAACGCCGGTCTTCTGGCCCAAGCGATAGGCCAGCTCGGTAAAGATCTGGAAATCGGTCTTGGACTCGCCCATAGGCTCGATGACCTTCGGGCGGTGGATGTAGTAATGCCCCTTGTACCAGGGCAATGCCACATCGTGGCGCTCGAAATGGGTCGAGACCGGCAGCAGCACATCGGCGTACAGGCCGGACGGCGTGATGGTGGAGTCCATGCACACCACCAGCTCGAGCTTCTCGATGGCCTCGATGTTCCTTGTTGATGTTGGTGAGCTGATTGAACCAATCGGAGCCCTGCCAGAAGATGCCCTTGATGTTGGGGATCACGCCGTCCAATTGATCGTCGCGCGGCCACAGCCCCGCCTCCTCGCGGGTGACGTTCGGGTAGTTGAGCACGATGTGCGCCCAGCGGTCCGACTTGATGGAGGCAAACCAGATGTTCGCGTATTGGTCGTAGGGATAGGCTACCGCTTCGGAGTGCCAGCCCTTGCCGACACCCTCGGCACAGCCACCGAGCTTGCCGATGTTGCCGGTCATGGCCTGCACCGCCGCCGCCATGCGATTGTACTGCTCGCCGTAGGCGTTGCGGCCCGGTGCCCAGGAGGCCTTGAGCGCGGCCGGCTTGGTGCGGGCGTACATGTCGGCCAGCTTCGCTGATGTCCGCCGCCGAAACGCCGCAGATCCGCTCCGCCCATTCCGGCGATCTTCGGCGTTCCGTCCGTAGGTGCCGAGGATGTAGTCCTTGAAGCTCTCTTTTCCGTTGGGCGAATTCGCGGCCCAATCCGGCATGGTCCCCGCGTCCATCCCCTGACAGAACTTGTCGATGAACTCCTGGTCCTGCAGATTATTGGCGAAGATATAGTGGGCCATGCCAGCCAGCATGGCGGCGTCCGTGTTGGGACGGATCGGGATCCACCAGGCGTCGTAGGTTGCGGCGGAGTCCGTGTACTGGGGATCAATCAGAACGAACTTGCAACCCCGCTGCTTGGCCAAACGCATGTAGTAGAAGGTGTTGCCGCCATGGAAGGTGTAGGCCGGATTCCAGCCCCACATGATGATCAGCTTGGCGTGCGCGAAGGCGTCGTCCTCATTGCCGTCCACCGTGGTACCGAAGGTCCAGAGGGAGCTGGTGGTCGTACCCTGGTAAGAGGGGACCGACCAGGAGCTGGTGCGGCACCCGAACATCCCCAGGAATCGGGCCAACAGACCCTCGATCTGATCGGATTTGTGCAAAACGCCGTAGGAGGCGCCGGCGTAGCTCTGGTCGAGCAGGGCCGTGGAGCCGTATTTGTTCTTGATGTCGATCATCTTGTCGGCGACGTGGTTCAGCGCCTCGTCCCAGCTGATGCGCTTGAACTTGCCCTCGCCCCGTTTACCGACCCTTCCCATCGGGTAGAGCAGCCGTTCGGCAGAGTAAAGCCGTTGCCGATAGGACCGTCCGCGCAGACAGCCGCGCAGCTGGGGCTCTGCCTCCGTGTCCTTGCCGAACTCGCCGTTCTCTTGGTATCGCCCGTCGTCCGTGGACAGGCGCACGATCACGTCACCCTTCTTGTGGGCGACCAGCATATGCCGGGAGCCGCAGTTATGGGCGCAGCTGGTGACGACCGTCTCCAGGTCGTCGTCCCGCGGATAAGGCTCATAGGCAAAAGCCTTGGCGTCCTTCGTCTTGACCAGTCCGCCCGAACCGATGGCCGCCGCGCCAGCCGCGGTCGACTTCAGAAACGACCGCCGCGTGACATTCAGACGGGAGTCGAGAAACGAGAAATCTTTTTGCTCTTTCATCAATGACTGCCCCCTACTCGGCAGGTTGCTGTTCCGTTTTCGGCTTGGAAACCCCGACCAGGAATCGGGCTTCGGACTCGGCTGGACGGTCCTTGGCCCAATCCGGCACGGCCTCGACCATCCCGGGCCATGCGTGACGGGGATAGGGAAAGCCGATCCGATACCAGGCGCGACCGCCATGACAGCCGTAGCAGACATCCGCGTCTTCTTTTGCAAGCGCCTCGATGGCGTCTGGCTTCAGATAGTTGACCTGATGCCGGTTGGTCCGGAAAGTGACGTGGCAAAGCAGGCAATTGTTCTGGAAGGCTGCTCCGAACTCAGGCCAAGGCCCGGGGACGCCCATGTTCTGATAGGAAAACTGTCCGTGACACATCAAGCAGGTGTTCGGATCAACATGCTTGCGCTGCGTCAGGCTCGCGTCACCACCGGCGTGAGACATGGCTGTCTCCTCTCGGGGATCGTTGCCTTGATGGCAGGTGTTGCATTTCATGTCCATCACCTGGTTTGCGTAGTCGGTAACCAGGTGGCGCCGGTGCATGGTTTCCTGCTCTCCCTGATAGGTACCCAGCGTTTGATACCAGGCCAGCGCCTGCGCGGCCGTGACGCCTGCGGGAGAAGTCTCCGAAACGCGGCGCTCGAGGATTTCTTTGTGGCACTCGAGGCACTGCTCGTTCGTCGCCTCGTCAATGGCTGGCTTGAAATGCAGGGGATGCCACCGGGCGTCCTGGTAGCTAAGCTCGCTCTGCGGCTTGGGCGTTGGAGAACTACCGCCCCCCAGACCGGAATTAAAATCAGTGCGAAAAGGCTGGTTCTTATCATGAAGAGGCTCCTCTCTCTGTCTGGTCCGGCCTGTTGGACATCATTCTTGCGCCAGAAAAGCAGCACTTCCATGTGCTGGAGCAATGTTTAGTCGTTCTTGTCGTTAGGACAAATTCGTTACTTGGAAGGCGGATTCCAACCGGACATGCCGCCCATGCCCATGCCGGACATGCCGCCCATAGCCCATTCCGATGCCACCATGTCCGCCCATGCCCATTCCGGACATACCGCCCATGCCCATTCCGGACATACCGCCCATGCCGCCCATGCCGGACATTCCGCTCATGCCGCCCATACCGGACATTCCGCTCATGCCGCCCATACCGGACATTCCACCCATGCCCATCCCGGACATGCCAGCTGCGGGATAGAAATAAATCTGACCCTCCGGGGTGATTCTGAAGTAACCGCCCATTCCGGACATTCCACCCATGCCGGACATACCGCCCATGCCCATGCCGGACATTCCACCCATGCCCATGCCGGACATGCCGCCCATACCCATGCCGGACATTCCGCCCATGCCGGACATGCCGCCCATGCCGGACATGCCGCCCATGCCGGACATGCCACCCATGCCGGACATGCCGCCCATGCCGCATGCCACATGCCGCCCATACCTCCGGACATACCGCCCATGCCGCCCATGCCGCCCATACCGCCCATGCCGGACATGCCGCCCATACCGCCCATTCCGGACATGCCGCCCATGCCCATTCCGGACATACCTCCCATACCTCCCATACCTCCCATGCCGGACATTCCGCTCATGCCGCCCATGCCGGACATGCCACCCATGCCAGTTGCGGGATAGAAATAAATCTGACCCTCCGGGGTGATTCTGAAGTAACCGCCCATTCCGGACATTCCACCCATGCCGGACATACCGCCCATGCCCATGCCGGACATGCCCATGCCGGACATCCGCCCATGCCCGGACATGCCGCCGCATGCCCCATGCCGGACATACCGCCCATGCCCATTCCGGACATGCCGCCCATGCCCATGCCGGACATACCGCCGCCCATGCCCATTCCGGACATGCCGCCCATGCCCATGCCGGACATACCAGCAGCCGCCGCGCCGCTTCCGGCCAGCGTTATGCTGACAACCGCAGCGACGGCAGCTTTCTTAAACCTCATCGTATTCGTCTTCATTCAGTCATCCTCCACGTGGATCTCAAATACTCGGGTTGGCCAAAATCGGATCATTGGCCATACCACCCGCGAATGTCATAACGGCCAGGCATTCCCGGATGGTTGAACGGGGTGTACCAGTTTCCCTGATTCTCAAGGAATCTGAGGCTGTTCGGATATGGCTGGCTTACACCGGTCAGCGCCTGTTGGTACCAATCCGGCTTCCGCTGCACGTCCAGGATCACTGGCGCCCCCTGCGGCCGCTGGGACGGCTGAGTGCCGGCAATCGGGAACCCGCCCTCGGCAGAAACCATGCACCCCCATCCAGACAGGGTAACGCCGATAAGCACGGCCGTTATCAAGGTCTTGGCTCTCATTCGGATAACCTCCATTCGGAAAACGCGTGAACAGCCCTGCCTGAAGTCGCCTTCCGTTCTCCGGATAGAACAGCAATCGACAGCAACCGCCTACTAGGACCCCTAGCGCCTAGAAGAGCAAGCACAGATCGAGCCAGCATATAGAAAAGCGTCTCTTCTACCTGTTTTTACTCCTAATTTTCCTGAATAACCAACTGTTAAACTGAGGAAAAGCAGCGGCGCCAACCTGACGAATTGTCACGAGCCGGGACCTTCGAGCCTCTGCGGTGGCATACCCGGCCGGGTGCCTGTCCTGGACGAGCGGATTCGCACTCAGCAAGCTATTCGCAGATATTCATAGAGTTAACCGAACAAGCTGGTCGGTGTTCACGGAAATGGTGGGAGGAAACGCGAGACGCGGACGCCATCCTGCCAGGCTGTCATAGGGGGAATCCTCGGCAAAAACTCCCCCTCATGTTGAATGCTCGACCGTTCGCCCCCTGCAGCAGGCAAGGCCCGCAGCCGGCACCACAGACTGCCAAATTGGCAGTACAAGCGAGCGGGGCTCGGATAACATCCATAGTAAGTATTTAGCCCCGCCGCTCAACAGACATACAGAAGGCTCAAGAGCCGACGCGCATCAGATGTCGGAGCATCCCATGCAGTGGATCGATAAAGGCCTGAACCGAAAGTTCGCCGTTGGCACCGTGGCGGGACTGCTCGTCAGCTCCCTCGCCTTTCTCGTACTGTTCGTCAGCCTTTACCGCGCCCAGCTTGAGCAGGAGCGTTCCGACGCCGCCGCCCAAGTCACGCGCCTGCTCCAGACTTCCCTGGAGAACGCAATGCTCAAGCGCGACCTCGAAGGCTTGCGGGACATCGTGAACCGCCTCGGAGCCGAACCCGGCATACTCGATGTCGCAATTTCAAACCCGAAGGGCGAGGTTCATTTCGCAAGTCACCCAGATGACTTGGGCAAACAGATGCCAGTGGGCGGTGATCTGCTAGACGAGCCCACCACCCTGCTCATGGCCGATGCTGACGGATCGCCCCGTTCTGCGCAGCATCATCCCCGTCCACAACAAGCCTCCCTGTCAGGAATGCCATGGCCCTATGGACCAGAACCCGATCAACGGCATGCTGTTTGTGGATTTCGATGGAGGTCCCCTGCAGCATCAGGCGCACACGACGACCCTGTTGCTCATGAGTGCAGGCGCGCTCATTGTTCTCATCAACCTCGCCGGGGGTTGGTGGTTCATTCACCGGTTCGTGATTCGGCCCGTGCAGCACCTGTCCAACGCGAGTCGACGCCTTTCCGAGGGTGACCTCGGCGCACGCACCGCTCTAACGGGAAGTGACGAGCTCGCCGTCCTGGGCCGGACATTCAACCAGATGGCGGCAAGCCTGCAGGATAAGATTGCCGAGCTGCAAGACAAGGAGAAATTCCTGCAGCAACTCATCGACGCCATCCCCGACGGCATTCGCGTCATCGATGCCGACTACAGAGTCCTGCTGTCGAACGCGACCTACCGGGGCCAGATCGGACTCGATGCGGACGGGGACCTTCCGGATCGCTGCTACGCGGCAACTCACGCCCGATCGAATCCCTGCCCTCAAACCCTGATTACCTGCCCGTTGAAGGAGATCCAAAGGACCGGTGAGCCTCTACGAGCGGTGCACCGCCACCAGAGATTGGACGGCGGCACGCTGGACGTGGAGCTGTACGCGGCGCCGATGCGCGTGACTCAAAAGGGACAGGAACAATTGCTCGTCATCGAGTCGATCCGTGATCTTGCACAGGAAGTGAAGTTCTCCCACGAGCAGAAGCTCTCGGAGCTCGGCCGGCTCGCCGCTGGAGTGGCCCATGAGATCCACAACCCCCTGGCTGCGGTCCGGATGGCCCTGCACGCAGCCGAGCAGGCCAACGCCGCCGAGCAGCCGAACTGCGCCCAAGTGTCCGAATACCTTGCGCTGGTGGACCAGGAAGTGGAGAAATGCAGCCAGATAACGGAGCGACTGCTCAAGCTCAGCGTCCCGCCTCCGGAGCAGCAGGAACTCGTGGACGTCGACCGGGTCGCGGACGAGACCCTGAAGCTGTTGCGCTGGGAGGCTGAAACCCGTTCCGTAAGCATCCGCCTGTGTACTGAAGACGCGCCGCTGCGTATCCTTGCCACCGACAGCGATGTCCGGATGGTGACCCTGAACCTCGCCCAGAACGCCTGTCACGCGATGCCGAGGGGTGGCACCCTGACGGTCCGCTGCCAACGCGCGGACGGCAGGATCAGAATCATCTTCGACGACACCGGCGTCGGAATCGACCCGCGGGACCGCGCCAGGGTCTTCGAGCCCTTCTTCAGCCGCAGAGCCGATGGTATCCGCGGAACGGGGCTGGGACTCTCGATCACCAAGAGCATCGTCGAGAACCATCAGGGAACCATCTCGGTAAACGGCGAGCAGGGACACGGAAGCCGGGTTACCGTCAGCTTCCCTGACGCGGACCTGGAGATATGAAGCGTGGGTGAAATGAAAAAACAGATCCTGATCATCGAAGACGATGCGGTTCTCAACCGATTGATCGTCAAGCAGCTCGACGACCAAGGTTACGACGTGACAGGTGTAAAGACATGGCGGGACGCCGATGCGTTCCTGACCAGCCAAGAGCCTCATTTGGTCATCATGGACGTCAGGCTTCCCGACGGCGACAGCCTTGAACGCCTGCCCGACCTGGTCAAGGCGCAACCGGTGGTGGTGCTGACCGCCTACGGATCAGTGCGCGATGCGGTAGCGGCCATGAAAGCGGGAGCCTTCGAGTATCTTCTCAAGCCCGCAAGCCCCGAAGAGTTGTCGCTGGTTGTGCAACGCGCCTTGGACGATGCGGCCTTGCGCAGCGACCACAAATTCTGCCGCCAACGGCTGCAGGCAAAAGAGGGTACGGGGCGCTTCATGATCGGCGTAAGCGCCCCCTTGCTGCGGGTCAAGGAGACGATCGCGGCGGTCGCGCCGACGGACATCACCGTGTTGATCCAGGGCGAGAGCGGCACGGGAAAGGAACTGGTCGCGCGGGCGATCCACGAGAGCAGCGGGCGCGCCAAGCGCAACTTCGTCGCCGTGGACTGCTGCACCCTGCAGGAGAAGCTGTTCGAGTCCGAGCTATTCGGTCACGAAAAGGGAGCCTTCACCAGCGCGGACAAGCAGAAACGGGGACTGATCGAGGGCGCCGAAGGCGGCACCCTTTTTCTGGACGAGATCGGCGAGATCGATCCCACCATTCAGTCCAAGCTGTTACGAATGCTTGAGACCGGCATTTTCCGCCGTCTCGGCGGCACCAAGGACCTACAGGCCAACATCCGGGTAGTAGCCGCCACCAATCGGGATCTGGAGGCCCTGAGCAAGAGCGGCGAGTTCCGCTCGGACCTCTACTACCGCTTGAGCGCCTTCGTCATCGACACGCCACCTTTGCGCGAGCGGCGGGACGACATCCCCTACCTTGCGACGCACTTCATTCAGAACCACAACTTCTCGCGCCGGATCAACAAACGCATCTCCAACGAGGCGATCCGGCGGCTTACCTCCTACGACTGGCCCGGCAACGTGCGCGAGCTAAAGAACGTAGTGGAAAGGGCCATAATCTTGTCTCGGGACACCAGCACCATCCGCCCCGAGCACCTGGCGTCCGGTACCAACGGAAACCGCAGTAACATAAGAGTTACGATGAGCTTCGACCACGACCCCACGCTGGAGGAATTGCAGGCGGAATACCTGCGCATGCAGCTGGGCAAGTTCTCCGGCCACCGGGCCAAGGTCGCCGAGGTGCTCGACGTCAGTGAGCGCAATATCTACCGGCTCATCCGCCGCTACGGGCTCTCGGAGGCATCCTGATCGGCGATCCATTATTTAGAAGTAGACAAGTCAAACCACAACAGAAGAGGAGGCGATCGATGACCGCAACCCAAATGACCAAACTGTCGGCGAGCCTGTCCGCCGCCGCTCTCGCACTGGGGCTGGGCCAACCCTCACTCGCAGAGGATACAAAGCAGGAAGCGGCGCACGCCGCCGCACCCGCGGAGCAGCCTGCTGCAACTCCTGCGGCTCCGGCCCAGCATCCGGGCCAAGCCGCCCGCGAGGCGATGGAGCAACGGCGGGCTGCCCACTTGGCGGAGCTGCAAAAGCGCCACGAGGAGTTGCGGGAGCAGGCGGCAAGCTACGGCTTCGAGATGCCGCCGGCCACGCCCTGGACAGAGAGCCCCCAGTGGCTGAGCTTTGAGGAGATGCAGGAACGGATGAAAGCCCGAGGGATTGCGATACAGGCGCCCCCATCCGATGCGGCACTTACGCCGCCGCCCGTTCCCGCGCCGCCTATGGCGATGGTGGACCCCGAAGAGCAGAAACGCATCTTCGACACTATCGGGAATATGACACCCGAGCAGCAGAAGGCCTGCTTCGCCCTATCGCGCTGGCATACGCGCCGGATGCCGCCGGGCTTTAACCCGCCGCAGATGCCTCAGTATCCGCCGGGCTATGCCCCGCGGAGCAGACAGCCCCATCCGGGGATGATGCCTCCGCGATAGTCTGCTGAGCACAAACCCGTCGCTCTGCCCGCAGGATGCACTTGGGAATCACCCTTTTTCTACCACGAAGAGCACGAAGGATACGAAGACGTTCGCGAAATCTTTCGTGCTCTTCGTGCCCGTTGTGGTCCATTTCCTTCTGTAGACTCCCATGAAACATTAGAGTAACCCATTGATTTCTGGCAGATCCGTTCGATTGTCTCCCGCCCGACAACGGACGGCCAACCGACGGCGCGGAATCTCCAGGTTCACTGTGCCAAGGGCGCCTTTCATCGGCCCATCAAGTTGCTACTTCTCACGCTTACCAATGAACTCCAGGGCCTTGTCGATACGGCGCAGAGTTGCTTCCTTTCCCACCAATCGCAGGGTCACGTCGATACCTGGCGAGGCGGCGCGGCCCACCACCGCCACGCGCAGGGGCTGGGCCACCTTGCCCATCTTGGTATCCAGTTCCTGTGCGACCCGCTCCACCGTGTACTCCAGGGTCGCCGGCTCCCAGTCATCCAGGGCTAGCATGTCGAGCTGATCGCGGAGCTTCACCAACGCGTCCTTCGCCGCCGGGCGCAGGTGCTTCTTGGCCGCTGCCTCGTCGTAGTCGTCGAAGTCCCGGTAGAGGAAGGCGCTGATCGCCGCCAGTTCCACGAGGGTCTTGGCCCGCGCCTGCTGGGCCTGTACCACGTCCACCAGATCCGGCCCGGTGGCGGGGTCTATACCCAAGCTGCCCAGGTGGGGACTGAGCAGGTGCGCGATGCGCTTCGGATCGCCGTGCTGTATGTAGTGCTGATTGAGCCAATCCAGCTTCTCGGTGTTGAAGCTGGAGGCGGCCTTGTTGACTTGGTCGATGTCGAAAAGCTCCACCATCTCGTCCAGGGAGAAGATCTCCTGGTCGCCGTGGGACCAGCCCAGGCGCACCAGGTAGTTCAGCAGCGCCTCGGGCAGGTAGCCCTGCTCCCGGTACGCGATGACGCTCACCGCACCGTGGCGCTTGGACAGTCGTGCCCCGTCGTCCCCCAGGATCATGGGTACGTGGGCGTACTGCGGGGGCTCCTGGCCGAGGGCACGCAGGATATTCACCTGGCGCGGGGTGTTGTTGACGTGATCGTCACCGCGGATGACGTGCGTGATCCCCATGTCCCAGTCGTCAACGACAACGGTCAGGTTGTAGGTTGGGGAGCCGTCGCTGCGGCGGATGATGAGGTCGTCCAGCTCCTCGTTGCTGAAAACCACCCGGCCGCGAACCAAGTCGTCCACCAGCACGTCCCCGTCATCCGAATTGAGGAATCGGACCACGTGCGGCATCTCGGGGTCGATCTCTCGGTGGCGGCAGTGGCCGTCGTAGCGTGGCTTATCCTTCTTCGCCATCTGCTCCTCGCGCAGGGTGTCCAGCCGCTCCTTGGAGCAGTCGCAGCGGTAGGCCAGCCCCTTGTCCATCAAGTCATCGATGACCTGGTTGTAGCGGTCGAAACGCTTAGTCTGGTAAAAGGGCCCCTCGTCGTACTCAAGCCCCAGCCAGGTCATGCCCTCCAGGATTGCGTTCACCGATTCGGCATTGGAGCGCTCCAGGTCCGTGTCCTCGATGCGAAGGACAAAGGTCCCGCCGTGCTTGCGTGCGAAGAGATAGGAAAAGAGCGCCGTTCGCGCTCCCCCCACGTGCAGATAACCGGTGGGCGAAGGGGCGAATCTGGTGCGAACAGTCATGGCAGGTCGGATATCCGGGCGGTGATGAACAAGGCCAGCGATTCTAACAGAGGGCGAACCGCGGCGGCGTACTGTAAGCGCATCGGTCACTGAGGATCGCGCGCGGCGTATCCCGGACTTACGCGTGACCCTAAAGATTCGGTTCGCGTCCCCCTGTGCGTCCTACTTTCTTTTTTCGTTTCGGTCTTTGCGCCTTGATACGTTCGCGGGCGATTTCTTCGGCCCGGAGCTCCCGGATCTGCGGGAAGCAGCATCCTCCCAGGGCCTCGAGGGCGACGCGTCCTCCTCGGACCGGCGCTCGGCGTTCCGCTGCTTGTGCTTGCCCGGGCCGTGCTTGATCGGCTGTCGCTTCTCCATCCCAGCCAGCTCGAGCAACCCGCTCAGCTCCTCTGCAGTAAGGTCCCGCCAGTGACCAACAAAAACCCGCGGTCCCAGGATGACGTTGCCGAATCGCACACGCTTGAGCCGGCTCACTCGGCAACCGGCAGCCTCCCACAGACGCCGAACCTCCCGGTTGCGACCCTCGCGCAGCAGAACGTGGAACCATCGATTCGCTCCATCGCCCCCGGATTCGACGATCTCCTCGAAGCGCGCCGGGCCATCTTCGAGCTCGACCCCATGGGTGAGAAGCACGAAGGCTTCCTCCCGTACCTCGCCCAGGATACGCACGGCGTATTCCCGCTCGACCTCTCGGGAGGGGTGCATAAGCCTGTTTGCCAGCTCACCATCGTTGGTCAGCAAAAGCAGACCCGCGGTGTTGATGTCCAATCGGCCGACGGCAATCCAGCGGCCGCCCTTGAGCCGTGGCAGGCGGCTGAATACGGTGCGCCGACCCTCGGGGTCGTGGCGGGTCACCAACTCCCCTTCCGGCTTGTTGTAGGCGATGACACGGAGCTCTCGCATACGCGCCGGCCCGCGCTTGACCTCCTTGCCATCGACCCGCACGTGATCCGCCGAGGTGATCCGATCCCCGAGCTTCGCCTGCTTGCCATTGATGCGCACCCGGCCGTCCCGGATCCAGCCCTCGATCTCGCGGCGTGAGCCGAAACCGGCATCCGCCAGCGCCTTCTGCAACCGAACAGCTTCCGGAGTCGAGCCGGACGGGGACGATGGGCGTTTGGTGCGCAACGGTGAAGGTCCTCAGGGGTTAGCCGCAGTAGGACAGTCGTAAATCGGACAGGCGCCTACTCACCGCCACGCTCCGCTTCGGCGTCGATCCCATCCTCGGACCCGGCGTCCGGGCCCTCGGGCGCTGGAAACACAGCCGGAATCTCGATGAGCGCTTCGGCCGGGTCCTCGGGTTCCCCGAGGTCCAGGTCATCGCCGAGAAACTCGGGGTCACGGATCTCCGCCAGCGTGGGCAGATCGTTCAGGGAGCGCAGCCCGAAATAGTCCAAAAACTTGCGGGTGGTGGCGTACAGGGCCGGCCGGCCGGGGACGTCCCGGTGGCCTACGACGCGAATCCATTCGCGCTCGGTCAGCGTCTTGACGATGTTGGTGCTGACCGCAACACCGCGGATGTCCTCGATCTCGCCGCGGGTGATGGGTTGACGGTAGGCGACCAGGGCCAGGGTCTCGAGCAGGGCACGGGAATAGCGGGCCGGCTTCTCGTCCCACAGACGAGCCACCCAGGGCGCTGTCTCCTTGCGCACCTGCACCCGGTAACCGCCCGCTACCTGAACCAGCTCGATGCCACGACCCTGATAGTCACGTTCCAAGGACGAGAGAGCGTCCAACACCTCATCCCGGCTCGGCCGTTCCTCGTCGGGGAAGAGACCGAGCAGGTGATCCAGGGTCAGTGGACCGCCGGCCGCCAGCAGGGCCCCCTCGACGATCTGCTTCAGCGCAGGCGTCCCGCTCACGCCTCATCCCCCCGCAGACGCACATGGATGGGAGCGAAGGGCTCTGACTGCACCAGCTCGATCGAGGCCCCCTTGATGAGCTCAAGCAGGGCCAGGAAGGTGACAACCACACCTGCTCGACCCTCCCGCAGCTCGAACAGGTGAACAAAGGGGACAAAGCCCTCTCCGCGCACCCGCTCCAGCACGGTGGCCATGCGCTCGCGCAGGGACAGGGACTCCTTCTCGATGCGGTGACTGGTGAAGAGATCCGCCCGCGCCATCACGTCACGCAGGGCCAGCAACACCTCGCGCAGGTCCACCGACGGGAGGCAGCCGGCGCACGTGTCCGGGTGGAACCTCGGTCTGAGCAGGAAAGACGTCGCGCTCCAGCCGCGGCAACTCGTCCAGGTCCACGGCCGCCTTCTTGAAGCGCTCGTACTCCTGCAGCCGGCGCACCAGCTCGGCCCGCGGATCCTCCTCGTCCTCGTCCTCGGTGGGCCGCGGCAGCAGCATGCGCGACTTGATCTCGGCCAGCATGGCGGCCATCACCAGGTACTCCGCCGCCAGCTCCAGGCGCAGGTCCTTCATCAGCTCGACGTACTCCATGTACTGCTCGGTGATCTCGGCGATGGGGATGTCCAGGATGTCCAGGTTCTGGCGCTTGATCAGGTAGAGCAGCAGGTCCAGCGGGCCCTCGAAGGCATCGAGGAAGACCTCCAGGGCATCGGGCGGGATGTAGAGGTCCCGGGGCAACGTGAGCATCGGCGCGCCCTGCACTACGGCGAAGGGCATCTCCTGCTGCATGGGCGCCTTTTCACCAAGCTCGGGGGGGCCGGCTTCGGGCGGGTTGGCCTCTGTGCGGGAAGTCTCCCCCGTCAACGGAACACCAGCGACATGGCGTGCCGCACCTCTTCCATGGTCTCCCGCGCCACGTCCCGCGCCGCCTCGCAGCCGTCGTCGATGATGTTGCGCACCATGTCCGGCTGCCGCTCCAGCTCGCGTGCCCGCTCTTGGATCGGGCTGCAGTTCGTCGAGCACCGCGTCGATGACCGGCTGCTTGCACTCCAGACAGCCGATGCCGGCGGAGCGGCAGCCCTCCTGACCCAGGATTTGGTCTCCTCGTCCGAGTAGACCTCGTGGAGCTGCCACACCGGACACTTATCCGGATCGCCCGGATCTTGCGCCGCACCCGCTGCGGGTCCGTGGGCATGGTCCGCAGGGATCTGCTCGACCTCGTCCGGGTCATCCCGCAGCGCAATGGTGTTGCCGTAGGACTTGGACATCTTCTGCCCGTCCAGGCCGGGCATCTTGGATGCCTTGGTCAGCAACGGCTGGGGCTCCGGCAGGATGACCCGGCCGCCGCCCTCCAGGTAACCGAACAGGCGCTCGCGGTCCGCCATGGTGATGTTCTGCTGGCTCTCGAGCAGGGCTCGGGCCGCTTCCAGGGCCTCCTGGTCGCCCTGCTCCTTGTAGGCCTTGCGCAGCTTGCTGAACAGCTTGGCGTTCTTCTTGCCCATCTTCTTCCGGGCCTGCTCGGCCTTCTCCTCGAAGTCGGGCTCGCGGCCGTAGATGTGGTTGAAGCGGCGCGCCATCTCGCGGGTGAGCTCCACGTGGGCCACCTGGTCCTCGCCCACCGGCACCTGACCGGCCTTGTAGATCAGGATGTCGGCGCTCTGCAGCAGCGGATAGCCGAGAAAACCGTAGGTGGCCAGGTCCTTCTCCTTGAGCTTCTCCTGCTGGTCCTTGTAGCTGGGCACCCGCTCCAGCCAGCCCAGGGGCGTGATCATGGACAGCAGCAGGTGCAGCTCGGCGTGCTCCGGCACCCGCGACTGGATGAACAGGGTCGCCGAGCCCGGGTCGATGCCGGCGGCCAGCCAGTCGATCACCATGTCCCAGACGCTCTCGGGGATGATCGGTCGGATCGTCGTAGTGGGTGGTCAGGGCATGCCAGTCGGCGACGAAAAAGAAGCACTCGTACTCGTGCTGCAGCTCCACCCAGTTCTTCAGCACCCCGTGATAGTGACCCAGGTGCAGGCGCCCGGTGGGCCGCATGCCGGACAGGACACGGATTGTTCGGGGGGGAAGCGGTGTTCAATATGGATCTGCCTAAAGCGATTAGCCGAAAAAGATCTCTTTGACGACGTTCGCGCCCGGCATGAGACCGATGGTCCCGCTGATCACCGGCGACAGCACGGCACCGAGCAGGCCGGTGACGAGCAAAGCCACCAAAATAATCAGGCCATAGGGCTCCAACCTCGAAAAATTCGCGGACCAAGCGGGCGGCAGCAGCGCATTGAGCACCCGACCGCCGTCGAGCGGAAGCAAAGGAAACAGGTTCAGCACCATCAGGATCACGTTGATGAGCACGCCCGCCGCACCCATGTAGACCAACGGCAGGGCGAGCCACTGGGAGGCATCCCAAAGCGAGAGCCCGACCTGCACCACCAAGCCCCAAAGCACGGCCATCACCAGGTTCGCGGCGGGACCCGCCAGGGCCACCAGCGCCATGTCGCGGCGGGGATGGTGAAGATTGCGTCCATTGATCGGCACCGGCTTGGCCCAGCCGAAGAGAAAACCGGTGAACAGAAAGGTCGCTATGGGGACGAGCAGGGTGCCGACGAGATCGATATGCTTGAGGGGATTGAGCGTTACGCGTCCCAGCATCTTCGCCGTGCCGTCGCCGAGACGAGCAGCCATCCAACCGTGTGCCGCCTCGTGCACCGTAATGGCAAAGAGCACGGGCAGCGCAATCACGGCCAGCATTTGGATACTGTTCAAGGCATTCATCGCAGCATTATAGCGGTGCGCTCGTTATTCCTCGAACAGCGAGGCATCCCCCTTCCCTACCCGCATCACCTCCGGCGCCTCGCCGGTCATATCCACGACCGTTGTCGGCTCCAGGCCGCAAAAACCACCGTCGATGACCAGATCGACCTGCCGGTCCAACAGCGCGCGCATGTCGTAGGGATCCGTCAAGGGCATATCGTCCCCGGGAAGCATCAGGGTCGTGCTCAGGATCGGCTGGTCCAGCTCGCCGAGCAAAGCCAGACAGATGACGTTGTCCGGCACTCGGATGCCGATGGTCTTGCGCTTGGGATGGAGCAGACGCCGCGGCACCTGCTTGGTCGCCTGATGGATGAAGGTATACGCGCCGGGGGTGAGGCTCTTGAGCAGCCGGAATGCCTGATTGTCGATCCGCGCATAGGTGGTGATCTCCGACAGGTCGCGGCACACCAGGGTGAAGTTGTGCTTGTCCGTCCAGTGCGCGGATACGGCGGATGCGCTCCATGGCGGACTTCTCGCCGATCTGGCAACCCAGCGCATAGGAGGAGTCGGTGGGATAGACGATCACCCCGCCCTGCAGCACGATTTCCACCGACCGCCGGATGAGTCGGGGCTGCGGATTCTCCGGATGGATCTCGAAAAACTGCGCCATGGGTACTTCGGCCCGGGAGGTTAACGGGACGCGGCCCGGAGCGGGCCTTGCGCCTCCCAATCGGACCAGATCGGCCTGCAGCCTCTTGGCAACGGCGGCAACCGGCCAAGCTCCACCCAGGGATTCTCCGGCCCATGGTAGTCGGAGCCCGCTGAGGCCAGCAGCCCGTGCTCCTGAGCGTGACGCGCAAACACCAGGCACTCGTCACGGCCGTGGCTGCCCGAAACCACCTCGATTCCGACCCCGCCCTGCTCCTTGAACAGGCCGATCAGCCGCCGCAGCTTGGCAGCGGTAAAGCGGTAACGCGCCGGGTGGGCGATGACCGCCTGCCCGCCGGCATCGCAGATCCATGCAACAGCCTCCTCCAGGCTGGTCCAATCCCCTGCCACATGTCCGGGCTTGCCCTTGACCAGAAAATGCTTGAACACATCCCGAACGCTCTGTGCATGCCCCTGACGCACCAAAAAGCGGGCAAAATGAGTGCGCCCGATCATGCGCCCGTTGGAGAGAGCCTGCGCGCCCTCCAGAGCACCCTCGATCCCGCTCTTGGCCAGACGCCGGCTGATCTCTGCGGCCCGCCAGCGCCGGTATTCGGTTAGACCCGCCAAACCGCTGCGCAGCATCTCGTCGGTGCAATCGATCCCGAGCCCGATGATGTGGATTGTCCGCCCTCCCCAGGAGACCGAGATCTCGACGCCGGGGAACAAGGTCACACCGGCGGCATCCGATGCCCTCTGCGCCTCTTCCAGACCGTCCAGGGTGTCATGATCGGTCAGGGCAAGCACATCGACACCGTTGGCAGCGGCGCGCGCAACCAATTGCGCCGGCGCCAATGTACCGTCGGAGGCAGTCGAGTGGGTGTGGAGGTCGTATGTCAGGGACATCAGGGTATTTTAACCCATTCGACAGGCCAGACCGACGCCGGTGTAGACGCTGATCTCGACGTCAGGCGCAGTTCCCGTGGCACAAGCTCTCCTGGAACAAGCGACCAGCGCTTAGCCGTTAGCGATTAGCTTGGTGATTAACAGGTGGTGGGGGTTAGGGTCAGCTCAGCGGCTGAGTATATGAAACCGCGAAGTTTTTTCTCGGACACAGACGCGCTAACGGCTATTCGCCAACCGCTAGTTGCTCTGTTCAGCTACCGGTGTGCACACGACATGGGCAGACGGCGGTGGAGCGGGCTGCTAAAATCGCCCGCGTATGATCCCGCCGGTAGACATCTCCTACATCGACGAAGAGCTCCGCCGGCACTCGGAGGAGCTCACGGAGGCGTTCGAGGACCAAGGCAGCGATGCGGATTCCGACCCGCGTGCACTGCTGCAGGCCCTGAACGATCTCCTCGACGGCCTGCGCTCACACGAAGAGGATTCCCAGTCTCCTTTGTCGACGGGCGCAGGAGCGCCGCTTGGAGTTTTGGACATTCGCTCCCTGGGCGACCACGGAATCGACCTACTGGCCCGTCTGGCGGCCCTGGCCGGACGGCTTCAAATGCCGCATCAGGCGCGCGCGATCGAAGAGCTCGCATTTCCGCTCGCTTGCTGGTTTGCGCAGCGCGAGGGCGAGCTGGGATACCTGGGTCCCGTGGTCAACGGCGCAGCGAGCGTCGCCAACCGCCTGAGCCAGCCCGCCGAGCTGGGTCAGCTCTACGTCCTGCTGACCGAGGTTGTGAACGCGGTCAAGCCGCAGGTCTCGCAAGACACGGCGTCCACGGATCCGACCCG
Source organism: uncultured Gammaproteobacteria bacterium (assembly GCA_963802975.1). Lineage (GTDB taxonomy): Bacteria > Pseudomonadota > Gammaproteobacteria > Chromatiales > Chromatiaceae > Thiosymbion. The sequence goes on from CAWDLA010000008.1 coordinate 62,548, forward strand.
GCCCTGGCGCGTCCTGCTGCTCAACCGCGCCATCGTGGCGACGCGCAGCCATCAGCCGCTGCTCATGGAGGAGGCGTTCGAGTCCCTGGTAGAGCACCTGCCGGAGGAGGCTCCCGGCTTCTTCCGCGAGGGCATGGAGCAGATGGACGCGCTGAACTACCCGGCGCGGGTTCGGGCCCTGATGCAACGCTACTACGATCAGTGGTGCGGGCAACGCGTGCTCCACTGAATCTCTTTCGAGAAAGGGACCCGCGCAACGAGCGCCTATCGAGAACCCGCATGAAACTCCTGATCGACTTCTTCCCGGTTCTGCTCTTCTTCGCCGCCTACAAGCTCTACGACATTTACGTAGCCACTGCCGTAGCGATCGCCGCCTCGGTCCTGCAGGTGGGCTGGATCTGGCTCAGGCACCGGCGAACCGAGACCATGCACCTGGTCACCCTCGGCCTGCTCGTCGTCTTCGGGGGACTCACAATCGTTCTTCAGGACCGCACCTTCATCATGTGGAAGCCGTCCATCGTCAACTGGCTCTTCGCCGCCGTCTTCCTGGGGAGCCATTTCATCGGTGAGCGTCCGCTCGTTGAACGCATGATGAGCCACGCGGTCCAACTGCCGGGCCACATCTGGCGGCGTCTGAACCTCCTGTGGACGGCATTCTTCATTTTCTCCGGGCTGGCGAACCTATACGTGGCAAACGGATTTTTCACCGCGGAGCAGGCACTGATCGCCGCGGCGGGCCAGGCGGAGATCGACCTGGCGAACTGTGCAGGGACCTATTCAGGCGAGCTGCTCGATCTTTGTAAGAGCGCCCAATCCAGCGAGGAAACCTGGGTCAACTTCAAGCTCTTCGGTATGATGGGCCTGACGATCGCCTTCGTCGTCGCCCAGGCCTTCTACCTGGCCCGGCACATCCAGGACCCCGATAATCCAGCGGAGACCGACTAACGTGTATTACGCCATCATCGCCCGTGACAAGGAGGGTAGCCTGCGCGCCCGCCTCGAGGCACGCCCGGCTCATTTGGAGCGACTTCGAGCGCTCCAGGACGCGGGCAGACTGCTGCTGGCCGGCCCGCACCCGGCAATCGACAGCGAAGACCCCGGGGAGGCAGGCTTCACCGGATCGCTGATCGTGGCCGAGTTCCCCGACCTCGCCTCCACGCAGGCATGGGCAGCAGACGATCCCTACGTGGCCGCGGATGTCTTTGCTGACGTAACCGTAAAACCCTTTCGCAAGGTCTTTCCCGAATAAAGCCTTTACCTTAGTTTCGCAGTCGATCGGACTCTCTCAGGTTCGAGCACTTACACCACCAAGAGGACACTCTAGAAACATGAACAAGCGTATCTTTCACATCTGGGGCCTCGTCGCACTGATGGCGAGCGGCGGGCTTTTGGCCGAGGACAAGCCTGCAGACAAGGCCGCCGCAGAGCCCCCGAGCGGCGACACCACCATCGCTACCGTAAACGGCCAGGACATCTCGCTGGACCTTTTCCGCCGCTTCTTCGCCGATCGTCTGCGCCAAGCCAACGTCCCGAATACTGCAGCCTTTCAGAACCAGGCGTTCAATGAGTTCATCAACATACTGGTGACGGCACAGGACGCGAAGAACGCGGGGTTGGACAAAGAACCGGGCTTCGACACGGCACTGGAGCTGCAGCGCCTTCAGCTGTTATCCAGCGGCGCCATTCAGAACGCAGCCAAGACACGCCAGCCATCCGAGGAGGATCTGAAAAAGGCTTACGATGAACGTTTCGGCAAGGGGGACGGCACCGAGTACAAGGCCCGCCACATACTGGTCAAGACCGAAGACGAGGGCAAGAAGCTGATCGAGGAGCTCAAGGGCGGGGCCGAATTCGCTGAGCTGGCGAAAAGCAAGTCCCTCGGCCCGACCGGTAAGGATGGCGGCGAGCTACCCTGGTTCGGAACCGGCCAGATGGTTCAGCCTTTCACCGATGCGACCGCCGCGCTGAAGCCCGGCGAGCACTCCACCGAGCCGGTTCAGACCCAGTTCGGCTGGCACGTCATCCTGCTGGAAGAGACCAGGGTGAGCGAGCCGCCCCCGCTCGAAGAGGTCAAGGGAGAGCTGACGGCGGCACTGCAGCGCGATACGCTCGCGGCCTATGTCTCCGAGCTGCGCGAGAAAGCGGACCTGGAGCTCAATCCCGACCTCATCAAGGCCGGTGAGACGGGCGCGGCAGCACCTGCCGAGCCCGCCCCCGAGGCGAAGTCGGAGTAAGTCCCGGCGCCGCTCCGACCCCGCAGAACGGGTCGGAGCGGCCTCGTTCTCCAGCCCCTCATTGCATTCGCGTTGATTTGCGTTTATTCGCGGCTAAACGCCATTTCCGGGGTCAAACGCAAGCCGGGCAGCCTACTGGACACCCGAGCGGCCGAGTGTCTCCACCGTAGCGCAGCAGAGCACATCGAGCTGCTCGTCTGAAATGATGTACGGCGGCATCAGGTAAACCAGCTTGCCAAAGGGCCGCACCCAGACGCCGCGCTCTACAAAGCGGCTCTGAATCCCCCGCATGGGCACCGGACGCTCCATCTCCACCACGCCGATTGCACCCAGGACCCGCACGTCCGCCACTCCCGGCAGATCCGCACAGGGGGCAAGCCCCCGGGTGAGCACGCGCTCGATACGCCGGATGTTGGCCTCCCAATCCGCTGACAGCAGCAACCCGATGCTGGCATTGGCTACGGCGCAGGCGAGCGGATTGCCCATGAAGGTCGGGCCGTGCATGAAGACACCAGGATCACCGGCCGAGATCGTCCGGGCCACCTCGGCACTGGCCAGCGTCGCAGCCAGAGTCAGATATCCGCCGGTAAGGGCCTTGCCGACGGTCATGATGTCCGGCGCGATTCCCGCGTGCTCGCAGGCGAAAAGCCTTCCGCTGCGTCCGAATCCGGTGGCAATCTCATCGGCGATGAGCAGAACGCCATAGCGGTCACAGAGCGCACGCACCCGCGCCAGATACCCTGGAGAATAAAAGCGCATCCCGCCCGCTCCCTGGACGATGGGCTCCAGGATTAGGGCGGCAAGCTCCTGCCGATGCCCCGCCAGCAAGGACGCGAGCTCCGCAACGTCTTCGTCGCTGCAGGGCTGATCGAACCCACAGGCAGGCGCCGGGGCGAAGAGCTGCTGCGTCAGGACGCGGGAGAACAGATGATGCATGCCGGTGACCGGATCGCACACGGACATGGCACCAAAGGTGTCCCCGTGGTAGCCGGAGCGGATGGTCAACAGGCGATGCTTCTCGGACTCACCCCTGGCTTGCCAGTACTGGACGGCCATCTTGATGGCCACTTCCACCGAGACCGAGCCCGAGTCGCAGAGGAAGACGTGCTGCAAAGGCTCGGGCGTCAGCGCCACCAGCCGCTCCACGAGCCGGACGGCCGGCTCGTGAGTGAGCCCGCCGAACATCACGTGTGACATCCGCCCGAGCTGGTCCGTGACCGCCCGGTTCAGCACCGGATGGTTGTAACCGTGGATGGCACACCACCAGGACGACATGCCGTCGATCAGGGTGCGCCCGTCCGCGAGCTCGATCAGGCAACCATGTGCAGATGCGACTGGATAGACCGGATCCCGGTCGATGGTGGAGGTGTAGGGATGCCACGCGTGGGCCTCGTCGATAGCGACGAGATCGGAAGACGGGTTCATGCTAGAGCGAACGATTTTCGCGAGATTCCGCAACCATACGGGACGGTAGCGGCAAATCCCTAGCGCCGAAAAGCGGCAAGCACCGCACGGCCGTTCAGCGGCTGCACGGGCCGCGCGTTGGGACCCACTGCACGAAGGAATCTCTGCACGTAGCTCCGATCCACCTCCAGCGGCTTGGCGAGCACGAACCACTCCACGCCCTCGGTGCAGGGGGGCTCCGTCAACGAGCCAACATAGGTGAAATAGCTGTGATCATGGGGCAGCAGGAACCTGGGGTTGATCCCGGTTTGACGACCGTAGAAGCGCTGACCTCGTCCTCCGGAGATATGGTCCCAGATGCGGGACAGGGTGCTGTTCATCCGCCTTCCCGCCTTGATGGGAACCGCCACCACTGCGATCCTCCCCTGCCGATCCCTGTGCTCCAGCTGCAGCTCCATGTCCGGAGGCACACCGTTGATCTGGTGCTCCCCCGGGGCATGAAAATGAAATCCCGTGAGCTGATACTCACTCCCTGCGGCGATAAGAGAGCTGCCCGGCGGGATCTGCACCCGCACGGAGCGGCCGTCGTTGTGCACGGACAATGGGTTGCTGCGGTAACGGAAGGACAAGGGCGAATACTGCAGCGGCCGTCCCCCGCTCAGGTCAACCGGGGATTGGCGCTCTCCCTTGCAGGAGGCAAACTCCGAGGCCAATTCACCCCAATGCTCAGGCCCCTTCTCCCCTTGATAGGTCCAATCGACCTGTTGCTGCGGCTCCTCCAACCCGAACACCGAATGCCACGCCAGGGTCGGGAACGCCATCACCAACAGCAGGCACGCCAACGAGACGGCCACAATGATGCGCCGACTACCGGAAGACCCGGGCTTACCCCGCGTCGTCTCTGCAAAGTAGTTACCGAACATAGTCTCAGTCCTTCTTCTTGCCCTTGCCCAAGCCGGCGATGGGTACCACCTGCGCGGACTGGGGCTCGTCTGCGTAGTAAGGCCGCTCGCCTGCACGGCCCTGGTCGTCGGCAAGCTCCTTCTCGCGAGCGGAGATCAGGTTAAGACACTGGCGCACGTCGGTGATGGTCGCCTCCGACAGCGGGTGCTTCATCCCTGGAGGGGGCGTGATGTCCTTGATGATCGCCGTCAGCGTCTTGCGCATCGCGATCAGGACCTGTTGCTCTTTGGTCAGCTCTGCCATGGTTTGTCTCTTTGGGCCGCGATCGGCTCCTGATTTGCACCTATCGGTGCGCAATATAATACAATTCGCCGTCACAGCATCAGAAACAACGTGCCGAGCCGCAGATGGCCTTGGATCAGAAAATCGTCGTGTCGCGCGACACCGTCTTTCGGGAGTTGGAAGGGGAATGCGTATTGCTCAACCTCTCAACGTCCAACTATTTCGGCTTGGACGAGATAGGAACCCGCGTCTGGCAACTCATCCAGGAGCACGGTCTCGCTCGCCCTGTGTTCGAGCAAATGCTGAAGGAGTTCGATGTCGAGCCCGAGCGTTTGGAGATGGACCTGGAGCATCTCTTGTGCGATCTGCAGGACAAGGGACTTGTAGAGCTGCAACCAAACCACACATGACGCACCAGCTGCATCGATACCTGGCAATGGAGGCTGCGAACAGGCGCTTGTTCGCGGGGGCCTGGCTGGCGCTCTCCGTCATCGACCTGATGCTGCGTTTGATCGGCTTCGAGCGGACCCTACTCTATCTTATGCCCCAGGCGCCAGGCGCCGCTGTCCGCGCGGATGCGGAGGCACTCGCACAAGCGAAGGACATCGCCGGCGTCATCGCCATAGCAGGCCGTTATACGCCGCTCAACGGCTCATGTCTGCGCCAGGCCATCCTGCTCCGTTACCTGCTCATGCGAAAGGGACTATCACCCAAGCTGCGCATCGGCGTGGCCAAGAAGACAGGCTTCTACGCTCACGCCTGGGTGGAGCTCGGGGCGCATCGTATCAACCAGCGTCCGAACCAGACTGACCGGTTCTCACCCTTCGAAAGGATCTCGCGCACCGACAACCGCTGGCAGAGCTCGCCCTTGAGCCTCGAACGCCTCGAGACGATCAACAAGGACCACCTCCGCTAACACCTAACTGCTCCTTCTCGGATCAACAGCCTCCTGGCCACCGCGTCGCAAACGTCAGGCAGTAGGCCATAGTCGTGAGGATAGTGCAGAACGAACGTCGGGACCGACTTGATCAGTCGAGACAGAAAAAAAAGATGGCGCTCGTGCAAGGAGCGGTCGAACAGGCCCACGATGACAGTCTGTGCAGCCAAACGCTTGACAGCCTCGATGCGAGGAACCGATTCGATACGCACGGTACGGCCACTGGCGGTCGGATCGAGAAACACCATCCCGTTAAGGTGAGCGCGGTCTTCAACATCCGCCGGATACTGGTCGGCCACAGGGAGCTTAAGCTGAGGAAAGTGGGGCAACGCGCAGGGCTCACCGTCGACAAGAGAGCAGGGCAAAATATCGTCCGCAATGCGATCGAATCCCGCGCGCCCACCGCAATATCTCGCCAGCGTGGATTTCCCCTGTCCCGAGTTACCGAGAAATAGAACCGTGTCGTCGCCTAGATTGACTGCACTTGCGTGTAGACACCAGACGTCCCGACAGGCAAGAGACAAAGTAATCGGTGGGCCAAGAAGCACCTCTTCGATGAGCTCATGCGGAAGGCCAGCGTCCAAATAGACGCACCGAATATGGCCAGCCGATGAAGTCACGGCGAAACGGCCGATACCGGATACGTCGATCTCGAAACCCTTTGCCCCGGCGTGGCAGACAACTTCCCGCGTTTCACCCCCGAGCCAGCCGCGGACGGATCGGCAACTCGTCTGATCTCCGCCCGGGAGCCGCAGGGATGGTTCGGGTGGCGGCGCTGGTTCCCGTCGCGGCAGGCGATACAGCTCGAGAATTTCCAAGGCGATGTCAGAGGCGAGATGCTCGCACGCAAGCCGATAGGAACACATGCACGCGGGCACAGGTAATCCCAGGCAATCGGCGAGGTGCAGGTAGATCATTTTAGAGCTGAACTTAACAGTAACCAGATGTCTGATAAGAAACTGCTATCATCCAACGTAACAAGTATACTTAGAGGCTAACGCCAATCGCGAGTCGTGGGATCTCTTGGCCTTCCTTACGATTACCAGGTACCATGCCGTGAAGCCACTATCCAAGCCTTCCCCAGCATCGCGCATCGCCTGTGCCCCCATCGATCAAGGCGCCGACGAAACACTCGCGCAGCGCAAGCCCTACCATCGCCCCGCTCTATCCGACCTTGGCGACCTGCGCGAGGTCACCCTGGGCGGTTCGTTGGGTGGAACGGACAGCGGCACGAGTCACCCGAGTATCCATCCCGAGGTCGGGCGATTCGGCGGATAAGCGTAGTCGGCAACCCGGGTCGTACTCGAAGAGCGGACGCACATAGAGCTTCGTCTTGGCGCCCGCGCTTGATCTAGCCTCATCTGACCGTTGAACGGAACGCCCTGTGCATGTCGGCCGGCCTGCTTGCCTGGATAAGACGGGACTCGCTACCCGTCGATGCACCGGTCTTTCACCGGGTCCTCGACTCTATGCAGCACCGTGGCCATGATGGCTGTGATCGCTTGGTTTTGGGGCAGATAGCCCTGGGCCAACAGAATTTCTACCTTTCCCCGTTCTCCCGGGCGCTTCCCTTCAGATGCCCGCAATCAGGTCTGTGCATCGCCCTGGACGGTCGTCTCTCCCGTCGTGAAGAGCTCGCCGCGGTGCTTGGCCTTCGTCCGAAAGAACCCACCATGCTCTCCGACGCGGAGCTGGTGCTCAAAGCCTATCTCAAGTGGGGAACCCGGTGGGTCGAGCACACACGGGGCGCGGTCGCGGCGATCATCGTCGCCCCTTCCAGCAACCTCGTGGTCTGCAGCCGCGACGCGCTCGGGCAGTACCCGCTTTACTACCACATTTCCGACCGGTTGGTGATCGTCGCATCCGAGCCCCAGGCCATACTGCGCCACCCGGATGTGCGGCCCGCGCTCGACCCCCTCTGGGCAGCAACCTTCTTCTCCCTGTACGCGGGATCGCTGGGTAACCACACGCCATTCTCCGCCATCCAGACCCTGGACCCGGGAGAGACCCTCGTTTGGTCGCCCGACAAGATCCGATTCCACCGTTTCACGGGCTCTTTTGGAACCCGCGCCATCAGGTACAGCAAAGACGAGGAGTACGCCGAACACTACCGCGACCTCTTGTCCCACTCGATCCGCGAGATCGTTGTCGGAAACGACGCAATAGGCTCGATGTTGAGCGGTGGCATGGACTCCTGTCCCGCAACCAGCCTGGCCGCAGAAATTCTCGGCGATACCGATCAAACCCTGACCGCCTACAGCTGGTCGTTGCGCGGCTTTCCCCAATCTGACGAGACTATCCAGATCCGCGCCTGTGCCGACCATGCGGGTGTCCCTCTGCGGCTGTTTCCCGCAGACGGAATATGGTCGGAAAGGGAACCGGTAGACTGGCCGATTACGCTAAACAGTCCTCAATCCAACCCATTTCTGGGATTGCTCCTTCTCCTTTTCTCGGCTGCGTCCCGCGACAAGTGCCGTATATTGTTGAACAGCGCCTTCGGTGATTGCCTCCACCCCTTGTCGAAGCACTGGCTTTACGAGGCCGTCGTCGACGGGAGACTGAACATCATTCGGGAGGGTTTGGCCCAATTCATACAAGCCCACGGGTTCTCGGCGCTACCGTCGAGCGCGGGAATCCGGTATCTCGTGCAGCGCCTACTCCACTATCCCGGAAGGCGCAGAACCGCACCAGAATGGCTCTCCCCTTCCGCGGCAGGACGTCTGGACCTCACCGCGGCCGCCGACCCGGCCACACCCCACGCACGCCCGCAGCAGTACCGCCATCTCATCGGGCCCGATGTGCCCGCGCTCCATTTCGCCAACACCACAACCGCAGACTGCTTCGCGATCGCACTCAGTGATCCATACCATGACTGGGAGTTGATCGACTTCATGCTCTCGATCCCCGCATACCAGTGCTTTCGCGTCGGCAGCTTCAAACACATAGCACGCGAATCCATGCGCGGCGTGATTCCCGAAGAGATCCGCACCCGTCCCCGCGGCGGTCTTCTGGACAGTTTCCTGCGAGCCGGCTTCCAACGCTATCGCCCCGCCATCAGGCGATTTCTCGGGGTGCCCGACCGCCAAACCTGGCGGCGATTCGTCCGCATCGAGATCGTCGAGCATATTTTCCGCGAAGACGTCGCGGCCGAAGACAATGACCTCCTGATCTGGCAGGTGTTTTGTTTCGAGTTGTGGTTGGAACGGCTCCATTCCGAGGGCATCGACGCTTACATCGACTGGCGCTAGCCGATACTTGATGTAGCGGTGCTCCGCACCGCGATCGCCGCACCCTAAACGCCACAGCAAAAAAGACCGGGCATCGCCCGGCCTGTTGTACACAGTAGTGAAGGGCGAGGGCCAGCGACGGCCCCCGCTTCGGGTTACGGCTCGATGCTGATCAGGGCATCGCCGAGGATGGTCCAGCCCAGCAGTACGTCCAGTGCCTCGGGGCGGGTCTTGGCCAGTTCCCGCTTGGCCCGCAGTACGGCCTCCCCGAGGGTCACGCCCGGCTCGAGCACCCGCCCGACTTCGTTGAACAGCAGCCGCGCGAGCTCCGCTTCGTTCTCCGCTTCGGTCAGGGTGGTGGCGCCGAGCACCGCCGCCGCGCCACGATCGCCCTTGAGCAGAAAGTTCATCCCCAGGGTCTCGAAGAGGGCAGCACGTGGTAGGTGTTCCAGCAGCCCCATTGTGCCACGACGGTAGGCCGTTCGGGGTTGTTGAGCACTGCCGCGTGATTCGCGGTGAACAGCGGGTCGAAGGTCAGCGCGGTCGGGCCCGAGTGGCCGACGAAGGCGGTCACGGCCATGCCGGCGTTCACGGCCGGGATCAGCGCCTCGTTGCGCATGTTCGCGGCGTTGCCCCACTCGTCCAGGAAGGCCTCGACCACCAGCCACTCCGCCGGCACTTCGGCGAGGATGTCTTCGCCGTCGACGGCGAAATCGTACCTGTTGCCGCTGTCGTAGCGGTCGACCGCCATGACCATGCTCTTGCCGTAGAGCTTGAACTCGTAGTCGATGGTCTTGTCGACCAGGGCGGCGAGCTCGGCTGTGGTGCGTACCGGCAGGCGGGAGATAGCGACGTCCTGCACGTTGTCGCCGTCCAGGTCGCCCAGGCAGGGGTCGCACGGGGCGAAGGTGGCGAACTCGCTGGTACGTGCGTACAGCGACGGGATGAAGCTCACCGCATCGCTGCTCTGGTAGCCGTGGTAGTCGCGGTTGTCGCCGCCGGCGAGGATGAAGGTCGCCGCACCGAGCTTGTCCGATGCATCGCGGATGTAGGCGCGGATGGCCTCTGGATGGACTAGGTGGTCGCCATAGACGGCATAGATGCTGTCGACGTCGACCACTTTGATCTTGTAACCCTGCCATTCGCGCAGCCCCACCAGGAAGGCGAGGTCGTCGTTGATGAAGTCCGCGTGAGCGATCACGACGGCGTCGGCCTTGCCCCTTGTCAGATTGCCGACCTTGGGCAACGGAGCGAGGTCAGGGGCACGCACCCGACTGGCACCCACGACATGGTAGGTGGCAACCTGCTGGATGCCGGGGAAGCGCACGCTGTAGCTGCCGTCATCCTGAGCCTCGGTCTCCGCGCCGCTGAGGCGCTCCATGTCTTCGCCGTCGACCCCGTAGACGTGCACGTCGGCGCTGCTCAGGCCGGTGACCTGGAAGGCCTCACCGACTGCGCTGAAGCTCAGCGCGTCGCCCCGGGCGACGAACCGGCGTGGATAGGTCACGCCGACGCTGTCGATGTTGGCGCGTTGGGTGATACCGGCAAGCGCCGGGGTCTTGACGGTGAGGGTGTTGGCGCCCTCTTGCAGCGGCTCGCTCACCCGGGTTTCGACCCGATGGATTACCCGCCCGTCGAACCGCTGGTCGGAGATTTCCGCGTCGTTGAGCTCGACGACTAGGTGGTGGTCGGGGTCCTGCGGCCAGTCGGTGTCGCCCCAGACTTCGACCTGCACGGTGGCGTCCGCCACGGTGCCGGCGTAGGCGTCCAGTGTGAGCGTGTAGCTGATGCTCTCGCCGCTTTTTTTGAGCTTCTTCATGTACCAGGGCTCGTCCGCCGGGGAGGAGAGGCTGTATCCGGACTGGCGCTCTTCGGTGACGGTGTCCATGTACCACTGTACGAATCCGCCGGCAGGCGCCGAGCGCGGGTCGTCGAGCACGGGGAGCGCCGGGGCGTCATTCTTGCCGATCTTTTCGAGCACGTAGACGTTCTCCGCACCGTACAGGCTATCTCTGGCGCTGCCGTAGAACTCGACATAGCCGCCGGGACCGAATTTGCCGGGCTTCCTGGTCGAGCCCAGGACACGCACCGGCACCCGCCGACCCTGGTTGCTCAGGGCGAGCTTGTCGATCCTGGTGTTTTTGACCTTCAGCCCGAGTGCCTCCAACGCCTCATAGCCGACTCGGTACAGTCCGTCCTCGCGCACGATCAGCTTGACGCTGTTCTTGCTTTGCTTGACCCGCGCAAGCTTGATCTCGGCCTTTTTGACCTTGTGCTCGCGGGCGATGGGCGCCCAGTCGATGACTTGCGGATCGGGGATGCTGCCGTAGGTCATGCCCGGTACGAAGGGCCCGTGCCAGATCGGACGGGCGAAGATATCGACGTCGACCAGCCAGAACTGGTCGATGCCCTCCTCGTCCACCGCCAGGTTGTAGGTCTGCGGCTCGAAGCTGTCGCCGTCGGAGCTGGTCGCGATCAGGGTGGCGTTGAGCTGCACCCGCTCGCGTCCGTCGAGCATGTCGGCGTAGAGGTAGAAGCCGACGTTTCCCACTTCCGTGGCGGTGTGCCATTCGATGTTGTAGCCGCCGGCGATTTCTTCGGCGTGGAAGAAGGCCAGGGTCACCGGGGTGGTGACGGTGCCGCCGTCCCAGTAGCCGAAGTCGACGAGAATGATGTTGCCGCCCGTGGCTGGCGAGCCGTCGGGGTTTGTCGCACTCGGCAGAGTGACTGTATAGGCGCTGTCGCAGTCGGGGTCGCCCGCCACGCAATGCACCCCGTACTGGTCCGGATCGGCGGACTGGCCCATGCCCTGGACTATCGTACCGGCGGTGTCGACTTCAACCCGGTAGTCGCCCGCCGGGAGGCCGGCGAAGCTGTAGCTGCTGTCGGCGGCGGTGGGGTGGTGGTGGTGGTGCCGATTGCGTAGCTCTGCCCGTTCACCACCCGGTACAGGGTCACGGTGGCGCCGGAGGCGCGCGGATCGATGTCGGCGGCGTCTTTCACGCCGAGGGTGCCGCTGCCCCCGCTGTCTTCGAACAGGGTACCGCTGATCGAGTACTCGTTCGCCAACGGATCGGCTTGGTAGGCGAAATCGACGCTGGTGTCCGTGCTGTTGGCCGGAATGGTGGTGGCGAACTGGCAGGCGGTTGCGCCGTCGGCGCAGTGGCCTTCGTTGTCGCCGGTCTGCGGGGCGTACGGATAGCTCGGTCCCTGTACCGAGGTCATGCCGCCGAGCACGCCGCTGGTGTCGGTGACATTGACGATGTAGGCGCCGGGCGGCAAGCCGAGGAATTGGTAGTTGCCGTTTGCGTCGGTGAGCGTGGTGCGCACCAAGTTGTCGGTTCCGGGTTCTATCAGGCCGTCGCCGTCATCCAGCCACAGCTCGACGCTCACGCCCTGGATACCGGGTTCGCCAGTGTTCAGGACGCCCGTCTCTGTCGTCGCGTTGCCCTGGATGGCGTCTCTCCAGAGGGTGCCGCCCAGGGTGCTCACGCCGTTGCCGGCGGTGGGCTTGTATCCGAAATCGGCGGTGTCGTGGTCGGTGCAGCTTCCGCCGGTTCCCGACGTGCAGCTGATGGTGACCGGCAGGGTCGGCGTGTTGCTCGGCAGGAGCCCGCCGAGCACTTGGTTGTTGTCCGTAACGACGACGGTGTACTCACCCGCCGCAAGACCGCTGAAGTCGTAGGCGCCGTTGGAGTCCGTGGTCCGGGTGGCGGCGACGCGCTCGTCGCCGTCGCTGCAGGTGCCTGTGCCGCAGTCGATCAGGTCGACGGTCACGCCGCTGATGCCGCCCTCTCCCGCCTGCAGGCCATCGCCGTTAACGTCGAACCACACCAGGTCGCCGATGCTGCCGGTTGCGATGGTGGACTCGATGAAGCCAAAGTCAGCCAGCACGAAATCAGTGCATCCCGTCATGTCGCAGGTGATTGAAATACTGCCCGGGGCCGTCTGTGTCTCGGTCATTCCCGTCGTCACCGCGTTCACATCGGTCACAATCACCCGATAGTCGCCGACCGGGACGCCGATGAACTGGTAAGCGCCGGTGCTGGAGGTGATCGTCGAGGCGATCTCGACGTCGTCAGCAGTGCCGAGTACTCCGTCACCGCCGGCCTCCATGAGCTTGAGGGTGACCCCGGTCAGTCCCGGTTCCCCGTCGTCAATGCCATTGCCGTTCAAATCGCTGTAGACGCGGTCACCAATGCGACCGCTCGCAGACGGGGTACCATCGTCGACGAAGCCCCAGTCGGCGGTGTCCAGGATCTGCCCGGAGGCCAGGTGAGTGAGCGTGTAGCTGGTCGACCCGCTGTTGTTGGTCGGCGTGGTGGTGTAACCCGCCGGCGGAGCCACAGTTACGATGTAGTCCTCGCTGCCGCTCGCCGGCACGCCGGTGAACAGGTAGCTGCCATCAGACGCGGTGGTGGTACTGATCGAGACACCGGGTCCGTTGCCCAGGTCGACGCCTGCCGGCGGCGTCAGGGTGACGGTTGCCCCCCCGATACCGACTTCGCCCGCGTCCTGATCGCCTTGACCGTCCTCGTCGCTCCACACCCGATCGCCGATGGTGGCGGTGCCGCTGGCCGGGACGTAGCCGAAATCGGCGCTGTCGTGGTTGTCGCCTTCTGCAACGGTGATCTTCCCGGTGCTTGCGTTGGCGGCGTTATCGCCGGGGCTTCCAACCCCGGTGCTTGACGTCGCCGACAATCCCGTGCGAGGCGGTGGGACCGGTCACATCGTACTCGCCCGGAAGCAGGCCGCCGAAGCTGTAGTTGCCGTTGGCGTCGGTGGCGGTCGCGGAGACGATCTGGTCGTCGTCGCCGCCGATTGCGTTGTCCTCGCCGAGGGTCCACAGGCGTACCTCGACGCCCGGCAGGCCGGGCTCGCCGTTTTGGTAGACACCGTCCCCGTCGCTGTCGAGCCACAGGATGTCGCCGATGCTGGCCGGACGTGCCGCCTTCGTAGCCGAAGTCCAGGTTGGTGCGCACGTGCCGTCGCTGAGCGAGGCGGTGATGTAGGTGTCGCCGCCGCCCAGTGTTGGTCGGGGTCGTGTACCACGCCGCCGGGCAGGGTGGACTTGTCGACGTAATTCGACGGCGTGGCGTCGTCCGGATATCAGACCGGTGGCCAGCCAGGTGCCGTCGGCGTTGGTGGTGACGACGCGCGACCACCGTGCCGGTGACTCGTCGACTGACTATGACGTCGACGCCGCCGATACCGGCCTCGCTTGGCATCTGCAAACCGTCATCGTTGACGTCGTACCAGACGGTGTCGCCGAGGACGGCGTAGCCGCTAGCGGGCTTGTAGCCGAAGTCTGCATCGCGGTAAATCTCGCCCGCACTCAGCGCGATCAACGCGCTGGGATCGGGCGTACCCGCCGCAGGCACGAGATCTGCCGGGACACCGGCGGTTACGTCGACCACATAGTTGCCCGCCGGCAAGTCGGTGAACAGGTACACGCCGTCGGCGTCGGTCGTCGTGGTCGCCACGACGACGTCGCCGACGCCGTCCCCGTCGGTATCCTCCAGTAGCTGCAGGGTCACACCCGCCAGCCCGGACTCGCTGGCACTGAAAGCCCCGTCGCCGTTCACATCCAGCCATACCTGGTCACCAATACTACCGGTGCCCTCGTTCCGCACGTATCCGAAGTCGACGCCCGTGACGTCGCCGGCCACGCTGTCTGCTGTAACACCCCGGAAGTCCAGGGCACTGGTGAGCGACAGCCCTGCGAGCTGGTTGTCCCTGTCCGTGACCCGCACGCGGTATTCACCATCGGGGACGTCCGGAAAAACGTAGTCGCCGTTGGCGTCGGTCAGCGCCTCGGCAACCGGCTCGCCGACGAAGACCCCGGTGTCGACCACATCGGGCGCGATCGGATTGCCGTCGCCGTCGAGGTCGAGACCGCCGTTCACGACGTCGACCCCGTGCAGGGTGCCGTCATCGTTCGGGTCGATGATGCCGTTGCCGTTCAGGTCCAGCAGACCGTCGATCACCGCGATGGCGTCTGGCCCGTCACCCACGACGCCCGCGTCCCCGGCGCCGATCACACCGTCACCGTCGAGATCGAATCCGCCGCCGATGATGGAATAGACCGGTGAGAGCGTCAGGCTGACGTCCGCGATGCCGGCCTCGCCCGGCGCGTCAACACCGTCGCGGTTGAGATCATTGAAGACGGTGCCGGAAACATTTGACAGACTGGCATCGTGGTAACCGAAATCCTGTCCGACGATACCCTGGCCACTGACCAGGGTTACTGTCGTCTGGTGGTCCGCGCTGCCGTCCGGATCGCCGGTCTGGGTGGCACCGGCGGGCGGCGTGGTCACAACGATGTCATACTGGCCCGCTTCCAGGCCCGCGAAAATATAGCTGCCGTCGGGCGCCGTCGTCGTGGTCGCGACAAGCTGGCCGAAACTGTCACGCAACTCGACCGTGATGCCGCCCAGCCCCGCCTCGTTGGCATCGACATCGCCGGCGGCGTCGGCGTCGCTCCACACAGTGCCGCGGATACTGTCGGGCTGGTTATAGCCAAAGTTCGGCGTTCCGCCGTCGCTGGGTGCGTTGAGAAGGTCGGCCGCCAGGTCGGTCACGGCAAGGACACCGCCGGTGGCGGTGGTTTCGCTGTAATCGTCGAGTACGCCTGTCAGGTCGCTGATGCTCACCAGGTAGTCATCGCTGCCCGTGGCCTCGAGTCCCTTGAAACGGAACTCCCCGCTGGCGTCCGTGAAAACCGTCGCCTTTACCGGCTCGCCGGGGTCGACGGCGCCATTGCCGTTGGTGTCCTCGTACAGGTCCACGCTGACGCCGGGAATAGGGGTCTCGCCGGCATCGAGCACGCCGTCGCCGTCGGCGTCATACCACACCGCGTCGCTGATGCTCGCTGTGGTCGGCGTTGTCTGGTCGAAGCCGAAATCCGCCGTGGTGATGGCATTGCCGGCCGCTATGGACAGAGGCGCGCTGACGATACTGCCGTCGGCGCGTGCCGTGAAGGTCGTATTGAGGTCGTAACCGTCCAGGGCGCTACCCGCGGCGAAGTTGGTAGCTGGCACCAATACGGCGTAGTCGCCCGCCGCGACGCCGGTGAAGCGATAGCTGCCGTCGGCGGCGGTGACCGCGTATCCACCGGCGTGCCGCTGCCGTCGAGCAGTTGCAGGGTCACGCCGCCGAGACCCACCTCGCCGGCGTCCTGCACGCCGTCGCCGTCGGCATCGCTCCAGACAAAGTCGCCGATAACCGCCGTGCCGCTGGACGGGACATAGCCAAAGTCCACCTCGGCCGACTCGCCCAGGCTGAGGCGGATAACGCCCGACGGGTCTGTCGTTCCCGGCGCCGTTTGCAGACCGTCCAGTTCATTGGCGGTATCGGTTACGTCGACCGAGTAGTCGCCGGCCGGCAGGCCGTCGAAGCGGTAGTCGCCGTTGGCGTCGGTGACGACGGTGGCGATGACGTCGTTGGCATCGTAGGTCACGCCGCCGATGACCACCGTCGACCGGGCCACCAGGTCGACCGTTACCGCGCCCTCGCCGGGCTCGTTCACGTCCTGCACGCCGTCGCCATCCTCGTCGAGCCAGACGTTGCCGCTAATGTCGCCCGGCGGCGCATAGTAGCCGTCGTTTCCCGCCGAGACCGTGGAAGCCGCCACAGCGGTCAGGTAGGTGGGATCGGTGCCCTCGGTCTGCACGTAGCCCGTCGGGTAATCGGGGTCGGTCTCGTCCACGTCGGCCGTCGTGAATCCCGGCGGTACCGTCGCGCTCCAGTCACCGTTGGCGTCCGTGGTCACCGTCCGGGTGTTGCTCGCGCTGTCGGTAATGATCAGATCGACGCCTGCCAGGTCCGGTTCACCCGCATCCTGCGTGCCGTTGCCGTTGGTGTCTGCGTACAAATGCCCGTTCACCGTACCTTGCGGCGGCGCGAAGCCGAAATCATTGGTGTTGTCCGCCCCGCCCTGGACGGGTGTCGCCGGCTCCCCCGCGGGGTTGTCGGCCTGACCGTCCGCCTCGGCCCCGTCGGTGGCGGCGCTGTGCGTGGAGACCTGGCCGGCCGGTGTGGCGACGACCAGCGAGTAGGTGGGCCCGCCGGCACCTTGCCCGTCGAAGTCCTCGTCCAGCAGGAGGTTGCCGAACTCGTAGTTGCCGTTGGCGTCGGTGGTCGTCTTGAGCACCACACTGCCGTTGGGATAGCTGATCGTCAGGGTGACTTCCACATCCGCGATGCCGGGCTCGCCCGTCTGCCTGATGCCGTCGTTGGCGGTTCCGCCGCCACTGCCGTCGTCCCGCCAGACCAGGTCGCCAATCGAACCTGCCGCCAGGTAGTAGCCAAAATCGGCGGGAACCAGATTCGGCGAGGCGGTTGTCAGGGTCACCGCGTAGGGGTCGGCCTGGCTCTCGCCGTCCGTGTCCGCGCCGCCGCGGCTGTGCCAGTAGCCGGCCAGGACCTGTTCGCGGTCGCTGACCTTGACGATGTAGTCGCTGCCGCCGCTGCCGGTGCCGGCATCCGCCGTGGGCAGGTTGGAGAAGCCGTAGATCCCGCCGCCGGCCGTCACAGTGCTCGCAATCAGGGGCTCGTCGGGATCCAGCTCGCCGTTGCCGTTGGTATCGGCATAGAGATCGACGCTCACCCCGTCGATACCGCTCTCGCCGACATCGAAGGCGCCGTCGGCGTTCGTGTCGGTCCATACGAGGTTGCCGATACTACCGGCCGTGCCGCTGGCAACGTAGCCAAAGTCCTGGCCACGGTTGACGCCGTTGTCGACGCCGTCGCTGTCGTTCACCCCGTCGCCGCCGACAGCGCCCAGATCGACGCTCGACTGGCCGGCGGTCCCGCCATCCGGGTCGACGGAGTTGGTCAGACCCGGAGGCAGTGTCGAGGTGTCGACCCGCACGACATAAGCGGCACCCGGATCTATGTTGCCGAAGGAATAGACGCCCCGCTCGTTAGTCACCGCGGTGGCGAAAACCTGGGTCCCACTTGCGTTGAGCAGCTCGATGAGGACACCCTCGATGCCCTCGCCCCCATCGGGCGCGCCGTTGCCGTTGCCGTCGAGGAAGACGGTGTCGCCGATCAAGCCGTCGAGCACACCGTAGGCCGGCGGTGCGTAGCCGAAGTCCTGGTCGGGATTGACGACGGGCGAGCCGCTGGCTCCAGCGGAATCCAGGTCGACGACGCTGACGTGGTCGAGGCCGCCGTCGGAATCGACGGACGGGCTCAGCTCCGAAAGGACGTTATCGGTATCGTTGACCCAAACGATGTAGTCACCATCGAGCAACGCTGGGAAGGCGTAGCTGCCGCTGGCATCGGTGATATCCGTCGCGATGACCGGCTCGCTCGGGTCCCAGCCCCCATCGCCATTGCTGTCTTCGATCAGGGCGACGCTCACCGCGGCAAGTCCGACGTCGACGCCGGAGGCCGTGTCGTCGCCGCCGTCGCCGTCCGCATCCAGGAAAACGGTGTCGCCGATGCTGTTGAGCTCCGGGGCGTCATAACCGAAATCGGCATTGAGGTAGACGTCACCGGGCGCCAGTACGACAGGAATGGTGGTCAGGTGATCGGGATTGGTGGCGGTAGTTCCGCTCTCCTCCGGATCGCCGGTCTGGGTCCAGGTATAGCCGGATGGTAAGGTGGTATCGACCACCTGGACTTGGTAAGCGCCGGCAGCGCGACCGTCGAAGAGGTAGTTGCCGTTGGCATCCGTGGTGTCCGTTTCCAAGGTGGCATCGTCGCCGGTACCGAAGAAACCGTCCGTGCCCGGGCCGATCAGATTGACGGTCACGCCTGGAATACCGGCCTCGCCGGGGTCCTGCGTACCGTCGCCGTCGGCATCGATCCAGACGCGGTCGCCGATGGCGGCCGTGTTGGCGTTCCCGTTGACGTCGTTGTCCGGGTTCCAGTTGTACCCGAAGTCCGCGGTGAGGTTCTCCAGCGGCTCCATACCGCCAATGCTGACCTGGTAACCGGCCCCGCTGTGGTCCTGGTTGCCGAAATCCGCCCCCGCAAGGGTGCTCGGGGGGGTGCTGGGTCAGACCGGCGGGCAAACTTGACTCGTCCACGTCCACCGCGTAGGTCTTGTTGGCGACCAGACGAGTGAACAGATAGCGGCCGTCTGTATCCGTAACGGCGGTAAAGATAATGTCGTCTGCGGTTCCGAAGCTGGCATCGACGCCGGGATCGATCAGCTCAACGGTGACGTTGGCCAGCCCGGGCTCACCCGCATCCTGGACGCCGTCGCTGTTCTCGTCCAGCCATACCCGGTTGCCGATGGCGCCAAGGTCGTTGGGTGCGAAGGGGTTGAAGGTCTGACAGGTGACGCCCTCGAAATCGCCGTTGGAACCGCTGCGGGTATCCAATTGGTACAGGGGCGTCGCTGTACCCGTGGCGAGATCCGCGCTCAGCACGTAGTTGACGGTGTTGGGATCCTGGTCGTTCTCATCGCCGGCGGCGCCCGAGGTCATCATGACGTTGCCCTGGCGGTCCGCACCGATGCCCTCGATGTCGATCAGGGGCAGGAAGGTACCGGGATTACCCGGGTCCTCGTACGTCAGGTCCAGGGTCTCGGTTTCACCGGTGCACACCGCCGGGTCCTTGGGATCGGACAGGTCGATGGTAAAGAGCCGGGTGTTGTCGGTCGCACCCCCGTTCTGCACGCCCACCAGTTCACCTGTGTAGGGATTGAACGCGAGACCGTCGATGTCGCTGTAGGTCAGGCTGCGCGGGCGCAGAAAGTCGTCATTGTTACCGTCGCCGTCGCAGTCGGCGAAATGTCCCGGCTTGAAGTCCTGGCTCGCGGTGTCGAGGGCAACGATGAAGTCGTGTTCGCCGCATTGTCACCGTCGCGCGCCGAGGCGTACCAGGTCTTGTTGAACGGGTCATAGGCGAGTCCGTCGATGTCAGTGATGTTCTCGGTACCTGTACCCGTACCGGCCTCGTTGATACCGTCAAGACCGGTGCTAAAGGGTCCCCAGGTGGTCACGGCGAAACCATTGTTCGGATCGATCTCGATGATCCGGTGATCCAAAGTACCGCCAGAGCCACCGGCCAGGATCAGGCCGGTATCGAAATCGAACTCGATGGATTCGAGGTTGGCGTCGGGTGATGTGAGTACGTCCGTTACCAACTCCTGGGGATTGCTCACCGCCCGGGTCACAGGGTCGTACTCGAAGCTCCACAGGTCGTCGCTCTCAGCGCCACCGCCGTTGTCCGAGGCGGCGTAGCAGAGGGACGGATAGGCCGGCCCCGGCGCCAGGTAGAGGCCGAAGTCCCGGGTTTCGTCGAGCCCGCTCCACACGAAGGGCAGCGTGCGGCCCGAGGCGGGTATGGCGTCGCTGTCCGCGGCGTCGTTGGCGCCCAGGTCCTTGGGCGTCAGGCGGTAACCCTCTGGCACCTCTACCTCAAGGGTGTAGGTGGCGCCGTTGGTCAGGCCGCTGAAGCCGTATCTGCCGTCGCTGTCGGACGTCGTGGTGTCGACCTGGTTGAGGCCCGCGTCGAGCAGGTTGATGGTGACTGCGATCAAACCGGGTTCGCCCACATCCTGGATACCGTCGAAGTCGCGGTCGTCCCACACCCGGTCTCCCAGGTCCCGGGGTATCACGAGTTGGCAATATTCGACGCGCAGTCTTGGTCTGCTGGCTGTTATCCCGTTCTCTTTGGCGCTGAAATCCAGGCCATCGGTAGTCGACCCCGCCCACACCATCAGACCTCTGTTGTTCGCGGGGTTGTCCAGCCAATCTTGAAGAACCGATACGCCCGCGCTGTTGAGCGTTAGGTCGTAGAAGTCCGTCGATGTGGGAGCGACGTTCCCCAACGCCGTAGAACCCCGGGAACCGGTGCCGGCACCGCCGCTACCGCCCGGCCAAACGGTGGAGCCGTCGTAGGTTTCCCAGGTCGCGCCACCTTCGGTCCAGGCCTGCTCCATCGCGTAGAGATCAAAACCGGGTGCTGCAGTGGCATTTTCGACGTTGATCCTGATGGAGGCCGACTGGATTTCACTACCTGCCGGAATCGATGATATGTCCCAAGAAAGCAGCGAGGACACATCGTTGCCCGAGCCCGATGGATCATCACCGTCGGCAAGGAGGGGCGTGGGCGTGGTGTCTTCAAAGTTGGTCGTAGCCTGCGCCTGCCAAATATAGGTATCGGCTGCACCGGAATAGCCGTTCAGACCCTGTTGCAAGTCGACGGTAGTGCAGGAGAGCTCCGCATAACCGAAGTCGATGTCGTTGATAGCGGCGCCGCCGCTCAGCGAGACCGCCGCGAGGTCGGTGCCGCCGGTGACGGATTTGCCGACCAGTACGTTGTTGGTGTCGGTGACATCGACCACATACTCCGCATCGGGCAATCCGGTGAAGTCGTAGTTGCCCGAGCCGGTCGTCGTCCGGGTTCCGACATAGGCGTCGCCGGCATCCAGCGTATCGGAGTTGTTCAGGTCGCGATAGAGATCGACGGTGACATTGCCGATACCGGGCTCGCCGGCGGCAGAACCGTCGCCGTCGAGGTCGTTCCAGACCAGACCGCCGATGCTTCCCGAGCCCGTCTGCCGGTAGCCGAAGTCGACGTTATCGACGGCGGTACCGTTGACGTAGCCGTTCAACGCGAAGGGCTCATTGCCCGTGGTCAGGGTATAGCCAGTCAACGTACTGGTCACGTCGATGGTGTAGTCGCCGCTGGCGGGGCTGGCAAAGGCGTAGTTGCCGGATCCGGCGGTTACCCGGGTATCCACCACCGAGTTGGAGGAATCGATCAAATCTATGCTGACACCATTGATCCCGGGCTCGTTGGTGTCTTGCATACCGTCGCCGTCGATGTCCTCGAAGACTGTGTCGCCGATGATGGCCTCGCAGTACTCGACCGTCAGGCGCGGCGCCGTGCCACCCTCACGCGAATCGAACTGATAGCTGTCGGTTTGCGAATAGTCCTGGATTATGATGCCGTAGTTGTTGACCGTACCGGCGCGCCAGTCGGCGATGAGTTGCAGACCGCTCGCGTCAGGCTGAAGGTCTCGACGAAATCGGTGGAACCCGAACCCGGCGTCTGCCCGAAGAGCTCGAGCCGCGGTCGTTGGTGCCCCGGGCGCCGGCGTTCTCCCAATTGTTTCCAGAGGAATACTGGTTCCAGTTGGCCTGGCTGCCGTTCCAGTCACGTAACAGCTGATAGACCTGGTAGCTGTTGGCGCTGGCGTTGGTTACGTCGAGCCCGATGGAGGCCGAGTTGATGGTGGCCCCGGCCGGGATGCTGGAGACATCCCACTTGATCAGGGTCGAGGACTCGTCGTTGGCCGGATCACCGTCGACGCGCAAGGGAGTGGAACCGCCATAGTTAGTGCCAGCGTTGGTGCCGCCACGAAGATAGGTGTCCTCGGTGGCGTTCAGATCGACGGTGGTGCAAGACTGTGGCGCGCCGGGCGGACGCAGGATATCGAAGACATCGGTGTTGTCGATGTTGCCGCCGCTGCCCTGGATCTGAGCCGCACCCTCCCCCCGAGCATAGATGGGCACAGGCGTCTGGGTGTGGCCACCGCTGCCCCAGGACACGTTGGGGGTATTGCCGATACCGCTGCAGCTGTTCAGGGTCAGACCACCTGTCTCGTGGTCTCCGGTGATGACGACCAGCGTGTTGTTCCAATCGCTGTCATTCGCACCATCATTCACCCAGTCGATCACTTCCTGGACGGCATCTTCCAGTTCCGCAACCGACTTGACCAGGCCATCGATATTGTTGGCATGGGAGTAGGTATCGGTGCCCTCATGCTCGATGAACAGGAAAAAACCGTCCGGGTCGTTGTCCAGGATCTCGAGCGCCGTGGCCGTCATCTCGGGCAGCGTCGGGTAGTCGCCGCGTCCGGTGACATCCACCGCAGCGATCTCCCCGCTGCCGAAAACGCCGGCGTAAAAGGTCGCCGCATTCGGGTCCAGGCTGTTGAAGGCGGCGCGCGTCGTGACGACTGAGTAGCCGGCGCCCTGGGTATTGGTCTGGTTAAAGCCGTTGCCGCCGCCGCCGAAGATGACATTGGGTTGGGACTGGGTAATGTAGTCGTTCCAGATGTCGGAGGTGTTGTTGCGACTGGTCTCGTGCGCGGCGAATGCCGCCGGAGAGGCATCGCTGATGAAGGCAGTGGAAACGATACCGGTGCGCCGCGCCCCATCCTTGTGAATCTCGAGCACCGTGGTCAGCGCGGAGCTGTCACCGGGCAACTGGACGCTTATAACCCCGTTGTTGACCTTCTGGCCGGTCGCCCACGCCGTGGCCGACGCAGCCGAGTCGGTCGTTCCACCGCCGGCGTTGTTGTGGGTCTGTAAGTTCTGCTCGGGGAAGCTTTCGAAGTTTAGGTCGGCGCTGCCGTTATTGACGTAACAGGCCCCTGCATCGATGTGCGCCTGCGCCATACCGTCACCATTGATCATGATGACGTACTTGGCACTCGTCGATGCGAACGTCGAATCGAAAAAACAGAGTAGAGAAATCGCCCAGAACAGGCGGCCGTACACCAAAGGACGCCGAAATTTTCGAAGCTTCTGAACAAGCTCCGACCAGTTCGTCTTCCAGGGTAGGATATCCTCCCCCTTGCCGTGAACCGAAGCATGCCGCGTCGACCTCGACGCGGCATCGGTAGAAGCCAAGCGCGGCTGACCACTGCTGGGATCGAAGAGCCGACTTCGTCCTGACAGCCTCGGACTTTCTACGCGCTTGGTCGGGGATACGCCGACCAAAGCGGATAGGCCGGCCTCGGCGGAGAATGATGCGAATTCTACTTGTTGCATGCTAAGTTACCCCCGCTGAAGCGGCTCGCTGTAATAATTTGTCTTTGGCGGACAACGCGTCCAACGCGACCCGGGCTTCGACAAAGGCCTCGTGTGCGTCGACGCAGCCCGCATCGGATTGTCCCGGAGCAGGAGAGCCTCGAAGTAGGCGATGCTCGGATCTTCCGAATCCACCCCCTTCGCTCGCGCGATACCGGCTTCGGCAGCCGGCCAATCCTGGTGCTCGCGGCGCGGACCGGCTGTTTTCAAATACCGGGAAGCGTCCTGGCGCCCGCTTTACGAACAAGAAAGGTTCCGGGGGTAGATCGACAACGCCGAGCGCCATCTGCAACATTCTTGGTTTCGGCGTCGCCAAGCCATGTACCGGGATGGAAGCCCCTCGCTTCGAAGACGCCCTAAGAGGTCGAAAGGATATCGAACGAGATCGGCGAAAAATACCTCGTCGCCACATAACTGTGACATAGTTCCCGGAGAGGCCGTGTCAATCGAGCAGACGATGGACCAGTTCGCCGTCTTTCCTTTCAGTGGAGTAAGCGTCCTCGAAAACGCATCACTCGAAGTGGTTACCGAAGGATCGATCAAACATGTTACGCATAGAAACCAAAACGTATAAGGAACGCGCTCACAAAACCTGAAGTTGTTCACGAGCGAGGGCAGTACTCATGGCGAGGCCAGCGTCGACGTTGGGAACCGGTTGCAGACACAAGTGCCGATGGAGTGTCCGGCATCGACGTACTAACATACGAGTACGTCACGGAGCCATTCCCAATGCCCACTCATCGCCAAAAGCCTGCCATCGAGCTGACTGCCCTCGCCCTCCTGCTCTTGCTCATGATGCTCCCCGTAACGGCCTTGCCCGCGCCTCAGACTCGCGGTGAGCTGATCGACGTCGGCGGCCATTTGCTGTACATCCAATGCCAGGGCGAGAGCCTGGGCCTGCCGGTGGTGGTGCTCGACGCAGGGCTCGGCGGTGCCTCCGGCGACTGGCGCAAGGTTCAGCCGGAGCTCGCAAAGACCAACCGCACCTGCATCTACGACCGTGCGGGCTATGGCCGCAGCGACAGCGGCCCCCTGCCCCGCACCAGCGGGCGCATTGCCGCGGAGCTGCGCACCCTGCTGATGCTGGCGGAGCTGCCGCCGCCGTACCTCCTGGTGGGACACTCCTTCGGCGGTTTCAACGTACGCCTGTTCGCCGGTCTCTTTCCCGAAGACACTGCAGGTGTCGTGCTGGTCGACTCCCCCCACGAGGCCCAAGCCGACGCGCTGTTCGAGCAGCGAATCCTGCGCTTCCTCGACCCCGAGGGATGGCTTCGCTCCTTTTGGTCTCCCGACCTGATCTATTCGTTGCCTGAGGAGTCCGCGGCCATTGCCGAAATGCTGGGCATGCAGGCGAAGACCTGGTTCACGATCGTCAACGAGGCGGCGGCGTTCGACGCCAGCGGGCAGGAGCTTCAGTCCACGCCCATTCCCGCGGACATCCCCCTGGGCGTGTTGATGCACGGCCGAAGGATCTTTCCCGAAGGTACGATCGGCGACGGGCTTGAGCAGGACTGGCTGCGAGCGAACCAGGAGCTGGTGCAAGCGCAACGGCAGGGCCATTTTGCGATTGCTTCCGAGAGCGGGCACCTCATACACGCGGACCAGCCCGAGCTGATCGTGGAAATGATCAAGAAGGTGCTCTGGCTGATCTCGGCAGCGGACTGATCCGCATCCCGCCCGGACGCATACCGAGGCCTTCGATAAACGAAATCTGCTATGAATCTTCAGGCAACGAGCGCGTAGACGTACGCAGTCTTGGTCATGGAGTCGGGATCGGCCCAGTCCTCTCCCAGCCCCGATTGGATGGCCAGGAAGGCGTCGTATGCGCGCCGCGCCATTCTCCCCGTGTAGGCCTCTTGCGCGTCCTCGTACTTGAAGCTGAATTCCGCCACCACCGGTACTTCGCCCTCTTTGCCGGAATACCAAATCGTCAGCGAGCACTCCGCG
Organism: uncultured Gammaproteobacteria bacterium; assembly: GCA_963802975.1. GTDB lineage: Bacteria > Pseudomonadota > Gammaproteobacteria > Chromatiales > Chromatiaceae > Thiosymbion. Next base: position 88,262 of record CAWDLA010000008.1, read on the forward strand.
TTTACTTCCGGATCCTTGCGGATCTGGAAGCCGATCCCCTCGATCACTCGCTCCCGAGCGGTGAAGCCAGCAACTGGAGACAGCTCTTCGGTCGCAGGAAAGGCGTCAACGCAATCCGGTAACCCCCGGAAGAGCTTCTGCACGTCGGCGAGGGTTGTCAGCTTCACTTCCGCGGAAAGGACAACGTCGCTGGAGAAGCTGTAGAGCTTGAGAAACTCCGGCTTGATGTCCTCCTCGAACTTGATGTCCTCCTCGAAGCCATCGGCGAGTGACATGTCCCGGTCCTGGCTGATATAGCGGTCCGGGTGGCGGAACTTCAACGTCACCTTACGCTCGTCCTTATCGGTATCCATACGCTCGCGCAAGACAAAGTCGTTGGATCTGAGCCATCTCTTACTGGTGTCCAAGAATCGAACCTCCCGCCGCTTCTGCTTTAGATCCGAGCTATCGCTGACGGATATTGCGTAGGGCGACAGGAGCGCGGCCAGGTCACTCCACAGGGCGGTCACGGTCTCGATCAGCTTGTCTTCGTCCCCTTTGAACCTCGGGGCACGCAGCATCAGCTTGTACTCTCGGGACTCGACCCTTCGCATGAGACTCTCCGCGGAAACGGCTGCTCGCAATCCTATGTGACGCCGCGATCCGGTGACGGTCGTCCTCCCATGACAACCTCCCTGTTTGTAGCGATCCTGACATGGACGTCGATTCAGGTCACCGGCGGCTCACGGGCGTACGCCGGAGTGACAGGCAAAGCCGATCCCCCCGGCAGCTTTACTTGGTAACCTTCTTGGCGACGCCCTTTACCGCTCTGGTGGTGTCTTCCATAACATCGGACACCGCACTCGTAACCTGGCTCGCTCCGTCTTCCACGGAATCGGTAAGGTCTTGCGCTGCACCCTTGAGCGGGTTGCGCGAGCTCCTGGTCATTGCAAAGTAGGTGATCGCCACACCAGCCGCGGCGCCGATCAACAGTGGAACTAAAGGAAGAGGCATCTGAATCTCCTGTATGGCCCGGACTAAGCTCGATCGGGCCTGCGCGGCATCGAGAAAACCGTGGAAGCCTATCAAATTCTTAGGCGATTTCTGTCAAATCTCCGGCAATCGCCTTAGCAACCCGTTCAGAATCACCCGCACCAACCATCTGTTCAAGGGGCGTCGACGCTATGATTGATCTGTCTCAAGATCACCACCCGTCGCTCTCTTGCGCCAGCCGCCCCGCTCCCTGGCCCTCCGCCTCAAACACTTCCCAAAGCGGCCCTTCTGCCGATGGTTGTGGCGGCAGTGTCGGAGAGAGGACACACGCATCGGGGCACTCAGAAAGGCAAACACCAGGGTGAAATCCCTTCTCACATCAGCGCCGCTGGAAGAACCTGTTTCCGTCGAAGCTCAGGACCGCGCCGTCGGGCAAGATCTCTTCCACCTTGATCTCTTCCCGCGACTCCTCGCCCTCCCGGACTTTAAGGCCATTGATCAAAACGAAGCGCTTGGCCGGCTCCTTGTCGTAGATGTGTGCCGACATGACGAGATCAGGCATACGCTCGCGAACGTCCTTGGGCAAACGTAGGTCCCGAGGCTCAACCGCGGCCTTCTTCTTGTTTCCCGGAGTCTCGATCGACTGCGTCTTGCGGACCTCCTGTTTGAAGGCCTCGATGTCCGCGAGCAGGTCTTGCGGGACCGGTGTGCCTTGGGGACTGACCTGGGCGGGGGGCGGCTCGGGCGCGGCCGGCGGCGCTTCCACCGGCGGCGGCGCAGGCTGCGGCGCCGCCGCAGCCGCAGGGGCCTGCATGAGCACTGCGGTATCGGGCGTAGCGAGTTTCCGCCGCCTTCGGCACAGGAGGTGCAATCGCTTCGCCTTGGGGCTCGAAGAGGTCCGAGCCGGACCGGGCGACTACCGGCGCTGTAAGCGGCTTGGCCGCAGGGGCCTGGCTCTCCTGCGCCCCGCCCGCCGACGGGGCTTGCTGCGCCGCGGTCTCGACCCCTTCTGGTGTCGGAGGGTTGCCGCGCAATGCCGAGTAGAGGGCGATGGCCACCGCCAGCGCGGCCAGGACCATCGCCGATAGGACCCACAAGCTCGGCCGCTCTGCTCCCTCCTCGGAGAGGAAGGAAGGCGTCTCCAATGTGGGAACATGGCCGAGCTCGCGCTCTTGCTGGGACTTCTTCAGTGCTTCCAGTATGTAGGACATGGCGGTCAGGGAGTGACACTGAGCCTGGGGATCGCAGGCATCGCCACGGCGTTGTGGAGCCGGATCAGGGTCTTGGGTCCGGCCTTGCCATCGATATGCAGCCCCTCTAGCTCTTGAAAGCGGCGAACAGCGCCATCCAGTGCCTTGTCGAACAGCCCGGAATCCGTTGCCTCGACCGCCAGATCGGGGATCTGCGACAGCAGCTTGCGCAGCCAACGCACGGGCTCACCGGAAGAGCCCCGGCCGATCACACCGCTGCCGACCGGCGGAGGTTGCCACAGGAGTAGGTACTCACCGTCCCAATAATCGTCCAGGGCAGCGACGGGCACGCGCTCTTCGCCTTCGACCAGGTCCAGGGTGACCAGCTCAGCATCGAGGGCACCGACCACAGCAAAGCCGTCACTACCCTCCTCGGTCTCCAGCTTGATCAGCGCCGGGCGATCGAAGAAACGCATACGGCTCCAACCGCCCTGATCGAGCTCGCAGCGCAGACCGTAATCGGTCACCCGATCGCAGGGGTCGCCTTGCCCCAGATCCTTGAGCTCGACCCCCCAGCGGCGCAACAGCACCTTCATCGCTGCGGAACGGTCCATGATGATGCGGTCCAGGGACAATTCCGGCTCCGGCTCCGCCGTCTCCACACTGACCAAGGCCGCACTGGGCGCCTGCGC
>CAWDLA010000009.1:0-110195 GCA_963802975.1 uncultured Gammaproteobacteria bacterium
GTAAACGCTGGTGTCGACTCCCCGTCTAGCCGCTCGCTCGGCACGGTAAGAAGGGCCCCGGGAAGACGGCCGATTTTCGTTCTCTTGTGAGGAACGGCTGGTCGCGAAATCCCGCGCTCGAGCGGTGACCTGACAAGATGCCCGGGCGACCCGAATCAGATGCCACCTCAGGGTTGCGCCGCACCCTCATCGACGATCGCCGGTCGAAATCCCTCGATGATGCGTTGCGCCTGGTCGCTTTCGCACACTTCTTTTCCGCGCGGCGAGCGCACGCATTGCAGGTCGAGAAACAGGGACGCCCCGGAACCCGCTTTCGTCGTTGATGCGCGACAGGATCAGGCTGATGTCCTGCTCGCCGGCGGGAGGCGCGGTGATGAAGATGTTTGCGCCGCTGGTTTGAACGGCGGTGGTGGCGTGCTCGCGGACGTAGGCCGTGGCCTTGTTCCACAGAGGCTGCATTCATCGGGGCTGGAGCAGGTAACGATGTTGTGCAGGACCGGACGGGCGTCCTCGTGCTGCATGGGGAGATTCGGACTCGGGCAGATCCTTGAGCTGCCGAAATCGCGCCAGGTCCTGTTCGAAGCTGGTGCGTATCGAGTTCTTCTGTCGTTCCCTGTCGACGATGGTCGAGTGGGCGTCCCGAATCGCCCGTTCGGTCTGGGCGATATTGTCCTGCAGACTTTTCGGTACCGGTTTCCCCGTGCGCTCCAGATTGCCCGCTTCGGCGCGCAGGCCCGCCAACCATTCCTGCTGGCGCCGGACGTTGTTCTTGGTGACACTGAATCATGACGTCGATGGCCGCGATTTTGCCGTCGCGCGCCATCCTGATGTCGTCTTCGGAACGAAAGGTCCGCAAGAGCACGCGGTCCGACGCCTCCTGCTGCTCCAGCAGCCTCTCTTGTTGAGCGCGCAGGCGCTCCAGCTCTTGCTCCTTCTTGTACCTCTTCGGGGGTCTTGGCGGGGGGGACGGAATTGATGCGTACTCCGCCCTCGCTGAGCTCCGTGGCGACCCGATCTGACTTTGTCCGGCGGGACGCTGTCCGAGTAGTGGACGTTACCGTCATCGTCCACCCAGCGGTAAAGGCGGGCGTGGGCTAAGCGAAGCCAAGCCGCAAAGCAGGGGGACAAGAATCAGTATAGCGATGGCTTTGTACATGGATGGTATGCCCTCTTTGGCCATCACACGCCGTAGCGGGCGCGGTATTCACGCAGGGCGTCGAGTGACTCTCTACTGTCGGCGCCCTCCTCCAGGTATTCGATCAGGTCCGCGAGCGTAACGATGCTGAATACGGGTATGCCGAAGCCTTCCCGAACCTCGTCGACCGCGGAGCGCTCGTCCCGGCCGCGCTCCTGGCGGTCGAGGGCAATCACGACACCGCAGGGCCGGGCTCCCCGGTCCGCGATGATATCAACGGACTCGCGAACCGAGGTGCCGGCAGTGATGACATCGTCGATGATCAGTACGCCGCCCTTCAAAGGGCTGCCGACAATGTTGCCTCCCTCGCCGTGGTCCTTCGCCTCCTTGCGGTTGAATGCGTAGGGGACGTCCCGGCCGTGCTGATCGGCCAGCGCGATGCTGGTCGCCGCGGCCAAAGGAATACCCTTGTACGCAGGACCGTACAGTAGGTCGAAGGGCGTATCTGCAGCGACGATGGCGCTGGCGTAGAAGCGTCCGAGCCGGGCCAGGCTCCGCCCACTGTTGAAGAGCCCCGCGTTGAAGAAGTAGGGGCTTTGGCGCCCGGATTTCAGGGTGAACTCGCCGAATTTCAAGACGTGCGTATCGAGGGCGAAGTCGAGAAACTCCCGTTGATAGTCCAGCATTTTCTCTCTTCCGGGTTGGTGTTGCGGCAACCTTGTTATCATACATCCTCGCGAGTGTCGGGTGCGATGGTGGCAGTCGGTTTGCCGACGCGCCTTGCCTCTGGATTTAGGTGCAGACCCCGGGATGCTCGGCTTGGTCTGGGATCAGATATGGGTGCTGAGCTTGGCGGGGGGACGATGGGAAAGAAACAAGGTGCTGGTCGGTCCTGGCTGGAAGCGTTGGCGGTGTATCGCCAACCCCGGGTGATCGCGATGCTCTTTCTCGGTTTCTCGGCGGGCCTCCCCTTGCTGCTGGTGTTCGGAACCCTCTCCGCCTGGCTGCGCGAGTCGGGTATCGACCGCAGCACCATCGGACATGTCTCCTGGGTGGCGACCCTGTACGCCCTGAAGTTCGCCTGGGCCCCGCTGGTGGACCGGTTCCCGGTACCGCTCCTCAGCCGCACCCTGGGTCAGCGCCGCGGCTGGATGCTGCTGGCTCAGGCGGGTGTCGTGGCCGGGCTGCTGCTCATGGCCACCAACGATCCCAATCAGGCGTTGGGTCTGCTGGTGGCGGCGGCCTTGCTGGTGGCCTTCTCGTCCGCGACCCAGGACATCGCCATCGACGCTTGGCGCATCGAGTCGGTGGAAGCGGACCTACAGGGTGCCATGGCGGCGACCTACCAAATGGGCTATCGGATCGGGATGATCATGGCAGGGGCCGGAGCCCTCTACTTCGCCGAGTATCTCTCCTGGTCCCAGTCTTACTCGATCATGGCGTTGTGCATGGGCGTCGGGGTGATCACGGTCCTCCTGGTGCCCGAGCCCCCCCACAAGCTGGATCGGGATACTTGGCGCCAGGAAGAGCGGGTGATTCGCTTCATCGAGAATTCTGCCCATTTATCGGACCGTTGGCGTGAGGTGGGTGCCTGGTTCATCGGAGCGGTGGTCTGCCCCTTCACCGAGTTCTTTGCCCGCAACGGCAAGCTGGCGCTGCTCATCCTGGCCTTCATCGGGGTATTTCGTCTGTCCGACATCACCATGGGAGTCATGGCGAATCCCTTCTACATCGATATGGGCTACACCAAGGACGAGATCGCCAGTGTCACCAAGGTCTTCGGACTCATCATGACCATGGTCGGAGCGGCGCTGGGCGGAGTGCTGGTGGTTCGCTTCGGGATCATGCGCATGCTTCTCGCCGCCGCCGCTATGGTCGCAGGAACCAATCTGATCTTCGCCTGGCTGGCGACTCAGTCGGCGGACATCGCCTTGCTGGCGCTGGTCGTTTCCGCGGACAACCTGAGCGGCGGATTGGCCGGCTCTGTATTCATTGCCTATTTGTCCAGCCTGACCAACCGTGCCTACACCGCCACCCAGTACGCCCTGTTCAGCTCCCTGATGTTGCTGCCGGCGAAGTTTCTCGGAGGCTTTTCGGGCGATATCGTGGACGCCACCGACTATGTCTTTTTCTTCACCTACGCGGCCATGCTCGGCCTGCCCGCGATCGCGTTGGTACTCGCCCTGATGCGGGTGAAAGCCCTCGCCGCCCCCGGATCCGAGGCCACCGCCGAAAAGCCTGCGCAGCAAGGGGAGGAAAGCCGTTGACCGCGCAAACGGAGGTTTCCCTCGAATCTCGCAGATTCGGATTCTAGTCGATGCTTACGGGCTCGCCAGCGGCCGCCTTTCTCGTCGGTCTCCTCGGTGGCGTACACTGTGTCGGCATGTGCGGCGGCATCGTCGGCACCTTGACGGCGGGGCTTCCGTGCGATAAGCGGTCCCGTCTAGCTCGCGTATTTCCCTACCAATTGGCTTACAACGGTGGGCGAATCGCCGGCTATACGCTGACAGGAGCCCTGATGGGAGCACTGGGCACATTGATGGTCGAGATCATGCCGCTGCACTACGCGCAGCGGATCCTCTATACCCTGGCTGCGGTCTTCATGATTTTCTTGGGCCTCTACCTCGGCGGCTGGTGGCGCGGGCTTGCCCGTATCGAACGGCTGGGTGGGGTGCTGTGGCGCAAGCTCGAGCCCCTGGGGCGGCGGTTGCTGCCCATACGCAGTCTGGCCAGGGCTTTCGGGTTGGGCTTCGTTTGGGCCTGGATTCCCTGCGGCCTGGTCTACAGTGTGCTTATCTGGTCCGTTTCCTCGGGAAGCGCCATCCATGGCGCCTTGCTGATGCTCGCTTTCGGGTTGGGTACGCTACCGAACCTGTTGACCATGGGAATGCTTGCCGGCGCGGCCGCTCGGCTATCCGATCATACCCAGGTCAGGCAGGCCTCCGGGGTCATGGTCATCGGATTCGGGATCTACGCGCTTGTTCAACTCAGTCCGTGAAGAACTGTTGCTCCATGTTGATTACAACGCTGTCGGTGCGCCCCTCGGGCGAAACCTCAATGACGAAGTCGACCTTCTCCTCGTTCTGAACGGGAAACTCTCCGACATAGTAAACGGCGTCCTGCTCCTTGATCTCGCGCATAGGCAGGCGCGTATTCTGTCCGGTCAGCGCACGGGTATTGACGTCAACGCGGGCCGGCACGGATGTTCCGGTGGTCCCTTCCTTCTCCTTGATTACGCTGACATTGAGCATGCCCCGAACCTTACTGCGCTGGATTCCGTAGGCCTTCGCCACCTCCGGCGTGAGGGTTGAGGTCGTGAACGCATTGTAGTGGATCGTGAAGCCGCCGGCTGTTGTGCTGTTCTCCGCCGTTGCGGCCAGAGGCGCCAGCAGGGCGGAGGTCAGGAGCAGGGCGAGCAAGTGACGGCGTTTCATGGAAGGTTCCTCAATCTGGGTTTCTTTGATGATTGGTTAAGAGACTTGGTGAGGCTACACCAAAAGTGACCGCGCAGAACAGTCGTAAGTCCGGCAGATTTCTAGGCCTTGCCGGCTAACAGGAGTGGCTTGCGGCTGCGCTGCTCGTCGACCAACGGATCGTAGTGGAGCGCGTTGTGAATATTGCGCAGGGCGGTGAGCTGCTTCGCCAGCTCTACGTATTGCTTCTGCAGGTCGTCGATGCGGGTTTGCAGCCCGTCTTTGGAGCGGCCGATACGTTGCAGGTTCTCGAGCCGCTTCTCCATCATGAGCTTGTGCTCGTGGATCTGCTCCGCCAGGGGTTCAAGGGCGTCGCGGATCCAATTTTCGACGGCGATTCGCAGTTGCTCGAACAGGATCAGGGCGCGTCCCACCATTTGCCGGTGGAAACGCTTGATAGCGACCCCCTGCTCGGTCAATGCCATGGACGGACTCTTGCGGAACGCTTCCACCTCCTGATGGAGAAGCTCGATTTCCACCAGGTATTTCATGGGGACGAACACCGTTGGTGGAACAATGGTGAATCCGAAGTCTTGCTCGAACCTCTGATAGGTGAGGCTCACCATCTTTCGGATACGCTCACTTTCGCTGGTGATGGTCTGCATCGCCCTCCGCAGCTCATCGAACAACGACTTCATGGCGGTCGCGAGTCCGTGGGTCGTCCAGCTGCGCACCATATCGCCGTGCGCCTTGTCAATGAGCGCTTCCATGGTGTCGCGTTCGAGAATATGGCGGCTCAGGCGGGTCTCGACGATCAACTCTTCACGACTCGCCTGAAACTGATGCACGCCCTTGAGGTACTGCTCCTGCTCCTGGCGCGTCTTCTCCAACAGGTGGCCGATGACATCGTCGCTCTTCTCGCGCAGCTGCTCTAGCTCTTGCAGCTGTGACTTGGCATGGCCGATCCGCGTCGAGATGCGCGTGCGGTTGCGCTCAAGCAGCTGACCCAGGTCGGCCTCGAGGGCATCCACCAAGACCTGATGCTTGGTTTCCAGCATCTTGCCTGAAAGGTACGCCTCCAGGTAGGGAAGGGCACTCTTGTTCAGCAGGTTTACGTCGCCGCGGATCTTGGCGAGCAAAGCCTTCTGCGCAGATATGGGGAAAACGACGTCTTCGCTGATCCCCAGGGTTTTTGCCGTATCTGAACGCTGATTGGCGACCGATTTGTCGGTATCCCCGATATCCCGGAGCTCGTCCCACAAGACGTCGATTTTGTTCAGGGCAACAATGATGCCGCGCTGGCGCCCGGTCTGAAAGCCCTTCAGGTGATGCTGCCACATCTCCAGGTCGCTACGCGTGACGCCGGTATCCGCGGCGAGGACAAACAGAACCGCCTGGGCGGCGGGAAGCATACTCAAGGTAAGCTCCGGCTCGCTACCGAGGGCATTGAGTCCGGGGGTGTCCAGTATGACCAGCCCCTGCTTGAGCAGCGGATGCGGGAAGCTGACGATGGCGTGGCGCCACTTGGGAATCTCGACCGGGCTGGCCGAGGGCTGCTCCTGCGGCGTCAGGCCTAAGGTCGAGAGGCCCAAGCGCGTAGCTTCCGCCATCGAGACCTTCTTGGTCTGCAATATCTCGTTAAGGGTGGCGGTCATCTGCTCCGCGTCCTGCATGCGCAGCGGATAATGCACCCATTGTTTGGGGTCGCTCTTGATCTGAGCGATGGGGATATCCTGAGCGCGAGTCTCGATGGGAAGCAGCCGCAGGTAAGCCTCGCTTCGCTCCTCGTCCCACAGCAGCTCTGTGGGACACATGGTGGTTCGGCCCGCCGCGGACGGCAGCAGGCGCCGCCCGTAATCGGCGAAGAAGATGGCGTTGATCAGCTCCGTCTTACCGCGGGAGAACTCCGCGACGAAGGCAATGGTCAGACGGTCTTTGTCCAGGGCCCCGAGGGTGTGGCGGATGCGTTCGCGGCTCTCCGACGTGGCCTGCTCTTCGGCCTCCAGCCAGCTCTCAAGTTCCAATACCGCCCGCGAGACTCTGGTCTTCCATTGACGGTAGGCCGCCAAGCGTTGCCGAAAAATGGAAGTCTGCATGAACTACAGTGCCTAAGCTTTGGATCAGCCGTCGAAAAAACTCGCAACATTACATAGTATATTCGTCGGTGACCCTGTCAACACCTTTTTATAGTTGACGCAGGCGGCAAAAAGAAGAACCGGATCAGGTTGTCACCCGGTCCGGATGTCGAACGGCAGCTTGCGGGGCGCCTTCAATCACTCATCCCTGCCCGCATTCCCCGGTGGAAGAGGGGGACGACGAGCACTTTCGGCGCCTGCTTTCACGTCAGAACGGATTTCCGGTCACCAGGTTCAGCGGCGGAACCAGCAGCATTTTCAGCAATACGAGAGCGACCATCACCAGCACCGGTGAGAGGTCCAGACCTCCGACTGGCGGAATCAGTTGCCGCGCTGGACGCATGACCGGTTCGGTCAGGCTGTCGAGCAGGCCGGCGACCGGGTTGTAGGGATCAGGATTAATCCAGCTCAGAACAACGCGCATGAGAACCGTGGCGATGAAGATATTGATCGCCAGGTTGACCAACTCCGGGATCGCCCAGGCGAGCGCCCCGAGGGCGCTGGCCTCCGGCAGGGCGATCAGGGCCACGATGGCGAGCTCCAGCGACTTGACGAACCAAGCCAGTGCAAGTGCCGCCAAGTCCATGCCGGCGTACCCCGGAATCACTTGGCGGAAGGGGCGCAGAGCGGGTGTCGTTACCTTCACCACGAACTGACAGACGGGGTTGTAGAAGTCCGCGCGCACCCACTGCAGGAGGAACCGTAGCAGTACAACCGTGGCATAAAGGCCCAGAAGGGTCTGAACCAGGAAGACAATCGGATTGGTGAGATAGGAGCTGGTCATCGCTCTTGAGCCAGCAAGCGTGAAAGCTCCTCGGAGCGGTCCCGCGCTGCGCTGACGGCGGCGGTGACGAGCCCACGAACACCGCCAGACTCCAGAACGCCCAAGGCGCACTCGGTTGTGCCGCCCGGAGAGGTCACGCGCTCGCGCAGCTCACGCGGCGAATCATCGCTCTCCATGGCCATACGCGCGGCTCCGAGAGCGGTCTGAATGGTGAGCAATCGGGCGTTGTCCGGATCGAGTCCGAGGTCGATACCGGCCTGCTCCAAGATCTCCATCAGCAGAAAAAAGTAAGCGGGACCGCTGCCGGACAGGGCGGTGACCGCATCCATCTGCTCTTCTTGCTCGACCCAGCGGGTCAGCCCACCCGCGCGCAGGATGGTCTCCGCTTGGTCGCGTTGGGTTTCGGAAGTCTCCGGCGTCGCGTGCAGGACGATCGCGCCGGACTGGATCATGGCCGGGGTGTTGGGCATAGTGCGCACCAGAGGTACACTACCGCCGAGCCACTCTTGAATGCTCTGCTCCCGTATGCCGGCCATTACCGAGATTACAAGCGGCCTACGCTCCCCCATGGCGGGCGCCAGCTCGCGGCAAACCTGACTCGCCATTTGCGGCTTGACGCACAGCACCACCAGATCTGCGCCGCAGATGGCCCGGGCGTTGTCGCTGCTGGTGCGCACGCCGAAGCGAGATTCCAATGCGGTCAACTTCTCTTTTTCCGGATCGGTCACGATCAGCCTGCGGGGGTCGTGACCGTCTGCGATGAGGCCAGCGACCAAGCTGGTCGCCATGTTGCCGCCGCCGATGAAGGCGATAGTCTCTTGGGTCATGCGCTTTTTTCAGGTGTCACTGTGATCTTGGCTTGTGCCCGGTTCCTCAAGGAATCACGCAGGTACGTAGTTTAGTTCGTTTTGGGCCACGTCGTGCCTAGTCGGTCAATCCCGGCATTCAAGGCGCGCGCGGCCCGAAGATCGCCGTACCCACCCGCACCATGGTCGCGCCCTCGGCGATGGCCGCCTCCAGGTCTGCGGACATGCCCATGGAGAGCACGCGCAGCGGCAGCGAAGGCGCGGCAACCCGGTCGCGCAGCAGACGCAGTTCGCGAAAAGGCCGGCGCCGGGCCACATCGTCACGCGCCGGGGCGGGCAGCGTCATGAGGCCGACTAGGTCCAGTCCCGGGAGCTCAGCGCATGCGCTGAGAAAACCGGCCACTTCCGCTGGGGCCAGCCCGGCCTTGCCGGGTTCCGCATCGAGATTGACTTGAACGCAAGCGGCCAGCGGCGGCAGCTGCGCCGGGCGTTGCTCGCTCAGGCGCCGGGCGTGTTTGATGTCGCACAAGCTGTGCACCCAGTCGAAGCGCGCTGCGATCTCCCGTGTTTTGTTGCTCTGGATGCGTCCGATGAAGTGCCACTCGGCATCCAGATCCGCGAGCTGGTCCAGCTTCTCGCCAGCCTCCTGCGCGTAGCTCTCGCCAAAGGACTTCTGTCCCGCCGAGAAAGCGGCGCGGATCTTTTCCCTGCCCTGTCCCTTGCTTACGGCGAGCAATGCAACGGTATTGCGCGCGCGCCCGAAGCGTGCTTCGGCGGCCCGGATACGCACCCGCACCAAGTTGAGCCGCGCAGGCAGGTCCGCGGTGTTGGAGTGCGTCCTGGTCAATCCCCGCCTCCGAGATAATGCACCAGCGCCCTTAAGGCCTGCCCGCGGTGGCTGAGCCGGTTCTTCGTGGCCGGCTGCAGCTCGGCTGCGCTGCAGTCCTCGCCCGGCACGTAGAATACCGGGTCGTAGCCGAACCCGCTCTCTCCCCGCGGGGCGTGCAGAATGCTCCCCTCCCAGGTCCCCTGGCAGATCGCAGGGGTGGGGTCCTCGCCGTGGCGCATGTAGACCATCAGGCACTGGAAACGCGCGCCGCGCTGCTCCTCCGGAACCTGGGCGAGCGCCCCTATCAGCTTCTGAAGGTTCTGTGCATCGGACGCACCAACACCGGCGAAACGGGCCGAGTAGATTCCCGGTGCGCCCTGCAGGGCGTCGACCTCGATCCCGGAGTCGTCGGCGATGGAGGCGAGTCCGCTGTGTCTTGCCGCATTTCTCGCCTTGAGAATGGCGTTCTCGACGAAGGTCAGGCCGGTCTCATCGGCTTCGCTTACACCGAGCTCTCCTTGCGGGATGACGTGAATCTGCTCTGTCTGCAGCAACTCGTTGATTTCCCGTACCTTGCCGGCATTGTTGCTGGCGAGCACGATGGACTCACCGCTGTGTACTCCGCTCACAATCCTCCCCTTTCGCGCAGACATTCGGTACCCGGAGTCAGGATGACTGCTCGGACAGGGCCGCCCGTTGTGCCGCAAGAACGTCGCGAATACCTGTCTCGGCGTGATCCAGCATCGCACCCATCTCGGCACGAGTGAAGGTATTTCCCTCCGCCGTGCCCTGGATCTCTACGAAGCGCCGGTGCTCGTCCATGACCAGGTTCATGTCCGTCTCGGCGTTGCTGTCCTCCGCGTAATCCAGATCGAGCAGTGCCTCACCCTGGTAAATGCCGACGGAGACCGCAGCGATCTGGGCGATCAGCGGGTCGCGCGCCAGGCTTCCGTGCTCTAGAAGCCCTCGCACCGCGTCGTGCAGGGCGATCCAGGAGCCGCTGATGGCGGCGGTGCGTGTCCCGCCGTCGGCCTGTATGACGTCGCAGTCCAGGGTGATGGTGCGCTCGCCGACGGCCTTGAGATCGCACGCGGCGCGCATGGAGCGGCCGATCAGGCGCTGGATCTCCAAGGTTCTTCCGCCCTGCTTTCCACGGGCGGCCTCCCGTGGGGTGCGCTCGCCGGTGGAGCGCGGGAGCATACCGTATTCGGCGGTGACCCAGCCGCTGCCGAGGCCCCTGAGGAAGCCGGGTACGCGCTCCTCCACGCTGGCGTTGCACAGCACCCTGGTATCGCCGAACTCTGCCAGGACGGAGCCTTCGGCATGGCTGGTGAAACCGCGGGTGAAGCGAAGGGGGCGCATTTGATCCGCGCGGCGCAGGGATGGTCGCATTGAGTACTGGTTTCCAGGTGAAATTCAGGCGCACATCTTCTGCATACCTGCGCGCCACGTCAAATCGGCGGCATCTGCTCCGAGTCGGGCCCCTGGTGATGCGCCAATCCGCTGTAATCCGGCGTGGACTCGCTGGGGAGCGCTTCGGAGAAGCGCGAGAGCGGCAGCTCATCGGTGTACTGCTGGAGGGCGCGCAACAGCTCGCCCGCATCCTGCGGCCGTTTCACCGGGTCCATTTCCATCGCCCAATCGACGGTCTCGAGCAGGAACAGGGGGTAGCGGTCGTGAAACTCCCGCTTTGCCGAGATCAGTGTGTCCGGGTGATGGCGCTCCAGCGCCGGTGGCGGCGTCTTGCCCGCGATACAGGTGCGCATGCTCGCCCCCACCGCGTAGACGTCCGTCCAAGGCCCGATATGGCCGCCACGGTAGTACTGCTCCACCGGGGAGTAGCCAGCGGTGACCACCTGGCCGCTGGGCGTTCGCCCGCGCGACAGTACGTGCACAGCCCCGAAATCCAGAAGGATAGGATCGTTGCCCTGGCGCAGGTGGATGTTGCCGGGTTTGACGTCCAGGTGCAGGAGGGAGCGGGAGTGGATCAGCGCCAGGGCGTCGAGAACGGGCAGAAACACTTGAAAGATGAAGCTGGTGCTCAGTCCCCCTTTTCGCTCGTGGACATAGTTACCGAGATTTTTCCCCCGTTCGTACTCCATCACCATATAGGCGGTGTTGTTGGCCAGAAAGAAACCAAGGACCTTTACGATATTGGGGTGGCGCAGAGCGGCCAGCGCCCTTGCCTCTTGGCAGAAGAGCTTGCGGCCGCGGTAGAGGCGCTCTGCATGCTTGTCCTCCAGGGGGACGAGCCGGTGGGATTTGGTGCGGCGGGCGAGCTTTTTGGGCATGTACTCCTTGACCACAACCTCGTTGCCCGTCTCATCGTCTGTCGCCAGGTAAATGAGACTGAAGCCGCCCTTGCCGATGGTGCGGCCGATTCGATAGCAGTCGATGGACGTTCCCGGCGGGAGAAAATTGCGCGCAAGCTCCATAAATTTAACCCGAAAGCGGCAGCCGGCCGCTTCATGCGACTATTTCTTCTTCTCGTCGGTTATGATACCGCCAAGTTCGCGGAGCGTCTCGCAACGGCGCCTGTTTTCGGCAGTCGCTGCTTGCGCCCTGCAACACGCCCTGGAGATCCCATTGACGAAAAGCATGACCGCGTTCGCACGCGAAACGACGACGGGGAGAGAAGGCGACCTGACCTGGGAGCTGCGTTCCGTAAACCACCGCTTCCTCGAGCCCTTCGTCCGCCTTCCGGAAGACCTACGGTCGCTGGAACCGGCGGTGCGCGAGCGGGTGAACGCAAGGCTCGGGAGGGGGAAGCTGGACTGTACCCTGCGCTATGCGGCGAATCCCGGTTCGGTGGGCGAGTTGCACGTCAACCGTCATTACCTGGAGCAGCTTCTGACCGCTGGTGGCGAGGTGGCGGAGTTGGTCGGTAAACGGGAACAGCCGTCTCCCTTCGACATCCTGCGTTGGCCCGGTGTGCTGCAGGAACAGAAGCAGGACCTGGGACCGGTTATGAAGCAGGCTCTGTCCCTGCTGGACGAGGCCATCGGGTCGCTGGTGTCGACCCGCGAGCGCGAGGGAGCCCGCCTCGCCGAGCGCATCCGAGAGCGTTGCGACAAGCTCGATGACTGCGTGACCCGTGTCAAGGCACGTATGCCGCAGGTCATGGCGGAGGTGCGCACCCGCATCCTCGAGCGACTCGAAGAAGTACGGGTGGAACTGGACCCAAACCGGCTAGAGCAGGAGCTCGCCCTGCTCGCGCAGCGCCTCGACGTGGACGAGGAGATGGATCGCATGGAAGCGCACGTCCAGGAGGTGCGATCTGTCCTGTCCCGAACCGGACCCGTGGGGCGACGCCTGGATTTCCTGATGCAGGAGCTCAACCGAGAGGCCAATACACTGGGGTCCAAGTCATCCGACGTGGAGGTCACCCGTGTGGCGGTGGACATGAAGGTCCTGATCGAGCAAATGCGTGAGCAGGTGCAGAACATCGAATGAGACGCGGAATTCTGTTTATCGTCTCGGCACCGTCCGGGGCTGGCAAGACGAGCCTGGTCAAGGCCCTGCTTGAGCGTGACCCCTGCCTTTCCTTGGCGGTTTCATTCACTACGCGAAAGCCAAGGCCCGCCGAGCGGGACGGCGTCCATTATCATTTCGTCGACACTCGAGAGTTTCTGCGCATGGCCCACGCCGGCGAGTTCCTGGAGCACGCGCGGGTGTTCGGCAGCCGCTACGGGACGGCCCGGGACACAGTGCGGTCCGAGCTTGAGCAGGGGCGAGACCTGTTGCTGGAGATCGACTGGCAGGGCGCGCGGCAGGTCCGCGAGCACTTTCCTGCTGCGGCATCCATCTTTGTGCTGCCGCCGTCGTCCGAAGCGCTGGAGCAGCGTCTTCGCGGACGCGGTCAAGACAGCGACGCGGTGATCGCGACCCGGATGGCAGAGGCGCGCTCGGAGATGTCGCATTACGGCGAGTACGACTACCTGGTGGTAAACGACGTCTTCGACGCGGCGCTTGATGAGCTTGCCTGTCTTGTTCGGACCGAGCGCCTGAAGCGTGAGATCCGCGAGCCGCACCTTGCGCACTTGTTGGAAGAGCTGTCGGCGGTGGAGCAAACGCCGTAGGACTGAAATCCGAGCTGCATCTGGTGCGTGGGTCGGGCTTCCGCCTGACAGGCTCGTGCTCGATTGCGGCCTATTGCCGAGCTGAAGTCCGATCCGCGACTAAGGGTTGTTGGATTGATTTGCGTCGGTTGCCTGATTGTCCGCTCGCCGCCGGGCAAGGTTTTTGGTAACCTGAAATATCATTTGGCGATGATCGGGCCGTGCGGACCTCGCACGACTCGGTCCCCCGACATAAGAATCCCCGGGCCCGCGCTCATCAGGTGCGGACGGCGCACGTCGACGTCGTCGCCTCGACTTCTCAATTTCCGGCTGGAGCATCAACGAATGGCACGCATTACCGTCGAGGACTGCCTCGATCACGTGGACAACCGATTCGACCTGGTTCTGCTCGGGACCAAGCGCGCACGGCAGCTGGCCGGCGGCGTCGAGCCCATGCTGCCGTGGCAGAACGACAAGCCCACGGTCATGGCGCTGCGCGAGATCGCCGAAGGCGTGTTGAGCGCCGAGACCATCGCCGCGGCGGAGCAGCAGGAAGAGGAGACCAACAAGTCCCTGGAGCAGGTGCTCGCAGAAGAGTTGGCTGCCGACATGCAAAGAGAGACACGCGAGTAGTGACTGCCGTGCAGCTCTCGGTAAGCAACCTGTTTTACTCCGCGCCCGCCGGGCGTTGCGGTACGGGACCCCCCTAGGGTGCCAGGGTGGCCCCGCCACCAACCTAGCCACGACCTAATCTCACGCAGAGCTCACGTGACGGTGGACAAACCCCGATTCCTGATCAGCGACCTCTGCGTCTACCTGGAATCCTATCTTACCGGCGATCAGATCCGCGAGGTCTACCGCGCCTACCTGTTCGGAGCCGAGGCCCACGAGGGGCAGAAGCGCAAATCCGGCGAGCCCTACATCTATCACCCCATCGCCGTGGCCCGCATCCTGGCGGAAATGCGGATGGATCACAAGTGCCTGATGGCGGCATTGCTCCACGACGTTATCGAGGATACGCCGACGGCAAAAGACCAGCTCGCCGCCGTTTTCGACGAGGAGATCGCCGAGCTGGTCGACGGCGTGAGCAAGCTCACCCAGATCGACTTCAAGTCCCGAGCCGAGGCACAGGCCGCCAACTTCCGCAAGATGATGCTGGCCATGACCAAGGACATCCGGGTCATCCTGATCAAGCTCGCCGATCGCCTGCACAACATGCGTACCCTGGGCGTCATGGTGCCCGAGAAGTGCCGCCGCGTGTCGCGCGAGACCTTGGAGATCTACGCCCCCATCGCCAACCGTTTGGGGATCTACGGCATCCGGCGGGAGCTCGAGGAGCTTGGATTCGCCTACTACTGGCCGTGGCGCCACCGCATACTTGGAGCGGGCGCTGAAGCCGTGCGCGGGGCGTGCGTACCGAGCTGGTGGCGAATGTCGAGACCGCGATTGGTGGCCGTATGGACCACGACGGAATCGCAGGCAAGGTGATCGGCCGCCACAAGCACCTCTACAGCATCTACCGCAAGATGCGGGACAAAAAGCGCTCCTTCTCCGAGGTGGTGGATGTCTTCGCCTTCCGCGTCGTCGTGGACCGCGTGGACACCTGTTACCGCGTCCTGGGTCTGGTGCACAACCTGTACAAGCCGGTGCCGGGGCGGTTCAAGGACTATATCGCCATTCCCAAGTCCAACGGCTACCAGTCCCTGCACACGGTGCTGTTCGGACCGCAGGGGCTGCCGATCGAGATCCAGATCCGCACCGAGGACATGCAGCGCATCGCCGAAAGCGGCATCGCCGCCCACTGGATGTACAAGTCGAGCGACGGCGACCGCGGCAACCCCCAGGCCCTGGCGGCGGATTGGCTGCAGAATCTGCTGGAGATGCAGCGCGGCTACGGCGATTCCGTGGAGTTTCTGGAGCACGTCAAGGTCGACCTGTTCCCGGACGAGGTCTATGTGTTCACTCCCCGTGGACGCATCCTGGTGCTGCCCAAGGGGGCCACGGTGGTGGATTTTGCCTACGCCATCCATTCGGACGTGGGCAACTCCTGCGTGGCTGCGCGCATCGACCGGCGACTCGCGCCGCTGCGCACCGTGCTCTACAGCGGCCAGACGGTGGAGATCATCAATGCGCCCGGCGCCGTGCCCAATCCGGCCTGGCTCAATTTCGTGGTCACGGGCAAGGCGCGCGCGAACGTGCGCGCTTACCTCAAGAACTTGCAGCGCAAGGAGGCCGAGTCCCTTGGACGGCGTCTGCTCGACGTCGAGTTGGCGGCCTTCGGAATCGATTGGGAGGGCCTGCCCGAGGGGCGCTTGGATGAGTATCTGGCCGCGTCCAACGTTGCGGAAGCGGACGTCCTACTCGCCGATATCGGGCTCGGTAATCGGATGCCGGCCTTGGTGGCGCGGCGCTTGGCGGTAGACGGTTGCGGCGAAGCGGCGGAGAAGGAGCGGCCGGGAGAAGCTGCGGCGGGCCACCCGCACCGCTTCTCCATCAAAGGTACCGAGGGTATGGTGGTCAACTTCGCCCGCTGTTGCCGGCCGATCCCCGGGGACGACATCGTCGGTTTGTTCAGCCCCGGAAAGGGGATCGTCGTGCACCGCCAGGAGTGTCGCAACCTGGGGGATTTCCAAAGCCAACGGGACAAATGGCTGGACGTGGAGTGGGCGAGCGAGGCCAGTGGCGACTTTTCCACCGAGATCCGGGTGGAAGTAGGAAATCACCGTGGCGCCTTGGCCACGGTGGCCGCCTCCATCGCCGAGATGGGCTCCAATATCGAGAACGTCCAGTTCCGCGACAAGGATGGGACAAGCTCGACGCTCGATTTTCTGATCATGGTGCACAGCCGCCAGCACCTGGCGCAGATCATGCGTCGCGTGCGGTCTATTCAGCTGGTCATGCGGATCTATCGGGTGCCGAGGTAGGTGCTTGCCGACAACCATTGCGGGAAGCGCACGGCGGCCTGCTACCGCCGCCGGATCAGCGTCCCCACGCCCTCGTCCGTAAACAGATCAAGCATAATCGCGTGCTCCACGCGCCCGTCGATGATGTGGGCCGAGCGCACCCCCGCCTGAACCGCGTCCACTGCGGATTGGACCTTGGGCAGCATGCCTCCCTTGATAACTCCCTGGCGGACAAGCTCGTCCACGGTGTCGACGTCAAGCTCGCTGATAAGCGCGGAGGAGGCATCCAGCAAGCCCGGCGTATTGGTCAGGAGCAGCAGCTTCTCGGCTCCCATCACTTCGGCTACCTTGCCGGCGACCAAGTCCGCGTTGATGTTGTAGGAGAAGCCGTCCGCACCGACGCCGATGGGGGCGATGACCGGAATGAAGTCGCCGCGCACCATCATGTCCACAACGCTTACATCGATGCTCTCGACCTCGCCAACGTGTCCGAGATCAATGATCTCCGGGGCCTTCAGCTCCGGTGCATCGCGGCGCAACAGCATCTTGCGCGCCCGAATCAGGTCACCATCCTTGCCGGTCAGGCCCACCGCAGCTCCGCCGTGGCGATTGAGCAGATTGACGATTTCCTTGTTGACCAGACCGCCCAGCACCATCTCGACCACGTCCATGGTCTCGCTGTCCGTAACCCGCATACCCTGCACGAACTCGCTGGCCTTGCCCAACCGATCGAGCAGGCTACCGATCTGAGGACCACCGCCATGGACCACCACGGGATTGATGCCCACGAGCTTCATCAGCACGACGTCACGGGCGAACCCCTGCTTGAGAGACTGCTCGACCATGGCATTGCCTCCATACTTGATCACCATGGTCTTGCCGCGAAAACGCCGGATATACGGCAACGCCTCGATGAGTACGTGGGCGATGTTTCGGGCGCGTTCAGTCGCAACTGACATTTCGTCTCCTATTCAGAACGGCAACCGCAGCTCGGGAGCAGCGCGCTCCATGATCCCGCGAAAAAGGCCTTGGATCCTCGAAAGCTCCGCCTCGTCGTCGGCCTCGAAGCGGAAGACCAGGGCCGGCTGCGTGTTAGACGCCCGCACCAGCCCCCAACCACTCGCCGTTTCGGCCCGCAACCCGTCTTCCGTAAATAGCTCCAGACCGCTCAATTGCGAGGACTGCGCGAGCACAGCCGTCATGACAGCTTCAGACTCCCCTTCGGCCAAATGCAGGAAAAACTCCGGAGTGCTGACCGCCTCGGGCAGACCGGCGAATATCTCTGCGCTCGGGCGGGGATCCAGGGCCAGCACCTCAAGCAGCCTGGCACCGGAGTAAAGCGCATCATCGAACCCGAACCAGCGTTCGCGGAAGATGATATGCCCAGTCCACTCGCCCGCGAGCAAGGCACCGGTCTCCTGGACCTTGGCCTTGAGGGGGGCATGACCCGACCTCCACATCACCGGGCGCCCCCCGTTGCGCAGGATCTCCGTAGCCAGGTGTTGACTGCACTTCACGTCGAACACCACGTCCGTACCCGGGTAGCGGGACAGCACGTCCGCCGCAAGCAGCATGAGCACGCGATCGGGCCAGATGATCTTGCCGGAGGAATCCACGACTCCGAGACGGTCGCCATCGCCATCGAAGGCGAGGCCCAAGTCCGCAAACTGGGAGACGACCGCGTGCTGCAACGCCTCCAGGCACTCGGGACGGGTGGGATCAGGGGGGCGACCATCCGGGAAACCGGCATCCGGGTTGCAGTTGATCTCGACCAGCTCGCAACCGAGAGCTTGGAAGAGAGCGGGCGCCAACACGGACGCGGCTGCATTTCCGCAGTCGATCACGACCTTCAGCGTCCGCGCGATCGCCACGTCTTTTTCCACTTGGCCGACATAGTCGGCGACCAGGTCCCCAAACTGATAGCGACCATCCCCCCGCGAGAACGACCCGGCCATGATACGCTCGCGCAGCGCCTTGATCTCCTGTCCCGCCAGCGACCTGCCGTTGATCACGACCTTGAGGCCATTGTAGCTCTCGGGGTTGTGACTGGCGGTAACCACCACTCCGGACGTATCTCCTTGGTAGCGAGTCGCAAAATAAACCAGCGGCGTAGGCGCCACGCCCAAGTCGAGCACGTCGCATCCACTCGCCCGCAACCCGCTCACCAGGGACTCGGACAGATCCATACTCGAGCTGCGGGTATCGCGCCCCACGATTACGGTCTGGTCACCGGCCTCCGTGACCTCCGTGCCCACGGCACGCCCTAGAAAGAACATCAGCTCGGTCGTGAGATCTACGTCGACGATGCCCCTGATATCGTAGGCACGGAAGATCTCCGCGGGCACCGACTCGGGCGGTGGCACCGACTCGGGTTCTTGGGAAGAATCGAACACATGATCGACCGATCCCTCGCCAGCTGCGCGCGAGATCTCTTCCTCTGCAGCACCGCGCACACCCGACTCTTGAGCCGTTGAGGGAGTCAGTTCCTTCCGCGCTTGTGGCGGGCCGCCTGTTACCGGCGGAAGACCGCGTAGCAAGCCGGTAAGGACTTCAATGACGGGCTGGGTCTCCGCCAGCCTGCACTGCACAGGACGCACCGGTCTGCGCACCATAGCATCCTCCACCAGAGCGACCACGCCAGCGAAATCCATGACCAAGGCTTGCCGCAAGCCCTGCAAGGCTACCCACAGCGCGACCCCGACGAGGGCAACCAGCACGAGAAATGCGGCGCCGACGAAAAACCACAGCTTCGCATCGAGCATCCCGCTGTCGTTAACCCAGGCAACGATCCGCAAACGCGTACCCTGCACGGGCATTTGGAGATCGGGCAATGCCGACGGTGCCGCCTCGCCCCGCTCGGGATCCACTGTCACGACCTGATCCGCAACGCGCTGCTGGAAGAGTATTCGTCCCGACTCTCCGCTCGCTTCGGCTGCCGATGGGAGCAGGGAAGATGGCATAGAGACGTGCACCACACCGAGCACATCCTCGCTCTCATCGAGCACCGGCGCTGCAATGGCCAGGTGTTCGTCCGCACTGCCCACGCGGTGCACTTCCAAGAGAGTGACATCGCGCTGCCGCTTCGCCTCGTGTACCAGATCGAGTCCCGCGTAACTCAGCAGCTTTGTCTGCGGATCTTCCTCCGCACCGCTGACGCTGGGTTTGACCAGACGCACGCGCCCTACACCGGGCATGGTGCGCGCCAGGGATTCCTCGCTGGTAAGCAGATCCTCCGAGGACCCACTTCGAAAGACTTCGCGCAGCTGCGGATCGGCGCTCCAGTCACGCAGACTTTTTTTCAGCATGGACACGCGGCCGTTCAGGTCGCGCGCCAGCAGGTTGCTGCTGATCTCGAGCTGACGCAAGCTGACGGCCTCTTCCCTGTCCATCCATGCGAACAGCGCCAGCGCGAAGGCGAGCAGCAGGACGATAGCCACACCCAACACGCCATGAAGCCAAAAAGCGATCAAGGCGAGGACCTTTTTTCGGGACGCGTCCTCCGCGGGTTTTTCTTGCGGCGGTTTGCTTTTATCGGCGGATCGCAATCGCATGCTTCGGTTCCATTGGCTCAATTTGAAGTCTCGAATCGGCCGGTATCCGGATATATCACGAGGCAGAACTAAAGATACTGAGGCTGCACCCGGACGATCAGCGTCCGGTATGCCCGAATCCACCGGCACCACGATCGCTGCCCGTGAACGCGTCGACCACCTCGAAACGTGCGCGCAGGACAGGGACCAGAACCAACTGGGCGATCCGCTCGCCCACCCCGATACGGAATCGCTCGTGTCCCCGGTTCCAGCACGACACGAACAGCTGCCCTTGATAATCGGAGTCGATCAAACCGACCAGGTTGCCAAGGACGATCCCATGCTTGTGGCCAAGCCCGGAGCGCGGCAGGATCAGGGCGGCAACACCCGGCTCCCCGATATGAATCGCCATCCCCGTGGGGATGAGCTCGCTCTGCCCTGGACCGAGATCCAGCGGCTCTTTGAGCATGGCACGCAAGTCGAGCCCGGCGGAGCCGCCGGTGGCGTACTCGGGCAACGGGTGGTCACGACCCAGCCTGGGATCAAGAATCTTGACTTGAAGATTGTGCAATGTAGCGCTCCAGGATCAGGTCGACCAACGCTTTCGCCAACGCGGTCTTCGACATCAGGGGCAGAGATTGGCGCCCACCGGTCCAGAGCACCAGCAAGGCATTGTCCGCACGATCAAACCCGCCGGACTCTCCGCCGACCAGGTTCGCAGCGATCATGTCCAATCCCTTTGCCTCCAACTTCTTCAATGCGTGCGCCTCAAGCCGTTGGGTCTCGGCGGCGAAACCGACGGTAAAGGGTCCTTCCGGTAAAGCGGCCACGCCGGCCAGGATGTCCGGATTTTTAACCAGCCGCAGGGTCAACTCCGTCTGGTCCTTCTTGATCTTCTCCCCCTTCGGGGCCTGCGGGCGATAGTCTGCGACAGCGGCGGCCGCCACGAAGAGGGCGCAGCCTTGAATTCGCTCCATCACCGCCGTCTCCATCTCCAAAGCGGACTCTACCCGAACCAGGTCTACGTCTTCCGGCGCCGTCAGGTTGCTCGGTCCACTTACGAGGATCACGTCGGCTCCACGGGCGGCCAAAGACTGCGCCAAAGCGTACCCCATGCGCCCGGAGCTGCGGTTTCCGATGTAACGGACCGGGTCCAGGGCCTCGCGGGTCGGTCCCGCGGTCACCATGACGCGCTTTCCGGCGAGCTCCGATCCCGCACGCAGCGCGAGGACGTCCAGGATCTCTGTCGGCTCCAACATCCGCCCCATGCCCCACTCGCCGCAAGCCTGATCGCCCTGCGCCGGCCCGAGGATGCGCACGCCCCGTCGCCGCAGCCGAGCCAGGTTCTCCCGAGTCGCCGGATGATCCCACATGCGGTGGTTCATGGCCGGTGCCAGCATTACCGGCGCAGTTGTCGCCAGGATCAACGTAGTAAGCAGATCGTCGGCCAGACCGGCGGCCAGGCGCGCCATCTGGTTGGCGGTCGCCGGGGCCACCAGCACCAGGTCCGCCCATCTCGCCAGCTCGATATGATCCATCCCTGCCTCTGCCCCGGGATCAAGGAGATCGCTTCGCACCTCGTTTCCCGAGAGGGCCTGGAGCGTCAGCGGCGTGATGAAAGACTGCGCCGCGGCGGTCATCACCACCCGAACCTCAGCCTCTCGGGTACGCAGTCCGCGTATCAGCTCGGCCGCCTTGTAAGCGGCTATCCCGCCGCTCACACCCAACAGTACCTTGCGGCTCATGGCGTCCACACACCCGACAGGCACCCTTTCGGGCGAAACGCACATGCGCGCCCGCGGCCCCGGAGCCGTGAGGGAGGCGAGAGCACGCCGCCGTCAATCAGAAGTCGGCGAGGGGGAGGAAGAGCACCCGAAGGGCACCTATTCACGGTTGGCACCTGGGATCCGTTCACGAAACGAATAAAGTGGCGGACATTCTTGTTTTCACAGGAGCCCCGATTGTAGCGCATATGTGACAGGGTGGTTACCTTGGGGAGGTTGAATGTTTTTAGCAACTTGTCGTAATTTCGCAATCGGGAACTTTTGGAGGAACGAGCGCTATGTCGATCACGGAATGGCCCGAGGACGAGCGGCCGCGGGAGAAGCTCCTGACCAGGGGCGCAGAAGCACTCACCGACGCGGAGTTGCTCGCCATCTTTCTGCGCACCGGCGTCTCGGGGAAGAGCGCGGTTGATCTGGCCCGGGACCTGCTCGCCGAGCTCGGGGGACTCAAGAGCCTGTTTTCCGCCGACGAGAAGGGTTTCTGCGCCCTGAAGGGGCTGGGCAAGGCCAAGTACGCGCAGCTGCGAGC
This sequence comes from uncultured Gammaproteobacteria bacterium, assembly GCA_963802975.1. Taxonomy (GTDB): domain Bacteria; phylum Pseudomonadota; class Gammaproteobacteria; order Chromatiales; family Chromatiaceae; genus Thiosymbion. The sequence goes on from CAWDLA010000009.1 coordinate 21,907, forward strand.
CGTTCTGGAGATGAGCCGCCGCTACCTGGCCGAAGAGATCAAGGACCGGGACCTGCTGACCAGTCCCGAGGCGACCCGCGCCTATCTCAAGACCCGGCTGCACAGCTATACTCGCGAGGTGTTCGCCTGCCTGTTTCTCGACAACCGCCACCGAGTGATCCGGTTCGAAGAGCTGTTTCAGGGGACCATCGACGGGGCCAGCGTGCACCCGCGCGAGGTTGTTCGCCGCGCGCTGGAGGTCAACGCCGCCGCCGTGATTTTCGCGCACAATCACCCCTCTGGAGTCACGGAGCCCAGCCAGGCGGACCTGCGCATTACTCAACGATTGAAGGATGCCCTGGCCCTGGTGGAAGTGCGGGTGCTCGACCACCTGATCATCGGGGAAGGGGAGGCGACCTCTTTAGCCGAGCAGGGGCTGTTGTAGGAGCCTGGGCGAGATCCCCAAGGCGTGCGGCACTTCCGGTGGTGAGGTGCCGATCGCGCCAAAAAGATTCTTGCCCGATGGCAAACACTCGGGTAATATCTCGCCTCTTTATCTTGGGCTCGATATTTTCTAGCTTCGAAGGCGGCACGTCATGTCCAAAGTCTGTCAGGTGACCGGCAAACGACCCATTTCCGGTTGCAACGTTTCCCACGCCCACAACAAGACCAAGCGGCGGTTTCTTCCCAACCTGCACTATCACCGTTTCTGGGTGGAGAGCGAGAAACGCTGGGTGCGTCTGCGCGTGTCCTCGAGCGGGATGCGCGTCATCGACAAGAAGGGCATCGACCAGGTGCTGTCCGAGATCCGCAGCCCGCGGCGAAAAAGTCTAGGGAAGGTAAACTCCATGGCAAAAGCAGCACGCGAAAAGATCCGTCTCAACTCCAGCGCCGGTACCGGTCACTTCTACACGACCACAAAGAACAAGCGCAATCAGCCCGGCAAGATGGAGATCAAGAAATTCGACCCGGTGGCGCGCAAGCACGTCATGTATAAGGAAGGCAAGATCAAGTAGCCCCTTTCGAAAGAGAGTTGATCGAGCAAAGCGCCGATTTGCGAGTCTCCGATACCCACAAGCTTTCCCGAGACCAGTCACAGCCCGACATACGCCACCTGGTTGCGAACCAGGGGGGAGTCAGCTGCGGTACCCCGGTGCCGCTGCGCAGGCGGCGGTGCCGGCCAACTTCGACCCTGCTCGAAACGACAGCGAAGAGAGTGGACCTGGGGCCACAAGGTCACCAATACAGGTCGCAGGACTACTTCTTTTTAAGGCGACGCCTAATCGGCCTCTACAGCCAGATCGCCAGCATCCGGCAGGCAGGGCTACAGAAGACCTACGCTTTCGTCTATAGCAAACCAACGCCAGGGAGCAGGCCCACGGCAGATCGCTACCATACTCAACCTCGCGCGGACGGTGCAGCGGGCGAAAGCGTATAACCGCGCAAATTGCGCGCGAAGGTCTCCAGTGCTTGGATACCGGTCGACTCCGCCTGCTGACACCAGTCCTGCAGGGACTTCAGCAAGGCATCCTGGCTGGGCGCGGTCCGCTCCCACAACTCTCGCAGCTGTTCGCGGAACTGATACACGGTCTCCAGCGTCTGGCTCTGCGCCAGCACCTGCTCCAAGCGCTGCTTTGCGCGCTCGTCCAGACGCGGTCCTTCCAGCACCAGCAGGCGCTGCGCGCGCTTGTACAAACGGCGGCAATGACGCTCGCTCCGGCACAGCTCGGCCCGACTTACCGGCGCCAGTACCTCGCGGGCATAGCGGGCGGCGACGTGCATGCGCCCCGATATCACGGCGCGCAGGGTATCCATGTCCACGGCGCCCTTGCCGTCGATGACGTGGGGCTCCGGCGCGACCTTTTTCACTCTAGCCAGACCGAGCGCAGTCAGCAGCTTGATATAGAACCAGCCGACATCCAGCTCCCACCACTTTGAGGACAGCTTGGCGGAGCTCGGGAAGGCGTGGTGATTGTTGTGCAGCTCCTCGCCCCCGATCAGGATGCCCCAGGGCACGATGTTGGTCGAGGCATCGGGGCTCTCGAAGTTACGGTAGCCCCAGAAATGCCCCACGCCGTTGATCACGCCGGCGGCGAAAAATGGAATCCAAAGCATCTGCACCGACCATAGGGTGATGCCGTAGACACCGAACAGCAGCACATCGAGGATCAGCATCAGCCCTACACCCTGCCAGGTAAAGCGGCCATATACGTGGCGCTCCACCCAATCGTCCGGGGTGCCGTGGCTGTAGCGTGCGACGATCTGCGGATCATCCGTCGCCTCGCCGTAGAGCTCCGCACCCTCGGTCAGGACCTTACGCAAGCCGAGAATCTTGGGGCTGTGGGGATCATCGGGTGTCTCGCACTTGGCATGGTGGCGGCGATGCACCGCCACCCACTCCCGGGTCACCATGCCCGTTGTGAGCCAAAGCCAGAAGCGAAAAAAGTGATTCACCACCGGGTGCAGGTCCAGTGCTCGATGGGCCTGAGACCGGTGTAAAAAGACGGTTACCGTGACGATGGTGATGTGGGTGAGCACCAACCCGGCCAGCACCACCTGCCACAGGTCGAGATCCAGGATTCCGTATAAAGTCATCTGAGCTCCGAGGAAAGAGAAAAAACGGTGCACACGAGTCGACAACGCTGGGCCGGACGCGGCGATGGAATTGCCGATCGATGATCGGAAGAAGGGGGATTGTTCAGCGCAGACCTGATAGTTTTCGACGGTTGGCGTAAAACCATCGCCAGCCTAGGGGTCTTGTACTATAGCCAATTACCGGCCGGAACGGAACTCCGCCGGCACCTTGGCGCGTTGGTCTGGACCTTCTTGGCATCAAGGTTCTCAGCGCCGCTCCAAGTGCATGTTGCCGACCGCGTCCAACCGGGCCGTCCAGCCGCGCTCGAGCCAGGTTGTGGAGACCGCATCGAGGATTACCGCCGCCCCGGGGAAGGAGTCAGCGCCGACCAGCGCTTCGCGCTTCAGCACTGGGACCGGGTCCTCGCAGCCCGCGACAGGGAGCCGGCGCCCGAGGTGGTCGGACGCGCTCCGAACCGTCGGCGCCAGGACCAGCGAGGGCGGCGCCGCAGTGACCCGCACCCGCAGATTTACCAGCTCGACGGGGAGATCGAGCCGGTGGCCGTAGCGTTCCCGATGAAGCCGGTGAAATGCCTCGGCCGTCGCTTCCAAACCCTGCCAGCCGAGGTTCAGCCCGTAGGCCTGACCCAGGTAACGCAGATCCAAAGAGGACGCGACCTGCAGCGCGTCCCGGGCCTGGCCCTCACGGATCAGGGCATCAATCCCCTCCCCTGCCAGCTCGCCCAGGTGCCGCTCGATCTCCGGGTCGGTGCGTTTCTCCAGAAGTCCGAGCCAGGTCCGTGTCAGCAGCCGTCCGGGCGGGGTCACCAGCATGCCCAGTGCAGAGAGGACGCCCGCCTGAACGGGCACCATGGCGTGGCGCATCCCGAGCGCCTCGGCCAGGGCGCAGACATGCAGCCCGCCGGCACCACCGAAGGACATCAGGGTATAGTCCCGCGGGTCCAGACCCCGCCGCACGGAGATGACCCGCAGCGCACCGGCCATGTGCTCATTGGCGACGCGCACTATGCCCAATGCCGCGGTCGGCGCATCCGTTCCCATGGCCGCTGCAAGTCTGCCGACGACCCCGTGGGCGGCCGCAGCATCCAGCTCCATACGGCCGCCGAGAAAGGCATCCGGGAGCAGCCGGCCCAGCACCAAATTGGCGTCCGTTACCGTCGGATCGCTACCCCCTCTTCCGTAGCAGGCGGGACCGGGAGCGGCACCGGCGGATTCCGGGCCCACCAGCAGTGCCCCCCCGGGGTCCAACCTGGCGATGGAGCCACCCCCGGCGCCGATGGTGTGCATGTCGACCATGGGCACCGCCACCGGGTAACCGGCGATTCGCCCCTCGTTCGTCAGCCTGGGCTCTCCGTCAACCAGGGCCACGTCCGTGGAGGTGCCGCCCATGTCGAAGGTGAGCAGCTTCTCGCGGCCCGCCAGCCGTCCGACGAACCCCGCACCCACCAGCCCGCCCGCCGGGCCGGACAAGAGCAGCCGCACCGCCTGATCCGCCGTCTGCTCTGCCGCCACGGCCTCGCCGCTGGACTGCATGACCGCGACCCACGCGCCGGGCAGCCCGCCGCACAGGCGCTCGACATAGCGTGCGACCAGAGGTCCTACCCAGGCGTTGAGCCAGGTGGCGATGCCGCGCTCGTACTCGCCGGTGACCGGGAGCACGCGCGAAGACCTGGAGACGAACATCCCCTCGGGCAGCGCCTCGGCAAGCGCCCGCTCGGCGCTGTCGTCCAGGTAGGAGAAGAGCAGATTGATGGCCACCGCCTGCGGCCGCAGCCGATGCACCGCCGCGCGTAGCGCATCGAGATCGGCCTGTACCAGGGGCTCGACCCAGGACCCATCGGCACCGAGCCGCCCGCCGGTTTCCAGGCATAGATCCCTCGGAACAGGAGGACGGCGGGCCGGCGGCTGCAGGTCGTAGAGGTCGTCACGGGCTTGCCGGCCGATGGTGAGCAGATCGCCGAGCCCGCGATTGGTCAGGTAGAGGGTGCGCACCCCCTTGCCCTCCAGGACCGCGTTGGTGGCCACCGTGGAGCCGTGGATCACCCGCAGTCCGTTCGGATCGAGGCCCAGCTCCCGGATTCCCTGCAGAATCGCGTGCTCCGGTGCCGGGGGCGTGGACAGCACTTTGTGCACCCGCACGGACCCGTCCTCCCACAGCACGAAGTCCGTGAATGTGCCTCCGGTGTCTATTCCGACTAGGTTCAACGCTTGCCCCGGATTCGACGATGACAAAAAGGATTATGCATCTGAGCTGCGACCTGCCCGCTTTTTAGCATACGCCGCCATGTAATGCCGCCCGGCGAGGCTGCCGTCTGACGCGCGAACCCGGGAGCCCCCCGCAAAATCGATAGTAGGGCGGCAATTCGGCGGGACTGTTTCAGATTCCCCGGGGGACAAATAGCCCTTGGCAGCGATGGGGGAGTATTGGCCGTGCGTCCCGGCAAAGAGGACATCGAGCACACAATGGCGGTTGGCAACCCGCCCCGACCGCGGTATGGTCCCGCGCCATGAATGAGCTTCTCAGCGTCCGCGGTCTCGAGCGTCACTACGGCACGCACCAGGCCCTTGCCGGAATCGACCTGCGTCTCGTGAAGGGCGAGGTGCTGGGCCTGCTCGGGCCCAACGGTGCCGGCAAGACCACCTGCCTGCAAATCCTGAGCGGCAACCTGGTCCCGACCGCGGGCGAGGTCGAGGTCCTCGGCCGGGATCTGCTGCGTTCGCCACGCCAGGCGAAGCGCAACATCGGTTACCTGCCTGAGCGCCCGCCCCTGTACCCGGATATGCGAATCGACGAGTACCTCGGCTATTGTGCCGGTCTGCACGGGGTCCCGTGGCAGCGCAGGCGGGAGGCGGTCGAGCAGGCCAAGGGCCGCTGCGGGCTCAAGGACACCGGCGCACGACCCATTCTCAAGCTCTCCAAAGGCTACCGCCAGCGCGTTGGGATCGCGCAGGCCATCGTCCACGAGCCGGATCTGGTCATACTCGACGAGCCAACGGAGGGGTTGGACCCAGTCCAGATCCGCGAGGTCCGGACGCTGATCCAGAATCTGGCGCGGGACTGCGGCCTGGTTCTCTCCAGTCACATCCTCTCGGAGGTCCAGGCGGTCTGTACCAAGGTGCTGATCCTGCGTGATGGACGGATTCTCCATCACGCACGGCTGGACCAGGGCGGAAACACCCCTCCCATCGGCCGCTTCCGCGTTCGCCTGGAGCGCTCTCCCGGCCTCCCCGCCCTGAACGCCCTGCCGCAGGTGGCCGCGGCCCAGCACCTGGGCGGTGGAAGCTTGCGCGTGACCCTGCGGCCCGGCGAGACGGCCTCCGACTTTGCCCGCGTCCTGGTGAACGCCGACTGGGGACTGGCCGAGCTGACACCGGACCGCACCGACCTGGAGCGGGTCTTCTTCGACATCCTGGGTGGGGAGCAGGCGGCGTGATCCTCCCCATCGCACGCCGGGAATTGCAGGCCAGCTTCCTATCGGCCCAGGCCTGGACGCTGCTGGCGGCGAACCAGTTCATCCTCGCCTGGATCTTTCTGCGCGTGCTGGAAGGCTTCTCCGGCCTCGAAGTCTCCCAGCGCAAGACCGGGATCAGCCTGGAGCTTTCCCTCAACCTGTTCAGCTTCGCGGCGGTGCTGTCGCTGCTGGCCGTGCCCTTGCTGAGCATGCGCACGCTCAGCGGCGAATTCCGTGAGGGTACTTTTAACCTTCTGGGCTCGGCCCCGGTGACACTGGCCGAGATTTTGCTCGGAAAGTTCCTCGGACTCGCCGGGCTGGTCTTCGCGACGGGGCTGCTTCCCCTGTTGATGAGCCTGGGACTCGCCTTCAGCACCGACCTGGACCTGGGGCTCCTGGCGACCGCCACCCTCGGAGTCTGGCTCACCGGGCTGATGTTCGCCGCGGCGGGACTGTTCGCGTCGAGCCTTACGGCCCAGCCAGGACTCGCCGCGGTAGTGGCCTACGGCATCCTGGTCCTGCTGTCGGTGATCGGCCGCGCCGAGGGGCTGGGGGACGGGACCGCCACCCTGTTCGAATGGCTCTCCTGGAACGAGCACCTTTTCTGGTTTCTGCTCGGAATCGTGCGCGCGAGCGACCTGCTCTACTTTCTCCTGTTCACGACCTTCTTCCTGGCCCTGGCGCACCGCCGGCTGGCCAACCGGCGCCTGGGTTGAACAGCATGGCCGAACGAGGGCAGCCCAAGCAGCTCGAACGCCGCCTGGCAGACGGACTCTTCTACCTGCTGCTCGCCGCAGCGGTGGTGCTCACTGGCTGGCTGGGCGCCCGCCACGACCGCTACTGGGACTGGACCCAAAGCCGCCGCAACACCTTGAGCGAGGAGAGCATCGCGGTCGTCGCCGAGCTGGGCGCCCCCCTGCGTGTCACCGTCTTTGTGGATCGGCACCACCCGCTGGCCAAGGGTATCGCCCAGGTGCTCGCCCGCTACCGCCGCGCCGATGCGGACCTGGAGGTGACTTACCTGGACCCGCAGCTCTTTCCCGAGCAGGCGCGTGAGGCGGAGGTCTCCCTGCTCGGCCAAATGCTTCTGGAATACCGTGGACGCAGGGAGAGCATCAGTGAGCTCGACGAAGGGGCGCTCACCGCGGCCATCGCCCGACTCAGTCGCGACCAGGCACCCTGGGTCGCGGTAATGGAGGGTCACGGTGAGCGCCACATCGACGGCGAGGCCGCCGGGGACCTGGGGCGCTTCGCCGAGGTCCTGCGCGGGAGGGGGTTCCGCCTCCAATCCCTCGACTTGGCCACCACGCCCGCCGTGCCCGACAACACGCAGCTGCTGCTGCTCTCAGCGCCCGCCGTCGACCTGTTCCCCGGCGAGGCGCAGCGGCTGGTGGACTACCTGGCGCGCGGCGGAAACCTTCTGTGGCTCATGGATCCGGACAGCATGGGCAGTCTCGAGCCCCTGATCACATACCTTGGCATCGAGCCACTGCCCGGGCTGATGGTCGACGCCAACGTAGCGGAGATCAATATCCAGGATCCCACGGTGGCCATGGTGGTCGATTTCCCCGACCATCCGTTGACCCGAGGCCTTTCGGGCCACGCCTTGTTTCCAGGAGCCGTCGCCTTTCGGGACCGGGCGGCGGAAGGCTGGACCACCGCAACTGTGCTCAAGACCCAAGAGAACAGCTGGAACGAGACGGGCCCCATCCGCGGAGACGTCATGCGCGAGGAGCATCTGGGCGAGCTGCCCGGACCGCTGCCGCTCGCCCTGGCGCTCAGCCGCCCGGCGCCGCAGCGGCCGGGAGAGCAGCGGGTCCTGCTGCTCGGCGACGGGGATTTTCTGAGCAATGCCCACCTGGGCAACGCCGCGAACCGGGCCTTGGCACCGCGGCTGGTGCAGTGGCTCACAGACCCGGAAGGGGCGGCAAGCGTCCCGGCCCGCACTGTCCAAGACCTGAAGCTGGGGCTCACCCGCACGCAGATTATGGTCGTCGGCGGCGGCTCGCTGGCGGTGGTTCCGGCGCTCTTTCTGTTGACGGGGCTGATCATACGCTGGCGCCGGCGTCGGGGTTAAGGTTAAACGCGCCGAACGGCGAATACGACGAGCATGACCAACCCGCAGCTGACAGAACGCGCAAGTCCGATTTCATCTTCATGTTTTTTGTTCGCGTTGATTCACGTTCAGCTGCGCCTAAATATCAAGACCCAACAAAACCATGCGAAACCGCTGGCTCGTCAACCTGCTGCTGCTGATCCTGGTCATCGTGCTCGGCGCCCTCATGCGTTCGGAGCTGGAGCGCGGGCGGCGGGCAGCGACGCTCACCGGCCTGCTCCCGGAGAGGATTACGGAGATTTCCCTGGAGCGGTCCGGCCTGCCCGCGATCCGCTTGAGCCAGGGAGCGGACGGCTGGCGCATGGAGAGCCCTCATCGGGTGCGGGCGAACGGGTCGCGCATCGCAGAGCTGGCGGGCATCGCAACCACCCCGGTGTACCGTTCGCTGCCCAAGAGCGCGGCGGCTCAGCGGCTGGGCCTTACGGCCGACAGCCCGCGCCTGACCCTGAACGGCCTGGTCCTGCACTTCGGAGAAGTCGATCCGATCGGACAACACAGGTATGTCGGCATCGGCGAGCAGGTCCACCTGATCGACGACGGCTTTCAGCATCACCTGATCGCGCCGGCGCACGCCTATGTCGACCGCACCCTGCTGCCACCCGAATTCCGCGCCCACACCGGGACTCTCAACGGCGTAACCCTGTCGCAGGCGCAGCTCGCCGATCTTGCCGGGCTGAAGGCGCAGGACGTGCAGCCCCTGGGGTCCGAGCTCGCCGGGCGGCTGCTGTCCTTGAGCTCCGAGCAAGACTCGAAGTCGTTGCGTTTTCTGGTCTCGGACGACGGACTGAGCTGGGCGCGTCTCGACCTACGATTGCGTTATCTGTTGCAGGCAGCGCCCGCTTGGGCCCTGATGGAGTTGAAACCGCAGACGGATACCGCTAAGCCGCCGTCTAGAGACCTGAGCTTCTAGCTCGCCGCTCCGCCATAGGGTTCATGTTGCGAGCCGCGCCCTCGTCATCCCTGAACGGCTGTTCCGCGGGTCAACGGCAGCCGGGATATGCCTCAACCATTGGAGGGAACAACCACAAGGACATTTTCGGTGCCTGAGCTGCCGGAGGTAGAGACGACCCTGCGGGGGATAGCGCCGCACGTGCAAGGCCTGCGCGTCGACCGGCTGCTGGTGCGCGAGCGCCGCCTGCGCTACCCGGTGCCGGCGGATACCGAGGAGCAGGTCCGGGGACAGCCGATCCAGGCGCTGCGGCGGCGCGGTAAGTACCTGCTGTTGGAGCTCGAGCGCGGAACGCTCCTGATTCACCTGGGCATGTCTGGCAGCCTGCGGGTGCTGCCCGCCGACACCGCCCCGGAAAAGCACGACCACCTCGACCTATGCCTCACCGGTGGCGCCTGCCTGCGCCTGCGCGACCCGCGCCGTTTCGGAGTCTTTTTATGGACCGCCGGCCAGCCGGACGAGCACCCTCTGCTCGCGCACCTGGGTCCCGAGCCACTGGGGCCCGGCTTCGACGGCGACTACCTCTACGAGCGCTCCCGCCGACGGCGCACGGCGATCAAGAGCTTCATCATGGACGCGAAGCTGGTGGTGGGCGTCGGCAACATCTACGCCAACGAGTCCCTCTACCTGGCGGGAATCCATCCGGCACGACCCTGCAACCGGATTGGCCGGGAGCGGTACCGGCACTTGGCGATCCGGATCAGGAGAGTTCTCGCAGACGCCATCGAGCAGGGCGGGACCACCCTTCGGGACTTCGTGCGGGAGGACGGCAGCCCGGGCTACTTCGCCCTCTCCATCAAGGTCTACGGGCGCGAGGGAGAGTTCTGCCCCGGCTGCGGTGCGCCGATCCACCAGCGGAGGATCGGGCAAAGATCGAGCTTTTTCTGCCCGAGATGTCAGAGGTAGCGGTAGCGTTTCCCACAATAGGGTAATCCGCGAAGAAGCGGATAGAATGGTCGGCACACAATGGCGACACTTGCCATTCTTAACGGAATATCCCGCAACCGAATCGGAGAATGGAGCAAAGGCACACAATTCTGATCGTCGTTTTGATGAAAGGGAGCTGCTGGCACGAGTGCGCAGCGTTCTTCGACGCATTTCCCAAAAGCAGCCGGAGTCCGGCGTCGAGCCTGGCCGCAACCTAGACTTTCCTTCGAAAGTCCAGAGACACGGTTTGCAGCGCAAAGATTGCGGCTACTGTGATCGTCTGAAGAAAGAGGTGCTGGAACCGTTGGTGACGCGCAGTGAATTGAGGAGTTTTGCAAGGATTCGGGAGCTGGATATAGACTGTGGCGGCAAGATCAGGGATTTCGACGGAGAAAAGATTCGCACGAGAATATTCGTCAAGCGTTACGGCATCTACGCCACGCCGACCCTGATGCTTGTCGACTTCCGTGCGAATAGCGTTTAGCCACCGAATCGCTCGACGAAGGCCAACTGAATGACGCCGTATACGTCACTCAAGCTGGTGATTCCTGAAATTACCGCTTCGGTCATCCAGCGCCATCCGCTTCAATCATCACCTTGAGATTTGGAGCTTCACGTGTTTCCTCGTGATCGCGGGCCGGTACCTTCTCTGCGGTTGGGACTCGGATTCCGACGCGTTCTTTGTTTCGTCCTTTGCGTATTGTCCGCAGCATCCGAAGCAGCCGATCCGACCGAGGACCTGTTCAATCTCGAGTCGCTCAGGGTCAAGCTCTCCGACCAGCTATCGCACCTGGAGCTGAAGCTGGGAAACGATCAAGTCCTTTTGATGCGTCATCAGGACAGGGACCATAGGATAGAGCCTCCGTACGACCAGACGTCGCGCTCCTGTCCTCCCTTTTGCATACAGCCGATGCAATTGGCCCCGGGTGTCGAGACCATCGGCGAGCTCGAGCTGATTGAGTATCTGCGTCGAGTGGCAGCCGGCGACGACAGCGTCTTGATTATCGATTCACGTACCCCCGATTGGACAGCGCGCGGCACCATCCCGGGGGCCGTCAATATCCCGTTCACAAGCTTGGATCCAGGGCATGCATCGGCCGCAGAGATCGCCGAGACACTGGAGCTGGACATGGGGGTGATTCGTGCCGACGGCGTCTGGAGCTTCAGTGCCGCCAAGACCTTGGTCCTGTTCTGCAACGGGGCATGGTGCGGTCAATCGCCGACGAACATCAAGGCGCTGCTGAGCTTCGGCTATCCGCCTCACAAGCTCAAGTGGTACCGGGGCGGGATGCAGGCGTGGGAGCAGCTCGGTATAACGACCATTTTGGAGCATCCGGTCAGCGGCCCCGAAGTTGTGGAAGACTAGGCGCTGTTGACAATCACCGTTCAGGATCGCGTAGGCGCCTTGCTTCAGGTGCGACGATCCGGACCGCCAGCGGCGGACCGGTCAGAAATCGAGCTCTTTGTGCGCGGGCTGTCGGAAATAACCGCCGTCCAGTACCGAAGCCGGCACACCGCAGAGAGCGGCGCACAGCCCCTCAGGAATCCCCCTGCTCCCCTTCCGTCAGCAACGGCCGCATCGCGTGAAGGATGTTTGCGTACAGGTGGGGATAGTCCGCCTCTTCTCGCGCCAGCAGGGCCTTCATGTGCTCGCGGCGGGTGGGAGCGGAGAAGCAGGCGGGGCAGCTGTCGGGGACCACGGGCAGGCCGGCCTTGCGCGCAAAATCGGCGGTCTGGCGCTCACGGCAATAGGCCAGGGGACGGATGACGCGGATATCTCCGGCGTCGTTCAGGTAGTGCGCCTTCATGGTCCGCAGCTGCCCGCCGTGGAAGATGGACATGAGCAGGCTCTCGGCCAGGTCGTCCAGGTGCTGGGCCAGGGCCAGCACCCCGTAGCCCTCGCGGCGGCAAGTACTGTACATGATGCCCCGCTTCATGCGCGAGCAGTAGGCGCAGAAGGAGTCCCCGTCCATATGCTCCTTGGCCTGCTCCATGATGGGCTGTTGCTCGTAGAACCAAGGCAGACCGAGGCTGTCGTAGTAGTCCCGCAGCGGCCCCGGATCGAAGCCCTCCACCTGCGGATCGACGGTGACCACACCCAGCTCGAAACGCACCGGGGCGTAGGTCTGCAGGTGGCGCAGGATCGCGAGCAGAGACAGGGAGTCCTTGCCGCCGGAGACACCGAGCAGGATGCGGTCGCCGTCGCGAATCATGGCGTAGTCGACGACGGCCCTTCCGACTTGGCGCAGGAGGGACTTGGGTGGTTTGACGCGGGCTCCGCTCATGGGTCGGGAGTGTAACGGACTATGGGTCGGACTTCAGTGCGACTCCGATCTGCTTGTCGGGCTGCAGCCCGACCCACGCCAACGCGCAGCGGGTATACTTACAGCCTTGCCAAAACAGGAGTCGATCATCATGGAGCTCTTCTTGCAAGAAGGTGTCGTTATCGGCATCGTCATCCTCGCGGTCATCGTCGTTGCAAAGGGCGTCAAGCAGATACCGCAGGGCTCGGAGTACACGGTGGAGCGGTTCGGACGCTACACCCGCACCCTGACACCCGGCCTGCACATCATCATCCCCTTCATCGACAGCATCGGCGCCAAGCTCAACATGATGGAGCAGGTGCTGGACGTGCCCTCCCAGGAGGTGATCACCCGGGACAACGCCATGGTGACGGTGGACGGCGTGGTCTTCTTCCAGGTCCTGGACGCGGCCAAGGCGGCCTACGAGGTCACCAACCTGGAGTACGCCATCCTCAACCTGACCATGACCAACATCCGTACGGTCATGGGCTCCATGGACCTGGACGAGCTGCTGTCCAAGCGCGACAAGATCAACGCCCAGCTGCTGACCGTGGTGGACGACGCCACCACCCCCTGGGGCGTGAAGGTCACCCGCATCGAGATCAAGGACATCTCCCCGCCGCGGGACCTGGTGGACGCCATGGCCCGGCAGATGAAGGCCGAGCGCGAGAAGCGCGCCAACATCCTGGAGGCCGAGGGCTTTCGCCAGGCGGCGATCCTCAAGGCCGAGGGCGAGAAGCAGGCCGCGATCCTGGAGGCCGAGGGCGAGCGCGAGGCGGCCTTCCGCGAGGCCGAGGCCCGCGAGCGCCTGGCCGAGGCGGAGGCCAAGGCCACCATGATGGTCTCCTAGGCCATCGCCAAGGGGGACGTCAACGCCATCAACTACTTCGTCGCCCAGAAGTACACCGAGGCGCTGCAGCAGATCGCCAGCGCCGAGAACCAGAAGGTCATCATGATGCCGCTGGAGGCATCGAGCCTGATCGGCTCCCTGGCGGGCATCGGGGAGATCGCCCGCGAGACCTTCCAACGCTCCGCCGACAAGAAGCCCGCATCGGACTGCCACGCCATGATCTCGGGCTGGCTCGCCGAGCTCGGCCCCTGGCACTGGCTCCTGCTCGCCATCGCGCTGATTATCTTGGAGGTACTCACCCCCACCGCCTTCTTCATGTGGCTGGCGGTGGCGGCGGGATTGGTCGGAGTGGTGCTGGCGGTCTCCCGGACATCAGCCTGGCAGGTCCAGTTGCTGCTGTTCGCCGTTCTCAGCGTGCTGAGCCTGGTCACCGGACGGCATTATCTCAAACGCCACCCCATCGCGACCGACGAGCCGACCCTCAACAAGCGTGGGCACCAGTACATCGGCCGCATCTTCACCCTGGACCAGCCCATCGTGAACGGCGTCGGAAAGCTGCGCGTGGACGACACCAGCTGGAAGGTCGCCGGCGAGGATTGCCTGGCGGGGACCCGGGTTACGGTGACCGGGCGTCGACGGCGTGGTGCTGCTCGTCGCCTGCATCGGATCGGGCGCCTGCCCCGCCACGCCCTGACGCCTATGTGCACCCTGGTGATCCTGCGGCGCCCCGAGGACGGCTGGCCCCTGCTGCTGGCCGCGAACCGGGACGAGATGCGCGGCCGCCCGGCGAAGGCCCCGGCGCGCCACTGGCCGGATCGCCCGGAGGTGGTGGCCGGTATCGATCTCACGGGCGGCGGTAGCTGGCTGGGCATGAACGACCACGGGGTCGTGGCAGCGGTCATGAACCGGGAAGGCACCCTGGGCCCGGCCCAGGGAAAGCGCAGCCGCGGCGAGCTGGTGCTGGAGGCCCTGGACCACGCCGAGGCCAAGGAGGCCGCCGGCGCCCTGGCGGACCTGCATCCGGACGCCTACCGCGCCTTCAACCTGGTGATCGCCGATCCCACGGACGCCTACTGGCTGCGCCACGGGGGCGACGGTGAGATCCGCGTCCACCCCATCCCGCCCGGGCTGCACATGCTCAGCGCCACGGAGCTCGACGACCCCGGATATCCGCGTATCCGCGCCTTCCTCGACCGATTCAGAGCCACGGAGACACCGGATCCCCGGCGAGCATACTGGCAAGCGTGGCAAGGCCTGCTGGCAAGCCGGGAGTACCCGCCGGGGTCGGGCCCCACCGCAGCCATGAACTTGGATCTGGGCAACGGCTTCGGCACCGTCTCCAGCGCCTTGATCGCCCTGCCCGCTCACCCGGGATTCGGAGCGCAGCCGCTCTGGCTGCACGCGGAAGGGCCGCCGGACCTGGCGCCGTTCCATCCTGTCGATCTCAATCCCTGAGCTGTGTCCTCTCCGGAGCCCACCATGGTCCGCCGTATCCTGCTCTTCGCCCTCGCCGCCGCGGTTCTCCTCTGCCTTCTCGGGGGGGCCTTCTTGGGGTGGGCGGCGAAGCGGGCGGAGCCGACCTACTCCGGCGAGATCACCGCGACCCGGCTTGCGAGTCCGGTGAAGGTCCGGTTCGGTCCCAACGCCGTACCCACGGTCGAGGCCCAAAGCCTGGAGGATCTGCTTTTCGCCCAGGGCTATCTGGTCGCCTCCGAGCGCATGTGGCAGATGGACCTGATGCGCCGGCTGGCGTCCGGCCGCTTGGCGGAGGTGCTCGGCGAGGACGCGCTGGCGGTGGACCGCATGTTTCGTACCTTCGGATTGATGCAAGCCGCGAAGGCGTCCTTCGAGGCGCTGGAAGAGCCCTACCGCGGAATGCTCGAAGACTATGTGGCAGGAGTCAACGCCTACCGGGAACAGGCCGCCGACCGCTTGCCCCTGGAGTACCTGATTGCCCGTTTCGAGCCCGCCCCCTGGACTCCCGTGGACAGCCTGGCGATCGCCGAGTACATGTCCTGGATGCTCTCGTTCAACGCCCGCGAGGAACTGGTCTTCATGCGCATGGCCGCGCGGGTGGGTCCGGAACGTGCGCGGGAGCTGTTCCCCACCGACGAGGGAATACCGGGTCCGGAGCCCGCCTCCGAAGCGTTCACGGATTCTGCGGAGCTCTTGGAGCGCTTCGACGAGCTGCTGACCCTACCCGCCCGTTGGGGGCTGCCGACGCCGGGTGCCGCCAGCAACGCCTGGGCGATTAACGGCGAGCGTACCCACGACGGTCAGGCCCTGCTGGCGAACGATCCCCACATGGCCCCGACCACGCCAGGCATCTGGTACCAGCTGGAGATGATCGCCCCGGGCTATCAGGTCGCTGGCGTCGCCCTGCCGGGCGTGCCCCTGATCCTGATCGGCCACAATGAGCACCTCGCCTGGGGGTTCACCACCGTGTTGGCGGACACCCAGGATATCTTCGTGGAGCGATTGACCGAGGATGGAACGGGCGTGCTGAGGCCCGACGGCAAGCCCCGAGGAGATCCAGACCCGAACGGAGGAAATCGGAGTCAAGGGGCGGCCGGAACCGGTGCAGATCCAGGTTCGCAGCACCAGCCACGGCGTCATCGTCAACGACATCCTGGGCGACACCACCGGTACCCGCGTGGACCTGCCCCAACCAGGACACGGAGGATCTGCTGGCCCTGCGCACCAACCTGGAAGTCCCTGAGCGCGCATTACCGGCCCTGTACCGGCTGAATACGGCCAGCTCCCTGAGCGACGCACAGACGGCGATCCTGGACATCAAGCACAGCTCCCAGAACCTGATGCTGGCCCACCGCGGCGGCGGCATCGGCTGGCAGGTCAGCGGGGCGCTCCCGATCCGCGGGGAGGACCAGGGGACCTTCCCGTCTCCCGGCTGGGAACCGGGTTACGGCTGGCAGGGCTACTACCCGTCGAATCAAAATCCCGGCTTGACCAACCCCCCCGGTTACGCCTTGCTGACGGCGAACAACCGCACCATCCCGCTGGACCACCCGATCCCCGTCACCCGTTCCTGGATGGCCCCGTACCGCGCCGAGCGCATCGAGGAGCTGCTCAATTCCCGCAACCCGCTGAGCGCGGAAGACCTGGCGCGGATTCAGCTCGACCGTATCAGCGTCCAGGCCAGGCGCTTCAAACAGGCGCTCGGCCGCTCCGCCCAGGAGCTGCGCGAGCTGGACCCGGAGGCCCGCCGCATCGCCGACGAGTACCTGATGACCTGGGACGGCAACTTCGAGCCCGAGAGCCGGGCCGCCGCCCTGTTCGCGCTGCTCCAGCCGGCCCTCTACGAGCACCTGTTCGGGGACGAGCTGGGGGAGGACCTGCCGTTGCTCATGTCCATCGCCATCATCAGCTACAACGCCCTGGAGGAGGCCCTGTACTCGGGGCAGTCCAGCTTCTGGGACGACGTGCGCACACCCGAGCGGGAAGGCCCCGCCCACGTCTGGGCACGGGCCCTGCGCAGCGCCAAGACCGAGCTCGACGAGCGCATGCCAGAGCTCGGCGAGCAGCGCCTGGACCGCCTGCGGCACCTGTCCTTTCCCCACGCCTTCAATCGCATTCCCCTGCTGGGCCGACTGTTCGGTGTCGGCCCCATTCCAGTCGGCGGCGACGCACATGTGGTGAACACCATGAAGACCTACCCCACCGACCCGGGGAAGGCCCTATTCGTCCCCTCCATGCGGGTGGTGTACACGCCGGCGGATTGGTCACAGACGCGGGGGACCCTCAACCTGGGGCAGTCCGGGCACAGATTCTCGCCTTATCGCACGGATCAGCTCGAGGATTGGTTGGAGGGGCGGTCTCGTCCTTGGCCCTGGGGTGGGCCGGCGCCGGGAAGCGAGATCGGGGTGATGGTGATGAAGCCAGAGTCGGATTCTTAGCAGTCCTCGTCCAGGCTCCAAATTTCCTGCAACCGGGCGAGCACCCCCGCATCGCCCCGCCGCTTGAGGGCCGCTTCCAGGCGCCGACGCAGCTTATGGTTGGCACGATAGACCAGCAGCTCACTGATGATCAGCCCGGCACTCTTCGCATCGCCGCGCTCCACGACACAGAGAAGCCAGTCGAAGGCGGCCTCGCTGCGGTGGAGGACGGCGGCGCGCAGCAGCACCCGGTCCGCGTCCCGCTTAAGCGGCTGCCCTTCCCAGCGCTCACGCAGCAGCTCTAAGGCGTGGTCCAGTCTGGACTCACCCAATGTCAGCGCCGCGAGCTCACCGATGGCGGGGTCCGGGTCGTCCAGAAATTCGGCCACGAAGCCCGACGCCTCGTCCGGCGCCACCTGCAGCAGACCAGCCAGGCAGTCGCCGATCACGTCGGGCTCGGAATCGCCCGCCAGCAGCTTGGAACGCAGTACCGCCTCGGCCGCCAGGGGCTCGGTGCAGGCGATGGCACGGGCTGCACCGCTGCGGGCGTGGGGCTCGGGGTCGTGGAGCAGTGCAACCAGCTCGATCAGGGCCCGGGGGTAGGGGGTGCTGACCAGGCCCATTGCGCAGGAGCAGCGTAGGTCGACCGCGGTATCGACGGTGCCTCCCCAAACGGGCTCGGGTTGGCGGTAACGGGTCCCGGCGACGTAGAAGGCGCTGTCCTGCGAATCCAAAGCCACCAAAGCGCGGGCGATGGCACCCTTGGCGGTGCAGCTCGGGTCCTTCTTGGCCGGATTCTTCAGGAGACGATCGTAAGCGCGGATCAGGTCCGGCTCCAGGTCATAGAGCAAGCGCTCGGCGCAGATCTCGGCCGCACGTGCGACTTGGAGGTAATGGGGATCCGCCAGGGCCTTTCGGGTGGCATCTGCAACGGCTTCGGCTTCCCGCGTTTCGCACAGACGCCGGTACTGCTCGATGCGCTCGCGAACGTCGGGTCTTTTATCTGACACGCTGGAGCTTCAAGATAACACTGAGATAGGTCCGGTAGGCTGGGTTGAGAACCGAAACCCGGCACGGACGTCGGTTAACCCGCCGAATGCCCGGATTCGTTCAGCTCATCCCGGGCTACAGACTGCGCCGATTGCCAGATCATCAGATCCCGTCGGCACCAGAGGATCTCCGATACGCATGCCAGGTTGCATGTCCACGATCAGGGGCATGGTATCGACACGACCAGACCGATGTAGAAAGTGGCGATGCCGACGCCCACGAACATGACGATCAACGAGGCCCACAGGGTCATGGCCTGCCAGTTCTTCCGCACCGCCTGCATGCTGGTCTGCATGGCGGTGAGCACGTCCACCCGCCGGTCCATGAGCATGGGCACGCTGATGGCGGTGATGCTGAAGGTGAAGCCGGCGATCAGGGCACCGGCGAAGATGCCGCTGAACAGGAACACGGGGCTTTTGCCGGAGAGGAAGACCTCCGGAATGAAGTTTTCCCAGGTCGGCACTGGCTGATTGTAGAAGAGGGCGAACACCAGGAGGGCCGCCAGCATCCAGACCAGCACCACCAGCACCAGGACCAAGGCCATGGCCGAGAGGTGTACCTCGTTGACCTTCCACGCCTTGGTGGCGTTGCAGAACTGGACCTCTTCGCCCCGCTCCAGACTCGCGCTGATCTGATAGAGTCCGATGCCCAGGAGCGGTGCAACCAGGAAAAACCCGGCAGCAAGCGGCGGGATGATGAAGAACAGCTGCTCGTACACGAGCCCGAAGGTCAGCAGGTAGCTGATGACGACAAATGCGGCCCCGTAAGACAGGCTGAACTTGGGCGCCTCGCGCAGGTCTTTCCATCCCTTGCCGAGCCATTCCCAGGGGTGATCCAGGGTGATTTCGTTGACTTTCGGCGGGCCGGAATGCGGATCTGCGATTGTGGCTTCTCGGGCCATTTCTTGTCCTCCTACAACTATATTTTGGTCAGGGTTCGGTTGGCTTGCCCGCACTGATGGCCCGAAAGTCCGCGGCCATCGTTTGTGGGTGGTGCGGTGGGCTGAATATCGCCGCCAGACGGGCCTCGGGATCGAGCAGCAACATGGACGCCGAATGGTCAACCATATAGCCCATGGCCGTTTCCTGCTCCTCCGCCCGCTGATACAGGACGCCCAACTGCGCGACCAGGGGGCGCAACACCTCGTGGCCCGCGGTTGCACCCCGAATGCGCGGATTGAAATAGCCGACATACTCGCCGACCTGTTGCGGCGTGTCCCGCTCCGGGTCAACCGAAACGAAAAGAAATTCCGGTTGCGGCTCCGTACCCGACTGGGCCAGCTCCTTCTCCAAGACGTTGTAGGTGGCCATCATGGTGGGGCAGACGTCCGGGCAATGGGTGTAACCGAAGGCGAGGAAGGTCCAGCGTCCCTTCAAGGCGTCTCGGTCGAGGGGCTGGTCATTCTGATCGACGAGTACGAAATCCCCCAGGGGCTTCGGCTGCGGGAGAAGCGTGGCCGTCTTCAGATCCATCGCGATCGGTTGGGGCTCGGAATCACCGCCTAAGAGGATCAGGCCGAACCAGATCCCTGCCGCCACGAAGACGACCGCAAGAAAACCCAGCGTGCGGCTGCTTAAGACCTGATCCGATTTTTGCTGCTCTGTCATTTGGCTTACTCCGAAGTCGCTACCCTAACCCTTCCCGACGGCCCTGTCGCGTTCGCCTCAAGACCGGCAACTCCCCTACAATTGCGGGTTTGGACAATCGAGAAGGTGTGAAAATGGCGGAAGAGGATAGGGTGATCGATCGGCTTGGACATCTCGCCGCAGAGCGGCCGCAAATGCGCATGGCGACCGCTTGGCTGGGATTGGGCGTCATCGCGCTGGCACTGGCCGGGGTCTTCGCCATCATGCTGGTGGTGGCACGCGCGCCGGGTACCTCGGCCCTGTTCCCTACCCAGGATTTCTTCCGTGTCGCATTGATCGTCCATGTTGACCAATCGGTGCTGATCTGGTTCCTCGCCTTCGCCGGCGTGCTCTGGAGCCTGCAAGGGCGAATGGCCCCGGCCGTCTCCCGCAGCGCCTTCGCCATCGCTGCGGCTGGCTGTCTGCTGGTCGCCGCGGCACCCTTCCTCGGCGCCGGCGACCCCTTGCTCAACAATTATGTACCCGTCCTCGATCATCCCCTGTTTCTGGTTGCGCTCGCCGTTTTCGCGGGCGGCGTGCTGCTGCAGCTGTTGGCCTATCTCGCGCGAGGCCTTGCCGCAACCCGCTGGGCAGATCCGCTGGCAGTCGGCATCGCGACCACCGCCGTCGCGGCCTTGGGCGCTGCAGTCTCTTTGTTTTGGACCTGGCTCGATCTGCCGATCCAGTGGCAGGGCAAGGCCTACTACGAGTACCTGTTCTGGGGACCGGGTCATGTGCTCCAATTCGCCTACACGCAGCTCATGATCGTGGCCTGGCTGTGGCTGCTGCGGGCTTCGGACCGGCCCATCGGCCTTCGCCCAGGCTGGATCTCCGCACTCTTGGTGCTGGGTATCCTGCCGCTGATTCTGGTCCCGGTCATCCACGGCCAGCATTCCCCCGATGCAGCCCAGACGCGGCTCGCCTTCATCCAGCTCATGCAGTGGGGCAACGGGCTGGCCGCTGTGCCCATCGGCCTGCTCGTTTCCGTCTCGCTGCTGCGCCACCGTCGCGAGGGGATTGCCGAAGACCGCAGACCCGCATATCGGGCACTGATCTGGTCCCTGGTGCTCTTCGTTGCCGGCGGCGTCCTGGGCGTACTGATCGCCGGGGTGAATACCATCATTCCCGCCCACTACCACGGCTCTATCGTCGGCGTCACCCTCGCCCTCATGGGGCTCACCTACCACCTGCTTCCCGAACTGGGTTTCGGGCGTCCCGCGGGCCGCATGGCGCGCATTCAGCCGGTCGTCTACGGCGCAGGTCAAATGGTGCACATCGGGGGACTGGCGGCATCCGGGGCCCTTGGTATCCAACGCAAGACCGCTGGCGCCGCTCAAGGCCTGGAGGGAATCTGGACCAAGGCATTCATGGGCATCATGGGCCTGGGTGGCCTGCTCGCCGTCATCGGCGGCATCCTGTTTGTCTTGGTCGTGCTGCGCGCGTTTTTTCATCGGGCCGAGTAACTGCTTTTTGCGGCCGAATATTTTTTCGAACGTATCCGACCCTATACGAGGGCGAGACGCAGGTAGTGGTCCGCCAGCAGGAAAGCGAACAGGGCCGTGAGATAGACAATCGAGTAGCCGAAGGTCTTCATCGCATGACCATCGCCGTCGCTGCGCAACAGGCGCACCGCGTGGTAAACAAAGCCCGTCCCCAGCGCGAGCGCACCTGCCAGGTACAGCAAGCCGCTCATGTGAGCCAGGAAGGGCATGAGCGAAACCGTGAGCAGCATCAGGCTGTAGATCAGAACCTGCAGCTTGGTGTAGGCGAACACCGTGGGTTACCGGCAGCATGGGGATCCCGGCCCGGGCATACTCGGCGCGCCGCTTGATGGCCAGAGCCCAGAAATGGGGCGGCGTCCAGACGAAGATCAGCAGCACCAGCAGCAACCCCTCGATACCGCACCTCGCCGGTGACCGCGGTCCAGCCCAGCAGCGGCGGCATGGCCCCTGCGAGGCCGCCCCAGACGATGTTCTGCGGCGTCGCCCGCTTCAGGTACATGGTGTAGATGACCGCGTAGCCGATGAAGGCGCAGAAGGTCAGCACCGCCGTCAGCGGGTTCACCAGGGTCGCCAACACCAGAACCGAGAGTGCGGCCAGACCCAGGGCGAAGCCAAGGGCATGAGGGGCGTCGAGGTCGCCGCTGGGTAGCGGACGGTCGCGCGTGCGCTCCATGACCGCGTCGATGCGTTGATCGACAACATGGTTGAGCGCCGCGCCGGCGGCCGCCGCCAGGCCGATGCCGAGCAGGCCGAACACCAGGGTCTGCAAGGACACCAACCCGGGACTCGCCAGCAACATACCGACCAGGGCGGTGAACAGAATCAGCGCCACCACCTTGGGCTTGGTCAGGTCGTAATAGCGTCGCCAAGCGAATCACTTGCGTCTCGCTCAGGCTGAGGTCACTTGTGGCCATACTGTGCACCTTTGATCCAGTTCTTGGAGGCCTTGAGCAGGCGCTCCATGTCTTTTAGCGTGTCTTTCGCCGGGGCATCCTGCGCGTAACGCATCATCAGGTTGCCCATGGGGTCCAGGATATAGATCCGATCCAAGGCCGCCGCACCCTCGCCCAGCAGGTCGAGCAATCTCACCCCGCCGGCGGCGTCGGTGCGGGCGACGTGCATGCCTTCGAGCTTTGTCCCCGACTCCGAAGCCAGGGTGGAAGCGTCCGGATCTGTCACGATGAGCAGCCGCTCGACGCTCAGCTGGCTCTCCCCCAGGGCGAGCCGGATCTGGCGGATCGCGATCAGACGCTCCAGGCAAGCGTCCGGGCACTCGCCGCCCGCGAGATAAACCAGGGTCCATTTGCCCTCCAAAGCGCTGCGATCGAGGTCGGCCCCTTCTGGCGTGAACAGTCCCAGCTCTGCCGGCAGCGGGACTACCGGCGATATCAGCTCCCCCTTGTTGGTCCGCCCCGAGGGCAGATACTCAGGATTGAGGTAAAAGAACCAGGCGGCGATCACCGGGGCCGCAAAGATGGCGACCATGATCCACAGGGGCGCGGTGCTGCGGGTTTTTGGTTCGTTGGCCATGCCGATCAAGCCTCGATGCCCGTTTCAGGTCCAGACACCAGACTCAGGCGCAGCCACAAGACCAGCGCGATCAACGCGAAGGCGAACCATTGGATGGCGTAGCCGATGTGCATGCCCTCTTTCGGCTTCTCCCGTGGCCAGCTGCGCAGAAAGCCGTCGGGATTGCCCGGGTCCTGCAGGATGACCACGGGCTGAACCCGATGACCCTTGGCAGCGGCATACAGATCCACCGTAAGGTACGGCCAGCGCGCCCCCCAATCCTTCGCCGCATCCGTCCCACCATGCAGCACGAGGGCCGGGGGCGACGGAATATGGGACCCGCCGGTAACCGTCACCTCCCCCTCGGGTACGGGTGCGGACCCCGGGTTGCCACCAGAGACCGCGGGTATCCAGCCGCGATTCACCAACACCCGCATGTCCGAGTCCGCGATACGCAGGGGCGTGATCACGTGAAACCCGTTGCGATTACCCTGGCGGCGGTTCTCGATGAGGATCTGCCCGTCCGACTCGAACAGCCCCCGCGCCTTGAGCTTGCGAAAACGAAGGGCCTCCGGCTCGCTGATCGGCTCGTTGAGCTCAAGTGCAGGCATCTCGGCACGCGCCGCCAGGACGCGCGCCTGCTCCCGCTTCTGATCCGCCCGCTCGAGCTGCCAAAAGCCAAGGGTGATGAAAAGGGGTATAGGCAACGCGAGCATCAGCGTCGGCACCCATCGAAAGCGAAATTCCAGGTCGCCAAACTTCATTTGGGTGCTATATTCCTGAGAGGGCTGCACCAGTTTTACGCGTCGGGTGCACACGGTCGAGTTCCATCACACACGAAAGGGTACACCATGGATTTCATATACAAGCTGCCGGTTCTCCTGGTGCTCGGGTTTATCGTCTTTTCGCTGTTCGAGGGGATGTACTTTCTCGCCAAAGACGACGGAGATGTTACCAAGACCCGGGTAGTGAAGGCGCTCACCGTGCGCATCGTTCTGTCCATCACGCTGTTTGGCCTGCTTATCCTCGGTTACTTCACCGGGGTACTCGAGCCCCACGGCATGTAACGAAAAGATCCGGAAGGGCCTGCGCCCGCCCGGATCGCGAATCGTTCCGCCACGGCGGCGCCGTGGCGTCTTTGTTGTTCTTCTTCTATAACCAGTAGACGAAGACGAACAACCCCAGCCAGACCACGTCGACAAAGTGCCAGTACCAGGCTACAGCCTCGAATGCGAAGTGGTTGTGGGGGGAGAAGTGTCCCTTCATCGCCCGGCCAAGTATCGCCATGAGCATGACCGCGCCCATGGTCACATGGAAACCGTGGAAACCGGTCAGCATGTAGAAGGTCGAGCCGTAGACGCCGGACTCCAGGGTCAGGTTCAGCTCGTGATAGGCGTGACGGTACTCCCAGGCCTGCAGGACCACAAACAGCACGCCCAGGGCAATGGTCGCCGCCAGACCGCGCACCAGCTTCTTCTGATTGTCTTCCTTCAGCCCCCAGTGGGCCCAGGTCACGGTGGCACCCGAGGTGAGCAGGATCAGGGTGTTCATGGCCGGGAGACCCCAGGCCCCCATGGGCGTGAACTCACCGCCCACTTGCCCCGGACCGGCGCTGGGCCAGTTTGCTTCGAACTGATTGTAGAGCAGCGCCTGTGTTTCACCAAGGTAGCCCTCGCCGCCCAGCCAGGGCAGCGCGATGGTGCGAATGTAGAACAGGGCGCCGAAAAAGCTCAGGAAGAAGAAGACCTCCGAGGCGATGAACCAGAACATGCCCTGACGGAAGGATCTGTCCACCTGCTCGTTGTACCTGTCCGTCAGGTTCTCCTTGATCACATCGCCGAACCAGCCGTAGAACATCACGACCAGGAGGGCGAAACCGGCAAGGATCATCCAGCCGCCGACGCTCACGCCGTTGATGAACAGGGCCGTACCTCCGAGCATCAGGAGCACGGATAGCATGGCAATAATCGGCCATGGGCTGGGATCGGGTACGTAATAGTCTTTGGGACCGTGGTGGGCTGCTGTACTCATCCTCTCCTACTCCTCGTCAATTGCTGTATGTTCTAGCTCGCGAGATGCGGGCTAATCGGTCGTCGCAAGCGAGTCCGGATCGGACACCCGCAGCACGCTGTAGGACAACGTCAGGGAGCCGATATCTGAGGGCAAATCCGGGGAGACGGCGAAGCGCAGGGGCATCTCCTTGCGCTCGTTCCCGGCGAGCGTCTGCTGACTGAAGCAGAAGCATTCCATCTTCGAGAAAAAGCCCGTGGCCTGCCAAGGAGCGACGCTGGGAATGGCCTGCCCCGTGATCTGAGCCCCCGACCTGTTCTCGGCGACGAACTGCACCAGGTGCATCTCGCCGGGACGCACCCGCATCTTGCGCTTCATGGGCGTGATTTTCCAAGGCAGATCCGGGTGCACGGTGGCATCAAACTTCACCGTTACCCAGCGGTCCTCATCGACCTCGCCCGGTGTGGAGACTACCGCCGGTTCACCCAGTGCCGCGCGCTGCTCCACGGACTGCACACCCGTTACCTGACAGAGCAACCCGTACAGTGGGACCATGGCGAAGCCGAAGCCGAACATGCCGACGGCAAGGCCGGCCAGCAACAGCAGCGTACGCCGCTTTTTTCTGTCCCTGTCGGAACCTGCGCTCATAGCCCGCTGTTCACGGCAATCTGATAGAGACCTTTCCAAAATGGGAAAGAGCTCAGGAGCATGAAGAGGGCGAAAGCAGCCAACAACCAGGCGGTGCGGACGTTCTTGCGGCGCTGCTCGGGGGTCATTTCGATTGTCGTCATGGTCACACCAGTGAAAGCTGGATCAACTCGTTAGGTTCGTGCGCCGAATCTCAAAGCGCGTCGAGCCCCGTCAGCGGACGCAGGCTCTCGGCGCCCTTACTCAACGGCATTCAGACGGATCACTTGGCGATTTGCGGTGCCGTGGTCCAGGTATGGAAAGGAGGCGGTGAAGCCAGCTCCCACTCCAGTCCCTTTGCGCCTTCCCAGGACCTTCGCCTCCGCCTGCTTACCGCCGCGGATGGTCTTGATGACGATGTAGAGCGAACAGCAGGTGGCTGAGGCCGAATACCATGGCGCCGATACTGGAGATCACATTGAACTCGGTGAACATGACGTTGTAGTCGATGATGCGGCGCGGCATGCCGGCCAGACCGAGGAAATGCTGCGGGAAGAAGGTGATGTTGAAGCTGATGACATTGATCCAGAAAAAGATCTTGCCCAGCTTCTCGTCATACATGTGACCGGTCCACTTGGGCAGCCAGTAGAAGACGCCGGCAAACAGGCCGAACACCGCACCCGGCATCAGCACGTAGTGGAAGTGGGCCACCACGAACATGCTGTCGTGGTACTGCATGTCCGCCGGCACCACCGCCAGCATCACGCCGCTCAGACCGCCGAAGGTGAACATCAGCACGATGCCGACCGCAAACAGCATCGGGGTTTCGAAGGTCATGGAGCCGCGCCACATGGTGGCGATGAAATTGAAGATCATCAGGCCCACCGGAATGGAGATGATGATGGTGCCGATCATGAAGTAGGTGACCGCACCCAGTGACATGCCGATGGTGTACTGGTGATGGGCCCAGACCACCATGCCGATGGCCATGATGGCCAGCATGGCGCCGACCAGGGAGTTGTAGCCGAACAGCGGCTTGCGCGAGAAGGTCGGGACGATGGAGGCCAGCACGCCGATGGAGGGCAGGATCAGGATGTAGACCTCGGGGTGGCCGAAGAACCAGAACAGGTGCTGGAACAGCACCGGGTCGCCGCCGCCGGCGGCGTTGAAGAAGCTGGTGCCGAAGTGGCGGTCGAACAGCAGCATGGTCACGCCGCCGGCCAGGACCGGAACCACCAGGATCAGCAGGAAGGCGGTGACCAGCCAGGTCCAGACGAAGATCGGCATCTCCATCAGCTTCATGCCCGGGGCGCGCATGTTGAAGATGGTGACGATGATGTTGATCGAGGCCAGCACCGAGGAGATACCCAGCAGGTGGATGGCGAAGATCAGGAAGTCCATGGACATGCCGACCTGCACCGACAGCGGCGGGTAGATGGTCCAGCCGGTGTTGATCTGGGTGCCGCCGCCGGGGAAGAAGGGCACCACGAAGGACAGGATCAGCATGGTGGCCGCCGCCGGCAGGATCCAGAAGCTCAGGTTGTTCATGCGCGGCAGCGCCATGTCCGGCGCGCCGATCATCAGCGGGATCATCCAGTTCGCCAGACCCGCGGCGGCCGGCATCACGGCGCCGAAGATCATCGATCAGGGCGTGGTTGGTGACCAGGTTGTTGTAGAGGTCCGGATCGACCAGCTGGATGCCGGGCATGAACAGCTCGGCGCGGATCACCATGGCGCTGGCGCCGCCCAGGAACAGCATGATCAGCGCGAACATCAGGTACATGGTGCCGATATCCTTGTGGTTGGTGCTGATACAGCCAGCGCTTCAGGCCATTGGGCGGCCCGTGGTGTCGTGGTCTGTCGTGGCGAGGGTTGCAGTTGTCATGGTCGATTTTCCTCTCTAAGACGGATTCAAATCTTACTTCACGGTCATGAACGGGCGGCCTTGACGTCGCCGGGCTGAACCACATCGCCGGTGTCGTTGCCCCAGGCGTTGCGCTCGTAGGTGATGATGGCCGCGATCTCCAGGTCGTTGAGCTGTTCCAAGGCTGACATGGCGGTGCCTTCCTTGCCGTTGAGCACGATATTCAGGTGGTCTGCAATGTCCCCGGTGGCGATCGGCGCTGCCCTTGAGCGGCGGGAAGGCGGGCGGCAGACCCTGACCGGTGATCTGGTGGCAGGCGGCGCACTTGGTGTTGTACTCGGCCTTACCCTTCTCCATCAGCTCCTCCTTGCTCCAGTCCTTGTCGGCGGACGCCTCTGCGGCGGCGGCCACCATGAGCTCTTTCTGCTCATCGACCCAGGCGTCGAATTTTTCCTCGGAGACAACGCTCCACCACGATCGGCATGCGCGAGTGCCAGGTACCGCAGAGCTCGGCGCACTGCCCGGAGAACCGACCCTCGCGGTTCAGTTCCACCCAGGTCTCTGTCACGTAACCGGGGATGGCGTCCTTCTTGACCGCCAGCTCCGGCACCCAGAAGGCGTGCAGCACGTCGGCGGAGGTGTGCAGGAAGCGGATCTTTTTGCCGATCGGCAGCACCAGCCGGTTGTCCACTTCGCGCAGATAGAGGTCGCCGGACTTGGTCCTTTGGCACGTAGCGGCTCTCCACCGTGAGTGCCTTGGGCTTGCCGTCCACCTCGACGCTGTGGTCCAGGTACTCGAACTCCCACCACCACTGGTGACCGATGACCTTGACATCGATCAGGTCTTCGCCCTTGGGCACCTCCCAGACCTTCTCCAGCGTCTTCTGCGCGGAGCTGGCGATGGTCAGGTCGACGCCCAAGACCAGCACCGGGACGATGACCCAGGCCCAATGGCCGAACCAGGTCTCGTGAAAATTCTGATCGGCCTCGTAGCCGCGGCTCTTGCGATGGTGGACCAGCGAGTAGCCCACGACCGCAAAGATGATCACCAGCAACACCGCGGAGATGCCGGAGGTGAGCATGTGGATGTCGTAGATCTCCTGCGCCACGCCGGCGGCGGGCTCGGGGAAATTGAGCCTCATCTCGGCGGACGCATTGCCCGCCCAGGCAGCCAGGAACGGAAAAGACGGATGCGGCGCCGAGGCGCTTGGTGGTAACGGCCATATACCCTCTCATCATTTTCTAAAACTCGCTTCCTGAAGACCTTGCCGCCCTGTTCCGCGGCGGAATTCTCGGTTCGGCCCCGGCCCGGAGGCCATCGTCGGCAAAGACACCAGCACCATGACGCGCGTGCAGTTCGTGGGCCGGCGCGCCGTCCCACTCGGTACGAGCATCGTCGGGCCTGCGCTCCGCCGCCGCCCAAGGCAGCAAAGCCCACCCAGTCCTCGAGCGCCCGGGCCAGCTCCTCCCGCTCGGCCTCGACGATCTTTGCCGCGATCTCCAACCGGCTCTCATGGCAGCGAAGCAGCAAGCGGCTAGGGTACCAGCCCGTCGGGTCCCGCTGCAGAACGACCCGGGTCCAATTGGCCGGAAAACTGGCTACCTCGTTGAGCTGACGCCCGCCGCGCAATACCCGCAGAACCGGACCGTCGATCTCGATAACCTCTCTGGTGTGCCCTGCGATCGCGCTCAGGTAAAACCCGGCCACCACCACCACCAGCTCAAGACCCGCAAAGGGTAGTACCAGCCAGGCACCAAGAGACGCGAAGTAGGAACCCACCGCGGCGAAACAGGCAGCAAAAAACCATATCAGGTACTTGGTCGTCCGCCAGCTCAAGGCACAGTTGGGGCGAACGACAAACCGGTACCCGGCGTCGTCCTGCTCTTGGAACACCGCCATTCGCGCGCCCTCCTAAGGCTCCAAACCGGTATCGACCATCCCGGCAGCGACGTCGGCAGGTCGGCTACACCGCCGCAATCCAGTCCTGCAAAATAAACGGGTGAGATCCCACAATAGTTTTCAGCGTAACTTTTTCGAGCGGGAAGAATGATCCAAGTCAAAAAAAAACGCAATACTTTAGAAGATCAAATATTTCTTATGGCCCTATTCGGTTTTCACGCAAGCCACCGTCTACACAGCCTCACCGGGCTGCGGTATGCAGCGGCTTGTGGTGCGGCAACTTCTATAGCTGAGGCGGATTTCCATGCTGGTCTATCTCCACGGCCTAAACAGCTCCTCGTCGTCTTACAAGGCCGGGCTTTTCCGCGAGCGCCTTGCCCCGGCTCCGGTAGTCGCCCCCGCCTATCCCGCCCATCGCCCGATCGAGGCCGTAGCGCGGCTTTCGGACTTCTTTCGCTCTCTGGCCGACGAGCCACACCCGCTGGTGGTCGGCAGCTCCATGGGGGGCTTCTACGGGCAGTATCTGGCGAGGCGCTTCCCCTTCTCGCACCTGTTCATGATCAACCCTGCCCTCACACCCTGGGATCTGCTGGACGCCTACGTCGGCCAGACCCAAACCACCGCCATCGGCACGACCTACAGAATCGATCAGGAGCTGATCGAGAGCACGCGCAGGTTTGGTATCGACGACCCCTGCGACGGGGTACCGACCACGCTGTTCCTCGACAAGGGAGACGAGGTGATCGACTACCGCATTGCCGAGGCCCTGTACCGCGAATGCGGACGGCTCATGATCTTCGAGGGAGGGGATCACGGATTTCAGCATCTGAACGAGGCAATTGCGGTGGTCCGCGAGACGGCTGGAATCTGATCAGGAAATCAACCGATCGAAGATTCGAAACCCGGCCACATAGGTCCCGATGGCCGAGCCAAGGGTAGAGAACAGGAATACCAACAGGGTGCGCGAGACCCGGTTGCGCCACCATCCCTTGAGTTTGGAGGTATCCTGGCGCAGGCGGCCGAAATCGCCGACGCTGGGCTTGCGCAGGTAGAGCTCCACCGCGCCTGTGACCATTCCCGCGCCCACGGTCGGGTTCAGGGAGGTGAGCGGCGCGGCCAGGAAGGCGGCGATCACCGTCAGGGGATGGGCGGCGGCGATGAGAGCACCCAGGGCGGAGAGACTGCCGTTGATGAGCACCCAGTCCAGCACCACCTGCCAGCCGAGCGCCGGACTCTTGGAAAAACCGTAGCCGAAGCCGAACAGGATCAGGGCAACGATGGCCCAGGGGATGAGCTTGGGCCAGCGCGCTGGCGACGGCAGGCGGTCGAGCTCGGCGATCTCGGCCTTCGGATCCGGCACGGACGCCTGCTCCAGGTATCCCGACACCCCCTTGAGGTGCCCGGCACCCAGCACCGCAAGCACGTTCTCGTGGCCCTTGCCCCCGATCTCCTCGCGCAGCCGGGCGGCCATGTAACGGTCGCGCTCGTCGATCAGGGGCAGATACAGATCCTGACGGTCTTCGGCGAACTCGGCGAAAGTGGTCTCCAGAACGTCTCCCTCCTTGAGCCGCTCGATCTCCTCCTCCTCGACCTCCTCGCGGGAGAGCATGGTGGCGAGAAGGCCTGAGAAGAGCCCTATCCGCTTCCACCAGCTGAGGTTTCCCGAGACCCGCTTGAGCGTGACGCCGATCTCCCGATCCACGAGCAGCACCGGAAGGTGTCGCTCCCGGGCGAGCTTGATGGCCATTCGCTGCTCGGCCCCCGGCTCGATGCCGAATTGATCCGCGAGGCGCTGTTGGTAGGCGGCCAGGGCCAGGCTCGCCACTACCATGTAGACGCGCCCCCCGCGAATGACCGAGAAAAGGTCCATGCGGGCCAGGGCGTCCGGATCCATGATGGCGTTGTAGCGGCTGGGGCAGAGCTCCACCGCCACCGCGTCGTAGTCGCCGCTCTCGAGCAGCTCACGCACCTTGTCAACGCTGGCGCGGGAGACGTGGGCGGTGCCGAGCAGGGTGAGCTTGGAGTCGCCCAGGCGAGCATCGATAAGGGGTTCGGCGGATTCTTGCATGGTGGATACTTTGGTTTTTCTGGAAATGAGAAAGCGGCGGCATGATAACCCAGCACCCCGGGCGTTGGTCCGCTTCAACGCGATGACGTATCATCCGGCGCAGATTCAGCACCTGCGTTCACGTCATGAAGCTCTTACAGATCCCACTGGCGCTTTCTCTGGCCGCCTTACTAATCGGCGGTTGCGGCACCATCGAGAAGGACCGAAAAGTCAAGGCAATGGACGCGGCACTCACCACCTACGGCAAGGCCATACGCTGGGGCTATTTCGACACCGCTTACGGCTATCTCGCCCCCGACAAACGCCAGCAGGCCCCCGAGTACCTGGAAAATGTCCGGGTAACCGGTTACGAGGTGCTGCAGCCCCCGCTCATGAAGGGCGAGAAAGACATGGAGCAGATCGTCCGCATCGAGTACGTCCACGAGGACGCGCAGCGTCTGCAAACGCTCTCCGACCGCCAACTCTGGAGCTACGACAAGGAAGCCAACGCCTGGTGGCTTCAGTCAGGGGTACCGCAGTTCGGTTACCGGAAACGCTAACGCCGGCACTCCGACTGCCAAGAGATGAAACCCGATGTCGATCGCCGCCCCGCCGAGCTGCTGCATATAGTCGAAGGGTTCGCGCGCGAGTCCCGCTTGCTGGTACCCGCGGGCGGGATCGGGCTCGACACCCGGCTGGAGGCGGACCTGGGGCTCGACAGCTTGGGCAGATCGGAGCTGCTGTCCCGTGTGGAGAAAGGCCTGGTCACGACACTGCCCGAGGAGGCCCTGCTGGCGGCGACCCCCCGCGACCTGCTCGCCCTGGTCGGTGCCGGCGCTTCCCGGTCCCCCGAAGCCGCCCGGTCGTCGACCGTCGAGAACGCCGCCATCACCGGCGCTCCCGAGGACGCACGCACCCTGCTCGACGCACTGGACTGGCACCTGGCACGCCACCCGGACCGGGTCCACATCCTGTACCAGGCAACCGACGCGCAGTCCGAGCCTATCAGCTACGAGGGCCTGATGGCGGGAGCCGCAAAGGTCGCTGGAATGCTGCTGCGCGAAGGACTGAGCCCCGGAGACAGGGTAGCGATCATGCTGCCCACCGGCCCAGAGTATTTCTTCAGCTTCTTCGGCATCCTGAACGCCGGCGGCGTTCCTGTGCCTATCTACCCGCCGGCGCGCCCCCAGCAGATCGAAGAGCACCTGCAGCGCCACGCCCGCATCCTGGACAACGCCGCCGCCAGCTTCCTGATCACGGTGCCCGCCGCGCGTACGGTCGGCCGACTGCTGCGCGCCGGGGTCCCGGCCATGCGGGAGGTGCTCACCCTGGACGGGCTGGACGCAGAGGAGCCCGTGGCGGAACCCTTCCGAGCCGCCGAGGACGACATTGCCTTCCTCCAGTACACGTCCGGCAGCACCGGTGATCCCAAGGGCGTGATCCTCACCCACGCCGACCTCTTGTCCAACATCCGCGCCATGGGTCAGGCGGTGCAGGCCAGCTCGGACGATGTCTTCGTGAGCTGGCTGCCCCTGTATCACGACATGGGACTCATCGGCGCGTGGTTCGGCAGCCTCTACTTCGGGATGCCCCTGATCTCGCTGTCGCCCCTGGCTTTCCTCGCCAAGCCCCTTCGCTGGCTGCAGGCCATCGAGCAGCACGGCGGGACCCTCTCTGCCGCGCCCAACTTCGCCTACGAACTCTGCTTGACCCGCGTCTCCGATGCCAGCCTCGAGACGCTGGACCTGAGCTCCTGGCGATGGGCCTTCAACGGGGCCGAGCCTGTCAGCCCCCGCACCCTGCGCAGCTTCGCCGAGCGCTTTGCACGCTGCGGCCTGCGCCCGCAGGCCATCGCTCCGGTTTACGGGCTCGCCGAAGCGGCGGTGGGGCTCGCCTTCCCGCCCGGGGGCCGGGGTCCGCGCATCGACTGCATCGACCGCCGGCGCTTCGCCCAGTCGGGACACGCCCTGCAGCTGCCCCGAGACGATCCGGCAGCCATGGAGGTGGTCGCCTGCGGAAGCCCGCTGCCGGGTTATCGGGTCCGGGTGGTGGACAGCCGGGGACGGCCGCTGCCGGAACGGCACGAAGGACAACTTCAGTTCAAGGGGCCGTCGGCTACGAGGGGCTATTTCAACAATCCCGAGGCCACCGCCCGCCTGATCCAAGACGACTGGCACGACACGGGGGACCGTGCCTATCTGGCCGGCGGCGACATTCACCTCA
Source organism: uncultured Gammaproteobacteria bacterium (assembly GCA_963802975.1). Classification (GTDB taxonomy): domain Bacteria; phylum Pseudomonadota; class Gammaproteobacteria; order Chromatiales; family Chromatiaceae; genus Thiosymbion. The sequence goes on from CAWDLA010000009.1 coordinate 55,328, forward strand.
CCGGCCGGGTCAAGGACCTGATCATCCGCGGCGGCCGCAACATCTATCCCTACGAGCTGGAACAAGCCATCGGCGAGATCCGGGGAGTGCGCATGGGTTGCGTGGCCGCCTTCGCCGCACAAGACCCCAAGAGCGGCAGCGAGCGCCTGGTGGTGGTGGCTGAGACGCGGGAGCAGGATCCCAACCGGCGCTCAGCCCTGAAGCGGGCGATACGCGAGCGCGCCATCGACGTCCTGGGTCTGCCTCCGGACGAGGTGGTTTTGGCACCTGCGCGGGCGGTGCTCAAGACCTCCAGCGGAAAATTGCGCCGCGGGGCCACCCGGGATCTCTATCTTGCGAACCGGCTACAGAGGGTCCCCGGACACCCCCTTTGGCAGCTGCTGCGGGTAGGCGCCGGCGGACTGGGGACCAGGATCTCGCGGTTGATCAGACTCGTACCCGGCCTCCTCTATGCCGGTTACGCCTGGACACTGTTGCTCCTGATCGCCCCCTGGGTCCTGGCCGGTGTACTGACGCTGCCCCGGCTCTCGTGGCGATGGGTCCTGGTGCGGAGCGGCATCGGGCTGTTGCGCCGGCTCGCCTTCGTCCGCTTGGAGTTGGACGGTGCGGATCGGATCCAGGTAGCCAAGGTTCCGTTTGTGCTGACGCCCAACCATCAGAGCTACTTGGACGCGCTGGTTCTCATCGAGGCCATACCCCACCCCCTGGTGTTCATCGCCAAGCGTGAGCTGGAGCAGGTGCCGCTGGTGGGCCGGGTTCTGCGGCGCCTGGACACCCTGTTCATCGAACGCTTCGACCTGCGGCGCAGCGCCGCGGAGACACGGCACTTCGTCGCGGCCCTGGAGCGCGGGGAAACACTGGCCTTCTTTCCCGAAGGCACCTTCCGCGACGATCCCGGCCTGCTGCCCTTCCGCATGGGCGCCTTCGCCTCGGCGGTTCATGCGCGCGTACCCGTTGTACCCATAGCCCTGAGCGGAACAAGAGAGATTCTGCGGGGGAACAGCCGGCTGCCCAAGCCTGGTAGAGTACGGCTGTTAATTGGCCCGTCCATGGCGCCCGATGGCGAGGACTGGCCCGAAGCGGTGCGCCTGCGGGACGAGGCACGGGCTTTCGTGCTGCGCCACTGCGGGGAGCCGGACAGCAAGATTGCGGCCCGAGTATAAGCGCCTGTCCGACTGACGACTGTTCTACTGCGGAACTGCGGATGCCCGACAGGCTCAACCCACCAGCTTGCGCGGCCGGGTTACGTCCACGAGCTGCGCGCAGCCCACTTCCAGGGCGCTCCAGTCGTCGGGCATCTCCAGGCGCGCCAGTGCGGCCGTCGGCAGCAGCTTGCCGTCCGACGGCTCTTCCGCCTCATCGGCGGCGAGATACCGGACCAGATCTTCCAGCCCGGGATTGTGCCCTACCAGCAGTACGGTTCGCGCCTCCCGTGAGCATCGCGCAAGCACGCCCAGCAGATCAGCTACCCCGGCCTCGTACACCTCGTCGTCCCATCGGATCTTCTTTTTCTTGAAGTCCATGGACTTGCACACCTTGACGGCGGTCTGCCGAGCCCGTTCCGCCGGCGAGCTGATCACCTGGTCCGGCACCAGCCCTTCACGGTAGAGCCACTCGCCGACGCGCGGCGCGTCCTTCTTTCCCCGCTTGGCGAGGGGACGGTCGAAATCTCTGGCGGCACCCGAGTCCCAGTCGGACTTGGCGTGGCGCAGGATCAGCAGCTCGCGGGGCATATGGAAAAAGGGATCGGGGCGGAGCAAACGGGCAACGAACGCTGGCCGGGGGTCAGTTGCGCGCTTTTTAACATATTCGCAATGTTAGCGCACCTGCGCGAGCAATTGCTCGACCATGCCCTCGGCCTGTGACAAGTAGCCAGGGCCGAAGAGGTTCAGGTGGTTGAGGATGTGATACAGGTTGTAGAGAACCTTGCGGGTCCGGTAGCCGGGATCAAGGGTCCAGGCATCCCGGTAGGCGGCATAGAAATCACCACCGAAGCCGCCGAAGAGCTCGGTCATGGCGAGATCCGCCTCGCGGTCCCCGTAGTAAACCGCTGGATCGAAGATTACCGGATGACCGCCGCCATCGAAGGCCATGTTCCCCCCCACAGGTCGCCGTGCAGCAGCGACGGGACCGGTGCGTGGCCGATCAGGGCGGGCAGGGCATCGAGCAGGCGCTCCCCCTTTGCCTGGAGTCGCCCCCCGAAACCGTTTCGAGCCGCCAGGGAAAGCTGAAAGCCCAGCCGGTTCCCGGTCCAAAACTCCACCCAGCTCTCCCGGGGCCCGTTGGGCTGCGGTGTGGAGCCGATGGTGTTGTCGCGGTCCCAGCCGAAGACCTCTCGGGTGGCGCGGTGCATGGCCGCGAGCTGGCGCCCTGCCTCCGCCGCCCCGCCCGAGCGGCACCCGCCGAGCTGGATGTGCTCCATGACGATGTAGGACTGCGCGCCCGCTGTGCCCGTACACAGGGGCCGGGGAACGCGGATGGTACCGGTCGCAGCCATCTCCTCGAGCCCCGCCGCCTCCGCCTCGAACATGGAGAGCCGGTCCGCGCCGTTGAGCTTCAGGAAGTAGCTGTGACCGCCGCCGGCCAATATGTAGGCGGTGTTGATGCAGCCGCCACTTACTGCTCGGGGAGGAGCGGGATCGAAGGGGTGGCCGCCTGCGCGGCTTACGGCGAATGCAATTGCTTTCCAGTCGATCATCACGCCAACCGGCGCAGCAGGGGACTCGACCGCGGAAAGTGGGCGCGCAGGAACTCCATCTGATCCGCCAGCACGTTTCGTCCCATGAGGAAGATGTACTCGGCATGGGTCGGCGTGAAGGGCACGGCAAGCAGCTCCATACCGGCCGCCTCCGGGGTGCGCCCGGCCTTGTAGTTGTTGCAGCGCACGCAGGCGGTCACCACATTGGTCCAGTTGTCCGCGCCGCCGTTGCTGATGGGCCGCACGTGATCCCGCGAAAGCTGGCGCCCGGAGAAGTGGCCGCCGCAGTAGAGACAGAGGTGGCCATCGCGCTGGAACAGGGTGCGGTTGGACAGGGGCGGCGCATAATCGTCCCTGAGCTTGCTGATCTCGTGGTGAGTGCCGTGCGTGGCGATGATGGAGTTGATCGCCAGGATGCTGCGGCGCTTGGTCGCTGCATTGATTCCGCCATGCAGGAGGAACAGGTGGTTACCGCAGGCATAGGCGACCTGGCCAAGGAAATACAACCTGGCTGCCGACCGGTAGTCGATCCATTCCAGGGGCATTCCGGCTAAGTCCGTACGCAGTACTTGTTGGCTCAAGTGCAACATCGTCTGGCTGCCCGATTCTTTCTCTGATTCCATATAACGGTTGATTACAGTGTCGGGCGCTGCTCCTGTTGGTTCAGGATGGCCAGCATGATACACACTTGCAGACACCGCGCAACATGACCCACTCCGGCACCAAAGGCCTATCCAGCCGACAGGGTTTCGCGGTAGAAAGTCGCCATCGGACAGGCTTGTCGGCCCCGAGTATTCACAAGCGGAATTTTTTGATAGCCCAGACTAACGATTCTCGCTCAGTCGAGTTATTTAGAGCCCCATGGAATACCGTAACAGTCTGTTTCTACGTACAATCCCTACGACGGTAATATTTTGGCCGAACCAGTAGAAACCTAGTATCTGCGTAGCATTGAGACGCTTCGGTGGGAGTTTTCCCCAGAGTTATCCACAACTTCTGTGCATACCCTGAACTTATCCCTAGCAGACATCGGGTTACCGGCGCTTCAACAATTAACCACTCAGGAAATCTCCTTAAATCGTGCCTTGACCGAGGACACCCACACCATCTTGCGCGTAGCCGTGGCGGCACCGCTGCCAACCCTATTCGACTACCTGCCACCAGCCGGTGCCAAAGCGGTCCCGGCCCCGGGGGCGCGCGTGGTCGTTCCCTTCGGACGCAGCCGCCGCGTGGGCATGATCGTCGAGGTGACCGACCAAACCGGGCAGGACAGGGAAAGGCTCAAGCCCGTCGACTCGTTGCTCGACGCGGCCCCTGTGCTCGCCCCCGCAGACCTGCGGTTCATCCTCTGGGCGGCCGGCTATTATCAGCAGCCGCCGGGGGAGGCACTGTTCGCCGCGCTGCCCGCCCGCATGCGCCGCCCATCGCCAACCCTGGAGACCGGCGAGCCGGGCTGGCGGCTCACCCCGGAAGGACGCGACGGTATCGAAGGCTTGGCGCGCCGCGCCCCCCGACAAGCGCAGGTCGGCAGGGAGCTTCTAGAGAGTCCGGCCGGACTGGCAACCGCCGTCCTCACCAGCCGTCTCGGCGATTGCCGCCCTGCCCTGCGGGCGCTGGCCACCCGCGGCTGGGCCGAGCCCTGCCGGCTCGGATCCGGCGCGCAGGAGCAAAGAGACTTGCCCGCCGGTGCCGGTCCCGACCTCAATCCCCACCAGCAACGGGCCGTAGATTCGATCCGTGGGGCGCTCGGGGGCTTCCGCGCCTTTCTGTTGGACGGTGTCACCGGCAGCGGCAAGACCGAGGTCTACCTGCACCTTCTTCAGACCGTGCTCGGCGCCGGTCGCCAGGCGCTGGTGCTGGTCCCGGAGATCGGCCTGACGCCCCAGCTGCTGCGCCGGCTCGCCCGGCGGGTCCCGGTCCCTATGGCGACGCTGCACTCTGCCTTGAGCGCCGTGGAGCGGGAGCGTGCCTGGCGCCGCGCCGCCAGCGGCGACGCTGCCCTGGTGGTCGGCACCCGTTCGGCCGTGTTCGCGCCCTTGCCGCGGCTGGGCCTGATTGTGGTCGACGAGGAGCACGACCTCTCGTTCAAGCAGCAGGACGGCTTCCGCTATTCGGCACGGGATCTGGCCGTGCGCCGCGCCCAGCAGGCGAATTGCCCCGTGGTCCTGGGCTCCGCCACGCCGTCCCTGGAGACCCTGCACAACGCCCGCAACGGCCGCTACGGCCTGCTGGCGCTTCCCGAGCGCGCCGGCGGCGCCCTCCCGCCGGACGCTGGACACGCTGGACATCCGCGGCCAACCGCTGCACGCGGGCCTGTCGCCAGTGCTGATGCGCCTGATGCGCGAGCAGCTCGACGCCGAGCAACCAGGTGCTGCTGTTCCTGAATCGGCGCGGTTTCGCCCCGGTGCTCACCTGCCACGACTGCGGCTGGGTCGGCGAGTGCCCCCACTGCGACGCCAGGCTCACCCTGCACCTGTCCACGAGCCGACTCTGGTGTCATCACTGCGGACTGACGCGCCGGGTACCGCACGCACTGTCCGGACTGCAAGGGATCGGATTTGCGCCCGCTGGGACGAGGCACGGAGCGCCTGGAGACCGAGCTGCGCGAGCTGTTTCCCGACACGCCCCATGGCTCGCATCGACCGCGACAGCACGCGCCGCAAGGGCGAGTTGGAGCGCCTGCTGGACGCCGCACGGCGCGGCGAGATCCCATCGCTGCTGGGCACCCAGATGCTGGCCAAGGGGCATCATTTCCCGGACGTCACCCTGGTGGGCATCCTGGACGTGGACCAGGGGCTGTACGGCGCCGACTTTCGCGCCCCCGAGCGCATGGCCCAGCTGGTGGTTCAGGTCGCCGGCCGCGCCGGGACGGGCGCTGACGCCCCGGCCGGGTGGTGCTCCAGACCCGCCATCCGGACCACCCCCTGTTGATCACCCTGCAGCGTGCAAGGCTACGCGGCCTTCGCCACGGCCGCCCTGGAAGAACGCCGGCAGGCCGGCCCTGCCGCCGTTCTCTCACCAGGTCCTGATTGCGGGCCGAGTCCAGCGATGCGGAAGAGGCGACGGACTTCCTGCACCGGGGCGTGCAGGAGGCAGCGGACTTGATCGCAAACGGGCCTATGCTCCTCGGCCCTGTACCAGCGCCCATGGAGCGGCGCGGCGGGCGCTACCGCGCCCATCTGTTGCTGCAATCCGATCACCGCCCGCCACTGCATAGCTTTCTCACGGCTTGGCTACCGAGGGTCCGCGGGCTGCGCGGCTTCTCGCGGGTGCGCTGGTCCGTCGACGTGGACCCCCAGGAAATGCTCTGAGACCGCGTTTGCTGGTATGCTTCCGGGCTTTGCAGTCCAACATTCGAGCCCGATGAAGCAACAGGTCAAGGATCTCCTCGCCACCGCCTTGGGAAAGCTCGCTGCCGGCGGTCTCCTTCCGGAGTCCGAGCTGCCCGACCTCCAAGTGGAACGCACCCGCGACCAGAGCCACGGCGACTTCTCCTCCAACGCGTCCATGGTCCTGGCCAAGCTCGCCCGCACCAAGCCGCGGGATCTGGCCGCGCGCCTGGTGGAGGCTTGCCCCCATCACCCTTGGTCGAGCGGGTGGAGATCGCCGGCCCCGGCTTCATCAACTTCTTTCTCTCCCCCACCGCCTATCACGCCCTGGTGCCGCAGATCCTTGCGGCCGGTCCGGCCTACGGCCGCAGCGACCTCGGTGCCGGCAAGCGGGTGCAGGTGGAGTTCGTCTCCGCCAATCCCACCGGCCCGCTGCACGTGGGCCACGGCCGCGGCGCGGCCTACGGCGCGGTGGTGGCGGACCTGCTGGCGGCGGTGGGCTTCGACGTGCACCGCGAGTACTACGTCAACGACGCCGGCCGGCAGATGGACATCCTGGCCACCTCCGTCTGGCTGCGCTACCTGGAGCTGTGCGGGGAGGAGCTCGCGTTTCCCAGCCAACGGCTACAAGGGCGACTACGTCTGGGACATCGCCGCCACCCTGCACCGGGAGCACGGCGACGCCTACCGCTGCCCGGCGGACGAGGTGTTCGCGGACGTGCCCGCGGACGAGCCGGCCGGCGGCGACAAGGAGGCCCACATCGATGCCCTGATCGAGCGCGCCCGCCACCTGCTGGGCGACAACCGCTACCGGCTGCGTGTTCGAGCTCGGGCTGAACACCATCCTGGACGACATCCGCGACGACCTGGCCCTGTTCGGCGTCGACTACGAGGAGTGGTACTCGGAGCGCACCCTGACCGAGAGCGGCGCGGTGAACAAGGCCATCGAGCGCCTGCGCGAGGCCGGGCACGTCTACGAGAAGGAAGGCGCGCTCTGGTTCCGCTCCACCGCCTTCGGCGACGAGAAGGACCGGGTGGTGGTGCGCGACAACGGCCAGACCACCTATTTCGCCTCCGACATCGCCTATCACATGGACAAGCTGGAGCGCGGCTTCGACCGCGTGATCGACGTCTGGGGCGCGGACCACCACGGCTATGTGCCGCGGGTGAAGGCGGCGCTCTGAGGCCCTGGGCGACGACCCGGCCAGGCTGGACGTGCTGCTGGTGCAGTTCGCCATCCTCTACCGCGGCGGCGAGAAGGTGCAGATGTCCACCCGCTCCGGCGAGTTCGTCACCCTGCGCGCAGCTGCGCAAGGAGGTGGGCCGCGATGCCGCGCGCTTCTTCTACGTGATGCGCCACTGCGAGCAGCACCTGGATTTCGACCTGGACCTGGCCAAGTCCCAGTCCAGCGACAATCCGGTCTACTACGTGCAGTACGCCCACGCGCGGGTCTGCAGCGTGCTGCGCCAGGCGGCGGAAAAGGGCATCGCGGTGGAGCCGAGCCCCGGGGACGACCAACCTGGAACGTGCTCACGGAGGCCCACGAGCAGGCCCTGCTCAAGACCCTGTCCCGTTATCCCGGAGGTGGTGGAGGCGGCGGCGCTGAACGAAGAGCCCCACCAGCTCACCCACTATCTGCGCGAGCTGGCCAACGACTTCCATACCTACTACAACGCCCACCAGTTCCTGGTGGAGGACGAGCACCTGCGCGACGCCCGCCTCAAGCTGATCCTGGCGGCGCGGCAGGTGCTGCGCAACGGGCTCAACCTGCTCGGCGTATCGGCGCCGGAGAGCATGTGAAATGGCTACCAGAGACTACAAGGCACGCGAGAGAAACAAGTCACACCGGGGGCGCCGCGGGGGCTCCGGCTTCTTCTGGTTCGTCACCGGCGCGGTGTTCGGGGGCTTCGGGGTAGGCATCGCCTGGATGTTTCAGGACCGCTTACCGGACGGGACCACGCCGAGCGCACAGACCCGGGCGGAGTCACCCGCCAAGCCGCGTTTCGATTTTCACCACATACTCCCGGAGATGGAGGTGGTCGTCTCGGACGAGGAGCTGAGCGCTCCCGCGGCATTACCCCCGCCCAAGCCACCGCAACAAGTAAAGGCGCAGCCCGGCGAGCCACCGAAACCGCAGCCGCAGCAGGCGGCAAAGCCGGAGAAACCGCAGGCACCCCAGCAAGCCGCCGACCGCACCTCCTACTTGGTACAGGTCGCCTCCTTTCGCAAAGCGCCGGATGCGGAACGGCTCAAGGCCAAGCTCGCCCTGCTCGGGGTTCAGGCGCAGATCCAACAGGTGACGGTCAACGGCAAGGCATACCATCGGGTACGCGCGGGCCCCTACAAGGGCAAGCAGGAGGTGAACAAGACCCGCGCCCTTCTGAGCAGCAACGGGCTGGAAAGCATCGCGGTCAAGCTGAAGTAATCAAGCCTTGGCCTCTGCGTTGGGAAACCCGTCACGCCCGTTGCGCGCCCAAGCCCGCAGGCCCAAGAGCACCAGCACCAAGAGGACCGACAGACCGGCGATCCAGGCCCCTGAGCTGACCGGATGCTGTTCGATGGTGGCGGCCTGGTAAAAGAGAGTGGACGTGATGAAGGCGATACCGGTGGTCCAGGACGCCACGAAGCCGGCCCAGGCCATACCCGTCTCGCGTACGATCACTCCAATGGTCGCGGCACAGGGGAAATACAGCAGCACGAAGAGCAGGTAAGCGAAGGCGCCTATCCGGCCGTCGAACCGCGCCTCCATGGCACCGAAGGTCCCTCCGGCCACCTCCTGCTCCGCCGCCACCTGCTCGCGGTTCGAGAGATCTCCCACATGCAGGCCGAGCGGATCCAAAAGGCTGCGGACAACCCCTGCGAGGTTCTTTGGAACGCTGCGCGCCGCCGCCGCCAAAGAGCCCCACAGGTCGAAGGCTTCCTCTTGCGCCTGCGGCTGCTCCTCCTGCGCTATGCGCGTGTAGAGAGAGTCCAAGGTGCCGACGATCACCTCCTTGGCTAGGACGCCGGAAACAACACCGACGACCGCCGGCCAGTTGTCCTCCCGCACGCCCAGGGGTGCGAACAGGGGCGTCACCGTGCGGCTCACTGCGCTCAATACCGAGTTCTCGCTATCCGCATCCCCCAGGCTGCCGTCGGTGCCGACGGAGCTGAGCAAATTCAGGGCCACGACCATCACGACGATCACCCGACCCGCCTCCTTGAGGAACAGCCGTACCCGGTCCCAGGTCCGCAGCAACACGCCCTTGAGGGTCGGCAAGTGGTAGGGAGGCAGCTCCATCATGAAGCCGGTGCTCTCGCCCCGCAGCAGGGTTCGCTGCATCACCAGACCCGTCAGGATCGCCACGACGATGCCGGTCAGGTAGAGCGCGAAGACCACGTTCTGCCCCGAATGGGGAAAGAAGGCCGTAGCGAACAGCACATAGACCGGCAACCGCGCACCGCAGGACATGAAAGGATTCATGAGGATGGTGAGCTTGCGCTCGCGCTCGTTCTCCAGGGTACGCGTGGCCATGACCGCCGGCACGTTGCAACCGAAACCCACGATCAAGGGCACGAAGGCCTTTCCCGGCAACCCGATGGAACGCATGAACCGATCCATCACGAACGCCGCACGGGCCATGTAGCCTGTGTCTTCCACCACGGACAGGAACAGGTAGAGACTGGCGATTATGGGAATAAAGGTGGCAACCACCTGCAGTCCACCGCCCACTCCGTTCGCCAGGAGCAGGATCAAGAGATCCGGCGCCCCCGCGGTGGCCAACAGGGCAGCCATGCCGTCGACGAAGAAGGCACCGGCGACGCCGTCGAAGAAGTCGATGAAGGCACCGCCCAGGTTGATGGTGAAGACGAACATCAAGTACATCACCGCCAGGAACAGAGGGATGCCCCAGACGCGGCTCAGCACCACACGGTCGATGCGGTCGGTAAGGGTCTTGCCCACTCGGCCGCGCTGCCGGGTCACCCGGTGCGCCAGGGCATGGGCATGGCCGAAGCGGGTATCGGCGATGTGGATGTCCACGTCCTCCCCCGAGCGGTCGCGATACGAGCCGGCGCCAGTGCGCGGCCCGCTCGCGGATCAGGTCGTTCGCCAAGCGCTCGGCGGCAGGGTCCTCCTCCAGCAGCTTGAGGGCCAGCCAGCGGCCGTTGGCCTTGTCCGTCTGGTGCTCGAAAAGCGGGGCGAGCTCTGCCAACGCCCGCTCCACGCACTCCTCCTGGGCGAGAACGAACCCGCCTGGTTGGCGGCCGTCGGCCACGGACAACATGCGCGCCTTGAGCTCGGTCACGCCCTCCCGAGTGACCGCGACAATCGGCACCACCGGACAGCCCAGCTCGCGACTCAGGCGCTCGGTGTCAAGGAGAATCCCGCGGTTGCGCGCCACGTCCATCATGTTCAGGGCCAGAATCAGCGGAACCCCCATCTCCAGGAGCTGGACGGTGAGATAGAGGTTGCGCTCCAGGTTGGAGGCGTCGACCACGTTGACGATCAGATCCGCGTCGCGCGAGAGCAGATAGTCGCGGGTTACCTGCTCGTCCAGGGAGCCCGCGTCCAGGGAGTAGATACCCGGCAGGTCGATGACCCGGATCTCGCGCCCGTCGAGCTCCAGCCGCCCTTCTTTGCGCTCCACCGTGACGCCCGGCCAATTGCCGGTCTTCTGACGGATACCGGTAAGGGCATTGAACAGGGCCGATTTGCCGCAGTTCGGATTTCCCGCCAGGGCGATGGACAGCCCGTCGCCGTCCCGTCGGGCAGCAGCAGTGTCATGTTTTTCGCAGCAATCCATAATCGGCCTGCTTGTGGTGAACGCGGCTCGCGCAGTGCGGAAGGTGGCCGATCGGCCGCGGAAGCACCGCCGCGCGCGGGCGGCTGTGTGCTATTCGGCGCTTGGAACGCTCTGGCCCAAGGGCTCGACCAGCAGCTTCTCGACGACGCCACCTCCCAAGGCGACTCGCGTGTCGCCGGTGGACAGCACCACGCCGCGGCCGCGATGGTGCAGCACCGAGATCTCGCTTCCCACCCGCAGCCCCAGGCCCAGCAGCCGGCGTGTCATTTGCCGACCGCCTCGAATCTCTGCAATGCGAGCGTGGACCCCGATTGGCAGATCGACAAGGGACATGGGGTGAGTTTGAGCGCTATCCACGCAAGGTCAGAGAGGGACGAATGAGAATGCTTCTCGCCGAAGTGTAACCGATCGGTCACACCAAATCGAAGCGATCGAACTGCATGCTGAATTGGCCGCGGCCCTGGGTCTGGCTACGCAGGTCCGTGGTGTAACCGAGCAGGCGCTCCAGGGCCACCTCGCAGTCGATGGTGACGTCACCGCCTTCGGTACGGGTGTCGCGGATCAGTGCCTGACGGGATTGCAGGTCCCCCAGCACGGTACCCAGGTTCTCTTCCGGGACCACCACCTCGACGGCCATCACGGGGTGCAGGGGCGCCGGGGAGGCATTCTGCACGGCCTTGGAGACGGCCTTGGAGGCGGCCGCGCTCAGGGCATCGGGCGTAGAGGCCTGACCGAACAGCTCCACCTCCAGGACACGCACCTCGATGTCCTCCAGGGGCGTTCCCTGAAGCGGTCCCGCGGCCAGTCCCTGACGTACGCCAACCGCAACCGCCGCGGCCTGCTCCGGACTCAGAGCAGCACCCGCCGGAATCAGGGCCGGATCCATCTGGACGCGCACGCCCTCGCCGCGCTCCAGGGGCCGGACCTCGACCCGTACCCGGGCAGTTCGTTCAGGAATCTTCTGATCGGGCTGGGGCGGAGGTGCGTACAAGACGTCCCCCGATCCAGCTACGCGAACGGTTTCGCGCACCGCCACTGCCGGACGGCCACTGCGCACCGCCAGGTGAAACTCCCGCTCCAGGCGTTCGAGCACGATCTGCAGGTGCAGCTCTCCCATGCCGCGCAGCAGGCGCTGACCGGTTTCCGAGTCCTCCTCCAGGCGCAAGGTCGGGTCCTCCTGCAATACCTTATCCAGCGCCTCCAGCAGCTTGTCCTCGTCGGTGCCCGCGCCCGGCTCGATGGCCAGGCTGAGCACCGGCCGGCGGGTTTCGATGCGTTCGAGGCTGAGCAAATGGCCGGGTTGGCACAGGGTATCCCCGGTGGTGGCGTGGCGCAGCCCCGCGAGCAGGGCGATCTGCCCGGGACCTGCCTGCTCCAGCTTGACCTTGCGCCCGGCGTCCGGATCGAAGATCCGCGCCACCTGCTCGTTGAGAGTCTGCCCGTCCGCGGCGAGCACCTCCACCCGGTCCCCCGGTCTCAAGCCGGCCACGGTAGATGCGGACGAACAGATGGCGCCTGCCGTCCCACATCTGCACCTTGAATACCAATGCTGCCAAGGGCCCCTTCGCCTCCATCACCACCTCTTCCGTGCTCCCATCGAGTCCGTGGCCGGTGGACGGGGGACGATCCAGGGGGGCGGGCAACAGCTCGACTACCCCGTCCAGCAGGGGTTGAACGCCGAGATTACGCAGTGCGCTGCCGCCGTAAGCAGGGGAAGATGTCACCGGCGAGCGTCCCCTTGCGCAACGCCCGCCACAGCTCGCCGGGCTCGGGATCCTCACCCGCCAACACCCGGTCCGCAAGTCCTTCGTCCGCCTCCGCTGCGGCCAACATAAGGGCCTCGCGAAGCTCGGCCAATCCCAGCCAGATCTCCTCCGGGCAGGGGCCTGCTGCCACCTCCCCGCCTTGATCACCAGTGAACCTCAGCAATCTCTTGTTGACCAAGTCGACGACGGCCTGATCGTCGGGCAGGGGCACGGTGACGGCGACCGGCTCGGCCCCGAGGCGTTTGACGTATGCTGGCGAGGACATGACCGAAATCGGCGCCCGGTCGGTCCATCTTGTTGACGAAAAAGAGCACGGGCAGCTTGAAACGGCAGCGCTGCCGCCATACCGTTTCCGTTTGGGGCTCTACGCCGCGAACTCCGTCCAGGACCAGAACGCAGCCGTCGAGGACACGCATCGAGCGCTCCACCTCGATGGTAAAATCCACGTGGCCGGGGGTGTCGACGATCTGCAGCAGATGGTCCCGCCACGGAGCCTTGGTGACCGCTGAGGTAATGGTGATGCCGTGGCTCTGCTCCTCGGCCAGATAGTCCATGTGCGCGGCGCCGTCGTGGACCTCTCCGAGCTTGTGGGACGCGCCGGTGTAGAACAGAATGCGCTCGGTCAGCGTGGTCTTGCCGGCATCCACGTGAGCGGCGACGCCGATATTTCTGACCTGAGCAAGCGGCAAAGACTTATTCATAAACAGCGGAGTTGGAACAGCATGATGAAGAGGAAAATACTGCAGGCGAATCTGCTATCGGGATGTGACATCGGACGCTTGGTCTGACCCTCTTGAGTGGCAGCTGCGCTCTGTGGGCGGCGCAAACCAGCTATCGGCTGGCAAACGTCGATGACAGCGTCTTCGGGCAGGCATTCTATGTAAAGACCAGGCACGAGGATACCCTGTTGGACATAGGCCGCCACAACGGGCTCGGCTACGACGAGATGAAGCACGCGAACCCGGGCGTAGACATGTGGGTCCCTGGAGAAGGCAAGGACGTGCTGGTGCCCACCCACTACGTCCTGCCCGACGCCCCCCGACAGGGCATCGTGCTCAACCTGGCGGAGAAACGGCTCTACTACTTTCCCTCATCCGGCGAGGTGTCCACCTACGCCATCAGCATCGGGCGCGAAGGCTGGAGCACCCCGCTCGGGCAGCTTCAGCATCGCGAGCAAGATCAAGGACCCGACCTGGACCCCGCCCGCCTCGATCCGCAAGGAACATGCGGAGAACGGCGATATCCTGCCGGCCGTGGTTCCGGCCGGTCCCGACAACCCGCTGGGACAATACGCCCTGCGCCTGAGCGTCCCCAGCTATCTCATCCATGGCACCAACAAGCCTTGGGGACTGGGAATGCAGGTCAGCCACGGCTGCATCCGCATGTATCCCGAAGACATCGAGCAGCTTTTCCCGAACGTGTCCGGTGAAGACGCCGGTCCACATCGTCAACCAGCCCTTCAAGGTGGGCTGGCAAGGGCAATGAGCTCTACCTGGAGGTGCACGCAAAGGACGAGGAGAAGGCCAAGTCGCCGACGGAGGTTATTCCTCAGGCGGTCGCGAGCTCCGAGGGAGTGAGCGTGGATTGGGAGGAGGTGAGAAGGGCTATGAATGAAAATACCGGCCTCCCACACCTGGTAGGAGGCCGGCAAAAGCCGGCGAACCGGCTGTATCTGGATACGATCTTTTAGATCTGGACTTACTTGCCCATGATCTTCTGATACATGCGATCCAGACGCTCGGTGTTGGCGTCGCAGCACGCCTGAGCGGCGTTGGCCTTGTCGAGGGCCTCCTGAGCCATGTCGCGAGCATGCTGGTCGGTGCAGCCACCGAGCAGGCCGATGCTCAGAACAGCAGCGGCGGTCAGGGAAGCGAGCGTAGCGATTTTAGACATTGCTGTGTCTCCTTGTGATTTATGCCGATCGGCTCTTTTTTTATAACACATGATCAGGGTTTTTCCGAACATCTAACGCAATGAAAGTTCACCGGAAAATGCCTTGGACCCATTGAAGGCACACGAGGCCAGATCAAACACCCCTGCAAGCGCTTAAAATTCAAATAGATACAGAATTACCGGTCACCTTGACTCGAAACGGCCTGACAGCACCAAAGGTTCCACACTTATTACGGTTTCGCGGCTTTACAGCGTCAATCAGCCTACCAACGCCGGCGAACGTACTCGTACATGACGATCGACGCGGCAACGCTGACGTTCAGGCTCTGCACCAATCCGCTCTGGGGAATGGTCAGACTGCGGATATCCGGATAGTCCGCCGGATCGAAGCTCAAACCCATCTCTTCGTGACCGAAGACGAACGCGCTCTGGTCGGGAAGGTCGCATTCGCAAATGGGAGCGCCTTCGCTCGGCACAAGGGTGAACAGCTGATAGCCCCGCTCCCGCAATGCTCGATGACTGTCGACAAACGCGTCGAAAAAGCGCGCCGGGACGGCCTTGAAAGCCCCCTTCGCGGGCGCGGGATCGAAGGGGCCGATGTCGATCAAGTGAACCTCATGGGCACCGAAAGCCTGGGCGCTGCGGAAGATCTTGGGGACATTGAATCCCGCCTTAAGGTGATCGAGCACCACAATGAAGGATTGCTCCCCCGGCTGTGCGAGGAGATTGCGTTGCCGCAGCTTGGCATACCGCCGTAAGGCTTGGGACCGGTGGTTTTTTTTGTTTCGTCGCGAGCTCATGGCCCTGAATTCTGCCAGAATCGCACGCGCCACACCTTCCACGCTGATAAACTCTCGATGATGCTTCGTTCGGGTATCGGTAAAGCCCGGCGGGTACCGGCGGACGGGCACAAGCACAAGGTGGAGGCGGGCACCTCACAGGCCAACGACCGGCCGCTGAGCCTGGGGCGATTTTTTTCATGAAGATGCTCTAAATATGGTCCGCCGTTATTACGACAAACCGCAGGACCCGGACCAAAGCAACCCTTTCCGGTGCCAAGGCTTCCTGCGCGACGGCCTGATCCGCAGAGGGGATGACGAGACACTGCCCATCCAAGCGTTACCGCCCTTTCTGCGCGCACTTCTGGTGACTGACGGTACCGTTACGAAGATCCTGGAGGCCTACTTTTGGGAGCCGGTCCAGGTGCAGACCCTGCAACAGGAGTTTGTCGCCGCCGAGCGGCCAATCGACTGGATCCGGATCAACCCGGGGGATCGGGTGCTGATCCGCCGGGCACGTCTGCGGGGCGTGGACAGCGGCATGGTTTACGCCACGGCTTTCTCGGTCATTCGAACACAGCTGATTCCCCAGACCTTCCGCCAGCGTCTGATCGATCGCGAGATCGGCATCGGTGTACTGATCCGCGACAGCGGAATGGAGAGCTACCGCGAGGTCCTGGAGGTGGGTATCGAGCCGTTGGGCGCGTCCGCACAAGGACAGGAGCCGGTGCACTCGGACCTGGTCTTCCGCACCTACCGCATCCTCATCGACGGACAGCCCGTGATCCTGATCACCGAGAGCTTCCCGCTGGATCTGTACGAATAGTCCGTCTTCATGCAGGTGAGAGAAACAACTCCGCGGAAGAAGCTAACAGTCGGGAATGCAGCCCTGAAACACCGAACCCCGGACTTCATCGACACCCTCCGGATTCGAGAGACGCCGGAGGGGGTAGACATAGCGTTGCGCGTGGCCGGTCCCGTGGTGCGGGCGGCCGCCCTCGGTATCGACTCCCTGATCAAGGGCGCCCTGTACCTGGCGCTGACGCCCCTGCTCGGCGTTCGCCGGTCTCGGGTTGGGACTGCTGCTGCTCGGCATGTTTCTGCTCGAATGGTTCTACCCCGTGTTCTTCGAGCTCCTGCGCGGAGCAACTCCCGGAAAACGGGCCATGGGCCTGAAGGTGGTCCAGGACGACGGGACGCCTGTAGGACCCGCTGCATCGGTGATCCGCAACCTGTTGCGGGTGGTCGACTTTCTTCCCTTATTCTACGGCGCCGGCCTGGTGAGCACGCTGGTGGACAGGGATTTTCGCCGTCTCGGCGACCTTGCGGCCGGTACCCTGGTCGTGCATGTCGATCGGCCTGCGACCCGGGGAGAGATCCCCCTGCACGAGCCCTTGGCGCCGCCGCACCCGCTGCCCTTGGAGACACAGCAGGCCATCTTGGACTATGCCGAGCGCAGCCCCCGCCTCTCGCCCCAGCGGCGGGCGGAGCTTGCCGAAACCCTCGCCTGGCTCAGCCACCGCAAAGGACGGGCGGCGGAAGAGGCACTGCTCGGCTACGCCAATTACCTGATTCGCGGGCGATGAGGCAGCACGAGTTCGAATCGGAGCACGAGCGCGTTTGGGGGCAATATCGCAGGCTCTTGGAGCAGCTGGAGACGCCCTCGCGCAAACGCGATCCCGGAACACCGCTCAGTCGGTTTCCGCGTCTGTATCGACGTATCTGCGCCGACTACGCCCTGGCCCGCAGCCGCCGCTACAGCCCGGGACTGACCGAGGATCTGCACGATCTGGTCAGCCGCGGCTACGCCCATCTCTACCGGCGCCGTCCGCAATGGACGCGTCGGGGTCTGGCCTTCCTCGTCTCGGTCTTCCCGCGCGCGTTGCGCCGTCACCGGCACTTGTTCGCGCTCTCGACGTCGCTGTTCTTCATCCCCATGCTCGCCATGGCATGGGGTTGCTTTCAGGACAGTGAGCTGATCTACAGCCTGACGGACGGCGAGAACGTCGCGCGCCTGGAGTCCATGTACGATCCGACCAACCGGAAGCCGGGGCGCGATGCCTGGCGCCAGTCGGACACGGATTTCGCCATGTTCGGCTTCTACGTCATGAACAACGTCGGCATCGCCTTTCGCACCTTTGCCCTGGGCTTGGTGGTGGGCGTCGGCAGCCTGTTCATCCTGGTCTTCAACGGTCTGATGATCGGGGCCGCCGCCGGTCACCTGACGACTCTCGGCTACGGGGAAACCTTCTGGCCGTTCGTCAGCGGACACGCCGCCCTGGAGCTGACCGCCATTGCCGTATCCGGCGCCGCCGGTCTGCTGCTTGCAGCCGCACTGCTGGCCCCGGGACAGCGCCGGCGGCGTGACGCTTTGCGGGAGAACGCGCTCGAGGCGGTCAAGCTGGTGACCGGCGCACTGGCCATGCTGGTGCTGGCGGCACTCGTCGAGGCGTTCTGGTCCGGCGCAACGGTGACAGACCCCCTGATCAAGTACCTGGTCGGGGCGATTTGGTGGGTGCTCCTGATCCTCTATTTCGCCTTCGCCGGGAGAGTGGGCACGGATGCGGCTTGACCGCCTCACCGCTAGGATACGCCCACGCACTCCTTGGGAGGGACTCGACCTCGGATTCGCCCTGGGGCGCCGCTGGTTCCTGGCACTGTGGGCACTCTGGTGGCTGTTCGCCCTGCCCATCGGCTTGGCAACGGCACTCTGGCTGTCGGACCGTCCGCACCTGTGGATCTTGTTGATCTGGTGGCTCAAGCCCCTCTACGAGGCGCCGTTGCTGTTCCGGCTCAGCCGCGCCCTGTTCGGCGAACCGATGAGCTTGCGCGGTCTTTGGCAGGAGCGCCGCCAAGTATTGCCACCGGGGTTGGTTCCGAGCCTGCTCTGGCGGCGCTTGGATCTCGCCCGTTCCTTTCACTTCCCTTTGATTCAGCTCGAGCGTCTGCACGGGCGCGAGCGCCGTCAGCGCCGACGGGTGATGCAGGGTCGGGGCAGTACCGCCTCCTGGCTCACCATCATCTGTGTGCACCTGGAGTCGATCCTCTGGGCATCCGCGCTCGTCCTGGCCCTCGTTCTGGTGCCGGACGGGCTCCCCTCCCTGGACGCGGCCGACGCCTTGTTCGATGTCGAGTCGGCCTCCTACTGGGTCGCCGCGGTCCTCTACTGGTTGTCCATTTCGATCATTGCGCCTTTCTACGTAGGCGCCGGGTTCGCACTCTATTTGACTCGCCGCGCCGAGCTCGAGGCATGGGACCTGGAGCTGGTGTTCCGCCACGCCGGCGCCCGGGAGAATGGGCGACCAAGGCGAGCACCGGCCGCTTCGGGCGCCGCGGCCATGTTCGTGCTGCTCCTGTGCGTCGCATCCACCCTGCAGGCCGCCGATGTTCCCACCCCCGAGCCGCAAGACGCGCGGGCGTTGATCGCCGACATCCTGGAACAGGAGGATTTCGGCTCCAAGCGCGAGATCCAAACCTGGGTCTTCGTCGGGCAGCCGGGAGAGCTGGGCGGTGCGGTCGACCTGCCGGATTGGCTAAGAGGTCTGCTCGACTTGCTCGCAAGGGGGGCCGACCTGGCTGCGACCCCTGGGAAGTGGCTGCTCATCCTGCTCGCAGCCATCGCACTGGCCTTGGTACTCAGACGGATCCTGCTGGAGCTGCATCTACCTGAACGCCGGCGAGCAGCGGCCCCGGACGACGACCAGACGCTGAAGAGACTCGGCACGACCAGCGCTGAAGACCCGCCGGCAAACGTTGCAGCGCAGGTGGACGACCTGATCGAGGCGGGGCATCTCCGCGCCGCACTGGCCTTGTTGTACCGGGCGAGCCTCTCGCGATTGGTGGAGCTATATAGCCTGACGATTCCGGCCAGCGCCACCGAATCCGAATGCCTGGCCCTGGTGGAGCAGGCACAGCCCGCACAGGAGATCGAGCTGCTGCGGCAACTGACGGCCACCTGGCAGCGGCTCGCCTACGCCCACCAGCGACCCGAAACGACGAAAGTCGCCGCGCTGCTTCGGGACTGGCAAAGCTGGCACAAGGAGGGCGGGTGAAGTCCAACGCCAATGCGGGCTTGTGGTTGCTGGGCGGGTTGAGCGCGATCCTGGTCGTCGCGGGCCTGATCTGGTTCCTGCAAAATCTCGAGCAAAGGGTCCTGGAGATAGACACCGGCTACTCCGCTGCCGCCCGCCGCAATCCCTTCCTCGCGGCGGAGCGCTTTCTCGAACGCCTGGAGATTCCAGTGCAAAGCGTCTCCGGCCGAGACCTGCTGCGCGACCTTCCGCCATCTCGAAGACACTCTTGTAGTCAACGCCTTGGGAGCCCTCAATGCGGAGCGGCGTCTGGCCCTGCACCGGTGGATCGAAGGGGGCGGGCGCCTCATTGTCGAGGCTATGGCCCTGTGGGAGGAGCCGGACCTGCCCGGAAGCCGACGAGACGACTTCCTGGATCGCTACGGCGTGCGTCTGATGCGGCGCCAGGAGCCCGAGAGCGGACAGGCAGTTGAAGAGGAGGTGGTTGGCGAGGTCAGTTTCGAAGACTATCCACTCCCGCTCAAGGTGGGGTTCTCCCCCGCGTTCTACCTGGAGGACGCAAGCGCGGAGGCCAGTGCCGGGATTGTGGCCGGCGAACGCTTCCGGCTCCTGCAGTATCAGATCGGCGATGGCATGCTCACGGTAACCAGCGACAACCGGTTTCTCACCAATCCTCACATCGCAGAGCATGATCACGCCCTGTTCCTGACCCTGTTGGCAAGCCCGCCCGACGACGGAAAGATCTGGCTCCTCTACGACAGCGCCATGCCCTGGCTTGGCGAGTTGCTTTGGCACCATGCGCCCTTGGCACTTGTTTCCTTCCTGAGTCTGGTTTTCCTTTTTCTTTGGAACCTGGGCGCTCGCCAGGGCCCCTTGCTGCCGCATCCGGCCGGCGACCGCCGCGACCTGCTGGCACACCTGCAGGCGAGCGCGGACTTTCTATGGCGTCACGAACAGGGGGGCCAGCTCACCAAAGTAACGCGTGAGCGCGTCGAGCAGGCCTGGTTGCGCCGCCACCCGTCGTTGCGGAAGCTGGACAGGGCCGAGCGCGCGGGCTGGATCGCAGGGCGTGCCGGCTTGGTACCTGCCGCAGTCCACCGTACCCTGTACCCGAGTACCGTGGATGCGAGTGACCTGGTGCCCGACGCCGCCCTGCTGCAAAGCCTCTGGCGGAGCCTGTCGTCCGCGCGCGGTACTGCAGACGCTGCGCCCACTTCCGCCCTGGTGCATAATTCCGGGCATGCCGGCTAAGTGCCTCACAGGACCTGTAGTGCAGATCAAATCGACCCTGGTTCCCGCAGAGGCTTGCTGTTGTTTTTCATCGCCTCCCGGGCCATCAGCATGATGTTGCCGGTCTGAGAATCTAAAGGAACGCCCGTGAGCACAGAGAACCCAGTGTCGGAGCAACGCATTCGGCACGCCGGCGAGCAACTGCAGCGCCTCGAGGAGACCATCGGCCGCTCGCTGGTCGGGCAGCGCGCCGTCATTCGGGAGGTCCTGGTCGCGCTGGCCGCCGCCGGACACGTGCTGGTGGAGGGGCTGCCCGGCATGGGCAAGACCCTGCTGGTACGCTGCCTGGCACGGGCGGTGGGCGGTCACTTCTCCCGCATCCAGTTCACCCCGGACCTGATGCCGAGCGACGTCACTGGTCACGCAATGTTCGACCTGCAAGCGGAGAGCTTCCGCATCCGCCACGGACCCATCTTCTGCAACCTGCTCCTGGGAGACGAGATCAACCGGGCACCGGCCAAGACCCAATCGGCCCTGCTCGAGGCCATGCAGGAGCAGCAGGTGACCATCGAAGGCAAGACGCTGCCCCTGGAACGCCCCTTCCTGGTGCTGGCCACCCAGAACCCCATCGAGCAGGAGGGCACCTATCCGCTGCCCGAGGCCCAGCTCGACCGCTTCCTGCTCAAGGTCTTCATCGACTATCCCCGGGCCGACGACGAGCTGGCGGTGGTACGCCAGGTGACCTCCGGTCACGTGGGTGATGAGCTCGACGTCTCGCGGGTGGAGCAGGTCATGTCACCGCGGGAGGTGCTGGAGCTGCAGGCGGTTACCGCGCGGCTGGGCCTGGACGACAGCGTCCTCGACTACGCGGTGCGCATCGTCCGCGCCACTCGGGACTGGCAGGGAATCGAGACCGGGGCCGGTCCGCGGGCCAGCATCGCCCTGGTTCGCGCCGCCCGCGCCCAGGGCCTGCTGAGCGGCAACGACTTCGTCACCCCGGACGACGTCAAGTCGGTCGCTCCGGCGGTCCTTCGCCACCGGCTCAAGCTGAGCGCAGACCTGGAGATCGAGGGCTACCAGCCGGACGACGTGCTCGCGGAGCTGCTCGCCAACGTGGCGGCGCCCAGGGCATGATGAGCAGAGAAAGCTGGTGGCCCGCGGCCAGTATCAGTGAATCGCCAGCGGCTAAGAGCGAACAGCTGCTTCCCCAGCGATGAGGCCCCGCCGCCGCATGCTGCTCCTGGCCGGCCTCTGGACTTGTATCGGTCTCGCCGCCACCTGGTGGCCGGTGGCGGCAACGGCCTGGAGAGGCGCCGGCATTTCCCTCGCCGCCGCCGCGCTGGCGGACTTGCTTTGGCTGCTTCGTATCCCGCTCCCGCGGATCAGACGACGGATAGGACACACCCTGTCCTTGGGTGTTTGGAGCCAGGTCCGCCTCACCGTCGAGAACACTTCCGGCCAATCCCTGGGCTTGACGATCCACGACCTGCACCCGCCGGAATTCCATGCACGCGGCCTGCCGCGGGAGCTGCGGCTGCGGGCACGCGAGAAGGTGTCCTTGGAGTACCCTATTCGCCCGCCGCTGCGTGGCGCTTTCGAGCTCACGGGCTGCGATCTGCGGCTCGCCTCGCCCCTGGGCCTATGGAGCCGGCGCCATAGGATTCCCTTGCCCGCACGGGTCCGGGTGTTCCCCAACTTCGCCGAGATCAGCCACTACACGTTGCTCGCCACGGATGACCGCCTGGGCCGGCTCGGCGTACGCCTGCGCCGCCGCCGCGGCCTGGGCGCGGAGTTCCATCAGCTGCGCGAATACCGGCCGGGAGACAGCCTGCGCCAAATCGACTGGAAGGCAACCTCGCGCGTACGCAAGCTCATCTCGCGGGAGTACCAGGACGAGCGCGACCAGCGGCTCCTGTTCCTGCTCGATTGCGGTCGGCGCATGCGCCATCTGGACGCCGACCGCGGTCACCTGGACGAGGCCCTGAACGCCCTCCTGCTCCTGGCCTACGTGGCGGTACGTCAGGGCGATGCGGTCGGCTTGATGACCTTCGGCGGCCCCAGGCGCTGGTTCGCGCCGCGCAAGGACCCGGAGACGGTCAATCGGCTGCTGAACGCCGTCTACGACCTGCAGCCCACCTTGGAGGCGGCGGACCCGCTGGCCGCGGCCCGCGAGCTGATGCAGACGCAGACCCGGCGCGCCATGGTCCTGATACTCACCAACAGCCGGGACGAGGATCAAACCGAGCTCGCCTCCGCCATCCGGTTCCTGCGCCGGCGTCACTTGGTGGTCATCGCCGACCTGCGCGAGTCCGCATTGGACAGCACCCTCTCGGCGCCCATCGCGGACCGGGACTCGGCCCTGCGCTTCCACGCCGTGCAGGGGTATTTGGAGGCACGCCGGCGCCACCATGAGCGGCTGCAACACCTGGGCGCCTATGTCCTGGATCTGCTCCCGCGCCAGCTCCCCATCGCCCTCGTCAATCAGTACTTCGCCATCAAGCGGGCCGGAAGCCTTTAGAGCGCTCGACGGTCGGCGTCCAGGTCCCGAAAGGGCGTGACATATGTCGATAGACCTAAAGCGACGGGCCGGTCGAGCATACGCAGTACGCCCGAAAGCGATAGAATTGCCGCTTGCGCATACTTCAGCTAACCCGCTCCTTCGCGGGCTCTGTTCTCAAAGGCAACCTCCGTCCATGAATTTCGTCGATCTGAAGGCCCAATACGCGAGGATCCAAGAGGATGTCCAGGCCCGCATCCAAACCGTGCTGGAGCACGGGCGATATGTGATGGGACCGGAGATCACCGAGTTGGAGGAGCGTCTTGCGCAAATGGTGGGCGTCAGTCATTGCATCGGCCTGTCTTCCGGCACCGACGCCCTGCTCGTGGCCATGATGGCCTTGGACATCGGCCCCGGCGACGAGGTGATCACCACGCCCTTCACCTTCATCGCCACCGGTGAGATGATTGCACTGACCGGCGCCAAGCCGGTGTTCGTTGACATAGGTCCCAGGACCTTCAACATCGACCCGGCGGCGGTCGAGTCCGCCATCACGCCCGCGACCCGCGCCATCGTGCCCGTCAGCCTATACGGCCAGTGCGCGGACATGGACGCCATCAATGCCCTCGCGGAGCGGCAGGGCATTGCGGTCATCGAGGACGGCGCCCAGAGCCTGGGGGCGACTTACAAGGGGCGCCAGTCCTGCGGCCTCGCGACCATCGGCTGCACCAGCTTCTTTCCTTCCAAGCCCCTGGGCGCCTACGGGGACGGGGGCGCTTGCTTCACCGACGATGCGGACCTCGCAGCGGCCATGCGCCAGATACGCGATCACGGACAGGACCGGCGCTACCATCACCCCAGGCTCGGACTCAACGGCCGCCTTGACAGCATGCAGGCGGCGGTGCTGCTGGCCAAGCTCGCCATCTTTCCCGATGAAGTCGCGGCACGGGGCCGCATCGGAGCACGCTACAGTGAGCTGATGGCGGACGCCGATTGCATCACGCCTTATCTGGAGCCTCACAACACGAGCGTCTATGCTCAATACACCTTGCGCGTGGACGACCGGGACGGCTTCATCCTCAAGCTCGCCGAGCAGGACGTCCCCACCGCGGTACACTATCCGGTGCCGCTGAATCTGCAGCCGGTCTTCGCCGACATAGGCCCTGCGCGCGGCGCGCTGCCGGCGGCGGAAGAGGCCGCCCGCCAAGTCGTCAGCCTGCCCATGCACCCCTACCTGACTGAGGCGGAGCAGGCGCATGTGGCCGACGCCGTGAAAAACGGTCTTTGGTGACAGTCATGATCTGCTGGGCACGCTATCTCTTCATCGGCGTCGTCGCGGTGCTGGGAATCGGGCAGATGGTAGCCGCCTGCGGCCAGAAGGGAGACCTGTACCTCCCCGATCCGGAACAGGAGGCCAGGGAGCGGAGCGCGGCGGACAAGAAAGCCGAAGAAAGCCAGCAAGCGCAATCCGGGGAAGCGCCGGAGGACGCGGATAAAACCTCCGACCTACCGCAAGTACCGGCTTCCGAGGAACCGGCCCCCCAGGAACCGGCCCCCCAGGAACCGGCCAAAGCACAGCAGTAACCCGATGGACCACTTCCAGTACCAGGGCTCCGAGCTGTATGCCGAGGGCCTGCCCGTGACCGACATCGCCGCAAGGTTCGGTACGCCTTGCTACGTCTACTCACGGGCCACCCTGGAGCGCCACTGGCACGCCTTCAGTGACGCATTCCACGGCCATCCGCACCTGATCTGCTTCGCCGTCAAGGCGAACTCCAACCTGGCGGTGTTGAACGTGCTGGCGCGCCTGGGCTCCGGTTTCGACATCGTCTCCGTGGGAGAGCTGGAGCGGGTGCTGGCGGCGGGAGGCGAGCCATCCAAGGTCGTCTTCTCCGGAGTCGGCAAGCGTGAGGACGAGATCCGCCGGGCGCTTCAGATCGGCATCCGCTGCTTCAACGTGGAGTCCGTGCAAGAGCTGGCACAGCATCGACCGGGTCGCCGGGGAGATGGGCACCCTGGCCCCCGTCTCCCTGCGGGTCAATCCGGACGTGGATGCGGGAACCCACCCTTACATCGCCACCGGGCTCAAGGAGAACAAGTTCGGCATCGACATCCATTGCGCGGACGACGTCTACCAGCGGGCCGCAGAGCTGCCGAACCTGCAGGTGACCGGAATCGACTGCCACATCGGCTCACAGCTCACCGAGCTCGCCCCCTTTATCGACGCCCTGGAGCGGGTGCTGGCGCTGGCGGACCGGCTCGAGCGCTTCGGCATCCCCATCGCACACCTGGACCTGGGCGGGGGACTCGGCATCCGCTACACGGACGAGCAGCCTCCCGAGCCCGACGAGTACGCCCGGGTTCTCGACCGCCACCTGGAGGGCCGCCACTACGAGATCATCCTGGAGCCTGGCCGGGCCATCGCCGGCAACGCGGGGATCCTGCTGACCCGGGTGGAGTACCTCAAGCCCACGGAGCATCGCGACTTCGCCATCGTCGACGCGGCCATGAACGACCTGCTGCGCCCGGCCCTCTACCAGGCGCACCAGCAGGTGGTGCCCGCGCTGCGCAAGCCTACCGGACAGCGGGCCCACTACGACCTGGTGGGTCCGGTGTGCGAGACGGGGGATTTTCTCGCCAAGGACCGCGACTTGACCCTGGAGCCCGGAGACCTGCTCGCGGTGCGCTCCAGCGGCGCGTACGGCTTCACCATGAGCTCCAACTACAACAGCCGCCCCCGCGCCGCAGAGGTCATGGTGGACGGGACCGAGGCCCACCTGGTTCGCCGCCGTGAGTCACTGCAAGACCTCTACCGGGGAGAAGCTCTCCTGCCATGAAACGCCGACCCGAGCCAGAGTTGATGGACGAGGCCGATCAGGCACTCGCTTATGCCGAAGCCGATTTCTCCGAGCCCAACGCGCTCTTCATCAAGCTCCTGGGCGAGCAGGAGCCCGGGGAGCTGGAAGGGGCCAGAGCCCTCGACCTGGGCTGCGGACCGGCGGACATCGTCATACGATTTCTCAAGGCCTATCCGAAGGCCGAATGCGACGCCCTGGACGGATCAAACGCCATGTTGGCGCATGCCCGCCGTGCCCTGGCCGAGCTGCCGGGAGTGGCCAAGCGCTGCCGGCTCGTCCAGGACCTCCTGCCCTCGGAAAAGCTGCCGAAGGCGGCCTATGATCTGGTGCTGTCGAACAGCCTGCTGCACCATCTACACGATCCCCAAGTCTTGTGGCGAACCGTCCGGGAGGTGGCCAAGCCGGGCGCCATCGTGCTCGTGATGGACCTGATGCGCCCCGCATCCGCCATGTGGGCGGCGTCTCTCGTGGCCACCTACGCCGCCGACGCGCCGGAGGTGCTGCGCACGGATTTCCGCAACTCCCTGTACGCCGCATTCGAGCCGCGGGAGGTGGTGGCGCAACTCAAGGAGGCGGGGCTCGAAGGGCTCGAGGTGGGAGTAGTCAGCGACCGGCACCTGGCGGTGTTCGGGCGACTTGCCTGAGCGCCATCTGTGAGCGCGCTGATGCGGCCATAGCCTCCGTACTGAACGATGCAACACGATGACCTTGCGCTTCACCAAAATGCACGGCCTGGGCAATGATTTCGTCGTCGTCGACGCCCTGAGCCGACAGGTTACGCTAACTCCTGAGCAGTGCCGCCAGCTGGCTGACCGGCGCTTCGGGGTCGGCTGCGACCAGATTCTGGTGGTGGAGGCTCCCCGCAGCCCGGATACGGACTTCCACTACCGGATCTTCAACGCCGACGGCTCGGAGGTGGAGCAATGCGGCAATGGCGCCCGCTGCTTCGCCCGTTACGTTCTCGACAAGGGACTGACTGCCAAGCACGAGATCCCGGTAGGCACCTCGGCGGGCGACATTCGGATTCATGTGCAGGACGACGGCTCGGTGTGGGTGGACATGGGCGTTCCGATATTCGAGTCCGCAACGCATTCCATTTGACGCCGACGCCGAGGCAGACAGCTACCAGCTAGAGGTCGGTGGACGAACACTCGAAATCGGTGCCGTCTCCATGGGAAATCCCCATGCGGTGATCGAGGTGGAGGACCTGGACACCACCCCCGTTCTGGAGCTCGGCCCTCTGATCGAGAAGCACCGGCGCTTTCCACGGCGCGTAAACGCTGGCTTTATGCAGATCCTGGATCCCGAGACACATCCGGCTGCGCGTGTTCGAGCGCGGCACAGGCGAGACCCTGGCCTGCGGCACGGGGGCCTGCGCGGCGGTCGCGATCGGACGCCGCAGGGGGCTGCTCGCAGAACGTGTCCGGGTGAGCCTGCCCGGCGGAGATCTTGTGGTAGAGTGGCCTGACGAGTCCCGACCCGTTTGGATGACGGGACCGGCAGTGACCGTCTACGAGGGGGAGATCGATCTATGACCCAACAGGCCGAGGAGACCCGCAGCCCGGCGGAGGCCATCGCGGAGGACGCGGTTGCCGCGTACCTGACTGCGCACCCCGATTTCTTCGAGCGACATCGGGAACTGGTCGCAGAGCTGAAGGTTTCCCATGCGAGCGGACAAGCCGTATCCCTGATCGAGCACCAGGTCGGAGTGTTGCGCGGTCAGCTCCAGACCGAGCGCCAACGCCTCGCCCATTTGATCGCCAGGGCGAGGGATTTCGAGACCCTGTCCGCGCGACTTCACGGCCTGTCCCTGCAGCTCATCGCCGCCCGAGACCTGGAGCGTGTGCAATCGGTCCTGCGCGACGCCCTGTGCCAGGAATTCAACGCCGAGGCGGTAAACCTGAAGCTGTTCCCGCTCGAGCCCGACGCCGCCGATTCGGACCCGACTTTAAACACATTCCTGGAGCTCGTCGACCGGGAGCACTCCCTCTGCGGCCCCCTGGACGCTGACCGCAGCGGTGTACTCTTCGGCGAGCAGAGCGAGACCATCCAATCGGTGGCCCTCATTCCCGTTCGCGGGGACGGCCGTGCAGGCGTCTTGGCCATCGGCAGCGCCGATCCGCAGCGCTTCGGCCCGGATATGGGTACCGACCTGCTCGACCGCCTGGGCGAGATCGTCAGCCAGAAGCTGCGGGTGATGCACGAGCCCGATGACTGAAACCGGCCCCGACGGCCTGCTGGAGGCATACCTCCACCACCTGGCCCACGAGCGACGGCTCTCTTCCAACACCCTGAGCAACTATCGCCGCGACCTGACGCGCGTGGGTGATTGGCTGGCAGAAGCCAAACGCGGCACCTGGGATCGGCTGGATCAGCAAGGCGTCCGTGGCTACGTAGCCTGGCGCCACCGCGGGGGCGCCTCGGGCACGACCCTGCAACGCGAGCTGTCCGCGCTGCGCAGCCTCTACCGCTATCTGCTGCGCGAGGGACTCGTGGGCCAGAATCCCGCGCAGGGCGTGCGCGCCCCCAAGTCGGCGCGCAAGCTGCCCTCCACACTGGACGCGGACCAGCTCTGCGGCCTGCTCGACCATCCGGATGACGACCCACTGGCACTCCGGGACACGGCGATGGTCGAGCTCTTCTACTCTTCGGGGTTGCGATTGGCGGAGTTGGTCTCGATCGACCTGGGGGATGTCGACATGGACGACGCCACGCTGGAGGTCACCGGCAAGGGGGCCAAGACCCGGCGTGTGCCCGTCGGCGGCCAGGCGCGAGAGGCGATCAAACGCTGGATCCGGGTGCGGGGCAACTACGCGAGTACGAGACGAGAGGGCCCTGTTCGTCAGTCAGCGCGGCAACCGCATCCATCCACGCACCGTGCAGCAGCGCCTGCAACGCTGGGCGATGGTGCAGGGCGCCACCCGCAACGTCCACCCCCACCTGCTTCGTCATTCATTCGCCAGCCACCTGCTGGAGTCGTCCGGAGATCTGCGCGCAGTGCAGGAGCTACTCGGACACTCGGACATCAGCACGACGCAGATTTACACCCATCTGGACTTCCAGCACCTGGCCCAGGTCTACGACAAGGCGCACCCGCGGGCGAGGAAGAAAGGGACCTGATCCGCCCGGTGCCCGGGCCGTCAGCCGAAAAGATAGGCCCCGCCGCACCGAGCACCGCCCCAGCCATCCCCAGCGAAACAAGCGGCTCACGCCCCGCCCGGAGGCTGTAAGGCAATCAATAGCAAGGCCGCCTGCACGAGGCGGAGCACTGGCGTAGAATGCGCGCTTTGAGTCGAGCTTTATAAATGGCGATGGAAACATTCCACGGTACGACCATCCTCTCGGTCCGGCGAGCGGGGCGCGTGGTCATCGGTGGCGACGGCCAGGTATCTCTCGGGCAGACGGTGATGAAGGGCAACGCACGCAAGGTGCGGCGACTCTACAAGGAACGCGTGCTCGCGGGCTTCGCCGGGGCCACGGCGGATGCCTTCACCCTGTTCGAGCGCTTCGAGGGCAAGCTGGAGAAGCACCAGGGGCACCTCACCCGCTCGGCGGTGGAGCTGGCGAAGGACTGGCGGACGGACCGCATGCTGCGCCGCCTGGAGGCCCTGCTATGCGTGGCCGATACCAAGACCTCGCTGATCATCTCCGGCACCGGGGACGTGATCGAGCCGGAGCATAACCTGATGGCCATAGGCTCGGGTGGAGCCTTCGCACAGGCGGCGGCCAGGGCCCTGTTGGAGAACACGGAGCTCGGCGCCCGAGAGATCGTCGAGCGGGCACTCGGCATCGCCGCGGACATCTGCGTCTACACCAACCACAATCTGGTGTTGGAGGAACTGGCGGCGGAAACCGGCTAGGGGAGTCTGTCCGTCATCCGCGGTTCCGCAAAAGAACAGTCGTAGGCTCGACAGGCTCCTCGGACGTTGCAGAATCCGTCTACACACCGCATTTAGCTAAGCATGAAACCCCGAGCCGTCGATCCCTCGACGGCCGGCCACCAACCGAGTCAAAATCACCACACATGTCGGACATCACGCCCCAACGCATCGTAGCCGAGCTGGACAAGCACATCATCGGCCAGGACGAGGCCAAGCGCGCCGTCGCCGTGGCCCTGCGCAACCGCTGGCGGCGGGCGCAGATCGACGAGCCGCTGCGCTCGGAGATCACGCCCAAGAACATCCTCATGATCGGTCCCACCGGCGTGGGCAAGACCGAGATCGCGCGCCGCCTGGCGCGACTCGCCAACGCCCCCTTCCTCAAGGTGGAGGCCACCAAGTTCACCGAGGTGGGCTACGTCGGCAGGGACGTCGAATCCATCGTCCGCGACCTGGTGGACGCCGCGGTGAAGATGGCGCGCGAGCAGGAGATGGACAAGCTCGCCGGGGCGGCCGAGGCCGCGGCGGAGGAGCGCGTACTGGACGTCCTGCTTCCGCCCCCCGCCAGCTTCGCCGAAGACAGCCGCCCTGGAGGCCCATCACCGGCGACCCGGGAGAAGTTCCGCGACAAGCTGCGCCGGGGCGACCTGGACGACAACGAGATCGAGATCCAGGTCAGCGCCGCGCCCGTGGGGGTCGAGATCATGGCTCCGCCGGGCATGGAGGAGATGACCAGCCAGCTCCAGGGACTGTTTCAGAACCTGGGCCAGGGCCGCACCAAGCGACGCAAGCTCAAGATCCGCGACGCCCTCAAGCTGCTCAAGGACGAGGAGGCGGCCAAGCGCGTCAACGAGGAAGACCTCAAGCTGCGCGCGGTGGAGAGCGTGGAGCAGAACGGCATCGTCTTCCTGGACGAGCTGGACAAGGTCACCAAGCGCTCCGAAAGCTCCGGCAGCGGCCCCGACGTCTCCCGCGAGGGCGTGCAGCGGGACCTGCTCCCCCTGGTGGAGGGCAGCACCGTCTCGACCAAGTACGGCTTCGTGCGCACGGATCATATCCTGTTCATCGCCTCCGGCGCCTTCCACCTGGCCAAGCCCTCGGACCTGATCCCGGAGCTGCAGGGCCGCCTGCCCATCCGGGTGGAGCTCAAGGCCTTGACCACCGAGGACTTCGTCCGCATCTTGACCGAGCCGGACGCGTCCCTGACCGACCAGTACAAGGCCCTGATGGAAACCGAGGGAGTGAGCCTGGAGTTCACCGAAGACGGCATCCGGCGCATCGCCGAGATCGCCTGGCAGGTCAACGAGCGCACCGAGAACATCGGCGCGCGGCGCCTGCACACGGTGCTGGAGCGCCTGCTCGAAGACGTGTCCTTCAACGCCACCGATCTGGACCGGGTAACGGTCACCGTGAACGCCGCCTACGTGGACCAGAACCTCTCGGAGCTGGCGGCGGACGACGACCTGTCGCGGTATATCCTTTAGAGCTGTTCGCTGAATCACAACTTCCGGCGTGAGGACGCTGAAACGGCTACACCCTTAACCCGGGCCATGCCCAATCTGGAGTAAACGACATGCCCACACCCACCGAGCTCAACCTGCACCGCCAGTCCCGGGTGCTGGAGATCACCTTCGACGACGGCGCCCACTTCAACCTGCCCTGCGAGTATCTGCGGGTCTACTCGCCCTCGGCGGAGGTCCAGGGCCACGGTCCGGGCCAGCGGGTGCTGCAGCTCGACAAGGAAGACGTAAACATCGACAAGATCGACCCGGTGGGCAACTACGCCATCTGCCTGCACTTCGACGACGAGCACAACACCGGCATCTACTCCTGGGACCACCTGTACAACCTGGGCGTCAACCAGGAGACCCTGTGGAAGGAGTACCTGGACGAGCTGGAGAAGGCGGGTCACAAGCGCAAGAAGCCGTCTTGATAAGAATACCCTTTGGACCGCTGCGGCGTTGCGCGCCAAGCGTGTGCGTCGAACCCTCGGCGGGCCGGGGACAAAGTACGTAATACGCTGATGCCTTGCAATTTTTTACGATGAACATTTCCAATCGAACGGCTGGTTCGCAGCTGTATCCGTGACACCGGCCCTGCGGTGTCACGCAACTGTCGGAAGCTCTGCGTCCCGAGTCTCGGCGCGGAGCGCCCGCCCCGGCAGCGCACTGCAAGCAGAGCGGAACGGAACGAGCTACGCTCTCGCCGCGAAAGGCGCCCTCTTCTTCCTTTGGTGTAGAATCCTCGCAGCGCAACCAAGGCACCCGACCATGTCTGACGAGAAGACCACCCACTTCGGCTACAAGCAGGTTCCGATCGACGAGAAGGCCGACCACGTGCGGGCGGTCTTCGACTCCGTGGCCTCGCGCTACGACATCATGAACGACCTGATGTCGCTGGGCATCCACCGGCTGTGGAAGCGCCACACCGTGGAGCTGGCCGGTGTGCGCCGCGGCCAACGGGTGCTGGATCTGGCCGCCGGGACCGGGGACTTGTCCGAGCGCTTCTCCGGTATCGTCGGCAAGGAGGGCGAGGTCGTCTTCACCGACATCAACGCCGCCATGCTGACCCGCGGCCGCGACCGGCTCATCAACGCGGGTGTCGCCGGCAACCTGCACTGCGCCCAGGTCAACGCCGAAACACTGCCCTTCGCGGACAATCATTTCGACTGCGTCACCATCGGCTTCGGCCTGCGCAACGTCACCAACAAGCAGCGCGCCCTGGAGGAGATGTTCCGGGTGCTGCGCCCCGGCGGCCGCGCCCTGGTGCTGGAGTTCTCCCATCCCGGCAGCCCGTCGCTGCGCAAGGCACTACGATCTCTATTCCTTCTCGGTCCTGCCGGCCCTCGGCCGCCTGATCGCCGGGGATGCGGACAGCTACCGCTACCTGGCGGAGTCCATCCGCATGCACCCGGACCAGGAGACCCTGCAGACCATGATGGAGCAGGCGGGTTTCGAGCGCTGCGAATTCTTCAATCTCAACGGTGGCATCGTCGCCATTCACCGGGGCTACAAGCTGTGAGCGACGGGGTGCCGATCCCGGATGCCGCCCTGGCGGCGCTGGAGGCTGGTATCAACCGCTACATTGCCCTGGATCCCGAAGGGGCTGGCCGGCTCGCGGCGCTCCACGGCCGGGTCATCCTCATCGAGATCATCGGCTTCGGCACCCGGATCTTCGTGATCCCGGGCACCAACGGGATACAGCTCTACGGCGACTACGCGAGCGAGCCGGACTGCATCCTGCGCGGTACGCCGATTGCGCTCGCCCGCATGGGGACATCTCAGCAAAAGGAGGACCAGCTCTTCTCCGGGGAGGTGCAGATCGAGGGCGACACCCATCTGGCACAGGCCTTCGGCGACTTTGCAGGCGGTCTGGAGGTGGACTGGGAGGAGCAGCTCTCGCGGCTCCTGGGTGACGCCTTGGCGCACCAGGTGGGCTCGCAAGTCCGGGCCGCCGGGCGCTGGGGCCGGCGCACCGGCGATACCCTGACGGAGGACGTCAAGGAATACCTGCAGGAGGAGGCGCGGCTGCTGCCGGGCCGCTATGAGATTCAGGCGTTCCTGGACGACGTAGACCAGCTGCGCGACGGCGTGGAGAGGCTCGCCGCCCGCGTCGCGCGGCTCGCGAAAACGCGGGAAGACAGCGTCGGCGAGCAATGATCCCGGAAGCTTGCGGATGATCCGCCCCTCCCAGGCTCTCCGCCTGATCCACATCAACCTGGTGCTGCTGCGCCACGGGCTGGACGAGGTCATCCTCGCCACCCATCTGTTCCGGCCCCTGCGGTTTCTGCTGTATCTGTCCCCCTGGTACTGGTTCCGCGGCGAGCTCCCGCCCTATCCGGTGCGCATCCGCCAGGCCCTGGAGGACCTGGGGCCCATCTTCGTCAAGTTCGGCCAGATCCTCTCCACCCGCCGCGACCTGCTGCCCGACGACCTCGCCATCGAGCTGGCGAAGCTGCAGGACCGGGTGCCGCCCTTTCCCGGCACCGAGGCCCGCGCCCTGATCGAGAAGGCCTGGGGCAAGCCCATCGAGGAGGTGCTGGACGAGTTCAACGAGACACCCCTGGCCTCGGCCTCCATCGCCCAGGTGCACACCGCCCGCCTGAAGGACGGCCGCGAGGTGGTGGTCAAGGTGCTGCGGCCGGACATCGACAAGATCATCCGCCGCGACGTCGGCCTGCTGTACATCGTCGCCGGCCTGGCCCAGCGCTACTGGAAGGACGGCCGCCGGCTGCGGCCCGTGGAGGTGGTCCGGGAGTACGAAAAGACCATCTTCGACGAGCTGGACCTGCAGCGCGAGGCGGCCAACGCCTCCCAGCTGCGGCGCAACTTCCTCGGCAGCGACGTCCCTCTACGTGCCGGAGGTCTACTGGGACCTGACGCGTCCGAACGTGATGGTGATGGAGCGCATCTACGGCATTCCGGTCGAGCGACGTGACGGCGCTCAAGGCCGCAGGGAATCAGCATGCGCCTGCTCGGGGAGCGCGGGGTGGAGATCTTCTTCACCCAGGTGTTCCGCGACAACTTCTTCCACGCCGACATGCACCCGGGCAACATCTTCGTGGAGCCGAGCGGGCGCTACATCGCCGTCGACTTCGGCATCATCGGCACCCTGACCACCGAGGACCAGCGCTATCTGGCCGAGAACCTGCTGGCCTTCTTCAACCGCGACTACCGCCGGGTGGCGGAGCTGCACGTGGAGTCGGGCTGGGTGCCGCCGGGCACCCGGGTCGACGAGTTCGAGTCCGCCATCCGCACCGTGTGCGAGCCCATCTTCGAGAAGCCGCTTTCGGAGATCTCCTTCGGCCACTTCCTGCTGCGCCTGTTTCAGACCGCGCGCCGCTTCAACATGGAGGTGCAGCCCCAGCTGGTGCTGCTGCAGAAGACCCTGCTGAACATCGAGGGCCTGGGGCGCCAGCTCTACCCGGAGCTCGACCTCTGGACCACCGCCAAGCCCTTCATGGAACGCTGGATGAAGGACCAGATCGGACCCAAGGCGCTCCTTGAGCGGGCGCGCAAGAACCTGGGCCCAGCCGCGGAGCAGCTCCCCGAGCTGCCGCTGCTCGCCTACCGGGTGCTCGACGGTCTGGAGCGGCAGAAGCTGGCGATCCGCTGGCGCTCGGAAGAGCTCGGACAGGCTGCGCGAGGAGACCCGAGGCTACCGCGCCCAGATGCTGGCGGCGGTGAGCGGCGGCTCGCTGATCCTCAGCGGGACCCTGCTGCTGGTGCTCGGACCCGGCGCGGTTTTGTCGGTCGCCCTTACCAAAGCCCTGGCAGTCACCTGCTTTGTGGCCGGAGCCCTCTTCCTCGCGGTGAGCTGGCGGTAACGCCCGCTTGGTGACAGGGACCTTGCTCCGTTCTCCCTATCTGTACGTCCCGCTGACCGCGATCCTGCTCGCAGCCTTCTGGCTCCACGCCCTCCAGGTCCCCTTCTGGCAGGACGACTTTCACTTCCTGCTCGTGGCTAGAGAGGCGAGGGAGGCCGGCGAGAGCTGGCTGACGGTCTTCTGGCCCGGGGAGAAGAGCATCTTCTGGCGCCCCCTGAGCGAGGGGCTCTACTGGCGCATCGTCGAGGAAGCATTGGGCTCGAGCCCGGTGGCCGCACACCTCATCAATCTGCTCTTCTTGGCTGCAGCCGCTCTCGCCGTCGCCTGGCTGGTCACCGATTACGCAGGGCTCATCGAGCCCGGGACGGACCCGCACAAGGCCTTTCTTATCGCAGGATTGCTTTACGGCATCCACGCCGCCCACTTCATCCCGGCGCTCTGGGCGACAGCCGTGCACAGCACCATGGTCGTGCTGTTCTCGTCCCTTTCCCTGCGCTTCTGGGTGGCCTCGCTGCGCGATTCGCCGACAGCTCTGAGCCCGGGCCTGATCGCCGTGCCGCTGTTTCTGGTGCTAGCCCTGTTGAGCAAGGAGAACGGCATCTTGGTGCTCCCCCTGGGCGCTCTGCTGACGGCTCTGGTGTGGCACCGGGTCCGTCCCACCCGAGCCGCTTGGGCCGTGGCGACAGCCTCCGTGCTTCTGGCCGTTGCCTGGCTGCTGTTGCGCCGGGAGATGGTCGTGCCGCCCTCGGGCGCCTACGAGATGGGCATGGGTACCAATACGCTGCGCAACCTCGTGAGCATGGGCCTGTTCTTCTTCAATGTCCCGCGGGAGTCGCTGCGCTTCATGCTGGAGCAGCACTCCCTGGTCGCCGCGCTCTGGGGTCTTGCTTGCGCCCTGCTCCAAGCCGCGGCGGTATGGATGGTCGTGACGGCGGTATCGCCCCGGTTGCGCGTTCGGGGCTGGCTGGCGGCAGGCGCCTTCTTTCTGACCGCCGCTGCACCCTATCTGCTGTTCTCTTGGAATTCATACGCCTACTACATCACCCCGGGGCTGATCGTCTGGTCCTTTCTGGCGGTGCTCGCGCCCCTGTCCACCGGACGCACGCGGCTGGTTTTGGGCGCCGCGTTCTTGTCTTCGGCCCTGTCGGTGGCCGGGAACTATTGGCTCCAGTACCCAGCCCTGCTGGCGCGAGCCAACTGGGCCAACGAGCAGCTGGCGGTGATCCGCACCGAGTTTTCGGCAGTCGCGAACCAGTCACGCGCCGGGGGGATCGACGTACTGATCGAGAACCGGCACAAGTTTCTCGGCATCGGAACAGCGGGGCTGGCGTTCGCACTCGACTTGCCGGCGAAGAGCATTCGGGTCCACGAACAGGACTCGCCGGGGCGCCGCTCGGCAGTCACCTTGATCATCCCCGACAGCGGCGACGCCCGGTTTGAGTAATGGACTAGCACAGGAGCGGCTTCTGGTGGATTCTGCAACTTCCGG
Source organism: uncultured Gammaproteobacteria bacterium (assembly GCA_963802975.1). Lineage (GTDB taxonomy): Bacteria > Pseudomonadota > Gammaproteobacteria > Chromatiales > Chromatiaceae > Thiosymbion. The sequence continues at coordinate 91,887 of CAWDLA010000009.1, forward strand.
CATGTCTCTCTGGCAGCAGCTGCGGCCCTATATTGCAGTCGCGCGCTTCGACCACTGGTTCAAGAACATCTTCATGCTTCCGGGTATGGCGCTGGCCTGGCTTCTGGCGGCGGTGCCGGTTTCGAGCGTCCTGGGCTCAGGGCTCCTGGCCGTTCTCAGCACCGGGTTCATCGCCTCCGCCAACTACGTGATCAACGAGTGGCTGGACGCCGAGTTCGACCGACACCACCCGCTCAAGCAAAGCAGGCCTTCCGCGCTGGGAGACGTGCGCGCCAAGGCCGTTTATCTGGAGTATCTGCTCTTCGTCGGACTCGGGTTGGGCCTTGCCACACTGCTGACTCGCGAGTTCGTCATCTTCTCGGCGCTACTGCTGCTGATGGGGATTGTTTACAACGTGCGCCCGTTCCGCACCAAAGATCGCGCCCTTTTGGACGTGCTCAGCGAGTCGGTCAACAATCCCATCCGCCTGCTTCTGGGGTGGAGCGCCATTGTCAGCGGCCACCTACCGCCTTCCTCGATCCTGCTCAGCTACTGGATGGGGGGTGCCTTTCTGATGGCCATGAAGCGCTATGCCGAGTACCGTTTCATCGGCGACCCGGAGCGGGCGGCCCTCTACCGGCGCTCGTTCCGCTATTACACCGAGGAAAAGCTCCTTCTATCCTCCTTCTTCTACGCGATTCTGTCCGCCTTCTTCCTGGGGATTTTCCTGATCAAGTACCGCATCGAGTTTATCGTCTCGCTGCCCTTCTTCTCGCTCCTGTACGTCTGGTACCTGCACATCGCCATGAAACCCCACTCCGCGTCCCAGGCGCCGGAGAAGCTCTATCGGGAGCCGGCGTTCGTCGCTTACGTGGTTTTCCTGGCGGTTCTTATCACGGTCTTGTTCTATGTCGATCTGCCGGTACTGAGCGTCCTGGTCGAGCCCCTCACCTACTGATCCCGATGACGGCGTACAAGCTTGAGGTCCTGCTCCGCTATATCGCCGCCGGTAGCCTTGCGGTCGGGGTTCACTACCTGGTTCTGATCCTGTTGGTCGAGGCCGCGGCCATGGATGCGACCCTGTCCTCGTCCTGCGGCTTCGTCGTAGGCCTGATCGTAAATTACCTGCTGCAATACTACTGGACCTTCCGCAGCTCCGGGTCTCACGCCAAGCGCTTCCCCATCTTCGCAGGCGTCGCGGTCGTCATGCTCGGGCTGAACGCGGCCATCTTCTGGACACTGCATGAACGCCTGGGGATCAACTACCTGCTCGCGCAGGCCTTCGCCATCGGCGTGGTGTTCCTGCTCAACTTCTTGATCAACAGCCGCTATACGTTCGCGACCGATGGGGTCTCGGGCTGACTCTGGTAGTTCCGCAGCAGAACAGTCGTAAGTCAGACAGGCTCCTGGGACCCGGCGTGAAGATAGTCCCGCACCATGCGCGGGATCTCGGCCTCCAGGTCCCGTTGCGGGGCGAAGCCCAGGTCGCGGCCAATCTTCTGCGAGCTGTACCAGGCATCCCCGGTCAGCTTTCCCAGACCTGTGCGGTTCAGCGGCATCGCCCGGCCGGTCACGCGCTCGAGGGCGCTTCCGATCGCGGCGGCTGCCCTCAGGGTCCACAAAGGAAGGGTCCAGCCGGGCGGCGAACGCCCCAAAGCAAGACAGATCTGTTCGTATAGCCAGCGGGTGGAGTACGCCCTTCCGTCGGTCACCAGATAGACCCGTCCGGCGGCTCTTGGGGAACAGGCCGCGAGCAAGGCGGCCCGGATGGCATCGTCGACGTGCACGGCAACACGGCGGTTCTCGATCTTCGGCCAGGGAGGGAAACGGTTGCGTGCCACCGCCACGATCATGCGCGCGATATTGCCCTGCCCCATCAGGCCGTACACCATCGGCAGACGCAGTACGCACACGTGCATACCGCCGCCCTCGCCCGCGCTCAAGACACTGTTCTCGGCGGCAAGCTTGGCCCGGCCATACAGGCTCTCCGGAGCCGGATGCGTAGACTCATCGGCGGGTGTGCCGGCTGCGGCGACCCGGTCTCCCATTGCCTTGACACTGCTCAGATAAACCAGGCACTCTACGCCCGCCGCGCGAGCGGCATGGACCAGGTTCCGCGTGCCTTCGGCGGTCACCGGCCAATGGCTCGGGGCCTCGTAGACGTCTGGCTCACTTGGACTCGGAGAATAGCTGGCCAGGTGAAAGATGCAGACTACGCCGTGCAGGACATCCGGCAGCGTTGCCGGATCCGTGAGGTCGCCGGCCCGGTAGTCGACGCCGCCATCCGGCCATAGGTCACGAGCCCTATCGGGGTCCCTGGTGAGCACACTGACACGGGCGCCCTGCTCCTGGAGGGCCGGCACCAGCCGCCTTCCCACCTTACCCGTAGCGCCGGTGACCAGCACGCTGCCCCCCGAGAGCATCTCTATCCTGGCCGCGTCCGGGCTCATCTCGCGCGGCTTCTCCGGAGCACGCCGGTCAAGCCCGCAATGGCTCGCCGTATCCCTTCGGCCAGCGCCAGGACGCCGAAGTGGCTCCAGATACCGGCCTCTACAAGCAGGCGGAAGGGCAGCGGATAGCCACCGGCTTGGAACTTGCGGAAGAAGCGCACCATTCCTCGGTGCTTGTGCCATTCCACCCGGACGGGCCGGGCCTTGCTGCAGGCACCTAGATGGTGGACCACTTCGACGCCCGGCACGAAATAGATCTTCCACTTGGAGCGCGCGAAACGGGCGAACCAATCCAAGTCCTCGCAGTGCAGGAAATAGCCCTCGTCCAGGGGGCCGATCTCCCTGAGGGCCGCACGCCGCACCAGCATGAAGGAGCCGGAGACTGCCTCGACCTGGACCGGACGCTCCGGCAGGGGCTCGTCGACAAGATTCAGACGCTTCTCCCGTGTCAGTTTCGGTGACAGTCGATCCAGCTGCAGGAAACGCACCAGCCCCACCCAGGGATCAGGGATCTGGCGGCGGCTTGCCTTCTGCTCGCTGCCGTCCGGGTTGCGGATCACGCAGCCGGCCATCCCGGCGTCCGGCGTTGCATCCATGAACGCGAGGAGATGCCTCAGGGTATCCCTTTGCACCATGCAGTCCGGGTTGAGGAACAAAAGGTAAGGGGCGGAGGCGCGATCCAGCACCCGGTTGTTACCGGCGGAAAAACCCAGGTTCTCACCGTTCTCCACGAGGGTCAGACGGGGATCCGCCCCGAAGCTTTCGCGCACCTTGCTCAGACTGTCGTCGCTGGAGCCGTTGTCGCTGACAATGACCTCTGCCGGGACATCGGAACCGAGTGCAGCGCCGACACAGGCCGCCAGCAGATCGCCGGCATTGAAGTTGACGACGATGACGCTGACTCGAGATGCGCCGGTCTCCGCCCCCTCGCTGCCGGGCAGATCAGTCACCGACCAACTGCTCCAGGGACCGCCTCGCAGCAGCGAAGCTGAAGTGTCGCTCCATGACATCGATTCCATTGACCGACAGCCTGTCCCAAAGCTGCTCGTCGCCGTAGAGCCGGATCACCGCGTCGGCGAAGGAAGCGGCTTCGTCGGCCACAAGCACTGACTCCCCGTCCACGAGGAACATGCCCTCGGCGGCCTGGGAAGTAGCAACAACCGGCAGCCCGTGGGCCAGGCTCTGGTTAACCTTTCCCTTGACTCCAGCCCCATAGCGCAGTGGCGCGACGGAGAGCCGACAAGCGTCGAAATAGGGCCTTACGTCCGCTACAAACCCGTGGATCTTCAGCCTGTCATCGGCCGAGGCCAGAATATCGGCGGGTGGATCGGCACCGATGACGTGACAGCACAGGTCCGGCAGCTTGGCGTGAATCAAGGGCAGAATTTCTGCGGCCAACCAGCGCACCGCATCCGTGTTCGGGGGATGCGCGAAGGCGCCGATGAACAGGATATCCCGCCGCTCGGAGAACGCAGTGGCACTGCCGAAGATTTGGTGAATGTTGGAGACGACGCGTACCCGAGCCCGGGGCGCCTCTTGCGCCAGCACACGGCGCTCTACCTCGCTCACCACCAGCGTGTCGTCCGCCTGAGCAATCAAATCGAGCTCCTGACGCTTGCGGCTCTCCGCTACACGCAGCGTGGCCTTGTCTTTATTCAACTGCGCAAGTCGCTCCTCACGCAAAAAATGCAAATCCACGGTGTCGAAGACGATCTTGGCATTCGTACAATAACGCCTGGCGGCGGGCATGACCTTGGCCGCCGCATCCGCACGGCTGAGGACGACCAGATCGTAGATTCCACCGCGGGACTTCAGGTGGCTGGCAATCGATTTGACGTAGGGGCGATAGAGACACTCTACCCCCCGCATCTGCAGATCTGACACATAGGGCTCCGGCGCCTCCAGATTGGCGGCTGCAAAGGTCACCTTGAAGCCGAGATCCTGCAGGATCGTGAACAAGTTGAGCATTCGCAGGGAGCCGGATTCGCGATCCGGCGTAACCATGTAATTGTCGAGCGACAAAGACCCGCCGCTTAACGCTCCTCTCCTTCGCGTTCTCCAGATCCTCTCCGCGAATCCCATGAGACTCGAGCTCTGCGCGCCAACGCGAACGGAACTTTTCGCGGTTGACGGCCTGAAAGCGCTTCATGCCCGTCGCTGCACGCTCGTCCGTGCCGGCACTCGCGCCCTCAAAGTGCACAACGCGAGAGAGGGGCTGGTAGTAGACCTGGTATCCCGCCGCCCGAACACGGAACGCAAGATCCGTGTCCTCGTAGTAGGCCGGCGCGAAGTATTCGTCGAAACCGCCGAGCTCCTCGAACAAGGAACGCCGGATCGCCAAGCGACGCGCCGGAGCAATAGTCTACCGGCCGCAAGTAGCTGTACTGGGGCTTGTAGGGATCGTCCAGGTGTCCGTAATTCCAAGCAGAGCCGTCCGCGAAGACGATGCCACCGGCCTCCTGCTGGCGTCCGTCGGGATATAGGAGTCGGCTGCCGACGAGGCCCGCATCCGGCTTCAGGCTGAAGGTCTCGATGAGTGCGTCCAGCCACCCAGACTGCACCTGCGTGTCGTTGTTCAAGAGGACAATAATCCGCCCGCGTGCGGCTTGCGCCCCCCGGTTGGAGGAGTGCACAAATCCCAGATTCTCTTCATTCCTGATCAGGCGAAGATTTTCGAATGCCGTAAGAGCTGACGCGGTCTCGTCGGTGGAGCAGTCATCGACGACGATCACCTCGAACGCATGCTCGGATCCGTGTCGGTGCAGTGACGCCAGGCAATGGTGTGTAAACCTGAGCTGGTTGAAGACGGGGACGACGATAGATGCGGCGGGCCGCTCGGCGAGTGGAAAAGCCAGCGGGATCAGGGGTCCTCGAAGATCCAGAAGCATGGGACGCGCCGCAACCGACAGGGACGTTGTTTTGAGCCGCCTGACAATTTTTTTCAGAAGCGTCGCTGCACCCTCGGTCTTGAGGACATGCCGCGCCCTGGGAAAATAGCGATAGGCGAAGCTGAGGCGTTCGGGGACGAGTCGGAACAAATCGACCATCAGAGATGCGGGGGGCTCGATCAGCGCCTATAACCTTGGCGCTCAACTCATGCAAGCTCGCGGATATGTTCGGCGCTGAAGCCATAACCGCATTGAACGGTGACGCTGAAACACGCCTAGGGCACGTCGGTAGTGGCGATCTGCACCAACCGCGTTCTCAGCAAACCGCGGTGGAAAGATACAGGAGAGCGTTCCATCTTTCCAGAAACCGAGAAAGATTTGAATAGATCGCGCGTTTCGGCGGTTGTTCTCATCGTGCATCCCGGTAGGTCGATCCCGCAGAAGCCGGGAATCCTAGGGCGCCAGCAGCGGCCATTGCGCGAGCCCTAGGTGTGTTAGCATCCGTCGCTGGATTCAGAGCAAGCGGCAATCTGTAGCCTCGCCGAAGGTGACGAACGGATTTCCAGAGTGCTGTTCGAATTCGAGGAAAACGACGGAGGCGATGGCGGATTCGTGTGCATACGGGGTTGCGCGCCCAGCACCTGTGACGGTGAAGGTAAGACCCTCAAGACGTACAAGAAGCTCGGCGGTAAGACGCATCGGATCATGATCTCCAAGTTGCTGCACTGGGCATGGCGCGCTTTCCCCTTGGACCCTGCGCGCAAGCAAAGGATCAAACGACGCCTACTCGAGGCGTTTCGCTGGAGATTCAAACCCTCGGAAACCTACGAAACTTGGATGAGCCTTCGCGACGCGGCGAGTGGCGCTCCGTTCCCGGAATCCACCGATTCCGACAACAAGCCAGTACCGCTGCTGGAAGCCGCACCGCTAAAGGCTCCGCCCGTGCGGCTGATTGCCTTCTACCTTCCGCAGTTTCATCCTATTCCCGAGAACGACGCCTGGTGGGAACGAGGTTTCACCGAGTGGACCAACGTGGTCCGAGGCAAGCCGCAGTTCAAGGAGCACTATCAGCCACATTTGCCGGGTGAGCTTGGCTTTTATGACCTGCGGTTGGTCGAGGTGCAGGAACGCCAGGTCGAGTTGGCAAGGCTTTACGGAATCGGAGGATTCGCTTTTTACTTTTACTGGTTCGGTGGCAAGCGTCTGCTGGAGCGACCTCTCAGACAGTACCTGGAGAACAACCGGCTCGGCCTTCCATTTTGCCTTTGCTGGGCCAACGAGAGCTGGAGTCGGCGTTGGGATGGCCGAGACAAAGATCTGTTGGTCACACAGCTCCACAGCCCCGCAGACGACCAGGCATTCATCGCCTACATCTCAGAGTATCTCAACGACCCGCGATACATCAGGGTAAACGGTCGTCCCCTGTTGATCCTATACCGCCCCGACCTTCTACCGGACGCTAGCGGAACAGCGCAACGCTGGAGGGCTTGGTGCCGGGAAAACGGCGTCGGCGAGCTGTATTTAGCCTGCACGCAATCGTTCCAAGCCGTTGACCCTACCAGCTTCGGTTTCGACGCGGCTATCGAGTTCCCACCCAACGGCATGAATGCCCCGATTATCACTGATGACCTGGAGCTATTGAATCCGGATTTCAACGGTATCGTTTATGACTGGCGAGCATTCCCTGCCCAAAGCCGCCATTACCGAGCGCCGGCCTACCGGCTTTTTCGCGGCGTCAATCCGGGTTGGGACAACGAAGCAAGGCGCCGTGGCGGGGGCGGCATCTACTTCCGATCTTCACCCAGCGGATACCGGGAATGGTTGTCCAATGCGGTCCGCGACTCCATCGCTCGGTTCGCAAACCCGGACGAGCGACTGGTGTTCGTCAACGCTTGGAATGAATGGGCCGAAGGTGCCCACCTGGAACCGGATCAGAAGCACGGATACGCTTATCTGCAAGCGACTCGCGACGCCCTGACCCGCGAACATTGAGCGATTCTCCCTGGGCGCGGATGATAGGCCATAACCCGGATTCGAGTGCCGAACTTTTTGATTGAAGAAGGACATTTCGATACATGCGCAGCAGAAACCGGGCGAGTAGCGGCGTTGGCGGGCGTATGGTCCCATGGCGACGGGTAGGCCCCCCGGGGGGGTTACAGGCCTCGTTTCACCCAATCACGAGCCCAACCCGGCACCAAGCGAATCAGGGCGCGCCCCCCCCTTTTTGCTCGAAGGCGCGCATAAGCCAGCATCAGGCGCTGCCGGGGGCTGAGCAGGTACCTGCCGACGATCCCCGCCGCGGCGGCTTCAGCAATCCAGGCCAGATCGATCTTCGCGGATTCTGGCGGCCGGCGAACAATGGCTTGCAGGTATTCGTCTCTGTAAAAGCGACGTCCGGGATCCGGTTGTCGACTCCAAGGTATCGTATTTTCGGGGTCTGCATAGCTCAACAGCTCCTCGCGAATCCCCATGAGTGCATCGTGCCAACCATTCGCATCCGCTTTCCAATGCGCCACCCACGTCAACGGGCGGCCTTGAAGGCGTTCGGGAAAGGCGCCTAGATCGCAGGCGAGAACCGGCATGCCGCAGACCAGCACCTCGCTGAGGGCATAGCTGTAAGTTTCCGGCACCTGTGCGGGAAACCAAATCAAGTGCGGCTTTATCTGAGCCAGATGCTCCGGGACATTCTCGTGAGCGTAGGTGCCCAGGTCTTGTATCGGCCCACGCAAGGGCCGATACGCGTACCCCAACAACAGAAACTCCAGCGGGGAGCCACGATCGCGGCTCAACTTCGCCACCGCCTCCACGACATCTGCACCCTTCTCTCGGTTAATCGCCCCCATGACGAGTATCCTCAAGGGGTGGTCTGCCATGAGCTTCAGCAACCTGACCGAGGGGTAGGGTGCCGTCTCGCTCCAGTCCGGGTGATAGGCAACCCGGATATCGAGGTCCGGAAAGTGGCGGCGATAGAGATCGGACGTGAACCGGCAAGGTGCCAGGACGCGTCGAGAACCGTTCAACCGTGTGAGCTGCACGCGCTGCCACTCCAAGAGCGGCATGGGTAGTAGATGAGGCCGCGCCTGCTGCTCCACGTCCTCGCAGAACCGACCCGTTTCATCGGATTGAAACGGATTCGCATTGATGAAGTAGTGGTCGTGCAATGTGACATCATAGGGAACCGCGATTAGTCTCGGCAATTCCCAAACAACATCGGGGACATCATGCCCATGATGAAAGTGGATGCTGCTTATCCCCAAGTAAACGAGCACCTCCCTTAGATGCGTCGCTCCCTGCGGTAGCAGGAAAGTTAGCGATAACGCGGCCGGATGGATGCTTAGACGCAAGGCAACACGATCGACAAAGAGCGGCTGCAGCACAAGGCAGACCATTTCGTTCGCAAAAAATCCGCAGAGGTCTTGCAGGTGCCGCTCAACTCCACCGCCGAATCGGGGAGTGACCATTAACACCTTTTTGCTTTTTATTTTCCGAATGGCGCACAAAGCGCGCTGAATTCGGTATTGCCAGAGAGGATGACTCGAAGGTTTGTTTGTGAGCTCGACTCGTGCTAAAGACGCTGATTGCATCGTTTTTGTTCGCTGTCGTCGAGCACAATCGCGTTGCCAAGCATCAAACACCCGGTGCGGACTCTCTTTGTCCATGCGCCATCATCCCTGAATTGACAAACTCTGATCCCTGCGTGGCGTCGACCGCACGGATTGCCGGCTTCTTTTCCTCGCACTCGTTCTCAGACCCGGTATTCAAGTAGAGCGCGAACGGGTGGGTGTTGATGATTTTAAGGCCCGGACTGAAAAATCGGTCGGCGAAATCGCCGAAGGATGGGAAGCCGTCAAACCGAGTCCAGTGAACATCATCCTCCCAGAAGACCGGGTAGCGAACCATGTCGCCAGCTCCCAGATGCAGTGGCCGCAAATCGGGCTGCAGCCATAGGCAGAGATTACTGTCGTCGGCGAGGCCTCGATCCGCCAGAAGGGAGATCACCCGCGGAGATGTCGTAGAAATTGTGGGAACGCGAGCTCCGAATCTCGGGGTAAGGCGCCAATAGAACGTCGACGATCTCCTCGGGAGTTCCGCCTTGGGTGGAACCTGAGAGGAAGTTGGGGTGCAATCCCACATTGGCCGGGTGGGAGAACGCATAGGCACGCAGCGCAGGGCTTTCGTGGGTGGCGAAAAAGTGTACGTCAACGCCGAGGTCGCGATAAAAATCGATGCTGTCGTTGATGGCCGCTTCGCTGGCCCAATCGACGTCCGACGTGAAAATAAAGATTGGTTTGGAAAATAGTGAATCCATGGTGGGGATCTCTCGGTCAACAATAACCCGGCTGAGAATCTCGACGCCCAAGGCTTTAGTTGTTTATCTGGCTTCCAGCAATTCTACTTTTTCTTATGCAAGCGACCATCTTCTTACCTATGGAACGATTCACTAACAACTTAATCATCTGAAGTTTCCCTCTTTGATCATGCTACGAGCCGCATGACCGTTGAGATCAGAGGATTATGGTCTGGTTTGCCGGGGTCCTGGCAATCGATACCGAAACCCTCCTTTGCGATGTGTCGCACCAGGGATTGTCGCACGTCGGCGAAGGCATATTCGGTTGCGTTTTCCGAAGCGTATCGCCTGATGGGCGCTTGGTTCAAGTACGCGGAGAATGCGGCACTTGCCGCTCCGGGAGCAGGTAATCAACCTCAACCGCGTATTGCGGGGCCACTATGCCTACTACGGCATCGCCGGGAACATCCGATCCTTGCAGAAAGTGCAGGCGTTCGTGGTGCAGTACTGGCGCAAGATGCTGAGCAGTCGGAGTCGAAAGGGCTACGTTCCGAGGGAGGTTCTCCACCGGATCATGGCGCGCTTTCCGTTACAGCGACCAAAGCTCTATCTCCCTTATTCGGGATTGCAGGCTATCGCTGTGCTGTGAATCTTTCACGTTTTGAAGAGCGGAGTGCGGGAAATCTGCATGCTGCGTTCTGTGAGAGCCGGAGGCGGGTAACCGCCTCTGGCGACGTGTGACCGGCATGCTAGCCGGCTAGCTGGTGCAAATCCAGCCATGGCCCTTGGGAGAAGGGAACATGTAGGCGAAGGCAAGGGTGCCCGAAGAAACTCCCCCTGCACCTTACGGACGAGGAGGCTGGCAAGGCCGCTACCGGAGGGGAGCCAATGAGGGATCTGAAGGAAGCCGGAGTCCAAAATCGCCACCTAAGCGAGAGCGAACCTTCGATTAGGCGGACAGGGGCGGGCGAGGTGCCGTTGACCACCGAAGCCCGATGTTCTCCCCGTAGCCCCTGGACGTAGAGAAGGTAGGTGGGCGATGACAGAGGAGGCTAGCTTACCCGGTGAAGGGCCGTCGATCCCGGGTCGGTGTAACTACGACACCTTAAGCCCTCTCATAGCCCATTCAAATCAATATAATTTATGGTCTTTAGGGTGTTCCTCCGCGCGAAATCCAATGCCGATCATGATAAGCACACCTTATCAGCGACGGCGAAAGGGGATTCGCACGGTGTGTCGTTTTGCGCTCTGTCAGGGCTTCCGGGATGCGTCGCCATGGGGTCGATCGAACCTCTCGCATGGGATGTCCGCTTGTGCGGCATCGGATCAGCTTCATTGAACAAGCAGTCCATGGGTCATCCGCTGGGGTGCCTCGTGACTAAGTCGGGGTCTCGTGTGGACCTGAGGGCTTAACGGAGGTCACCCCGGCGGAAGAACCGAACCGGCGCGGTCTGTGTTGGGATCATTCAACCATCGGCGTTAGTCCTCGCGGCATCCTCGGTTGTACAGGTGTGTTCTCCTACCCACTCAGGCGGCCAGCGCCAGGGCTTTGCGGTTGAACAGCTTGCGGCTGTCGAAGGCGACGCCTTGAGCCACGTACCACAGTGCCTTGGCCAGTTTGCGCATGATCGCCACAATCGCCTTGCCTTTGCAGCCCCCGTCGCGCGCCACCTTGCGCTGGTACCAGGCCTGGATGATGGGATCGCGGTACAACCAGCGCAGGGCGGCGAAGTACAGGTACAGCCGCGCGATGCCCGGTCCTCGCTTGGTGATCTTCAGCTGCCCCTGGAACTTGCCGCTGCTGCGTTCCTTGAGGTTGAGCCCCAGGCTCTTGAGGTAGCTGCCCGCGTCCGGGTAGTCTTGGGGCCGCCCCTGGGTGGACACCAGCACCGCGGCGGTGGTCTTGCCCACCACCGACGCCAGCCAGCTCAGGGTGGCGTCCGCGTCGACCTGCGCCGCCAGGGCCTGCTCGGCCTGCTGAACCGCGCGGTGGTTATCCAGCATGTCCTGCGCCAGGGTTTGCAGCAGCACCCGCTCCGCCTCCAGACAGGGCATCCCCAGCGTGTGTCGGGCCGCCTCGATCACGCCTTCGATCTTCTCCCGACGCAGCCCGCTCCTGCCGCTTCGCTGCATCAACTGCCGGGCCGCCTCGGCGTGGGCCACGACCTGGGCCGGACTCCCATAGGCGGCCACCAGACTCATCAAGGTGACCGAGCCCAGATCGAGCACCTCAGCCAGTTCGGGCCAGTGGCGGCTGAGCTGCGCTTCCAGACGGTTGCGGCTGCTCTGCAGGCGTTCCTGGTGCAGAGCTTCAGCACCGCGATCTGCGCCGCCAGCTCCCGGCGCTGCTCAGAGCGCTCTTCCCAGCGCTGGCTCACCCCATCCAGGTGCAACCGCCCGATCTGATAGGCCGCCTTGGCGTCGTGCAGACTCGGCACCCCGTCGAACACCTCCGCCGAATCGTGCACCCGCTTGGGACTGAGGCGAAACACCGCCACACCGTGAGTGACGAACAGCCAGCGCAGGGCATCGCCATAGGTGCCGCTCGGCTCCATCGCCACCTCCAGGCGTTGCGCACCCAGGTGCGAGAGCAGGCCATGCATCAATTCCGGCGTCTGCTCCGGGTGCTGCCACTGGATCGTCTTGAGCACCGTGCGATCCGGCTTCATCAGCGCAGCCCACAAATTTTTCCTTGGCCACGTCCACTGCGAATACCACCGGTTGTTCTCCCGCCTGCTCGGCAATCTGCGCCCAGTTCACCTGGTTGACTTTCGTCGTGTGGTATCTACGCTTTGTCATGGGGACACCTCCTACCTCTCGGTCATTGATCCTGCTTGTAATTCAAGCAAATTTGCACCGGGCTTTGAGGGTCCCCTTTTTCGTTTTTTATAGCTGACTAAGCGAGGCGGAGACGTGATCCGTGATGGGACGGGGGCCTGCAGATGAAGCCGTAGTAATCGTAAAACCCGGTGCCTGTGATCCTGCGGTGACGTAGGTGAGGGTAAAACATCGGGTCAGCGCCAGGGAGGGCGGAGGTGAAGGGCGGAACACGTAAGCGGTTTTGGAGGCTTGTTAGAGACTGTGGGTCTGAGACCAGCCCGAAAGGGAGCCGGCGAGTGCCCGAGACGTAGGGACCGGGTGAATCAATGGTGCGATGGTCGCAGAAAGGCCCATGCAAAGGCGAGAGTGAAATGAGCGGAAGAGACCTATTGACTGACGAGCGAAGACTCTTCGAGGACCTGTGTACGACCGACTGGTTGGAAGCGGGATTCCGGCGCGTGAAGAAGAACAAGGGATCGCCCGGCATCGACGGAGTGACGATCGCCGAGTTCGAATCACGTCTGGACGAAGAGCTAAGCCGGCTGAAAGCGGAGCTTGAAAGCTGGACTTACAAACCCTCACCGGTGCGGCGGGTGGAGATCCCCAAGCCCGGTGGCAAAGGCATCCGTTTACTCGGGGTGCCGACGGTGCGCGACAGGGTGGTGCACGCCACCCTGAAGCTGCTGCTGGAGCCGATCTTCGAGCCGCTGTTCTCCGAGCACAGCTACGGTTTCCGCCCCGGGCGGAACCAAGGCCAGGCGGTGGAGGCGGCGCGCAAGATCGTGGCCGGGGGCAAGCCGTACGTGGTCGATCTCGATCTGTCCAAATTCTTCGATCGAATTCACCACGATCGGCTGATCGCTCGCCTGGGTCAGACGATACCCGACAAGCGCATCCTGCGCCTGGTCGGGATGATCCTGCGCAGCGGCATCATGGCCAACGGCCTGGTGACCCCCTCCACGGAAGGAGCCGTTCAAGGCAGCCCGCTAAGCCCCTTGCTCAGCAACATCGTCCTCGACGAGCTGGACAAGGAGCTGGAGCGGCGCGGCCTTGAATTTTGCCGGTTCGCCGATGACTGCAACATCTTCGTGAGGACGCCGAAGGCGGCCGAACGGGTGATGGCGAGCATCAGCGGATACATCGAGAAGAGACTGAAACTGGTGGTGAACCACGAGAAGAGCCAAGTGGCTCGCTCGGATCGGGTGAAGTTTCTGGGCATGACCATCGTTGGGGACTACGATAGCGATATCGCACAAGGCCCTGCAATCGGCGATGGCCAAGGTCAAGGAGCTGACCCCGCGGGGAACCCACCTGACTCTGGAGGCGAGCATCGAGCGGATCAACAGCTGGTACGTGGGCTGGTCGGGCTACTTCGCCATGACCTACTACCCGGCCCAGCTGCAGAAGATCGAAGCCCATATCCGGCGACGACTGCGATCCCGTTTGGTGGATCAACAAAAGAGCCGACGCAATCTCTTCCGTAAGCTGGTCAAGCGTGGCGTGCCACGCCGTCAGGCGGCACGGGCAGTGTTCTCCAACAACGGCCGCTGGGCGCTCTCGAACACCTTCGCGGTGACGCGGGCCTACCCGGTCGGCTGGTTCATCGGAGACATGGGACAGGCCATTCGCTCCAACAAGCAGCTACCGCATTGGTTTGACGTGGATCGGTGGATACGCCTTACGTGAGGAGCCGTGTACGGACCCGTACGCACGGTTCTGTGGGCAGACGGGGGCTGCGGCCCCCTCTGACCCGATGTTCCCTGGCAAAGGGAGTGGCCCAGTGAAGACCTATCCACTCCCGATCTATGTTCAGCGTTTCTTCACCGAGCGACTCGCCAACCAGCTTCGGGCCAGCCCGAACACGGTTGCCAGCTACCGCGACAGCTTCCGACTGTTGCTGGGGTTCGCCGCCGAGCGACTCGGGCGCGGCCCGACGGATCTGCAGGTGGCCGATCTGGATGCCGAGCTGGTCGGCGACTTCCTGAGCCATGTGGAGGGCAGCCGCCACAACGGCGCACGGACCCGCAATGTGCGATTGTCGGCGATTCGCTCGTTCTTCAAATACGTCGCCATCAACGAGCCGCAGCTCCTGCATCACTGCCAGCGAATTCTGGCGATGCCTTCGAAGCGCTACGAGAAGCGGACCATCGACTATCTGACGCGCCCGGAGATCGAGGCCATGGTCGCCGCACCGGACCCGGCGACTTGGTACGGGCGGCGCGACCGCACCCTGTTGATGGTCGCCCTGCAGACGGGCCTGCGGGTCTCGGAGCTGATCGCGTCTGACCTGCGGCTGACGTCGTCCTTGGGATCGGTGCACACGTGCGGTGCGTCGGAAAAGGGCGCAAGGAGCGCGCAACACCGCTGCGGGAAGACTGCGTGAAGGCCCTTCGCGCCTGGCTCGATGAGCGCGGGGCAGGCGATGGCGACCCGGTGTTCGTCAGCAACCGCGGCGAACGGCTCAGCCGCGACGCGATCGAGCGTCTGGTTCGCAAACATGCTGCCGCGGCCGCGAAGAGCTGTCCGTCGCTCGCCAACAAACACGTTTCGCCCCATGTCCTTCGCCACGCGGCCGCCATGGAGCTGCTCCAGAACGGTGTGGAGCGGACGGTGCTCGCGCTTTGGCTGGGCCACGAATCGGTGGAGACGACACAGATGTATGTCCACGCGAACATCGAGATGAAGGAACGCGCGATGGCAAAGACGCAACCGGTATCGGTGCCGGCTGGGCGTTATCGGCCGGATGATCAGCTGCTGGCCTTCCTGGAGGCGCTCTGATTATGCCGAGGTGCCGCGCCGGTGAGGTAGAGTCCACACGGGCTGCGGAAGCCGGCGCGGCATAATCCTCGCCCCGGCATAATGGCCAAGCTCATGCAGCGCGGTGGAAAAATAGGCATCGGCACTGCCGAAGCTCTCTCGACCGGGCAGATGAATACGGTCGGTAGCAGGGCGGTAGAAAGCCCGGTCGGCCTGGTCGTGACGGATCTCGATCCCGGAGGCCTCCAGCAGGGCCTCGGCCCGCTCGTGCGTATCCCAATCGGGCGCCTTGACCTCCAGGGCCGGAAGCCCCTCGATCTGTTCGGCGTTGAAGACCATCGCCGAGAAGACCCTGGGCTTGTCCAGCTCCACCGTGCGATACATCTTCTCGCCTTCGGCATCGCGCAAAGGCTTGCCGCGCTCGTCCTTCATGAGCACGCGGTCTCGGAACTTCCAATACTGTACCGGCGTCCCTTTCTCGCCCTTGCGCACATGGGCGCCAATGCTCTTTGCCTGCTTGAATGTTAACCAACGAGAATCAGCACGACCCTGCATCTCTAACCACATGGCATTGGAACCCTTGTACCGGGTCCCGGATACGGGATTGTGCGGGAGGCGGATTTCACCGGGCGCCCAGGGCTTTTGCCAGGGTGCGGTGCCGGCCTCAAGTTGCTCGATGAGCTTGTTGGCAACCTGCTCGTAGTAGGGCGTTTTCCTGGTGTCCATCGGTAAATCGTCCGTCGCTTGTGTTGTAGTGGGTGGGCTATCGGAAGGCGCGGATGGCGGCGGCGAGACCTCGGCAACAGGCGACGCGAGGGCAGGGGACAGAGACGGGGCATCGGGAACGCCATAGCCAACCGTGGTGTCGTCTGCGTCAGCGCCCGTGGACTCAGCCGCGTCGGTCGAGCGCCGCTCAAACAGATCGACGACGGGCTTGGATTCGGTCACGCGCTCGAAAACGCCCAGGCCCTTCTCGCCAACCGGAATAAAGACCCGCTCGGCCCAATTGATGCGCTCGACGAACGCACCCTGATCTTTGAGGATGCGTTTTTCCGCCTCCGAGAAGGGCGCACTCCTGCGCACCTCGACGCGCTTCTCGTGCGCGACCCTGGCGCTGACGATCTCCCATCCATTAGAGAGAACCGCCTTTTGGCCCGATTGG
This sequence comes from uncultured Gammaproteobacteria bacterium, assembly GCA_963802975.1. Taxonomy (GTDB): domain Bacteria; phylum Pseudomonadota; class Gammaproteobacteria; order Chromatiales; family Chromatiaceae; genus Thiosymbion. Next base: position 108,231 of record CAWDLA010000009.1, read on the forward strand.
ATCTTGGCGAAGATCTCGCGCGCGGAGAGCTTCGAGAGGCCGGAATCGACGCCAAGGTTCTTCAGCGTCTGCTGTGCCGCGCGCGGACCGAGCCGTCTGCCGAGCAACTGCTCGCCCGCGTCGGTCTGCAACCGGTAGATGGTCTCGCTACCGGCAACGCGATCCCAAATCGGTAGGATCGCCCCGACCAGCATCGCCTCCTTGCGTGTGACGGTCGCGGGCGCGGCGGCGAGTTGAGCGTTCCAAAGCCTTTCGGCCTCGGCGGCGGTTATCTGCCGCGTGAGTTGGACGCGCTGCAGGGGCCTGCCTCTGTACCCGATGCCGTCCGCGATCTCGGCGGCGTTGTCGATGTACTTGTGCTGGCCCTTGCGGATGCCGTAGAGAGTGCCCCGATGCACCTGCACTCCCTCGGCATTGATGCGAAGACCACGGTCGAGCATGTAAAACACGTCGCCCTTGCTCTTGCCATGCTCTGAGACGAACCAACCGCTGAGACTTTTCTGCTCGCCCTCGCTCAACGCTTGTTGGCGAGCCATCTTGGTGACGTCCTCCCATTGCAGGTATTCGATGGCATTGGTCACGTCCAGCTCGATGTAGCGTGTCTCGGCGCCCGTCTTGTGCGTGTAGACGACCTCATCGCGCGTCTTGGTGATATTCAGGGCGCGCAGCGTTTGCAGACCTTCGTCGTAGACGCCGTGCTGCCTGGCATACTCGACCGCCTCGACCAGACGGCTCTCGAACTCGTCGAAAACCGCGTTCTGCATGTCGGTCTTGAGGGACAGCAGGCGGTTGAGGAATTGCGGAATGTCCGGGATCTTGCCCTCGATCAGCGTGCCGTCCTTATCGAGCAGATTGAGCCCCATCTGCTTCGTGACCTCGGCGAAAGACAGTGGCGTGCGCTGCCGATACAGATCCATAAAGAGGTTGTGCAGACCGGTGCGGGCGTAGTCGCTTTCCAGGTTGTCGGCGGCCGTGAATAGTCCTTGTGAAGTCGCCTGGCGCTGGCCGCGCGTGAGCGCGCCGAGCTGGTCCAGGCGCCTGGCTATCGAGGAGATGAAGCGCTTTTGCGCCTTCAGGTCGGTGGTGGGCAGCACATAATGCGGTGCCGACGCCTGGTTCGTGCGATGGCTGCGCCCGAAACCCTGTACGGCGCCTTGCGCCGCCCATCCAGGTTGGAGAATGTAGTGGAACCGGCGGCGGCGATTCTGCGCCGTGTTGTCGGCATGGAAGGAATAGCCGGTGCCGCCGGCGCCCGAGAAGACAAGGATGCGCTTCTGATCGGCCTGAAAGAGATCCGCATCCAGCCGCGAGGAGTTCTTACCGCGCTTCTCTTCGATCACGCGCAGGTTTCCCTCCTCGTCGCGAACCTGCACAAAGCGCCGACCCCTGCCGGTCACCTCCGCCACCTGCTCCACCCCGAAGGTGTTGATGATGGAGTCGAGCGGATTCTCCGGGACTCGAATCGCCTGCAACGTATCGAGCAGGGCATCGCGCATCTCGATGGCACGTTGGTCGAACACGGGGTTGCCTTGTGAGTCCGTGACGGGTTCCCAGGTTGTGTTTCCGTCGGGGTCCTGGACCTGCTCGAAGGCCGCAACCGGGAAACCGTTGCGCACATAATCCATGAGCATCTGGCGCGGGGTAAAATCCAGGTCCTCCAGCGCCGTGCCTTGGGCGCTCGCAGCAGCGACAATCCGTTCCTGGGCGGCCTCGTTGGTGTTGACGAGCTGCACCACGATGGTGTGGCCCGCGTCCATCTGTTCGCGCATGTGGTCGATGACGGCCGGGGTCTGAAAGGCGGTCAGGATCTGGTTGAAGAAGCGCTGATGCGTCCCCCAGAACATGGACAGGGCCGCACTATTGGCAGTGAAGTGCTTGCCTGCGCCAGTGAACTCCAGGGCCTCGTCGACGTGCTGCAGGACGATCTGCCAGGCCCCGGCGAGCTCGTCGTAGATGTCGCGCTGC
>CAWDLA010000010.1:0-43026 GCA_963802975.1 uncultured Gammaproteobacteria bacterium
ATAACCCCACCCTGAGGCGTCCCTTTATCCCGCTGGATCAAGGTCCCATCCTCAAGCTGAGCAGGCGCCGTCAACCACCTCTCGATGTAGAGCAGTGCCCATTTGCAATCGGTATGTTTCCGCACAGCACGCATCAACAATGTGTGGTCCATCGCGTCGAAAAAGCTCCGAACGTCCAGGTCTACAATCCAGTCGTAGCGCCAGCACCGCTGCCGGGTCACCCCAACCGCGTCCAACGCTGATTTTCCTGGCCTGTAGCCATAGGAATCCGGATGAAAGTGGGGTTCCACCTTCGGCTCCAACGCCATTTTCACGACCATCTGGGCAATCCGATCCGAAACGGTCGGAATCCCCAGGGGCCGCTTTCCACCATCGCTCTTGGGTATCTCCACCCGCCGTACTGGTGGCGGGAAGTAGCTCCCCGATGCCATCCGATTCCAGAGCTTGTAGAGGTTGTTCTTAAGATCAGCCTCGAAGTCCTGTATCGACTGCGCATCCACACCCGCGCCGCCTCGGTTCGCCTTCACTTGCGTGTAGGCGTCCCAGACCGCTCGCTTGGAAATACTGAATGGCTTCGCTTCGTTCAACAGAATCCTCCCATCGCTGGTTGTTCCATCGTCTAAAGCCGGACGATGTTGCCCCTTCGCTCCAGCACCATTACAGTGCCTTCATCACTACTACGAGCAACTCCGCCCCTGTGCCCAGCTTCGGTACTCTGGCTCTCGTGGGACCTCCACTTGAGCTTCTCCCTTGGCATCTGGGCGACAGGTTCCCACGTTCCGCACAAAAGCCTGGATAGGGTTCACGCCATCTCTATGCCGGTCGCCGCCCGAGCAGTAATCAGGTCTCCCTCGGACTCATCCTGGAATGCCGTTAGTCCCCAGTTTTGACGACATCTACTTGCTTTCGACACCTCAACGATGATTCGCTTGCGCTCGTCTCCTCTATCCATACCTGACGCGATCAAGTCGCGCCTTTTCCTTGACGCTCACCACAACGGCTCTTTACCGATGCAGCTCAAGGTGGTTTGAAGCCTGCGCCTGAACGCCGGCTCCGAGGGACCTACCCTCATCTTTTGTGCAGCACGGTGCTCAGAAGAAAATCATCGGATTACCTCCTTCGCGCCTTCGTGGCACACTAGCGACCTGCAAACATCGGCCGCCCGACCTGCAAACATCGCGATTTCCGGCCCAGATTAATTGACAATATCCGGGGTCGCAAACCCACATTAATTTGCCAACAGCCCAGATTAATTGCCAACAGCCTGCAAACATCCGGGCCGACCCAGATTATCTGCAAACAGGAATTGTTGTCACAAGGGAGCTTCGTCAACAGTCCGGAAACGACCCCGCACGGTCGGAACGGATGGAGGAGGCGAAGACAGTCCGCTTTGCCACGAAACCGGACCATCAGACGCAGTCCGGCGAAGGGCAGCATCCGGCCAAATCCGGGCCCTCAGTTCCTGTAGATGACCAGCAGTGTGGTGGTGCAAAGCAGTCCATAGGCGCGCGGCATCCTTGCCGCCATGAATGCGGCAAGCGCCGTTCGTTAATGGTAGTCTTCTGATCCGTTCACAGAGGAAGTGCCAGTCGCTCGCGGAGGTCGAGTCGGCCGACCCGGGGTGGCCTGAACAGACGGCTGCCGCGCGGACTGTTTTTGCTTAGACTCGGTCGGCATTGGTGCTCATCGGGTCCCTTCATCTCATCCGGAATAAAGAGACAAACCCTATGGTACACGCCAAGAACCCTACTGCCACCGCCGTCACAGCCGCGCTGCTGCTGGGCGCGAGTGGCGTCACCGCTGACGCGGGCAGCGGCACAAAGCTCGACCCGCAGGCCGACGCGCTGCTTAAGAAGATGAGCGATTACATGGGGGAGCTGAAGTCGTTCACCGCCGACGCATTTGTGTCCGATGAGCAGATCATGGGCGACGGCTTCAAGTTGTCCGCGCTGCGCTCGGGCTCGATCAAGGTGCAGCGCCCCAACAAGTTCTACCTCGCACGCAAGGGGATGGTGCGGGACCAGGAGGTCTACTTCGATGGCAGCCGTCTGGTGGTTCACGCAAAGCGCCTTGGGGTATCCATCGAAGTGCCCGTATCCGGTGATGTGGACGCAGCGTTGGATGCCGCCACGGAGACCTTCGGCGCCGAACTCCCGGCGCGCGATCTGGTTAGCACCGATGCGCATACTCCGCTGATGGAACCGGTAGAGGAGTCGGCCTATCTCGGCGCCGTAGAGATCGGTGATGTAACCTGCCGCCAGCTGGCCTTCCGCACCGAAGAAGTCGACTGGCAGCTGTGGGTTGAGGAAGGGGAGCGCCCGCTGCCCTGCCGCTACACCATCACCTCCAAGTGGACCTACGGCGCACCGCAGTACAGCGTGACCTTCAGCAATTGGCAGGTGAACCCGGAGCTCGCAGACAGCGACTTCACCTTCAGCGCCCCGGAAGGCACCAAGGCGACAACGGTCGAAGAGTTCCTGAAAATGTTCAAGCAAGCGGAGAGTGAATGATGCAGCTCAAGTCAGTGGTTCTTGGGATGTCGATCGCCATAGTCGGCGCGGTCGGTTTCGTCGGTGGTTCGGTGGACACCGGGGTATCGGGGTGGGTGACGCTGCAGCAGGCGGAGGCCGGGGCGTATCGTCGCAGTGTGCGGCGTACTGCTCGGCGCACCGCGCGACGGACATCCCGCCGTAATTGACTGAGGGTACTGGATCTGGCGGCAGTGCTCGATCAGCAAGCCGCCGGGTTCTCCCTTTCCGGAGATTGGCTATGAGACGCTTGATCTTATCTGTTGCTATTGCGGTGGTCACAATGGCTGGGTTTGTCGGCGACCGTGTTAACACCTCGGCCCCCGGCTGGCTCAGTATCAGTCAAGCCGAGGCCAGGGGGTATCATGGAGGCGCCCGTCGCACCGCGCGTCGCACCGCCCACCGACACAGTGGCTACGGTTACAGCGGCGCGGCAGTGGCCGGCGCTGCCGTGGTCACGGCGATCGCCGTCGGTACGATAGTGAGCTCATTGCCGCCGTCGTGCAGCACCGTGGTGGTCGACGGCGTGACATACCACAACTGCTCCGGAACCTATTACGCTCCCAGAGGCAGCCAGTGGGTGGTTGTCGAGACGCCGTAGACGTAGAAACTCTAACCGGAATGTTCTGGCTCGGGTATGGACGACAGCCGATCCTGGAAACCCTCGCAAACCCAGCCGCGGAGCCCTAACGATATTCGATCCTTTGCCGGGTAGACATCGGGGCTGACCGGCGGGAATCGGCCATCACCGGACCTTCGACCGTCACCGATACGCGGCAGGAGACCGTCGTAAAGCGGACTTTCGTCGAAATCGCAGAGTAAATATGGCAACCCGCAGCACTGTCGGTGTTAGCTGATTCTTAAAACCCACAAATTCTTGAGAGTATTACTTTGTTATTACAGTCTATCTTCACCATTGTGACCTTTGATCCTTCAAGGTCATGCCGTGAGTACGCGAAGGACAACTCTTGGACGATTTCGGAGGACGCATGATGAAACGTCTACTGGCAGTGATCGCATCGAGCTTCTTTGCGGCTGGCGTGAGTGCCGCCGACATCTACCATGGCCTCGGCGATGGCAACTCCGATCTTTCCACCCAGCGTGTGAGCGCGGAAGACTTTACAGGCGTGCAGCCTAGCGTCGGAGATAGCGTCGACCGCTACCAGGGCTGGGCAGATGGCAATCCTGACCTCTTCAAGGCCAGCGGCACCACGAACAGCAGTGACGACCCGGACATCTACATGAGCGTCTCGGGGAACCCGGACCTTCAGTTCTGAGGGGTTGGGTGAAGTAACAGGGCGGGAATTGGCCCGCCCCCTGTTTCCAGTCCTCACCGATCCTTTCAATACCCTAGTTTCCATTTCACGCAACTGCAAAACGCGCCTCAATACGACGGATATCCAGGCATCCTGATCCGTAACGCAACAGCACAGGAACTAAAGATGGCAAGATCCCAACTCGATCACCAATACTCGATCAACCGGCTGTCGGATGATGAGCCTGGAACACACGAGTCTCGACGGTTGTTCGAGAACGAGAATCAAAATGGCGGAGCGAGCGGAGGTGCCTCTGTCCTCCTGATGTGTGCGTATTTTCTTGGGCTAGCCTCGATTGCCGTGGTGGTTATAGGCGGTCATTTCCCTTGGTTCACCCTGGCCCCGGCGATAGTCCTTCTCATGGCCGCGCATCTTCGCCGCGTCGAAGCGAAATTTCAACGCAAGTCCTCCAGCCAATTACTTCAAAACTAAACCTGTGCGCGGCCCTCACAGTGATCACTCGAACGCAACATCGGATTAATGCGTTCCTTACCGATCAATGCCAGCGCTTTAAAGTGCGAAATCTCTAGTGTCGCTGCCATTCGCCGGCCGTCCATGGAAACCTGGTCTCGGGATATTGCGGTCCTTAGCTACCTCGGTGTCAAAGGCTCTTCCGGGTCGTATCCAGACCTTTCCACAGGCTCTTTAACTGTGTCTCAGTGTGGGAAAGCAGAGTGGTTTCGAGGTGGGCGATTCTGAGAAGTGCGTGACGACCAGCCTTGGAAATAACGTCCGGTCAGCGCCTCTGTGCTCGGGAAACAGGCGGGATCAATCGTTCTCTTGGCAACTGCGGGTGCAGCTTCCGCAGCCACCACATCGATGCCCTATCGACTGGCAGTTAGGATCCACACGCTCGAGCCAGCGCTGAAACGGCACCCAGGCGGCGCACAAGCCCGCCAGCCCCAGAATTGCCCAAAAGTGTCCCCACATAGCTCAGGCCGCGCTGAACAGACCGGCGAAGCCCATGAAGGCCATGGACAGGATGCCGGCAATGATGAGGTTGATGGCGGTTCCGCGCATCAGCCTGGGGACCGGTGCCATCTCGGACTCCTCACGCAGACCGGCCATCAGAACCAGCGCCAGGGTGAAGCCCAGCCCCGCGCCCAGGGCGTAGATCATGCCCTGGACCAGCCCGTAGCCCTTGTTGGTGGAGAAGATGGCCAGCCCCAGGATGGCGCAGTTGGTGGTGATCAGGGGAAGGAATATCCCCAGGGCCCTGAACAGGGCGGGGCTCAGCTTCTTGATCAGCATCTCGATGAACTGCACCGTGCTGGCGATCACCACGATGAAGCTGATCAGGCGCAGGTAGGGGGCGTGGATCAGCACGTAGGTGTTGAGGAACCAGGCGCACAGGGCGGTGATCAGCATGACGAAGATGGTGGCCAGTCCCAGCCGGAACGAGGTCTCCAGCCGTCCGGAGACCCCGAGGAAGGGACAGAGCCCGAGAAAGTAGGCGAGTACGAAGTTGTTGATCAACAAGGCGCTGACGAAGATCCAGACCAGGTCGTTCATGACAGCCCGCTCTCCGTCTCGGCCAGCCGCTCGGCGAGCTTTTCTTTCTTCTCCTTGATCCAGCTGAAGAACAGCAGCAGAAGCCCCAGGGTCAGAAAGCCGCCGGGGGGCAGGATCATGATGACCCAGGGCTCGAAGTCGGGCCCGAACAGGTCGACGCCGAAGAATCTTCCCTCACCCAGGATCTCGCGCACGCTGCCCAGGGCGAACAGGGCGAACAGGAAGCCGCTGGCCATACCCAGCGCGTCCACCACCGCCAGGCGGACGGAGTTCCTGGAGGCGAATGCCTCCTGGCGCCCCAGGATCATGCAGTTGGCCACGATCAGGGGGATGAAGGCCCCCAGCTCCTTGTGAATCTCCGGCACGACGGCCTCGAGCGTGAAGTCCGTCACCGTCACGAAGGTGGCGATGATGATGATGTAGGTGGAGATGCGGACCTGCTTGGGAATCCAGGGCTTGAGGGAGGAGACCAGGAAGCTGGAGGCCACCAGCACGAAGAAGGTGGCCCCCCCCATGGCCAGGGCGTTGATGGCGGAGTTGGTGACCGCCAGCATGGGGCACATGCCCAGCACCTGGACGAACACCGGGTTGTCCCGCCACAGGCCCTTGATGAATTCCTGGTAGGCGTCCGCTTGCTTAGGCATTGGGCACCTCGGTTGTCCCGCCGCAGACATCGAAGCGTTTTATCAACCGCAAGCTCATCTTCTCGCTTCCTCAATCTGCGCGTCCTGTGCGCCTTTGGATTCGGTTCGCAAAGTCGGCGCCTCACCGGGCCCCGGTAACCGCTCCAGCCAGCGCGTGTTTCCCTCGTTGATGATTCGCACCACGGCCTTGGATGAGATGGTGGCGCCGGTGATGGCGTCGACCTCGTTGGCAGCCGTCTTGCTGCCTCTCTTGACCGTCACGATCGGCGGGATCGATGGACAGGTCATCGAAGTTGGCGACAAAGGCCGCGTCCTTGTAGATCTTGTCGCCCAGGCCCGGGGTCTCGCGGCTCTCCAGGATCTCCATGCCCACCACCTTGCGCTTGTCCGGCAGATAGCCGTAGAGCAGGCTGATGGTGTCCTGGAAGCCGGGACCGGCGCCGGGGATGGCGTAGCCCAGGAGTCGGCCGTTCGGTATCGTAGCCGCCGAAGAGGGCCTCCTCGTCCGGTTCCTCGCTTTTCTTTGCAGTCAGCTCGCCGTCGCGATAGACCAGACGCTGCAGCTGCGCGGTGCCCGGCAGCACCTTGAACACCGCCTCGCGCAGCACCTTGGCCTTGTAGGCGGTGATGGTGGGCAGGGTGGCCTCGAACACGGAGACGATGATCAGGCCCGACAGCAGGCCGGCGAAGCCCAGGGTCGCCACCAGCTGGGCGGAGCCTGGCTCGTCGGGCTTGAGGACAGTCTCGTGCTCGCCGCTCATTCTGTCTTCATCCCCTTGCCGAACACCCGCGGCTGGGTGTAGCGGTCGATCAGCGGCGTGGCCGCGTTCATCAGCAGGATGGCGTACATGACCCCCTCGGGGAAGCCACCGAACACCCGGATCAGCACCACCAGGAGCCCCACGCCGACGCCGAAGATCCAGGCCCCCCCGGGGGTGATGGGGGAGGTTACCGGGATCGGTGGCCATGTAGATGGCCCCGATCAGCAGACCGCCGGAGAAGAGGGCGAACAGCGGGCCGGGGTACTTGTCCGGGGCGATCGCGAACAGCAACAGGGAGAAGACGGCCACGGACAGCAGGATGCTCGCCGGAATCCGCCAGTCCAGGTCCCGGCGCAGCAGCAGGTAGATGCCCCCCAGGACCAGGAGCAAGCCGCTGGTCTCGCCGATGCAGCCGGAGGTCTTGCCGATTATCAGATCCCGGATGCCTGTGGATTGATCCTCGAACTTCATCAGCCCGAGAGGCGTCGCGGCGCTCATTCCGTCGTAGGTGGCCTGCATGAAGGGCAGGGCAAGGATGGAGGACTGGACGTCGAAGAAATCCGTGGGTCCCGTCTGGGCGCTCCAGGTGGTCATGGCAATGGGAAAGGTGGCGAGCAGGAAGGCCCGGCCCACCAGGGCCGGGTTGAACAGGTTGTAGCCCAGCCCGCCCCAGATCAGCTTGCCGAGACCGATGCTCACCACCCCGCCGAGGAATGCCATCCACAGAGGCAGTCCCGGCGGTAGGGTCAGGCCGAGCAGGAGCCCGGTGAGCAGGCCGCTGCCGTCCAGCAGCTTCGCCCCGGCGTTCCTCCGCGGGGGAGAAGACCCACTCGGTCATCATGGCACCGGCGATGCTGACGCTCAGCACCAGAAGGGCGCCCAGGCCGAAGAACCAGACCCCGGCCAGGGTCGCCGGCAGCAGGGCGAGCACCACGTCGCCGCATGGCCTTGGACGTGGTCATGGGCTGCTTGAGCAGGGGCGCTGGCTGGACCAGCAGCCTTGGGTCCTTGGGCTTCAACTCAACCTCGCTTGCTGGGTCCGGATATTGCTTTTGGCGGTGCGGATCAGCTGCACGATGGGTATCCCCGAGGGACAGGAGTAGGTGCAGGAGCCGCATTCGACGCATTCCATCACGCTGAATGTGCTTCATCTCGTCGATACATCCGGGCCTTGGCCAGGCGCGCCAGGCGCGACGGATTCAGGAAATAGGGGCAGGCCTCCACGCAGCGCCCGCAGCGGATACAGGGGTACTCCTTGGGCCGGGCCGTTTCCTCGGCGGTGAAGGCCAGGATCCCGGAGCTGCTCTTGATGACGGGAGCGTCCAGGCTGGCGATAGGGGTGCCCATCATGGGGCCGCCCATGATCACCTCCCGGGTGTCCTCCGTGAGACCGCCGCAGAAACGCAGCACCTCGCGCACCGGTGTGCCCAGGGGCACGACCAGGTTGGACGGGCGCTCGATGCCGGGGCCCGAGACGGTCACCATGCGGTCGATATACGGCATGCCGGTATCGAACCAGTCGGCGATGGCGGCGATGGTGCTCACGTTGTTCATGATGATCCCAGGTCCGCCGCGTGCAGGCCCGCCGGGACCTCGATGTCGAGCAGCGACTTGATCATCATCTTGGAGTCCCCCTGGGGATACTTGACCCGCAAGGGAGCGACCCGAATCGGTTGTCCCGGCTTGATGCGCGCGCTCAGGGTCTCGATGGCATCGGGCTTGTTGAGCTCGATGCCGATGATGGTCTCCTCCGCCCCGAGCCGGGTCTGCAGGATCTCGATGCCGCGCAGCAGGGCGTCCGGCCGCTCGACCATCACCCGGTGGTCGTTGGTCAGGTAGGGCTCGCACTCGGCGCCGTTGGCGATCAGGTATCTTGATCTTGAGCCCTTCGCGCAGGGAGTACTTCACGTGGGCGGGCAGGGAGGCCCCGCCCAGGCCGACGATGCCCGAGTCCTGCATGACTTGCACGAAGTCGTCCAGGGACAGGGCGCGCCAGTCCGGGCGGGCGCTCCACGGCCAGGCGCTGGGTCGCGTAGGGGTCGGCCTCGATCTCGATGGCCTGGCTCGAACAGGCCGCCCGGAAAGCGGCGCCGGGCCGATGGCCCGCACCCAGCCGGTGACCGGGCTGTGCAGGCTGGTGGAGACGAAGGCGCCGGGCTCGGCGATGCGCTGCTCCGCGGTGCACGCCGCTGTCCGGCGCTCCACCACCGGCTTGGCCGGTGCCCCCAGGTGCTGGTTCAGGGGCAGCACGTAGCGGTCGACGAACGGCATGCGCTGGGTCGGCAGGTCCCGGGTCAGGGACTTGTTCTCGTTCGGGTGCACGCCGTGGGAGAAGCTGCGCCGAATGAGGGAATAGGGAGTAGGGAACAGGGCCAAGGCGTCGTCCCTCATTGGCTCTGTTGTTTAGACGGCGAAGGTCCACCGTGCGAAATCAGATCCTCTGCCCTGTCTCCTCTTCCCTGTCCCCGCAAGCGCCCATAACCCGCCATTGCCATCAGACGCTCGCGGATGTCCTGGCGCATCTCGCCCCGAAGCTCCTCACGCAGGTTCGCGATCCTCTTCTCGTACTCCGCTGCCCGGGCCGCGAGCTCGGCCTTGTGCTCGGCGGCTACCTGCGCCTCGGCCTCTCGCCGGACGCGCTCGGTGAAGGGGGTCACCAGGCCGCCGAGCTCCTGCAGCAGGCGCCAGGCGTCCCGGCGCTCCCGGCAGGCGTTGATCAGCTCGCCACCGACACGGCAGCGCACCGGCACGCGGTGGGGCCGCTGAAGCGCTACGTATGCCGTCTTGCCCCGGCGCCCGCGCTCGTCCAGCTCCAGATACTCGTGCAGGGGCAGGGGATCGGGTGCATCCTCGGGAAGGGGTGTGAGCTGGTCACGGAAGCGCGCCTCGCCCAGGGCCCAGTCGGCAGGTGTCAGGGTGAGTTGCGAGTCTCGAGGATCGAAGACCGAGTCGGAAGAGCCTTGCGCGCTGTCCCCTGGCGCTTCTTCTCCCCTCGCCCCTTGTTCCTCGCCACTCGATGCTTCCTTCGGCCAAGTCGCCAGGGGCTCCGGGTTCCCCCCGAGATCGATTCGGGTCCCGAAAACCCCTTCCGCGGTTGGATCGTAGCGGAACAGAGGGAAGGTCCGGGTCTGAACTGCCAATCTTGCCTGCTCCAGGGTGCGGTCGGTGGAGAAACCGTGGCGCGCCGGACTGGGAGCATGTACATGGAAGAGTGCCGGGCCGTCGAAGTCCAGACCCGCCTCGATGCTCGCCAGAAAATGGCTCGGTGTGGCGAGGGATGTCTGGGCGATGGCCGAGTCTCGCCGGGCCAGGGCCAGGAGGCCCAGATCGGTGTTTGCGTCGGGTGAGGGTGCCGGGGCGGACTCGACAGAGGCGCGGGTGCCCAGGCCCAGGTCCAGGTCCGCCAGAACCAGAATTTTGATAGGAAGATCGCCGCCCAGCAGCGCACCCACCTGGGACAGTCCGGTGCCTGCGAGGATGCGGCTGCTGCCCACCAGGAGCATGGCCGGGCAACGCCCCCGCTCCTCGGGCGTCAGATCACGCCAAGTCAGGGCGTCGAGGCCGGACCAGAGACGCACCGCATCCATGGGCTTTTCCAGCTCCAGGCGTGCCTTTCGGAGCAGGACGAAGCCCTCGATCGCGTGACGGATCTGGCTCTCCAGCAGGCCGGCCGCGAGCCGGGCACCGTCGCCGGTGGCGTCCAGGGTGACCGGGACCTGGAAGGAGTTGTGCGGAAAGGCGCCGGCCCAGCTCGCCACCTCGCCGGGGGAGAGGACCAGGCCGAGACCGGCGCGCCCGAAGCCCTGCTGGCCATCATCCAGGCGCCAGGCCAACTCGCCGAGTCCGCGGGCCAGCTCTACCAGACGTCGCATCCGGGCGGCGTCCACGGCGCTTTCGATGGCGCCCTCTGCCTGCCGGAGGAAGGTGCGGAGCTCCGCCTGGCGGGTGTCCACCACCTCCAATCCCCGGGCCAAGGCGTCCAGGTCGTCGGCGGGCAGGGCATCGGCGAGAATGGAGCGGATCAGGTCCGTGATCTCCTTGTGCAGACCCCTCACTTCCCGCGCGAAGGCGGCCCGGCGCGGTGCCTGGAGGGACTCCGCGATGCCCAAACAGAGGCGCAAGGCGAGTCGCTCGCCAGAGCCGGCCTCCGCCCCGTCCCCACCGGCCAGCACATGGGCCGCCGGGCGTGCGAGCAGGGCGGCGGGCAGCGGGCCGATATGCGGATTGCAGGCGGTCCGGGAGATGACCTCCTCGGTGGTCTCGGGCGCCTTCTCCCGGGCGGTCCAGATTCGTCTAGCCTGCTCCAGCTCTCGGTCGGTCTGGGGTACGGCTTTCAGGGCGCCTGCCGCGCAGGCGCGCACGCAGATACCGCAGCCCTTGCAATCGGCCGAGTTGAGCGCGAGCAACAACAGGCTTCCGTCGCCAGGGAATTTCGCGTCGGTATCGGAAAAGAAGGGCGCGGTGATCGCTGTGGGCAGGCAACCGGCGGTCGCCACCAGTCGATCGACGGCGGCGTCCAGAGTCCGTTTGCGCTCCTCGGGCATGGGCATCTTGTCCTGAAGCCAGGCATAGCCCTCGCTCACCAGGGCTCCGAAGCTGGCGGGCGTGGTCTCGCTGGTGCGGCAGATCTCCGCGATACGGTCGGAGAGCTTGCCGGCGAGGGGCCGCAAGGCGCCCGCCTCCGCGCTTGGAATGGCGGCGTTGAGCAGCTCTATCGGTGTCGCGGCCGTGGCACCCCAGGCGCCCTCGGGGCATTGGCTCCAGCAACTCCCGCAGCCCGTGCAGAGTGCGGGGTCCAGGCGGGGCAGGGCCGTGCGCAGCGGGCTGAGGTCCCGGAGGGCGGAGAACAAGGGCGGCACGGCACCGATCGCCATGTAGGGTGTCGGTGCGAGCTGCGAGGTGGCCTCGTCCTGATACAGGACGCCGACCTGGTCCCAGAAACGGGGCAGGCTGTCGTAGGTGTCCCCGCTGTTGCCGAGCCGGCGCACTGAGGCCGGGGCCTCCTGCTCCCGCGCGGCATCTCCCTTCAGGACCGGCAGTCCCTGGTGGATGACTCGCCGCACTCCCTCCAGCCCGGTCTGGAGCTCGTGCATCCGCGCCTCGCGCTCAGCATCGCCATAGGCTCCGAGCTGCTCCTCTCGCGCGGCGAGCAGGCGTCTCAGACCCAGTTCGACCCAACCCTTCTCCAGCAGCACTCCGCAGATGGCTCCGAGGAGCAGGTCCTGGCTCGGGGACTCCGAGGGCGGGGCGGCGAATAGGCTGATGCCGGACCCGCGCAGGTGTCGCTGTAGCCCCGGGCCCAGTGTCTGCCACAGGACGGCGTCCTGCTCCGGTCCCTGCACCAATAGTGCCCCGTCCGGCTGCAGGTCGCAGAGGGGTCCGATCCGGGTCCCGGCAGGGTCCAACGCCAGTAGCACCAGGTCGAGGGGCATGGCGGCTCCGGGATCGAGGAGCCCGTGATCGCCGCAGGTAAAACGCTCGATGCAATAGGAGCCCAGGGGCTGGGAGAACAGGGCGGGATGGCTGCGTAGCCGCTCGCCGGCGAATCTGCGCAGGAAGCCGGCCGCCTCCGGCGCAAGCCCTTCTCCGGACTGCCCGGTGCGGCGGTGGACTGGCAATGCTGAGGGAGCCGGCGGGTCGCAGGTCCGGTGTGGGTTCCGCGCTGCGCAGGCCCAATCCCTCCACGGCCGGGTAGTCCCTGCGCAGACGGTCCAGCAGGACCTGGCGTTTGGGGTAGTCGCTGGTCCGTGGGGTGAATTCCATCCCGAGATAGACCCGGGGCTGGTCCAAGCCGCTGGCCTCCCGGCACAGACGGATCAGATCCGCCCCCCGCAGCGGCAGGCCACCGAGGCCATAGATCACCGACTGCAGGCGTGGCCGTTCCCGCGCCGGAAGGGCGGGGTAGCCGGGATGTGTGCTTGTCCCGAAGCGGTCGCTCTCCTGACCCGTGTCGATGGCGGCGCGCACCTCGCGCAGCAGGGGCGCTTCCCCCGCCAGGGGCGTGTCCGTGCGCTCAAGCACCAGCAGCTGATTGACCGATCCCAGGTGTGCCAGCAGGGCAGGTCCGGGAAAGGGGCGCAGGCAGCGGATGCCGAGCACACCTACCCGCAACCGCTCCGTCTTGCGCAGGTGCACGGCAACCGCCGTTGCGCTCTCCACCGCGGCCCCCTGCGCAACGAGAAGCAGCTGGGCGTCCTCGGTGCGAAAGGCTTGGAGTGGATCGCAGTGGCGCCCCGTCTCGCGGCGGAAGTCAGCGGCCGCCTGTTCCAGACTGGAGTCGACTGTTTGGTCGAAGTAGGTGGCCGCAGCCGCTGCGCCCAGGCCCCAGCTCTCGGGGGACTGCAGGGCCCCCAGCAGGACCGGGTGGTCCGGGTCGTGCCAGCGCGGGGTCCGGCGCCGGTGCTCGCCGAACAGCAGCCGCTGGGCCGTGGTGGGGCTGGAAATCCTGTCGCCTGGAGCACCGAGAAAGCGGGAGACCAGCTCGGGCGGGGGCAGCCGAACCTCCTGCATGGCCAGGGCGGTCTGCTCCCCGTCCATGATCACCAAGCCCGGAGTCAGGGTCTGCTCCGCTACCCGGCGCGCGATCAGGGTGAGATCCACCGCTTCCTGGACGTTCGACGCGAACAGCAGGAAGGCCCCGGAGTCGGCGGCCAAGTGGCAGGTTTCGTGTCCGCTGCCGGATGCGATCGCGTGCCCCGGCAGGGCGCGGCTGCACAGGTGGACCACCAAGGGCAGGCGCCGGCCGGCGGCAAAGCTCAGCAGGTCCCTCGCCGAGGCCAGATCCGGGGCGGACAGGAAGGCGGTGGCGCGGGTGCCGCCCATGGCCAAGCCTATGGCGGTCGCCAGCGCCCCCCGGGGGCCTTCCGCCACCTGGCCACCGAGCGCCCTCCCGAGCAGGTTGCGGCCGTGTCTCGTTTGCTCGGTGCGCCAGGCTAGATCCGCCGTATCCGCCGGGTAGGAGGCGCCGAGGCCTGCGGCCTCGCCGATGGCCGCCTCGGTGACAGCTACGGCCGTGTTGCCGTCCAGAGCGGTCAGCTCACCCGCATAGGGTCCTGCCGCACGCGTGGGGGCGCCGAGAAGGCGGCGCAGCAGCCGCAGGGCGCTGTCAGCGAAGCTGGGCATGGGTGATTTCACTCCTAGCCGGGAAATCGGACTGCTCTTGGAACTGCTTGCCCGTGAGCCACTGGATGGCGCCGGTGGGACAGCGGTGGACCGCCTCCGGCAGGGCCGGACCGCCGCCGGAGTAGTCGACCACCGGCAGGTTGTCCTGCATGCGGATCAGGCCCGGTGCCGCATCGGCCGCGCAGCGCCCGCAGGCGTCGCAGGCCACCGTGCACAGGCCCGTGGCCATGTCGCCCGCCAGGGGCGACTTGCACTGGACGAACAGGTTGTGATTCAGCGGCACCAGCTCGAACAGGTCCCGCGGGCAGGCGTCGACGCAGTCGCCGCAGGCGGTGCACTTGTCCGATGTCCACCAGCGGCAGGCCGTTGCTGTTCATGGCGATGGCGTCGAAGGTGCAGGCGACCTGGCAGTCCCCCAGGCCGAGGCAGCCCCAGGAGCAGCCCTTGCCGCCGCCGGAGACCACCGCCGCGGCGCTGGCAGCTCTCGAAGCCCCGGTATTCGGCGATCTGGTAGGCCTGGCCCCTGCCGCCGGCACAGTGCAGGCGGGCCACCCGCTTCTCCTGCGTGCCCGGGTCCACGTCCAGCAACTCGGCGACCGCGTCGATCGTGTCCGGGCTGGCCACCGTGCAGCGGCTCGGCTGATCGTCGCCCTGCACCAGCTTCTCGGCGAAGGCATGGCAGCCGGGCTGTCCGCAGGCGCCGCAGTTGGAGCCGGGCAGCAGGTCCTCGGTCTCCTCGATGCGCGGGTCTTCCTGGACCTTCAGGAAGCGGTAGGCCACCGCCAGGATGACGGCGAAGAACAGGCCGATGCCGGTCATGATGGCCGGGGCGATCGACGAAGCTGCTCATTACGGAACGATTTATTGGTTGAACGGCGCCGCGCGCTCGATCAGCTCGTCCAGACTCGGGCTCGTCCGGATTCCAGGGCTTGCCCGGATGGATGCACTTGGCCGGGCAGAGCTCCGCCGCCTCCACCAGCTGGGCGAAGGTACCGGCCTGTCAGGTCCCCGAGCAGGGCCTGCTTTTCCTCGTTGTAGAGGAACAGCAGCGGGTTGATCTTGAGGCAGTCGTTGCAGCTGGTGCACAGGGGGGTGTCGATCCAGGGCTCGTCGAAGCTCAAGGGCTCCTCGTGCGGTCGGCCGCTTCCGTGTGCTCACCGGTCTCTTCTTCGGCGGTGCTTCTTGCTTCCGGAACCGGCGCTGGTGTCGGGCTGGCGGCCGAGACGACGGCGCCGGGGCCGGCGCTCAGAGTCCATCCCCAGCAGGACGTCGGTGAGTCGTTGCATGGCCTCCCCCGCGGCCGGCTCGCGCACCCGCTCCAGCTCCTCGGCATGCTCGGCCTGCAGCCGCTCGCGTTCCATCGCGGCGCTCTGACGCTCGTCCGACGCGGGTCTGCTCGACCGCCAGCTCCACGTAGCGGTTGCGTACACCCGGCCATCTCCTGCAGCGTGTGCCAGAAGTTGAGCCGGTCCAGGCAGGCCAGGGCCAGCTCCCGGGACACCACCACGCGGTGCAGCAGGCCGTTGCCGTCCACCGCCCAGACGAAGGGCACCAGCCGATAGGCCTCTTCCGGCTCCATGGCCAGGTAGTCCTGCACGGGACCAGGGCGTCGAGTCGCAGCCGGGCGGGATGACGCGGAAGTGATCGCGCAGGCGCTCGATCAGCAGGCAGTAGTCGGCGAAGGTGAAGGCCAGCTCCTCTGTGACCGCTGTTGCCGTTCTCGTCCCGGTAGCGGAACGGATGCACCGGCCAGTCCTGCGTCTCCTGCGGGATTGTCCTCGAAGTCCATGCGCGCTGCGGCGTAATCGCCCGGCCTGCGGGTTGATGCGGAAAAAGGGGTGGGCCCGGCCCTCGATGGCCGCACCGGCCACCAGCCAGGCGTTCAGCGGCACCAGCTCGTGCCCTCGGGGCGCAGGCCGGTGTTGATCAGGTGCAGGCTGGTGCGGGTGGCATCCAGGGCCGCGAGATAGCAGTCGCAGCAGGTGCTGGTGCCGGGCGGCGGAGGACTGGGTGACCACCGCCTGGCGATGGCTGATGCCCGAGATAGCCGAGTTCGGTGCGGTAAGCTCTGAAAGGGGTCCTCGTCCGGTCGCGGCGCCGGGATTGTTGCTGGGCCTGGACCCGGATCAGGATCTGCACCGGCCGCCCGGAGCTCAGCAGCCGGGAGAAGGAGCGCAGACCCTCGCCGGCCACCCGGTCCGCGGCCTCCACGGCGATCACCGTGGGCACCAGCAGCAGCTCGTCCTGGGAGAAGCCCTCCCAGTCGAAGTTGGCGAACCAGGGGTCGTGGATGACCGGATCGTACATGCCGTCGATCTCCAGCCGGGCGATGCGCACGGCGGCGAATACTCCGGCCAGCTGCTGCGGCCTGCTCGTCGAACAGCTCGGTGGCGCGGGCGCAGGGGTCGGTGTCGTTCATCTCGGTCCAGGATGTCGTCGCTCTCGCAGCCAGTCGCCGGCCAGGCTGCGCCATGTGCACGAACCGGACCAGTACCGGGTCGGGCTGCCAGGCCTCCAGGACCGCGAGGGCCTGCTCGATGCGCTCGCGCCGCTCCGGCGACATCTTCCGGGTGCCGCGGGAGTGGTCCATCACGGCGGACAGGGCGCCGGGGTCGAAACGCTCTCCCTCGGGCCGACGCTGTCGCGGGCCATGCGCGGCTCGATGGATTCGTCCGATTTTCCCCATTCGACCTCGAACAGCTCCTTGCAGGCCGCGGATGCAGTCGTCGACCCGGCTCCGAAAGCGGGTCACGCCGCGGGAGGACGCGGCTGCGGATGGCGTGCACCAGCAGGTGCAGCGCGGCATAGCGGCCGTAGCCCAGGAGCTGCCCCTCGCCGGCAGCGCTGCCTGCAGCCGTTCCAGGTCCTGCTGCCAGGCGTTCGCGGTTGGCTTGCGTCCAGGTCCAGGTGCTGCCTGCAGGGCTTCGCCGGCCGCGCGCCAGGACGGAGGCCGCGGGCACCGGGCCCTCCGCGTCCGCCAGCGTCTCGCGCAGGTGGTGCTCCAGCCAGGGCAGGTGGTCCTTGAGGATGCGTGCCGCGTCGTCCCCCGGGGCGAACGCGGCGGTGACTTCGCTGCAGACCATTGCGCCAGCGGACAGGCCAGCTCGTCGGCCGTCTGGTGCCCGTTCTCCGTCGTCCGGCGGAAACAGGAACAGGGGGTAGTCGTAGCGCAGCTTGCGAGGTGTCGCGGAACGGGTCGAGCAGGGCCGGCAGGACAGTCGTCCCCCGGTCGCTTCCAGCTTGACCCTTGGCCGCCGGATCGCCCAGGTGAAAATGGCGCAGGGTGAACATCAGCTCCCGGGTCGCCTTGGCGTCCTTCACCGCCGTTGGCAGGGTCGGGATCGTTTCCGGCCCGGCCCCCGGGATCTGGGTCTGTGCTCCTCGGTGGCTGCCTGTGTGTCGTCATGTCATCAAGCTCCGGTTGCCGCGGATCCGGCAGTCTTCCCGTCTGTGACGTCGGCACGGCTCAGATCGTGATCCGGTCCAGCACCGCGTTGAAGCGCGCCAGCCTTTCTGCCGGTGTCATCTCGCACACCCTGGCTGGAGAGGTCCTCGTAGCAGGGGGCGTCCGGGTTGTGGTACAGCAGGCCCACCGGCATCCGCGACTGGTCGGCGGCGAGTTCGAAGGCCCGGCTCAGGTCCGCGGGGTCGTGCTCCGCGCTGCTCGGGAAACTGGCGCCGCACGCTCTTGTCCACCGGGATGCCCTTTTCGTGTTCCAGCAGCAGCGAAGCGTTCGGGATCGGCCTGCAGCTCCTTCGATGACGCTGTCCGCATACACCGGGCAGCGCTGGATGATGCGCACGAAGCCGGTGCCGCGGTGGCGGTAGGCGGCCTTGAGCGTCTCGTAGAGCAGGGGCGGGTTCCAGTCCACCACCTGGGCGACGAAGGAGACGTTGGTGATGCCCAGGGTGACGGTCAGCGGGTTGTAGCGGCTCGAGTGATCGCGCCGAACGGGATGGGTGTTGGTCTTGCAGCCCCAGCGGGCTGGTGGGCGAGGTCTGGGCCTTGGTCAGGCCGTAGATGGCGTTGTCGAACACCATCACGGTCATGTCCATGTTGTAGCGGATGGCATGGATCCAGTGGGCGGTGCCGATGGAGAAGCAGTCGCCGTCGCCGGTGGCCACCCAGACGTCCAGGTCCGGGCGCCGCGACTTGATGCCGCAGGCCACCGGCAGGGCGCGGCCGTGCAGGCCGTGGAAGCCGTAGGTGCCCATGTAGTGCGGCAAGCGGCTGGAGCAGCCGATGCCGGATACGCACACCGTCATCTCCGGCGGCAGCTGCTCGTCGCGCAGCACTCGCTGCACCGCGGTCAGCACGCCGTGGTCGCCGCAGCCGGGGCACCAGCGGGCCTCGCCGCCGTCGTAGTCGCCGATGGTGAAATAGCGCTCGAAGACCTCGAGCGACCAGTCTGCTTTCAGTCCGAACATCAGGCGTCTCCCTCCTCGTGCATGGCGTCGAGCCGCTCGACCAGGACGTCGTGGATCATGCCCGGCTGCAGCGGGATGCCCGTAGACCACCGACCAGCAGTCGACGTCCACCAGGGTGTGGGCGCGCAGCAGCCAGGCGAGCTGGGCGTAGCGCCGGGTCTCGTCGGTGATCAGCGGGGCCTGCGGGTCGTCGCTGTAGTTGATCTCGACCGTCATGACCTTGCGTGAAGCGCTGCGAAGATCTCCTTCAGCCCCGGCTCCATCGGCGAGAGGAAGCGCAGGTGCAGCGACGAGACCTTGTGGCCCTCGGCCCGCGCCCGGTCGACCGCCTCTTCGATGGCGCCCAGGGTCGAGCCCCAGCCGACCACCAGCAGGTCGCCCTCGGCGTCGCCGTGCACCGTCGGCGGCTTCAGGGTGCTGGCCAGGGCGGCCAGCTTGCGGCTGCGCATGTCGCAGCCGCGCTGGTTGGAGTCCGAGTCGTAGGCCACCTTGCTGTGGTCGGTGTGGGCCAGCCCGGTGAGCACGTACTCGCCGCCCGGCATGCCCGGGAATCGGGCGCGGCGACAGGCCGGTCTCCGGGTCCCAGTCGTAGGGCGGGACGTTCTCGTCCCACTCCGACTGGTCGATCGGCGGCGCCAGCCAGTCGGCGCTCGGCTCCGGGCGCGGGATAGGGCTGCACGCCGGTGGCCAGGTTGGCGTCGGTGAGCAGGATCACCGGGGTGCGGAAGGCCTCGGCCAGGCGCCGCGCCATGATCACGAAGTGGAGGCACTCCTCGATGGTGGCGGCGGCGATCACGACCTTGGGCGCGTCGCCCGGCTCGCCGTACAGCGCGGCCAGCAGGTCGCCCTGCTCGACCTTGGTGGGCAGCCCGGTGGACGGGCCGCCGCGCTGCACGACCACCATCACCAGCGGGCATCTCGGCCATCACCGCCAGGGCCAGCATCTCGGTCTTGAGCGCCAGCCCGGGCCCGGAGGTGATGGTGCAGGCGGTCTTGCCGGCGTAGGAGGCGCCGATGGCGAAGCCGATGGCGGCGATCTCGTCCTCGGCCTGGTGCACGAAGCCGCCCGACCTCGTGGAAGACGTCGGCCAGGTAGTGGGAGGCCGAGGTGGCCGGGGTGATCGGGTACATGGACACCAGCTCCATGCCCGAGGCCATGACGCCCAGGCCCACGGCCGTGTTGCCGTTGGTGACGATGAAGCGCTTGCCGTCTGTCTCCTCCGCGCGGCTGGGGCGGGACCTCGAAGCGCAGGTCGAGGTGTTCGCTCGGCGAAGCGCGTAGCCGGCGTCGAACAGCTGGTGGTTCATGCCGATGACCTTGTCGCCCTTGCGCCGGAAGGTGGTGGCGATCTCGTCCTTGGCCATGTCCAGATCCCGGGAGTAGATGTGGCAGAGCATGCCGAGCACGAACATGTTCTTGCCGCGGCGCGGGTTGGGCGTGATCTCCAGGCAGGCCTCTTCGATGGGCAGCTCGTGCACGATCAGGCCGTTGTCCCGGAACTCCGCCACCGCCTTGGCGTACTGCTCGCGGATCTCCGGCACCGGGTCGTCGCGCCACTTGTCCTCCAGCAGCACGACGGTGCCCTGCTTGTAGGCGCCGTTGGCGATGCGGCGAGTAGAGCACCTGCTCGTTGAAGGCGACCACCAGGTCGGCCTCGTCGCCCATGTTGGTGACGTAGTGGGAGCCGAGGCGGATGCGGATGCCGCTGGCGCCGGCCGGGGAGCGGGCCGGCGGCTGGATCTCGGCCGGGATGATCTCCACCGTCCAGACCCCGTTGCCCATCTTGGCGCTGACGGTGCCGAAGGTCTGGCCCGCCTTCTGGGCGCCTTCGCCGGAGTCGCTGACGATCTCGACGATGTGCTCCGGTATCCGGGTCGCCGAAGGCCCTTTGCTCTCGATCGATGGGATTGGCGCGCTTGTGCTCATGTGTACTACCCCGACAAGGCGTGGCCGGATTTTCGATCCGGAGATCGTGAAACGAAATTTCCCTCGGGTTCGTCTGCGTAATATGAGAAGCGAATTGCGAGCCAACGTCAAAGGGGTATTTTCCCGTCGCCGGGACGAAGCGTCGGCTTGCGCGGCACCTGGCGATGGTTTTCCTGCAGGGGACCATCGGTTGATGGCCCGAAGAAACACCCCCCATTCGATCCGGGAGACCGTCCTGCTCGCGCGTCCCCGGAAGGACAGTCGTAAGTCACATGCGCCTCCTGTTTCCAGATACGCCCGGGTTCCGGGAAATACCGCTAATACTGTGCGCGATATTACCGTTGTGCCACGAACGATTACGGTAGTAAGCTGCGCATCGCTCTCTCCGTGATCCGGTTGGATCTCTTGTCCGTCGGGGAAGTCTTTCCCGAATCGACTGGAGAACGAGCCCCTCGTTCAAAAGGTATCGTGGCGGGAGATCGGGAACTTCGTCCTATCGGGTTCGCACCTGAAGCATATGCTGTTTCGAATCATAAAAGGGGCGGGGAGACATCCAACCCCCATGCGGTGACGTCTAATTCGTCGGCGTAATCGTGGCTGCAAATGCCGGGGTGGGAAAGGAGGACAAGGCGCACGGCGAAGCAGATCGTCGCGACGCGCCATTTATAACAACACGAGGGGCTTCCAATCGGGAGTGCGTGGCACGCTGGATCGCCATCCTCAGACCCAACAAGCCGTCCTTTTTTTATCCGAACTCGTGGGGGGAACCCGTATGCAACAAGATCTGGCCGAGAAAATTCAAGCAAATCCGCGCTTCAAGGAGTTGGTGGAGCGACGAAACCGCTTCGCCTGGCCCATGGCCATCCTCATTCTCGTCGTTTATTACACCTATATCTTGGTCATCGCCTTCAATCCCAGCGTGATGGGCACGCCGATCAGCCCCGATTCGGTGATCTCTATTGGTATTCCTATCGGAGCGGGCATCATCCTCTTGTCCTGGGTCATGACCGGAATATATGTGCATCGCGCCAACACCGTCTTTGACGGGCTCATAAACCAGATCGTCGAGGAAGGGCTATGAAAAGAAATATCCTGATTTCCGTCGTTCTGGCGCTCTTGGCGGCGCTCGCCGTTGGCGGGGCCTTTGCGGCCGGCGCGATCGAGGGTGCGGTGGTCAAGCGTCCGGTGAACGTGCCGGCCATTGTCATGTTCCTCGTCTTCGTCACCGGCACGCTGTTCATCACCTATTGGGCCGCACGCCGCACCAGGACCGCGAAGGAGTTTTATACCGCCGGCGGCGGCATCACCGGGTTTCAGAACGGCCTGGCGATTTCCGGCGACTACATGTCCGCCGCGACTTTTTTGGGAATCTCCGGATTGGTGTTCCTCAAGGGCTACGACGGGCTCGTCTACACCGTGGGCTTCCTGGTGGGCTGGCCGTTCATCCTGTTTCTGATGGCCGAAAAGCTGCGTAATCTGGGCAAGTACACCTTCGCAGACGTAGCCTCCTACCGACTGGAGCAGACGCCCATCCGAGCTTTGGCCGCTTGCGGCACTTTGGCCACGGTAATCCTGTACTTGATCGCGCAGATGGTGGGCTCCGGGAAGCTGATCCAGCTCTTGTTCGGCCTGCCTTACCATATCGCGGTAATGATCGTCGGAGTGCTCATGGTCATGTACGTGACCTTCGGCGGCATGCTGGCCACCACCTGGGTGCAGATCATCAAGGCAGGGCTGCTGCTCACCGGCGGCACGGGCCTGATGCTGATGGCCATGTCGCACTTCGATTTCAGCCTGGAGAACCTGTTCTCGCAGGCCGTGGCGATGCACCCGGAAGGGCTGAAGCTCATGGCGCCCGGAGGCTTGGTTCCCGATCCCGTGTCGGCCATCTCCCTAGGAATGGCCCTGATGTTCGGTACCGCGGGTCTCCCCCACATCCTCATGCGCTTTTTCACGGTACCCGATGCCAAGCAGGCGCGTCGCTCGGTGTTCTATGCCACCGGCTTTGTCGGCTACTTCTTCCTCGTGGTGTTCGTGATCGGCTTCTGCGCCATCGTGCTGGTGAGCCAGAATCCGGAATACCTGGATGCAGCAGGAAAGATCTTCGGCGGCAACAACATGGCGGCTGTGCACCTATCCCACGCGGTAGGTGGTAACCTGTTTCTCGGCTTCATTTCGGCCGTGGCCTTCGCCACCATTCTGGCTGTTGTAGCAGGCCTGACCCTGGCCGGCGCCTCCGCCATCTCCCACGACCTCTATGCCCATATCATCTGCAAGGGCAACGTATCGGAGAAGAAGGAAGTTCGGGTTTCACGAGTCGCGACCGTCTTTCTGGGCGTCATCGCCATTATGTTCGGCATCGCCTTCGAGAAGCAGAACATCGCCTATATGGTCGGTTTGGCCTTCGCCATCGCCGCCAGTGCCAACTTTCCGGTTCTGTTCCTGTCCATGACCTGGAAGGGGTTGACGACCCGGGGTGCGTTTATCGGTGGCTTTATCGGCTTGATCACTGCGGTAACCCTCGTGATTATAGGCCCGATCATCTGGGTACAGATCCTGGGCAACGAGGAGCCGATCTTTCCGTACAAGTACCCGGCGTTGTTTTCCGTAACCGCGGCCTTCGTTGCGACCTGGTTCTTCTCGGTCACCGACAAGAGTGAGCGTGCGGACGAAGAAAAGGAGGCTTACTGGGCGCAATACGTGCGGGCCCAGACCGGTATCGGGGCGGAAGGCGCGTCTGCGCATTGATTATGCGTTGCCGATCTTGGCCTGGACGGCCGAGGTCGGTGTAGGATTCGAAGCGGGAAACCCGTAGGCTGGCGTGAGCTGGCGGGCCCCGGCTTATCCGGGATTCGTTTCCCGCCTCAACTCATGGTCTGTCCCGTTGCGGGATTCATCGAAGGGGCTTGCGGATGACCCGGAAAATTTGACTCGGAATACTGGCGCTCCTGGTTCTCGGGGGCGCCTTCTTTTTGTTCCGCTCTCCTATCAGCGCGTTTAAAGAGCAAGCCGCTTTCAAGGATAAAGAGCAAAACCGGATCTACAGGATCGTATTCGATCCGGGCGCCCCTTTGCAGACGGTACTGGGACGGACATGCCCTGGGCCTCGCATTCACGGCTCGTTAGGCGTTCTCTGATCCGAACATTACCGCCGCTCGCTTCTGGATATCCTCCGACGTAAGATCTTCTTTATGCGTTCCGATGAACCAGACATGGCCAAACGGGTCTTTTAAGGCACCCATACGGTCGCCGTAGAATTGATCTTCCACTGGCTTCAACATCGTGGCGCCCGATTCGATGGCTCGGGTAAACACGGCATCGACATCTTCCACATACAGATGGATACCAATTGTTGAGCCACCCAATGCTTCGGGACTGGGAATCGGGCTCTCGTCGCACGGCTCAGACATCATAATGTGTGAATCGCCGATAACGATTTCGGCGTGACCGATATCTCCTGTGGGCGTCGGAAGCCGGAAGACCTCAACAGCACCGAATGCTTTCTTATAGAACTCAATCGCCTCTTTCGCGCCCTTGATGCTCAGATAGGGCGTAACGCTGTGAAACCCCTCTGGAATCGGTTTTGCTGTCATATGCGTTTTTCTCTTTATTGGAAGATCCATTCTGCCTCACGTTACGGGCAACCCGAGCCGGCCGCTATCAGCGGCTTGCCTTGGAGTTCATAAGCTGTGATGACGAAAACGCTGTTTGGTTCTTTCGTCGAACAATACGACTGACTTGCGAGTAGTGTAGACCGAAAAACGAGCCGATGGCTTTCATGGTATGACCTCCGCCAGCGTATGCGGCGGCGATGGCATCATCGCGCAGCGCGTGCTGTCTTGCGTACTCAGACAGTGGTTTCCCGAGGGGACGACGTTGGGCACGCGGAATTTCCGCAAGATCGCGATCGCCCGGGTGCTTTCGCTGTGTCGCTGCGACAAAAGTTTCGTCACCGAGAAAGACCTGATGCTTCAGGTTGTCCCACGGGGAAGGTTGAGCGACCCCGTCGGCAACGAAACGCCTGTACCTTGCTAAGGGGTATCCAGTTAGCTCCACCAACCCCTACATATTGTGGTCACTCGTCCTGCGCAACGATCTGTTCATACGTCACAGGTTCGGTGACTACGGCTTGCTCCAAAAGGCGGAAGAACAGCAACCCGCGTGAGTCAGAGGTCCGACGGTTGAATCGAAAGGTGTATTCGTCCAGGTAGTAGTCGAGCTGCTTCGCCTGGACCGAGCCCTGATGCGTACCCAACAACCACCGTTTCAACAGCGAAGCGATGCGATGGACTCCCGGTAACAAAACGTGCGCGGGATCCTCAGCGTTGGAGACAACCGTCCTGTGGTGGATGTACCCATGCTCACGCAGCGAGCGATACGCGAAGGAACCGTCGGTGTGGACGATCGAGCCAGGCTCGATCGAATCCCGCACGAATGGCAGCAGGCTCCTCTCGGATGCGTCAGGGATACGGCGCAATCTTATGCGCCCAAATCCTTTCGGCTCGTGCATCTCAATGGCAACGGCCACGATCGATTTCTTGCTTTCTGGGCTTGGGGCTCTCGTGGTCCCGACATCGGCGCCGCCGACGTAGATTTCATCCACCTCGACCATCCCGGACAACCGCTCGCGCCCCGTTCTGACCATCGCACGGCGCAAACGGTGCAACATGGCCCAGGCGGTTTGGTAGCTGCGCACCCCCAACACGCGTTTCAGACCGAGTGCGCTGACGCCGGATTTCTGGTTGGTGACGTACCACACAGCGGCGAACCAACTTCTCAGCGGCGTACGTGTCTTCTGAAAGATGGTTCCGGCTGTGACTGTACACTGATGCCGGCAGGCCCGGCACATCAAACGTGTGCGACTCAACCGATACGCCTCGCCGGCTTGACCGCAACGCGGACAAGCAAATCCTTGCGGCCAGCGCAGGCGCTCGATATATCTCAAACAGGATTCTTCATCCCGGAACCAATCGAGAAACTGGCCCCAATCGCGGGGGTAGTCGCGCCCGGCGACGGGATGTAACGGCAAGTCGCTCACCACTACATATTGACATTGGTGGAGCTAACTGGATACCCCTTATGTTTATCCAGTATACGTTTTTTCGCTGCCTCGAGGTCCGTTCCCTCAGACTAACCGACCGTGCTGTGAAGTCTGAGCGACAATCACGACCTCAGCGGGGCTGGTGGGCACAATGCCCTGTCTGCCGTTACTGCGCCATGCGGCATGGCCGGTAAGCTTCGCATCACCTTCCTGCGACCGCTGGAGCGGTCGGCATTCCGCCCGACACTCCTTCTCAACCTGTTGCGCATCCTCCACGCCATCCAGTGGTGCGCCCCAGCCTGTGGACTTGTGGACGAGTCCTTCGGACCAGCCCGAGCCCTTCGGGCCGTGTGGACAACCCGATGGACAACTGCAAGCAGTTGCCCACAGGTTGACCACACTCTCGGTCTTCTCGCCCACAGGGTCCACAGGCCCAACAACAAATTAAAAAATATTTACAAACAACTGCGCATCCGGTGGGTCAATTATTTTGAGCATAACCGGGTCAGCTTTGGTGAGTGTCAAAGCTTCGGCCTCGTCGAGGCCCTGCTATGCCGTGGCCGGCGCCTTGGAAGGGATCTATTTCGCTCAGATCACGCGCCATACCGCGAGCCTCGATCACTCCACTCAACCTGACCTGTTCGATGATCTCCGAGATCATCCCGAGAACGACCCACTGCCTTTTTAAGCGACCTTCATCCCGCATAGGTCGAGGAGCGCAATCCTCCTCGAGCTGTGCGAGATGCCCCCCTGCGTTTCACCTCAGTTAGGTCGGAATGCTTCACCTGAGAGAGCGTGGGACGTAACATCCCGCTGGCAGGACAGAGGGAGCTGGTGCAGTTATTTGGGCCGGAAAACGCCCATCGGATCCTCGCCATCGAGGACGACGACTGGCACGGGCCGATCCAGTCGCCCCGGGGGGTACATTTCGTGCGCGTCGCCAAGTACCATCCCCCGCGCGTGCCGACCTTCGAGGAGGCCGCGCCTTATCTCGAGGGCGAATGGGCCATGGCCAGGCAGCGTCAGATCTTGGACCGGGAACTCGAAGTCATGCGCCAGGACTACCGGATCCTCATCGAGGAGCGCGCGGCGGCGACCGATGACTAAAATCATCGCCACCCTCATCCGGCTCGCCATCCTGCTGTTTCCGTTCGTGTCAGCTACTGCGTTTGCTCATAGTTTGGGGATCGACCAAGCGGAGTTGAAAGAGCGGCCCAAGGGAACCTATGTGCTGTTTGCGAAGGTACCGCGAGCGCTTGCCCATTTGATCACCGCGCCGGAGCTGCCCGAAGGCTGTGCCCTGAACGGTAACCCGCGAGGCCAGCGCGGGCCCGCGGAAGTCCGCTTCAAGTTCACCTGCGACGAACCCCTGACTTCCCGCGACACGCTGGTCCTGCCGTGGCAGCGCGAAGGTGTCCTGCTGACCGTAACTTGGGCTGATCGCACCTCGAAGAGCCGGATGGTCATGCAGGAAGGGGCTGACATAACCGTCGATCTGGCGCTGTTCCGAGCGGGATCCGGTTCGTGGCTCGCCGCCGCCAAGCGCTATCTCGCCCTAGGCATCGAGCACATCCTATTAGGTATCGATCATTTGCTTTTCGTGCTGGCACTGCTGTTGATGGTGCGCGGCCCCTGGATGCTGGTGAAGACGATCACGGCGTTTACCGTTGCTCACAGCATCACCCTGGCGCTCGCGTCCCTCGGCGTCATCGAGGTGCCATCGGCGCCGGTGGAGGCGGTGATCGCGCTCAGCATCCTGTTTGTCTGCGTCGAGATTGTTCATGCTCGCCAGGGACGCGTCGGTCTGACGTACCGCTATCCGTGGGTCGTCGCCTTCGCCTTCGGATTGCTGCACGGGCTGGGCTTTGCCGGCGCATTGGCGGAAATCGGCCTGCCGCCGTCGGAAATTCCGCTGGCCTTGCTGTTCTTCAACATCGGGGTCGAGATTGGACAGATGATCTTTGTGGCCGTGGTATGGGCGACTATCGCGGCGTGGAACTGGGTCTCGAGGCCGCCTCGAGCGCCGTCGTGGAACTGGGCGCGTGCGGTTCCAGTCTATGCAATTGGCACGTTGGCCACCTACTGGTTCATCGATCGTGCCGCGGTGATCTTGCCGACGGCTCCGTAGGACGCGCATGTTGAATGGAGCACGAACCCCGGCTTTTGTGCACTCATAAAGCAACTTTCTTCGAAGACTTGTTACAACATTCCGCTATGCCCTCGACTGACTTCTTTTCCAGCTAACGGTCTCCTCATGGGACGGACCTGCCGGTCGAGGAGAAGGGCCGACCACGGGCAGGTCTTCGCTGGAAGAGAGAGCGGTCTCTGGTTATGCGTCGGGTGACCAGTGGATCAGGGCGGAGTCCGAGAATCTGGAACGATTTTCGACCGGCAGCTATGCGTCCATTTGCGGCTCAGGCGCCGTTGCAGGGAGCGTTTGCTCATTGCCAGTCGGCTAGCCACCTCTTCGATCGAGCTTTGCCCGCCGGGTAGCATCTCCAGCAGGGCGCTTCTCACGCGCTGGGCGATGCTGGCCTTCGCGACCAGGTCGGATAAGCGTTTCTTGAGCCCACTCTCGAAGAACTCCCACATCGCCGCATCCGCGGTGAGGAAGGGACGTTTGGCATCCTCCACTGAGAAGGCAATCCGGTTGACCTCGCCCGTCCGAATGCTTGTCCCGAAATAGACCTCGAAGGGTGCCGAGTTCTCCGGCGGTTGGGTGAGCACCACCTTGGCGGGCACGATCCGATGGCGCGTGGCCAGACGCGCCAAGGCCGTGAAGAACACCAACTCGGCGGCACCGAGGAAGCGCGGAAGCTGACCCTCATGGCCATAGCAATCGATGGTAACGCTGGTCTGGCGCTCTCCGATGTCCACCGTCAGGAACATCGGGCAGATTAGCCGTTTGTAATGCGCAAGCCGCTGAACGGCCGTGTTCAGATTCGGACTGCACAGGCTGGCGAAGATCGGCGGATCGAAGGCCTCCACCGAAATGGCCTGTCCGATCTCAAGAGGCAGCTCCTCGGTGCCTGCTGCCTGCTCCAGTCCATGCCAAAGCCTGAAGTAATCCCCCGGACTGAGGCTTGCGTCTTTGCGCGAGAACAGGTCGGCGGGCAGGCCGGCAAGCGTGAGCACGTCAGCGGGATTGATCCCCATGTCAGAGATCAGCAGCTTCCAGCCGCGTTGTACGGTGAAGTGAGTCGCCCGCTTCAGCTCTTCGCATCCTTATCCGGAGAACGCTCTGTTGGAATGTCCGTCGGTCGAACTAAAGAATTCGCCGTGCTTCAAGAAAGCGACCACCTGACGGGCGACCTCCTTATCGTATCGCATCATCGAGTGACCGCTTTCGACGTCGATGAAATCGCTCATTCCCGCCAGCTTGGTCGATTCGACGGGCACCAGGCCATCATCCCGGCCTCGAAGGACATGGTCGTTCCGTCCACTGCCGTTGACACCGGCGATCACAACCACCGGATAGTATGGATCTGAGAGCCCGCTCGGCAGGCTGCCATTGTCGGTACCCAATGCGGCGGTCGTCGGACCCAGCAGTGGGAACAGCCAGTTGTCGCGGAATCTGTCCACCAGCTCGGTTCCCTGATTGGGTGTCCCGACCATGACGACGCGGCCGAGATGTTCCTCGCGGTGCTCCTGCAGGTAGGCACGGATCACCAGACCGCCCAGCGAATGGCCGACGAAATGGATCTTCTGACGGCGTCCCGCGCAGCATGCGTCGATCTTCCGACTGACCTCGGTGAGAATCTCATCCGGGGATTGTGTGAGCGAATGGTAGCCGATACGTTCGACGAGAAAGCCCGCATTCTCCAGCCTCGCGGCGAGCAGCCACACGGCGCTGTTGGTACGCCCCAGCCCGTGAAGGAGAACCGCCGCATCTTTCTCCGCGGCGTCGTCCGGAGGCGTCGGCTCCGGCGGCGTTGCCGACAGGGACGAGAATGCCACGAATGCACCCAGCAGAAGTGACAGGAAATATAGCCTATTTCTCATAATAGTCAGACCTCTCAGCTTTGAAGTCTTTCATGGATCGAACTCCTCACTTCACGGTTGAGAGAGCCATGCGGTCGAACATGCGGTCGCCGAACCGCTTGCGGATGAACATCATCGGCTTGGCGTGCTTGCCCGCGGCATAGCGGGTCTTCGGCTTGTCTGCGCGCACCACCTTGAGGATCAGATCCACGATCACCTGCGGGTCGGAAGCGCCGCCTTTCTCGTACGAGGTCCGAGTGGCGGAGGCGACGGAATGCGCCATCTTGCTGTAGGGACCATTGCCGGAACGCTTGAGCATGGGGTCCATCAGCACTTCGCCAAACTCGGTCCTGATGATGCCCGCCTCGACGATGACCACATCGATTCCGTAGGGCTTCAGTTCCAGGCGCAGGCAGTCATGCGCGAGGCCCAGGCGTCACCTCCGATGTTGTAGTCGCCGATGACCGCCACGTCGTACGGGGTCTTTTCGAAGGACTCGTCACCGTCCCGGTTACCGATGACCCAATCGCGGATGGAGTCATTTGCGATGTGGTGCCCGAGGGACTGAGACACGCCGCGGAAGCCCTCGCAGCGCGCCGGCACGACCGGCTTGCCGAGCGCCTTGGCCTGCTTCTTGGCGACAGCTTCGATGTCGTCGCCGATCAGGCCGATGGGGCATTCGGATTGGATGGTGATGCCCTTGCTCAGGGGGAAGAACTGCTCGATCTCGGTGATGATTTTATCGAGCTTCTTGTCGCCGCCGAACACGATGTCCTTCTCCTGAAAGTCGGAGGTGAAGTTCATGGTGCCGAAGGTGTTGATCCCGGTGAAACCCACGTAGTAGTTTCGGCGCCCGGCGCGGGAATACTGACCGCAGCCCACTGGACCGTGGGAGATATGGATCATGTCCTTGATCGGTCCCCAGACGACGCCTTTGGAGCCGGCGTATGCGCAGCCGCGAACGGTCATGACACCGGGCAGGGATTTGCGGTTCGAGGTGATGCACTTCTTGGACTGCTCGACGGACTGGTCGTTGACCGCCAGATGCTTGGCCCGATCCTTTTTGGCCTTGTCCGGGTAGACCTCCAGGACCTCCTGAATCAGGGCCTGGGTTTCTTCGCGCGTTAAATCTGCCATTGTTGCGGCTGTTGCAGATCAGGCCGGCAAGGCGGACGCCACCTGAGTTTGCGTATTTCACGATGCCTTTGGAGATGTTGTTGGCCGCGTACATGGCCATCATCTCTCCGGAGCAGACGATGTAGATCTCCTGGGCCTTGTTCTCGCGGATCGGCATCGCGAAGCCGCCGCAGACTACGTCACCGAGCACGTCGTAGAAGACGAAATCCAAGTCCTCGTCGTACGCACCCTCTTCCTCCAGGAAGTTGATGGCGGTGATAACGCCGCGGCCGGCGCAGCCGACGCCAGGCTCGGGCCCGCGGAACCGACACATTTGATGTCGCCGTAGCCGGTTTTCAGCACGTCTTCCAGCTCCAAATCCTCGACGGAGCCCGCCTTGGCCGCCATTTCCATAATGGCGTGTTGCGCCTTGGAGTGCAGGATCAGTCGGGTAGAGTCGGCCTTGGGGTCGCAACCGACGATCATGACGTTTTTGCCGAGCTCTGCCAGACCGGCGACCAGGTTCTGGGTGGTGGTAGACTTTCCGCTTCCGCCTTTGCCGTAGATGGCGCATTGACGCAGTGCCATTGGTAGATCTCCCGGGTTGCTCGCTGCTCGCAGCGGGTTGAACAAAATTGCCTTCATCCAGAGTTACGCAAGCCTCGCGCCAACGTTGTAGATGGAAATTAACGTACTGGTTCAACTCGCATATTTCCTGACACACCAGGTCCACGGGCTTGGTAGCATAGGCAACAATGCCGTGTGACCTGTATGGATAACAACAGACAATCATCCAAATATCCGCCTTGCGGCCAGCCCGCGCTGCCGCCGTCGGCACGCCTGTCGATGAACCGCTGCAACCTGCCCGCCTTCATCCTCGGCAGTCTCACCTATCAGGCGCATCCGGTTCCTCTGGAGTTGGACGGAACGCGTCCTCTGCACGGGGACTTATTCGCGTCGATTCGGGGAATCGATTCTCATCCGGAGCGGACGCGGCCGATATCGAGTCCTGCTCAACAACCTGAACAGCTTCAGCGCCAGCAGCGAGCGATCGGAGGAATTCGGCGACTACATCCTGGAGGTCTCGGTCCCCCTGCCGAAGATCTTCTTCTTCAACCGGCTCCTTCCCGGGATGCTCAAGGGAGAGGACGAATTCGTGGTGATTGGCGAAGTCTACGAGGTGGCAATTAGCACTCTTTAATGCTCCACCGCGCTTCGACTCGGACGATTTACCCTTGTGACGATCCCGAATTCTCTCGCCTTGTCGCGATTGCGACAGGTTGTCGCCTTGCATCCCTCCAGCCCGTTCCGTTGGTGTTGATTTGCCATCAGTTTCAAGATGGCAACTTTCTTGCGTCTCGCCAGGCATTCTCAAGAAGGCGGGTGAAGCAGAGTGTCAGAACAACTTTTGGAGCTAGGAGACGGTATCGAGCGCGGTGAGTTGGTCCCGTACCTGGGACCTGGTGTACTGCAAGGCGTCATCGACCCGGCTACGGGCACCGCCATCCCCGCGGACAGCGACAGCCTGATCCTTGCCATGAACAACGCCAGGCCCATGGCGCAACGGCTGATGTGGGAGTTCCCCCGGGCTGCCATGGATGTAGAGTTGAAGCGCGGACGCGGAGCTGTGACCCGATTCCTGGACGCTACCTACGGCGGCGACCGAAACTGGACCCGTTCGCCGGTTCACGACTGGATCCGATCGATTCGCCCACCCTACGTCATCGACATCAATCGGGACACACAGCTGCAGGATTCCTATGGGAATACGCCGCATACCCTGGTGCGGGGGATCTCCCGAGTGGGCGGAACCGACTACCGGTTCCGCATCCATCATCACGATGGTGAAAGCTATCGCGAGGTAGAGCAGCAAGAGGTTGATACAAAGCTTCCGATCCTGTTCAAACCGATGGGCAGCCCTCGACCGGACTCGACCTATATTGCCTCGGACGCGGACTACGTGGATTACATCACCGAGTTGATGGGCGGCTTTGCGATTCCCGACTTCCTCAAGCTCTACCGCCGCAACCGTCAGTATGTATTCCTGGGGCTGCGCTTGCTGCGCGACACCGAACGCATGGTGCTGTCCGACATGATCTATGGGGGCAGCGCGCCCTCCGGCTACGCCCTGATCGCCGATCCGACAGAGAAGGAGCGGCGTTTCTGCCGGAGCAAAGGTATCGTAGTCGTAGAAGCGGACATCCAGGATCTGTTGCGGGCCGCCGGGTTCGGCAAAGAGGAGGTCGGCGAGGTGCAAGAAGCAAGGTGCCGATAGCGGATTTCGTCGGCTACGCGCAGTTTCGGCAGAACGGGGAGAGACGCAAAAGGGCCTCCGCCTGCTCCAGACAGGCGGTACTCGCCTCCCGATCCAGCGCGGACAACCAACGTTGGGGTATGCCACCGACCCCGTAGAGGGCACCGGCAATCATGCCCAGGATGGCACCCGTGGTATCGGAATCTCCGCCCCTGTTGATCACGTCCACGAGCGCGGCCTCGAAGCCATCGGCGGCGAACAGGGCCTGGAAGACCGCACGCAGGGTGTCGACGATATAACCGCTCGGGTTCTCCATGCGCCTGGTGTCGTGCCGATACTGCGGCCGTGCCGCGGCGAGGTCGTCCGCCAGGCGTTTGAGCTCGCCGCGACCACCGTTCAAAAGCGCGGCCTGAACCATCCGGATGACGGTCAGGGTACCCAGATCCGCCAATCTATTGTGGTGGGTGACTTGGGACTGGCACCGACTCGCCTCGGCGACGGCCAGTCCCAGATAAGCCCCGGTTACCCGGGACTTCAGGCCGATGTTGGGCTCGCCCGCCGTCAGGAGCGAGATACTCTCAATCCTCGGGTCCAAAGCAAACAGGGTAGTCCACACACGCCTCACAGGAAGGTACTCGGCAGGTATAAACCCCTTCCGCCTCGCAGCGTAAACGGTCTTGTCCTTGTAATCGGGATTGCTGAAGGTAACGAGGGCCATGAGGGTTCTCCGGAAGCAATTCGGGAATTGAGGTGATTGCCGCCAATCGCCTATGCGGGTTTGACCTTGCAGCTGCCAAGGATCTGCGCCTGGCAGGCAAGGCGATCGTGACGGCTGGCCATGTTCTCGCGCAGGATCTTCTCCTCGAGCACCGACGGCTCCGTGAGATTGTTCCAGCCGTCGGTGACATGCATCATGCAGGTGCCGCAGTCTCCCTCGCGGCAGCCGTAGATGATGCCGGCCCCGATCTTTTCCGAGACCTCGATGACGCGGGTGCCCGCGGGAACATTGACGGTCTGTTCAATGTCCTCAAACGTGATCTTCGCTTTTGGCATAGTGTCAGACTCCTGAGATATCTGTTTGACGATTCGGAACCTGTCTCCCCCTCGTTGAGGGTGGATTGTTTTTGTCTCGATTTGGTATTCGGTCCTGCGCTTCGGAGCTCGGAAACCTGCATCAAGCGAGGTCGGCGAAATCGATTAACCCACCTTCGGTCTTGTCGCCGAGCAGCGCGCCGGAGAGATTGCGGCCGAAGTCGTGGCATCCTTCGATCTCCTCGTCCGTGGGAATGAGCTTCAGCCGAAGCCCGTTGATCGGGATACGCATCTTGAGCCCCCGCATACGATCCTCGATCATCCTCACCGCTTCTCCGCTCCAGCCGAACGAGCCGAAGGCCGCGCCGATCTTCCCCTTGAGGTTGACCACGGCGAGCGACGAAAGCAGGTCCCAGACCGGCTTGACCGCATCTCCATTTATCGTTGGCGAGCCGAAGGCCAGGGCATCCGCGGCCTCGATCAGATCGACGAAGGGATCGGTCTCACCGCCCTGCAGATCGTAGAGGGAGACGCGCACCCCGCCCTTCTCCTCCGCGCCCGCGCGAATGGCCTCGGCCATGCGGGCGGTGTTCCCGTAGGAGCTCATGTAGAAGATGAAGAGCACCTGCTGCTCGACCAGGTAGGTGCACTGGGTATCGGGCCAGTGCAGGAAGGGCGTGTGCAGAAACCTCAGCGTGCGATCACCCAAGCTCACCTCGTCGCCGGTGCTTACGGTGGCGTAGTCGAAGGGCCGATCGGCTTCCTTCGGCTTGAGTAGTGCCTTGAGCATGGAGGTGGCCCGCGTGGAGACGTAGAGCTGGGCCTGAGGCGCGCGACGCATCAGCTCTGGCAACGCACCGCTGTGGTCCGGCTCCAGGTGATTGAGAACGATCACCAGGATCTCGTCGTAGCGCGCAACGGTTTCCAGGCGGGCAAAGAACTCGTCCGAGAACTCGCGCTTGACCGTGTCGACGATGGCGACACCCTCGCTGCCGCGGATGGCATAGGCGTTGTAAGTCGTACCGTTGGCGGTGCGCAGGATAATGTCGAAGGTCCGCAGCGTCGGGTCGAGGGCGCCGATCCAATGAACGCCGGGAGCAACCTCCACGGAGTCGCGATGGCGCGAGACATCGACAGCGGCGTCGGCTCTGCCGTCTGCGGATTCCGACTCCGGGATCAAGCGCATCACGCAACCCTCGGAGGAGCGCAATAGGCGTCCTGCCCGGTCTTAGAGAACGCAGTCGTCGGTCGTGGATGTGCAGCAGACATGTCTGATCCTCCTGCGGGTGGACGCTAACGAGCCTGGATCTCGGCCATGGCCTCCGCCATACGATCCGGAGGAATCCCGGTCAGCGATCCCGGCGGATTCACGGCCATCCCAAAGCCATCGAGAATGACCCCTTCGACGGGACAGATACTTGCGCACTGGGTCGCGGTGTAGTCGCCCTCGCACTCGGTGCACTTCTTCGCATCGATCAGAAAATGTGGCCCGTATGAAACGGTCGCGTCATCCGGCAGGTAGATTGCCTGACTGGGGCACAAGGGCACACAGGCCCAACAGTTCACACAACCTTCGACGATCTTGAATGCCATGGATGCAGCCCTTTTGGTCTGTTTCTGAAACGTCGTGGGTGGATAAGCGAAGCGCGCCGATTCTCAGCTGGCCCCGCTTTTCAGGCCCTCATCCGCAGCTTCGAGGGTGTGGACGCCGTCAGCCCCCCATCCTCCGCCATCTCACGGTAGACGGACGCAACCGCCCCTTCGATAGGCTCCATGGCGTGCTCGCCGTTGGGAGTGATTCCGGCATCCTCCAGCATGCCCCAGGGCTCGTAACCGATCTTGGAGCAGAGCACCGCCTCGCAGCCCTCAAGGGCTCGGACGGTCTTCTGCAGCGCAGTCTCCGCATCGCCGCAGCTGTCCCCACCGGCGCAAAAGAGATCCACCTTGCGGTGACCGATGAAGCGCACCTCGGTGGCGCTGACCTCGTAGACCAGAAATTCCCGGGCGTGACCGAAATGCTGGTTGATCAGGCCGTGGCCCTCGGTGGCCACCGCCATCAGCACCGGGCGTGTCTCCTTCTTTCCCGCACCCTTGATCTGGGCAAGAGAGACGAAGCGCTCCGGGGACTGCTTTTTCTGCGCCTCGCGGTTCGCCTCTATGGCGGCATGGACCTGTTTCCGCTCTTCCATCGCTTTCGCGTAGTCGATCTCCATGTCCTCGATCTTGTCCATGGTGAACTCGGCACCCCGGTCCTCGCCGAGCAGACCCACCGCGTCGGCACGGCACTGGCGGCAGTGACGCATCATGTTCATGTCGCCGGCGCACTCGTCCTGCAAGGACTGCAGCTCCTCGTGAGTCGGGCCGCGTTGCCCCATGACCCCGTAGAAGGTGCCGTGCTCGGCTTCGGCGATCAGCGGCATCACGTTGTGCAGGAACGCACCCTTGGACTTGACGATCTTCGATACCTCCTTGAGGTGCTCGTCGTTCACACCCGGGATCATGACCGAGTTGACCTTGACCAACACGCCTCGCTCGACCAACATCTCAAGTCCTTTTTGCTGTTGCTCTATCAGAATTTTCGCACCTTTGGCCCCTTTGATCCGGCAGTTTTTCCAAAAGATCCAGGGGTAGATCTTGGCGCCCACTTCGGGATCCACGCAGTTGATGGTGATGGTCACATGGTCGATGTTATGCTCGCACAGCTCGTCGACCAGATCGGGCAACGCCAACCCGTTGGTCGAAACGCAAAGCTTGATGTCCGGGGCCTTATCGGTGAGTTCCCGGAAGGTCGAGAGAGTTCGCTCCGGATTCGCGAGCGGGTCGCCGGGTCCGGCGATGCCGAGTACCGTCATCTGCGGGATTTTGGCGGCCACCGCCATGACCTTTTTCACCGCCCGATCCGGGGCCAGCAGCTCCGAAACCACGCCGGGGCGGGACTCGTTCGCGCAGTCGTAATTGCGGTTGCAGTAGTGGCACTGGATGTTGCAGGCAGGAGCGACGGCCACGTGCATCCGGGCATAGTGGTGGTGCGCCTCCTCTGAATAGCAGGGATGATTGTGCACCTTCTCACGGATCGCCTCGGGCAGATGGGAAAGCTGAGACTTGCTCACATTAGGGCTGCTGCCGCAACCGCTCTAAGAGCATCCTCCCCCCGCTCCCGGCTGTGCCGGCCTGTCTCGCCCCAGGACTTTCAGCTCCATCGGCTGGCCTCCAGAAATGTCGGGCGCGTCGGCCCCGGTGTTTCGAAACGGCTCTGGAAGCGATTCAGCAAGACGCGTGCCTAGTCGGAAGCACCCGCATTTCCGATTGTTTTTCTTACGATTTCATTCCGGATGAAAACGCCTCTGTCAGAAGTGCGACAGCCGCGGAGCAACCTCCTGTCGCAAGACGAACAGAGGCTCCTTCCCCGGGATCGGTGTCGCCGAGAGATCCGTCACTCCGCTCAAACCCCAAAAGGAAACCCATCGCCAAACCGAAATTGACCCCATGTAAGAGCGGATGGTAGACGGGTTGAAGATCCTTCTACGCAGGCGGAAATCGGATGTCACTGAACATCAAGAGCGCCGAGGCCGACCGTCTCGTGCGCGCATTATCCGAGCTGACGGGCGAAAGCAAGACCCAGGCCGTGATCGAAGCGCTTCGCGAGAGACTCGAACGCATAAGGCGGGATCGGGATCGGGAGAAGCTCGCGGCCGATTTGATCGCCATCGGGAAACGGTGCGCCGCCCACGGACGACACGACGCCACAGACCACGGCGAACTGCTCTATGACGAGCGAGGTCTTCCCCGATGATCATCGACACCTCTGCAGTCTTGGCCATATTGTTCGCGGAGGACGATGCGGAACGTTATGCGTCAGCGATCGCGGGAGTCGAGGTGCGGCTGATGTCGGCCGCAAACTACCTGGAGGCGGGTATCGTCATCGACAATCAGATCGGAGCAACGGCGGGTAGACAGTTCGATGCTTTGGTCTCGCGGGCGGACGTCCGTGTCGAAACCGTTAGCCGCGAGCATGCGGACATCGCCCGCCAAGCCTATCTCGACTTCGGCAAGGGCAATCATCCGGCACGCCTGAACTTCGGCGACTGCTTCGCGTACGCGCTGTCGAAGTCCTCGGGCCTTCCGTTGCTGTTCAAGGGCGACGATTTCTCGAAGACGGACATTTTGCCTGCGCTGGGCTGACTTTCGCCGAAGCGAACACCGAAGGGGCGATTCAAATTCAGCTCGACTACGGAGCCGGCAGCGGCGTTGGCGCACAGACTATCGAGCAGTCTGACTTGGCTCGCTTTTTTCTAATGCCAACAAGCAGAAGTCGTGTTCTGAAATTGCGGGATGATCCTCTTTTTATAATGTAGAATCAGCAGCTTAGAAAAGGGGGTCAACACATACGGAGCACTACGTAAACAGCCTCTGGCCGCTCCCATCTTGCTTTCGTGACTCTGCTCACAGCGCCCGCATATATGTTCGGGGATCCTAGAGTCACCATATTTCATTCCGCTACTCAATATCTGAATTCGGGCTTTGCCGGAACTTATGGCGCTGTATCAAAGCCGTTTAGGCGGATAGGTTTTTTTTTGATACGGCACGGGAAGAAGACCGGGATAGACGCCAAGCGGAACTCAACCAGGGAGTCTCCATGAATCAGCAGACGCGCAGCAACCCAGAGGCAAAGATCGGTGCCTATCTCACTCTGATGGTGAAGAACGAAGGCTCGGATCTATTCCTGCATACGGGCGCTAAACCGACCGTTAAGGGCGGGTTCGGCTTTAAGCTTGTGGATTCGACGCTGGAGCCAGGCGATACCGAACGCATCCTGCGGTCCATGCTCACCGACGCCCGGATGAAGGAATTCGAGGAGGTCGGCGAAGTAGATTTTTCTTTTTCATTCAGAGGGGTAGGGAGGTTCCGAGGCAATGCCTTTCGCCAGCGCGGAGACGTTTCCATCGTCATGCGTCACGTAAAAGGGGATATTCCTACCATCGACGGCCTCGGCGTACCCCAGGTCCTTACGAAGCTGGTGGAGAAAAAGCACGGTTTGATCGTAGTCGCCGGGGCCACTGGCTCGGGTAAGTCGACGACCCTTGCCGCTATGATCGATCACCGGAACAGCAATTTTCCCGGGCACATCATCACGCTTGAAGATCCGATCGAGTTCATGCATCCCCACAAGAAGTCATTGGTGGCCCAACGGGAGATCGGTACCGACACGCTAAGCTTCGAGAATGGCATGCGCGCCGCGATGCGCGAGGCGCCCGACGTCATCCTGATGGGCGAGATCCGCGACACGGTGAGCATGGAATACGCGATAAAGTTCGCGAACACCGGTCACCTTTGCTTGTCGACCATCCACGCGAACAACGCAATCTCGTCGATCGAACGAATGCTCGGCTTTTTTGACAAGGAGGCGCTGGAGCAGGAGGCGAAGCGGCTGTCGCAAAACCTTGGCGCCATCGTTTGCCAGCGCCTGGTCCCCTCGACCGATGGCGGTAAGGTCGCCGCTATCGAGATCCTGATCAACACCCCGCGCGTGGCAGACCTGATCGCCAAGCTAGATTACGAAAGCCTTAAGACCACGATAGACCAGGGAGCGCACTATGGCATGCAGTCGTTCGACCGGGCACTTTGTAAGCTGTTCGACGAAGACCGCGTTGACGAAGGGCAGGCCGTGGAATTCGCCGGGTCCAAGACCCACGTAATGCAACACATACGCTACCACTCCAAACGCTCCAAGTTCACGGATCTATCCTC
The DNA here is from genome assembly GCA_963802975.1 of uncultured Gammaproteobacteria bacterium. Lineage (GTDB taxonomy): Bacteria > Pseudomonadota > Gammaproteobacteria > Chromatiales > Chromatiaceae > Thiosymbion. The sequence goes on from CAWDLA010000010.1 coordinate 39,411, forward strand.
GGAACTGTCTCTGGAAGACATCGAAGAGGAGAACTCCGTTGATAAAATGGGGGGAGTGGGGAAATCCGGGAATTCCGAAGACAGTGTATACATAACCTAAGGCAAACACTGAAACCATTCGACAGCGCATGATTTTTCTTCAAGCCGCCGGGATAAGCCGAGGTTATGTTCGGAAGGTCTGCTTGATGATGGTTTGCGGCCATGGTTCGATCACAAATCGGTGACCGCACTCGGCCGAGAATCGGGGCTCTTATACTCGGCGGCGAGGGACTGCTATCGGGACACTTCTGCCGGTCACTACGTCAAGCCCATGATCAGAAAAGGACCGCAAGCGCCGGTTCAGTACGCGGATCCGTAGAGTCGGGTGTAGCGTAAGCCCAACACCTCTCCCAGCAGGTCGGTGACGTCCGTAGAGGGTCTCAGACATCGTCACCAGAAGGGCTGGGACAACACTCTCCACGCATGATCCTGACATCTTGCGCCAAAAATTCAGACGCTGAAGCTCCCGGAGCCGGTCAAATTTGCCGGACCCGGATCTTCAGCGTCTGAATGCGGTAGGCGATCTGGCGCGGGGTCATGTTGAGCAACCGCGCCGCCTTGGCCTGCACCCAGCCGGCTTCTTCCAAGGCGGCGATGACACGCTCGCGCTCGTCCAGGTTCGGGTCATTGAGATCGACTGGAGGAGATGCAGCGGTGGATATCGAGGGCTCGTGGTCCGCCGCGCCGACATCGAGTCCTGCCAAGTGGATCACATCTCGGTCGATGACGCCCTGTTCGCTCATCACGGCAGCGCGTTCCAGGCAGTTTTCCAGCTCGCGCACGTTGCCCGGCCAGTCGTGGCGCATCAGTACCCGCAGGGCGCTATCCGTGATCCTGAGCTCCCTGCCCTGTGACTTGCCGATCTTGTTGACGAGAAACCGCGCCAGGTCCGCCGCTGCCCGGAATCTCGATACTGACCTCCACGTCCTTGAAGCTGCGTCCTGCCCGAATTGCCTCCAGGGGGTCGAATCTCGCCTGCTCGTCGAGCGCCTGACGCAGGACATCGATGGGCTCTCGTCCGCGTAGATCCCCAAGCAGTTTCTTGTACTCGTGGTTGTCCAGGCACACTTTCCCCGACTCGTCGAGAGATACCACCAGCACCGGGGCCGCATCGAGCACCGTCTCAATACGCGTCTTTTGCTGGCGCAACTGGGCCTCCAGCTCATACTCGCTGGTCACATCCTGGTGCCTGCCGAGGAAGAAGGCGATCGCGCCGGTCTGGTCGAGCACCGGCGATATCGTTAGAGAGGCGATGTAATCGCGACCGTCGCGGGTGCGGTTGACCAAGGTGCCGGACCAGGTGTTCTTTATGGAGATGGTGCGCCACAGCTGTCTATACGGGGAATCCGGCGTCGCGTTGCTGGAAAGCATGGACTGGTTCTTGCCCCGCACTTGGTCTCGGACATAGCCCGTCAGAGTCTCGAATGCCTGGTTGACGTAAAGGATGTCGGCCTTGGCATCCGTGATCGAGATCGCCACGGGCGACTGCTCGACCGCCTCGAAATAGATGCGCGGCGGCAGAGGATCGCTCGGGTCGCCAGCCATCAGGCTCAGCAGGTCTATTACCTCGATCGGCGTCCCTGCAGGCGGGTCCGTCAAAAACCGGTCCAGAGAATCTACGGCGACCGGTATGCTGAGATCTGAAGAGCTTCGGGTTACCACGCGCGGTTCTCCTGAGGTATTTACTTCGGAAAGCGGCAATATTCGTGCCTCGTCGCCCACCCCGCGCCTCGCGTCATTCTGAAAGCCTGGCGAACGCCCGCTCGATCAACGAGCTTCGCACAGCGCCCTGGCGCCATGTCGCGTTCGCGACAAAGTCCTGAGTCGAAAAGGTCCCTTGTAGGCATCGGCACACCGCATCAGCACCGGATGCATCCGCTCCCGGGGGCCCGCTCCGCAGCCCGTTCGAATGCCCGCTCGAATAGAGGGGGATGCAGCCCAACCGATTGATAGTTGAGACCCCTATTTAGGGCGCCGGAATGCTGCACCGCACCAACATAAGGCGGCTCTCCGCCGCGTGGAAGCGCCCGCGGTCCATCGGATTGGCACCCAATTTGCTTCTCACGGGTCGAGAGCCATGAGCACTGTATTGACGGAGGCCGCATGGGCGACTACTTGCTGATCGTTCTGGGCACCGCGTTGGTAAACAACGTGGTCCTGGTCAAGTTCCTGGGGTTGTGCCCCTTCATGGGGGTCTCCAACAAGCTCGACTCCGCCGTCGGCATGGGACTGGCAACCACCTTCGTGCTCACGCTGGCGGCGGTAGCCAGTTGGCTGCTGGAGCGTTTCGTACTCGGTCCGCTGGATCTAGGTTTCCTGCGCATCCTGACCTTCATCTTGGTCATCGCGGCGGTCGTACAGTTCACGGAGATGGCGGTACGCAAGATCTCGCCGACGCTCTATCAGGTGCTGGGAATCTTCCTTCCGCTGATCACAACCAACTGCGCCGTCCTGGGTGTGGCGCTGCTCAACATTCAAGATGCAGCACAGCTTCCTGGAGAGCGTGGTATACGGGTTCGGATCAGCCATGGGGTTCACCTTGGTGATGGTGATGTTCGCCGGCATGCGCGAGCGCCTGGCCCTGCTCCAAGTGCCGGCAGCCTTCGCGGGCGTACCCATCGCCTTCGTGACCGCCGGGCTGCTGTCGCTGGCATTCATGGGGTTCGCAGGGCTGACCAGTGGATAGAAACAGACTCAACGCGCAGGGGGGACGACAGACATGCTAGCTGCGATCGCCAGTCTCACCGCCCTCGGCCTGACGCTTGGATGGCTACTCGGACTCGCCGCCCGGTACCTGAAGGTCGACGGCAACCCGGTGGTGGAGGGGGTCGAAGCACTGCTGCCGGGGTCCCAATGCGGCCAATGCGGCTTTCCCGGCTGCACCCCTGCGGCACAAGCGGTCGCAGACGGCAAGGCCCCGGTTACCCTCTGCCCTCCGGGAGGGCGCGCCCTGGCGGAGGAGCTGGCGGGCTTGCTCGGTGTCAGCGTCGACCTGTCCGGCGTCGAGGACAAGGCGCCGGTGATTGCTCACATCCACGAGAACCTGTGCGTCGGCTGCACCAAGTGCTTCAAGCGCTGCCCGACGGACGCCATCCTCGGCGGCCCCAAAATGATCCACTCCGTGTTCGCGGACGCCTGCATCGGCTGTGAGAAGTGCTTCGACGTGTGTCCCACCGAGTGCATCGAGATGCGGCCCGTCGAGGCGACCCTGCAGACGTGGTACTGGCCGAATCCGGCCCGTGCCGCATAGATTGCGATGAGGACGCGAACGCCATGAGGCTATTCAAGATCCGAGGCGGCGTGCATCCGGACGGCCGGAAGAAATTGACCGCCGACTGCCCGATCGAAGACCTGCCGATGCCGGCTTTGCTGCACATCCCGTTGCCGCAGCATATCGGTGCGCCCGCAACACCCGCCGTTCGAAGGGGTCAGAAAGTCGCCAAGGGCCAGCTGCTGGCCAACAGCCAGGGGATGATCTCGGCACCGGTACACGCCCCCACGTCGGGTCGTGTCGTCGGCGCGACCTTCCCGTCCGCCGTCAAACTCAACCTTCGCAAGCGTTACAGGCTCCAGACCC
>CAWDLA010000011.1:0-45899 GCA_963802975.1 uncultured Gammaproteobacteria bacterium
GTTATCGCCTTTGGTTGCCGAATGAAGGGCGCGTCGAAGAATTCGAAAGGCCCGAAGTGGGCGGCGCATCTCTGCACCGCGAGAGGGTGTTGATTTCGTCATCACCCACTCATGAAGCGTCTGCGTTCATACCGGGCCGCGTCGTCTCGCCGAGAATCGCTTCCATGGCGCGAATGATCTCCTGGGATTTCCGCGGATCCAGCGCGTCGCGATGCGGCTGGGCGAAGCGACCCTTATCGTTGTCGAAGTATTGGCCGGAAGCCGCCGCGAACTCTTCTTCGAGCGCCGCGCGGACCAGTATCTCCGCGCCGATGCGGACATCGCCGCCGGCCACCCCGAAGCCCTCTTTAACCATCTTCGTGCCGAGCATCGACCCCGGGTTGACCGCGACGATCGCTGGGCCACCGGGGTCGAGCGAAAGCGCCAGAGCGCGCGACCACATTGTGAGTGCCAGTTTGCTTTGGGCATAGGCGTTGAGGTCGTCGGACAAGCGGACCCGTCCGGCCAGCGCATCGGCCTCGACCGGGGATTGCGCCGCGGACGACAGGTTGATGACCCGCCCGGATGAGCCCAGCAGCGGCAGAAGCTTCTGGGTGAGCAGATAGGGTGCAATTGTATTGACCGCGAAGCGCACATCGAGCCCATCCTGTGTTCTCGTCTCGGCCGTCTTGAAGACACCCGCGTTATTGATCAGCACATCGAGTTTCCAGTGCGTCGCGGCTACAGCTTGCGCGAAGGCTTCCAAATCCGGCAGACGCGAAAAATCCGCGACGTAGCCTTCGACGCGCCCGCCGGCGGATAGCGAGGACAGCGAATGTTGCGCGTTCGCCAGCTTCTCAGGATTGCGCCCGTGCAGCAAAACCTGATGCCCCAGGGTGGCCAGCATCTTGGCCGTCTCCAGCCCGATGCCGTCGGTCGAACCGGTGATGAGAATGGTCTTGGACATGATCTTTTTCCCGTCAGTCAGCGACGCCGGCCCCGGAGAAGTCGGGCAGGATGTCGTCGGCGAGGCGTTGCATCGTTTCTTCCGTGTCCGCTTGGTTGAACCGTAGATTCAGCGCCACGTGGTTGACGCCGATCGCCTCTAGCGATTTCAGATAGGCGCGAAGATGGTTCACGCCCAGTCGGAATCCCAAGTGGATAGGTCGCGACGGTGCTTGAGGCTCCTTGGTCAGATCGACGTAGAGCGACTGCACCGCCGGTTTGGCGGGTTCGCCGACCGCCTCGACGCGGGCCCGCCAGTCGTTGATGATTTTGGCCTGCGCGGCGACTCCGCGTGGGTAGGTGATCCAGCCATCCCCATGCTGCGCGATCCAATCGGGATCCTGCTGGCTGCCGCCGGTGATGAGCAGCGGCACGTTCCCCGATGTGGGTTTCGGCAACATGTCCATCCCGCCGTAGGGGCTGCCGTAGGCGTTCTCGAACGGCGGGGCGTCTTCCCACACGCGCTCGATGTAGTCGAAGCTGTCGCGAAATCGCTCGCCGCGATCGGCGAACGGCAGGTTGAGTGCTGGATACCCTGGGCGTGACTTGAACCCCCTGGCTCTGAAACCCTTAGATCTCCACGACCACCTTCCCCGTGGCGTGCCCGCTCGTCAGGCGGTCGTAGGCGTTCCCAACCTCCGCTAGGCCGAATCGCTCTTCGCCGAGTAAAGGCCGCAATGCGCCCGTGTCCACGATCTCCGCGAGCTTCGCCAGAATGGCCCCGTGTTCATCCCGCTTGTGGTCGTACAGCATCGGGATGAGCATGAAGACAACATGCAGTGACAGGCCTTTGAAGTGCGCCGGGGTCAAGTCCAGCTCCACCAAGGCGACCGTTGAGGCGATGTTGCCATTCAACGCGGCCGCTTCGAAGGAGTTCGTCATGTTGGCCCCGCCGACAGAGTCGAAAATGACATCGAAGCCGGCACCGCCGGTATGTTTCTCTACATAATCGGCGACCTTTTCGGCCCGATAGTCGATGGCCGTGGCGCCATACTGTTCGATGACTCCGAGGTGCTTTTCGCCGGTGCCTGTTGCATAGACCTCAGCGCCGAAATGCTTGGCCAATTGCACGGCGACATGCCCCACGCCGCCAGCACCGCCATGCACAAGAACCTTCTGGCCGGCTCGAGCGCCCGCCCTCACCAGCCCCTCGCAGGCGGTGATACCGACCAGCGGCAGCGCTGCCGCCTCGCGCATCGAAAGGGTCTTCGGCTTGTGGGCAATCAACCTCGCATCGGCCGGCATGTACTCTGCCAGCGCGCCCTGCAGGTCCGCGAGTCCCCCGGCACAGCCGAAGACCTCGTCTCCCGGGGCGAAGTCCGCCACACCCTCGCCCACTGCCTCGACGGTGCCGGCGAAGTCCATGCCGAGAACGGCAGGCAGATCGGGCGAAAGGGGCAGATCCCTGCCCAGTTGACGGATCATGGTATCGACCGTGTTCACACTAGTCGCCGCTACACGCACCACCACGTGGCCAGCCTCAGCAGTGGGCTGAGGCAGCTCGGCCGACTGGAACTCGGCCTCGCTGCCGTATTCTTTGAGGATCATTGCTCTCATTGGTCTGTTTCCTCGGAGTGTTTCGTTGGTCTGCTCGATTGAACGGATTCCCGGAGGTCTTCGGCGCTTAGTCGTTGACCTCCTGGACCTTGACGAGCACGTCTGGCCAGCCGCGCTGATTGTCCATGTCGAACTGCGCGCCTTGCTCGTCCGCCCATTGGAAGCGCTTGAGCGCCGGGGTTTGGCTGGTCGCCTGGTAGAGCCAGTAGGCTTCGGCGCGAAGGGCGTCCTGGATCGGCAGATCGATGGACTCATAAACGGCCTGCTTGGTGGCGTTGATCGACGCGGACGGCCACAGCGCAATGCGGTTTGCCAGGTCCTCGACGAAAGGTCCGATCTCGTCCGCGTCCAGGGCGCGGTTGACCGTGCCATAGGCCTCGGCCTGCTCTGCATCGAAATCACGGGCGCCCAGGACGATCTCCAGCGCCCGGCCGAGGCCGACCTGACGCGCCATGCGCGATGCCCCGCCGCCGCACGGCAGGATGCCCATGCCGACCTCCATCTGCATGAACCTGGCCTTGCCGCGGGCCGCGAATCGCATGTCGCAGGCGAGCGCAAACTCATGGCCGCCGCCTCGGGCGAAGCCCTCGATCTTGGCGATGGTCGCCTGGGGCAGCTTGCTGATCCGCTCCAGCACGACCTGCAGGTCCAGGAGCTTCACCTCGTCGCGTGAGACGGCCTTGCCCGACATGTCCTTCAGGAAGTTGGTGTCCGCATGGGCGACGAAGATTTCCGGGTGGGCCGACTGGAACACGACCACCTTTACGGTGTTGTCAGCTTCCAGCTTCTGCGCCAGGTTGTTGAGGTCCGCCAGCATCGGCAGTCCCTGGATGTTGACCGGCGGGTAGTCGAAGGTGACCCATGCGACAGCGTTTTCGATCCGGACGCTGAAGGTGGTGAAGCCGTCGTAGTTCATTACGCATCTCCCGAGGTTGGTGATCAGGTGTTGCGCAGTAAGTTAGTCTTTCGAGACCTGAATAAAAATAGACTATTCTGGAGTTCAGAATTCGTAAAATGGATATAATTCCATGGACACTGAAAGCGTTCGGCTGTTTGTACTCGCGGCCGAGAAACTCAACATCAGTGCCGCCGGCCGCGAGCTGGGGATGGCGCCGGCCGTGGCCAGTGCCAAGCTGGCGAAGCTGGAGAAGGCGTTGGGGGCAGACCTGTTGCGCCGTTCGACGCGCAAGGTAGCCCTGTCGCTGGAGGGCGCGGAGTTACTGCCTTATGCCCGGGAGATCCTCGCGCAGGAAGACGCGGCCCGAGCCGCATTGGGCCGCGGCAATGCGAGGGCGACGGGTACCCTGAGGTTCACGGCGCCGAGCACCTTCGCCCAGCTCTATATCGCGCCCGATTCTGCCCGAGTTTCTGGCGCTGCATCCGGGTATCAATCTGGACCTGCGACTCACCGACATGGAGTTCGACCTGATCCAGGGCAGCTTCGATCTGGCGCTGCGCAATGCGGCGATCGCAGACAGCAGCCTGAAGGGGCGTAAGCTGGCCGACGACACGCGGATCCTCTGCGCATCCCCGGAGTATCTGGATCGACACGGCACGCCCGCGCATCCCGCTGAACTCGCAACCCACCAGTTGATCGCATTCAAGGAGCAGTCACCGATCCAGCTGGTTGGGCGCCATGGTCAAACCGGGCAGTTCCATCCGCGTCTGGCCGGGTGCCGGCTCGTCGTCGACGACGGATTGAGCCAGAAGGTCGCAACCATCGCCGGGGCAGGCATTTCAATGAACGCGCTGTGGAGTGTTCACCGCGAGCTCGCCGACGGCTCGCTGGTCCGTGTACTGCCCGACTACAGGGTCGACGACGAGACGGCTCTGTGGCTCGTCTTTCCGAAGTCGAATGTCCTGACCGCGAAAGTCAGGATCTTCATCGATTTCTTGTTGGAGAAGATTGGCAAAGCTCCGGTCTGGACCGAGCCTGGGTCGCGGTCGCCGGGCTAGTGTCTGACTCAGAGGTGCAGACCACCAGCTAGATTCACTAACCATGTCCTCGGTAATCAACTGCGAACACGACGGCACAGCGCCGCGGGCCGGTGTCAGCTTTCTGGAACCTTCGCCAGATCGTCGCCGTTCCCGCAAACGGCAGCTACGCGCCATCCACGACTTGATCGTCCCGAAGGGGTGCTCCACGGTTTGCCGACGCAGGCGCATGGTTTCCGACTTTTGGGCCAGGCGCTTCTGCGCGGCTTCGAGCACCGCCTCATGCTCCTAGGGTCTGATGCGCCGATACTTGCCTGTGGTGCAGCGATCGTGCATCGATATTCGTTGACCTGCGGCAGGTAGCGGGAATCCTCGCGGCGGAACCATGCCGGGGTCTGCGCGCTTCTGACAGGTGTGGTTTATGGAGCCCTTAGGTTCGAACGTCTTTTTTTGCCCTATTGCTTGCTCTTTTTCGCGGGGCTCGGCTTCTTGACCGATAGCTTTCCAGGCACAGCCGGTGCGGATTTCTTAACGGGAGCGGCAGGGGATAACGCGTAGAAGACCTTGAGCGATTCCAGGACGCCGCCAAGGTACGCCTCGGTGCCCTCGGACCAAGTGCGCGTATTCTGTTGCATGGTCTTCACGAAATCTTCCCACTCGGCATGGCCCCACACACCCTTCTGTCGCTTGATGAAGGCAACGCTTTCGTTGAAAACGGTACTCATCGCCTGCTCGATGTCATCGGTTGAGGAGACCGCCGTGTGATACTCCTTCATGGCCTCCAGCAGATCGCCGAGCTTCGACTGCATGTCTTCGGAGATCTCGACACCCTTCTGCTGGACACGCGAGAGGAAATCCATCCAGGCCTTGTGGTCCCACGTCCCTCTTTGTGAAGTGACGAAGTCGGATGCCAGTTTTGTCAGCTCTTCGAACGGGGCTGTGCTCGCAGTTGCCATGGAAGCGTCCTTAGGTGAAACGTTAGATTGCAGCAACTTCGTCTCAACGAGACTGTTGATGCTACCTCGTGTCAAAGGATTACCGGTCACCTGGCCCATCCAGCGTGGCCTTTCATGAAAAATCGCGCAGACTTTTCTCGACGAATAGTTGAAATGTGATCCACGTCACGGCGCTCTTTGTCATGGACTGTGAGCATCGACATCCGAAGCACGGGGTGTACGCCGTCGACAACGACGACGTCACTTTACCGTTACATGGTAGTGCGTTTTATCGTCTTCGTGAACGCATCCAGAAACGGGCTTTCGCGGCGAGCGCAGGACTAATTCTAGATCACATCGTCGCAGTCACGATCGTTCTCGATCCTGGTTTCTCGATCAGAGCCACATATTGAGGCTTGATTTGCTGGAAGTCATGGACCCTAACCATTCATTTCTCCGCGTCCGCTAGGTCACCCCGAGTAGACACAGACATCCCCTGCTGCAAAGCTTTAAAAAATTGTCGTGACATGCTGTTTTTGTTGAATTATAGTTCACCTAGCTAGATTCCGGGAGGGGTGAGACGATGCCGCATCTCAGAGTTTACGAAGAGGCCGAAAGGGCCATCCAGGAATACAAGTGGATCGAGAGTGAAAAGGCGGGTCGGGACCTCGGTGTCGACGCAGAGCGAGACTGGGTAGAGAGCTACTGGCGCACCTTTTGCCGCAGTCGGCTTGTTCAGCATTTGCGTGGCGAGGCCTTTTGTGAGGAGTTTGGTGCGGAGTGCTTCGGGGTTTTTTCTGAGCGGTTCGGCGAACTGAAGGGGTTACTCAACGTTGTGCTGGAGCGGATTCAGAAAGGTGCAGAGAATCTCGACCTGCTTCGTTGGGGGTGTCAGGAACGCATGCCACAAAATCAGCTGCTGCAGGTGCTCACAGCGGCAGACATCAACGGACACCGGCTTCTTCCGCCACTCAGGTAAGCGCGCCTGGCTTCAGGATCGAGACGCCTTCTTGAGGGTTTCCGGTTACGGGGATCAGCTTTCTAAGGACAGACGCGGCGCGAGCTCCGCAAAGATCTGCGCCCGTCTCGCGGTCTTCGAGCTGCCGTGCGAGGATTTCGCGCGTCCAGGACCCGGAATGTGCCGTTGCGTACGCTGACGTAGGTCGTCCCCGTTTCCTGGTCGATGAAGTTGACGGTGGGAATTTTCCTGATGCATTGCCTCAGAAAACCCATGTTGTTTTTCACCGGAGGTCGCTGGGACCGGTGGGGTAGACATCGCCGCGGTGTTTTGGCCCTGATATTGATCTTCTGGTAGCGCTCGATGTCGACGAAGACGGAGCAGTCGACGATGTTGATCTCATCCTGGGTGCCGAAGGCGATCGTTTTCGGGTAGGTCCCTTTGGGTACGCTGTTGTCCAGAAACTCGTACCTGAACGAAGGGCCGGTCGTTGGCAAGCCACTTGAACAGGATTTTCGGCATGCCGACATAGGCCTCGACGCTGTGATCGAGAAAGTCCTCGACGGCCTTGTAGCGCCCTGTCTGCAGGCCGCGTTCCCAGCCCCTCTCCACCGTCGCATGTGGCGGCGTCACGACAAAGTACATGTACATGGTGTCCACATGTCTCACGTAGGTGCCGTGCAGCACCTTCGAGATCCTCTCGGTGGAGAAGCTGTCGAAGCGGAAACGGTCCACCAGCATGTGGGGTATCGCCCCTGTCGCTCGGCCTTGTCCCGGATGTAGTGGTCCAGCTTGCTGTCGATAACGAGCACCTCCTGACCGGTCAGGCGCCCGGCGTATTTGTATGCCTCTCCCAGGGCGTCGTAGTCGAGCAGCAGCCGGCGCCATATATCCGGGCTGATGGTCGCGTAGCCTTCCGCAACCATTCCCTGGTCGCGTCATCATCTGTCTCAACATGGGACGTAGCGAGCTCTTGCCGGCGGCCGAGGCCCCTTTGAGGCTGATCAGCAAGGGTTTGTCTGCGTTCGCGACGGTTGGGTAGCCTTCCTTGTCGATGGCCTCTGCGATCCAGGGAGTCAGTTCGCCCTGCCGATCAAATCGCTGCCATGGCAAGTTGCAGACATGGTTGCAGACGAGATTGGTGAGAAAGCCCGGGTCCGGGCCGAGGTAACCTCGATTTCCGGCGATGGTTGCGAGAACGTGGTAGAGGCTTTTGTAAATCGCGTTGCTCAGCGGATCCTCTGCGGCCAGCCCCTTTTCCTTGAAAACGGCAATGACCCGGCGCTCCCGCTCTTGCGTGGTTTCCCCTTGATGGGGCAGCGCTTTCTTTTTGCGACGGGCAAAGAAAAAGAAGCCCTTGCGTGCCGGCTCCGGTGCTTTGGTGCAGAACAACGTCTCGACCAGCTCCCGCTGGACCCGACCGTGCAGGCTGTCGCAGTAGGCCGTCGTAGAGGCTGTTGATCTCTCCCATCCTTGGCTGTATGTAGCCCGACAAGATGCGTTTGCAGATCCGGCGGAAGCTTCTGCCCAGCTCGGATTCGTCCTCTCCTTCGTGCACCAGGATATCGGCGGTGACCCGGACGATCAGCTCGTGTAGTGCTAGGCGTTGCGGTCTGAAGACCACCAGATCCTGCGTATTCAGGCCTGTTTGTTTCGAGATCTCGTCTATGTCTTCGATCCGTGTGGTCACGTTCTCCGGGCGATAGACGGTCTCCAGCTTTCGATAGGCTGGCGGAATGTCGGACTCCAGGCCGGGATTCCAAGCGGAGCAGTCGTCGGTCATGGCACAATCTTACAGTGGTCCGGGGAGTAGATTCATGAGTAAGCACAGAGCAAGGCCGCCGCTTCGGATCAGGCCACGACCTTCTCGTAGTTTGGCTGCGTTTGTGGCACTCGCGTATGGCGCAACCTTGTCCCTGGTCTTCGTGATACCGCTCGGCTGGTATTGGCGCGCTCTGCTTGCGGTTGTGGTCCTGAGTGGCTTGTCGTATGCGTTTCTCGCTCAAGTCTTGTACCTGGTACCTCGGGCGGTGCGGGAGGCGGCTTGGGCTTCTGACGGCACTTGGACCCTGACCCTCGTGTCCGGGAAACGGATCGAGGCTCGGCTATTGCCGTCCACCTACGTAACCGAGAGGCTCCTGGTGCTCAACTTCCGCTGCGGAAGCTGGCAGCATCGTGCCCTTGTGCTATTGCCCGACGCCCTCGAAGGCGAATTGCTGCGGCGTTTGCGTGTTCGTCTTCGGCTCTTCGGTGTCCAATCCGATGCGGGCACTGATGCCCTCGCGTGACTTGGTACACTAGTAGGCGGTTCCATCTAAGATCGCGGGTACCCGCAGGGCGGCAACCCCTTGTCGCCGTCATGTCTTGAGATGGCCTCCGTTACCAGCGCGTTTGAAAGACGGGAAGGGCAGAATATGAGAGTTTTGGTCACCGGCGGTGCGGGTTACATCGGTAGCCACACCTGTGTCGAGCTGCTTGAATGCCGGTTACGACGTGGTCGTCGTCGATAATCTGGCCAACAGCAAGGTGGAATCCCTTTACCGGGTGGCCGAGATCGCCGGGCACGAGCCTGGGTTCGTGCGGGCCGACCTGCGTGACCGGGGGGCTGTCGAGACCCTGTTCCGGGACCGGGATTTCGACGCCGTCATCCACTTCGCGGGGCTCAAGGCGGTGGGCGAATCCACCCAGATCCCACTGGAGTACTACGAGAACAACATCGGCGGGACCCTCAGTCTCTGCTCTGTCATGGCCGAAGCCGGGGTCAAAAACATCGTTTTCAGCTCATCGGCCACAGTCTACGGTGACCCGGCCTCGGTCCCGATCCGCGAGGATTTTCCGACCTCGGCAACCAATCCCTACGGCCGCTCGAAGCTCTTCATCGAGGAGATACTTCGTGACCTGCATGCCTCCGATGGTGCCTGGAATGTCGCTCTGCTACGGTACTTCAATCCGGTCGGTGCCCACGAAAGCGGGCGCATCGGCGAGGACCCGAACGGCATACCCAACAACCTGATGCCTTACATCGCGCAGGTTGCGGTAGGTAAGCTCCCTCGCTTGCAGGTGTTCGGGGACGACTATGAAACCCCGGACGGAACCGGTGTGAGGGACTATATCCATGTGGTGGACCTGGCCAAAGGTCACCTCAAGGCCCTGAAGAAGCTGACCGCGGGGCCGGGGGTCGTCACCTACAACTTGGGAACTGGTTGCGGCTATAGCGTGCTGGAGATGGTGCGTGCCTTCGAGCGGGCCAGCGGGCGGCCCGTACCTTACGATATCGTCGCGCGCCGTCCCGGTGACATCGCCACCTGTTATGCGGACCCGACGCTGGCGAAGCGAGAGCTGGGTTGGGCTGCAGATCTCGCAGTCGAAGAGATGGTGAGGGATGCCTGGACCTGGCAGTCGCAGAATCCAGATGGGTACGATTGATCGGCGATGCGTATCCTTCTTCATAGAATCCGCTAGTCGTGAGATCACCCTTACGCGGACCTGTGCCCGTGCCCACCCTTGTTAGCGGCCTCGTATGACAGGTCTAACCCTGGTGAGAGCGCAATGCAGAACAGTCAAAAGGTATCGATGCTCGCTATGGCTGCGGGACTTGCCATCGGTTCAGCCGCCACGGGGGCGGGCAAGCAAGCCGAGGTGAAGGCGGCGTTCTTGCTGCTCGCCCAGTCCGGCTCGGGCCAAACGGTGCCAATGGCCCGGGTGATCCTCGATGGTGCCGACACGCCCTGTCCAACGCTCCTGCCCGCCGATGGCGAGGGTGCCGAGCTGCCCATGGCGCCAAGGGTGAATCCGGATAAGAACAACTTCCCCGTTACCGTATGCGAGGCCATCTACGCCGCGGGCGGTCCGATGAAGATCGAGGGATCGGAGACCGTTCTCCCGCAGTTGCTTCCTTCGGCCGATCGAGTGACCGTCTTCGGCGACACCGGCTGCAAGCCCGACGATCAGCACGGTTGCAAGGAAGACAGCAAGAAATCACTGGCCCCTGCAGCAGAATGGCCGACGCGGCGGCAGCCGATCCCGGGCCCGACCTGATCCTGCACATGGGTGATTACAACTACCGGGGCACCCCAGGGCGCATCCAGGTGAACGGCGAGAAGGTGCGTGTGTACGATGCCGGGGACAATACGCCGCACCTGGACTGTAAGCTCAAGGGCCTTACTTCGGCCAGAACAGCAACGGCAGCGACACCCCGGACAATTGGGACGAACTGGTGGAAGGACTTCTTCGAGCCGGCGAAGAAGCTCCTGCAGGCCGCGCCCTGGGTCTTCGCCCGGGGCAATCACGAGCTGTGCAGCCGGGCGGGTCCCGGTTGGTTTTACTTCCTGGATTCGGGCTCGAATCTGCTCGAAGGCGGCACCGGGCAGCTCGTGTGTCCGTCGGCGGAAAGCGCGGACCCATTGGTCTTTCATCCCGCCTTACCGCGTCGATGTCGGCAGGCTCTCGGTGGTGGTGCTCGATTCGGCGAATGCCTGCGACCAGGGGGACCTCCATCAGGGGCATTTCGACCATCAGTTCAAGGAAATCGCGAAGCTGGTCGGGGAGGCCCCGGGGCTCCAACGCGATCTGGCTGCAGACCCACCGACCCTTGTGGGCGGTGAGGAAGGCCGACGAGAATACGCCCAAGAGCGACCGTGACCCATCGGGCCAGTACGGCTTCATCGACCAAACGCTGCAGACGGCCTATGCAAAGCATCCGGTCCCCAAGCAGGTGCAACTGGTCGTCTCGGGCCACATGCACCGGTTCCAGGCCATCGGATTTCCCGCCTCGGACGACGAGCAGCGTCCTCGTTCAGCTCGTAGTGGGCAACGGTGGCGTCTCATTGGCCCGCAATCATCCCGAGGACCCGTTCTCCTTTCCCATCGACGGCATGACGGGCTCCGGCTTCGGGCTGAGCGAGTTCGGCTACATGGAGATCGAGCTCGGCGACGCTGGGCGCTTGGAAGGGCAGGTTGCTCGAGCGAAACGGCGCCACCTTGGCCAAGTGCGATTCGTCCCTGAAGTACGAGACGGGGGTGTGCGAGCCGGCGTCTCAGTGAGCGCTGGGGGTTCGCTGAAATCCACCTTGTCGCAGATCTCGTGCAGCGGCAGGCGGCATTCGACTTCGCGCCTATCCCGTCACTTGCCTCACCAGGTTGCCAACCTGCTGCACCCGCTTGGCCGGGTCGCTCAGGTCCCGGAAGAAGCGCAGCTTGTCGCCGCCGTCGAGCTTGAACTCCTTGGGCCGGGTCTGGATCAGCTTGATCAATGGCGTCGGGTCGATCTTGGGCTCGGCGTCGAACAGGATGCGCCCGCCCGCGGGGCCGGCCTCGATCTTGCGGATGCCGAGGGGCTGGACCTTGAGCTTGAGCTCGGTGACGTCGAACAGGTTCTTGCGCCGGCGTCCGGCAGCAGGCCGAAGCGGTCGATCATCTCCACCTGCAGCTCGTCGCAGCTCGTCGTCGGTCGGCGGCGCTGGCGATGCGCTTGTACAGCATCAGGCGCATGTGCACGTCCGGCAGGTAGTCGTCCGGGAGCAGCGCCGGGACGTGCAGGTTGATCTCGGCGCCGTGGTCCAGCGGGCCGGTCGAGCTCGGGCTGCGGCCGGCCTTGCAGCGCCTGCACCGCCCGCTCCAGCATGTCCGATGTACAGCGTGAAGCCGACCTCGTGGATCTGGCCGCTCTGCTCGTCGCCCAGCAGCTCGCCGGCGCCGCGGATCTCCAGGTCGTGCGTGGCCAGGGTGAAGCCGGCGCCCAGCTCCTCCAGCGATTCGATCGCCTCCAGGCGCTTCTCGGCGTCGGCGGTCATGGCCTTGCGGCGGCGGCGCGATCAGGTAGGCATAGGCCCGGTGGTGGGAGCGGCCGACCCGGCCGCGCAGCTGGTGCAGCTGGGCCAGGCCGAAGCTTGTCGGCGCGGTTGATGACGATGGTGTTGGCGCTGGGGACGTCGATGCCGGTCTCGATGATGGTGGTGCACACCAGCACGTTGAAGCGCTGGTGGTAGAAGTCGCGCATCACCCGCTCCAGCTCGCGCTCGCGCATCTGGCCGTGGGCCACCTGCGATGCGCGCCTCGGGCAGCAGCTCTGCCAGCTTGTCGCGCCATGTTCTCGATGGTCTCGACCTCGTTGTGCAGGAAGTAGACCTGGCCGCCGCGCTTGAGCTCGCGCAGCACGGCCTCGCGGATCAGGCCGTCGTTCCACTCGCGCGACGAAGGTCTTGATCGGCAGCCGGCGCTCGCGGCGGCGGTGGCGATGATGCGACAGGTCGCGCAGGCCCGCCAGCGCCATGTTCAGCGTGCGCGGGATCGGCGTGGCGGTCAGCGTCAGCACGTCGACCTCGGCGCGCAGCGCCTTGAGCCGCTCCTTCTGGCGCACGCCGAAGCGGTGCTCCTCGTCGATGATCACCAGGCCCAGGTTCTTGAACTTGACGTCGCTCTGCAGCAGCTTGTGGGTGCCGATGACGATGTCGACCGTGCCGTCCGCCAGGCCCGTCGAGCGACCGGCCTTGCTCCTTGGCGGTGCGGAAGCGCGACAGGCTCGTCGATCTTGCACCGGCCAGTCGGCGAAGCGGTCGGCAGAAGTTCTGGTAGTGCTGCTGGGCCAGCAGGGTGGTGGGCACCAGCACCGCCACCTGCTTGCCGCCGTGCACCGCGACGAAGGCGGCGCGCATCGCCACCTCGGTCTTGCCGAAGCCGACGTCGCCGCAGACCAGCCGGTCCATCGGCTTGCGGGCTGACCATGTCCTGCGATCACCGCGTCGATGGCCGCGCTGCTGGTCCGGCGTCTCCTCGAACGCGAAGCCGGCGGCGAAGGCGGCGTAGTCGTCCCCGGTCGGCGGGGAAGGCGAAGCCCTGGCGCGCGGCGCGCCGGGCGTAGATGTCCAGCAGCTCGGCGGCGACGTCGCGGACCTTCTCCGCCGCCTTGCGCTTGGCCTTCTCCCACTGCTCGCCGCCCAGGCGGTGCAGCGGCGCGGTCTCCGGCGGCGGCGCCGGTGTAGCGGCCGATCAGGTGCAGCGAGGAGACCGGCACGTAGAGCTTGTCGCCGCCTGGCGTACTCCAGGGTCAGGAACTCGGTCGCCATGCCGCCCACGTCCAGGGTCTGCAGGCCCAGGTAGCGGCCGACGCCGTGGTCCTCGTGCACCACCGGGCGCGCCGTCGTGCAGCTCGGTGAGGTTGCGCACCACCGCCTCGCCGTCGCGCTCGCGGCGCGGCGCCGGCGCTCCTGGCGTACCCGCTCGCCGTAGAGCTGGGTCTCGGTGACGAGGGCGATGTCTTCGCCGCTCCAGGAACAGCCCCTGCTCCAGCGGGGCGACCGTGAGGGCCAGAGCGCTGTCGCCGGTCGACGAAGTCGCGCCAGCCCGTCCACCGGGCGCGGCTTGATGTCGAAGCCGCGCAGGTTCTCCAGCAGCATCTCGCGCCGGCCGGCGCTCTCGGCGACGAAGCAGCACCCGCCGGCCGGGCTCGGCTGAGAAAGTCCTGCAGCGCCCCGGCGGGCCGTGCCGCCCGTGCCTGGATCGCCAGCGCGCGGCAGGGTACGGGTGGCGAAGTTGGCGATCCTGCCGAAGCCCTTGCGGCGTTCGGACAGCTCGGCGGACTGCTGAAGGACTCCGGTCATGCGGTTGAGCCGGGCGGCCAGCTCGTCCGCGGCCAGGTAGAGTCTGCGCGGGCGGCAGCAGCGGGCGCTCGATGTCGTGGCGGCGCTGCTCGTAACGGTCGGCCACGTCGGCCAGGAAGCGCTCCGCCGCCTCCCGGCATTGCGCTCGCCTCGATGGCGATGGCGTCTCCGGGCAGATAGTCGAACAGGGTCGCGGTCTGCGTCGAAGAACAGCGGCAGGTAGTACTCGAGCCCCCCGGGCACCGAGCCCGTCGGAGACCTCGCGGTAGATCAGGCTCTGCGTTGGGGTCGCCCTCGAAGGTGCTCGCGGTAGCGCTGGCGGAAGCGCGGCGACGGCCTCCTCGTCCAGCGGGAAACTCGCGCGCCGGCAGCAGGCGGATGCGCTCGACCTTGTCCCGGGAGCGCTGGCTGTCCGGATCGAAGGTGCGGATGCTATCGACCTCGTCGTCGAACAGGTCGATGCGGAAGGGCACGGTGCCGCCCATCGGGAAGAGGTCGAGCAGCGAGCCGCGCACCGCGTACTCGCCGTGGGCGATGACCTGGGAGACGCACTGGTAGCCGGCCCGCTCCAGGCGGCGGCGCATGGCGTCCAGGTCCAGCCGGTCGCCGACCTCGCAGGACCAGCGAGTGGCTGTCCACGTACTCGCGCGGCGGCAGCCGCTGCAGCAGGGTGGCGACCGGCACCACCAGGACGCCGCGTTCCAGTGACGGCAGCCGGTGCAGGGTCAGCAGGCGCTCGGAGACCAGCTCCGGCAGGGGCGAGAAGACGTCGTAGGGCAGGGTCTCCCAGTCCGGGAAGCCCAGCACCGGCAGATCCGAGCCGGCAAGGAAGAACCCGAGCTCCGACTGCAGCCGTGAGGCCGCCTGCACGTCTTCGACCACTGCGAGCACCAGGCCGGGCGCGGAAAACGCGGCCTCGGCGATGGCCAGGGCCTGGCTTGAACCGTAAAGGCGCCCCCAGAGCAGACGTTCGCCTGACTTGGTGGGCAGCGGAGGATCCAAGGGTGAGTCGAGCTTTGAAGCGTCGTCGACGTCTGCGGCTACGGAGGGCATATTTGCGTGGTGATTCGGGCTGAAATTGCGATTGAATTCTCGCACAGGGCGGGTCTACCAAGGCATCCATTTTCCCATGCGGCCCATGGAGGTCCCCATGCTGTGTGTCATGACGTTCATGTCTGCCGTCATAATGCCCGTCATCCCGAGGGTACTCTGCCTGCGGGTGAGGTTGGTGGTGAGACGGTCTAGGGCAGCGTGACCGCAGCGCCCGGGTTGGGCACGGTTTCGCGCACGGCGCACGGCGCACGGCGTCGGTGTGCGCGATGTTGGTGAAGGAGTACGCCGGTGCAGACTCAAAGTGCCTTTGCCCCCGGCCGGTGGCCTTTCCGGTTTGGGCGTGGAGCGGCTAACGAAGCCGGTTTTGCGTGCTCCCGTTCGGCCTGCCGGAATCTGAACTGAGCCGATCGATTCGTCTTAGACCGTGTTGTTTATCTTGTGTTTTTGAGTAAGTCGGTAAAGCGTCATCCTTGAGATTCGGAGCTCGCGGGCTGCGTGCGTCATGTTGTGCTTGTTTCGCTGTATCGCCAGGGAAATGGCTTGTCTCTCGGCGGCATCTCTGGCTTGTTGTAGCGTGACAGGTGTTGCATCGGTCGCAGCCTCGTCTAGTCCGAGATCTTCCTCTGTCATTAATCTTTCTTGGCTCCGAAGTGCCGCCTGTTTTACGCGATTCTTCATCTCACTTACATTGCCGGGCCATTCGTGTTGTTCGATCGCTTTCAGGGAGTTCAGTGTGAAACTTCGCGCCTTCGATTCCCGGCGCCGTAGGAAGTTAGCGAGAATGTGATGCGCAGGCGTCTCAGTATCCTCTCCGTCTGTTAAGCAAAAGAGGGGCCAATGTTGGGGAGCGGGAAATGCTGGCTTGTTTGTTGCCTCGCGCGTAAGCGATTCTTCGGCACTGTCGTGCTCAGGCGACAGAGCTTACGAAAAATGCATGATCCTGAATCTCGGGCAGGAGGGGCTTGTTCAACTTCCGAAGCGCGATCTCTTCTACAATACACGCACTGTCCAGTGGCCGGGTTACCCGTCAATGCATCGTTTCCTTTTCTGCCTGTGGATCCTCTTCACTTGTCAGATCTCTTTCGCGGCCGATACTGAGTCGCAGGTTCCGGACCTTCTCAAGCCCTGGATTCCCTGGGTCCTTGAGGGGGACGATCGGCGCGACTGCCCCCTGAGCGGCGATGGCGCAGAGCGGATGTGCGTCTGGCCCGGGCGGTTGCACCTGGATCTCGATGACGCGGGGGGCTTGTTCGCCCAGCGCTGGCGTGTTTACGCGCAGAGCTGGGTCCCGCTGCCGGGGAGTACGGACCAATGGCCGCAGGATGTGCGACTCGGCGCCGATGCGGCGGCGGTGGTCGAGCACCAGGGCGCACCGGCGGTACGGCTGGATCCGGGCGACCACGCGATCAGCGGCCGCTTTGTTTGGGATCGTACTCCGGACGGTCTGGCGATCCCGCCAGCTACCGGTCTCGTCGTCTTGCTTCTAAACGGTGAGGAAGTGAGGTTTCCGCGTTACGAGAGCGATGGACGCCTATGGCTCGGCGCGGGTGGCGGGGAGGCGGCGGGGGCGGAGCCCGACTCCCTCGGTTTGGAGGTCTACCGCCGCATCGAGGACGACAATCCGCTGCTTGTCTCCACCCGCCTGGACATGGACGTGGCCGGACGGGCGCGGGAGTTGGCTCTGGGGCCGGTCTTGCTCGCAGGCGGTATTGCGCTGCGTTTGGACAGCCCCTTGCCCGCCCGATTGGAGCCGGACGGGCACCTGCGCGTCCAGGTACGGCCAGGGCATTGGGTGGTGGAGGTCACCGCCCACCATGCAGGTCCCCTGTCGGATCTCGGGCTGCTCGCCCGGGAGCCGCCCTGGCCCGACGAGGAAGTCTGGGTCTTTGCCGCCCACCCCGAGCTGCGCCAGGTGGAGCCGGAAGGAGCGGAGCTGATCGATCCGCGCCAGACGCGTCTCCCTGTCGAGTGGGCGAAGTTACCGGCCTATTTAATGCGCCCGGGCACAGTCCTGCATTTGAAGCAGCTTCGGCGCGGGGATGAGGAGCCTGCTCCCGATCGGCTGTCCCTGGATCGCGATCTCTGGCTGGACTTCCGGGGAACGGGCTATACGCTGCGCGACCGAATTTCCGGGGAGCTGACACGTAGCTGGCGCCTGGAGGTGGGGGATGCGCTGGATCTCGGCCAGGTATTGGTGGGTGGTGAGCCCCGCTTCATCACCCGGCTGCCGGACTCGCCCGCGGAAGGTGTCGAGGTGCGCCAGGGCCGGATCGATTTGGTGGCCGACAGCCGTATCGAGGAAGTTGACGGGCGGCTGCCGGCCTCGGGTTGGTTGTTGGACCTGCAGTCGTTGCGGACCCGTCTGCACCTGCCACCCGGCTGGGACCTGCTCGCCGTGGCAGGCGTCGACAATCTCCCGGACAGTTGGCTCAACCGCTGGACGCTTCTGGACCTGTTCCTGGTGCTCGTCATCGCCCTGGCGTCTGCTCGCTTGTGGGGCTGGAGCTGGGGAGCCGTCGCCCTGGTCGCTATGGTGGTGACCTGGCAGGAGCCCGGGGCACCGCGCTTGATCTGGCTGAACCTGCTGGCGGCTATCGCTCTTATTCGTCTCCTACCGGATGATCCCGCGCGTGGGGCCATGGTGCGCGCGCGGCGTCTCTTGCTCCTATACTATCGCGGGAGCCTCGCCGTGCTCGCGGTGATCGGCCTGCCCTTTCTGGTGGATGACATGCGCACCGGCATCTTTCCCCAGCTCGAGCGCCCTTGGCAGGCGCTGACCGCACCCTCTGTAGCGGTGGCTCCGGACGCTTTTCAGCTTGACGAGGGAGCGCCCTTGATGGCGCGTTCGGAGATGAAGTCGGAGATCAGGAGCAAGGCGGCCGCACCCCTGGCGGCCCCACCTCGGCCGCGGCCGCTGCCGGTGATCGATCCGGATGCGAGGGTCCAGACCGGCCCCGGTGTTCCGGCCTGGAGCTGGATGTCTGTGGATCTTGCCTGGAGCGGACCCGTCCCGCGCGATCACCAGATCCGGCTCTGGCTGCTGACGCCCGGATGGAACCTCGCACTCGCGCTCGCGCGGCTGGCCCTGGTCTTGTTCTTGGCGTTGAAGCTAGCGGGGCTGCTGGGATCGGCCTTGAAGCGTGCCCCGGCGGTGGCTGTCCTGTTCCTGGGCGCCGGACTTTCGGGCGTTCCGGCACCGCTGCCCGCAGGTGAAATTCCGTCCTCCCAGATGTTGGAGGCGTTGAAGGCGCGCCTGCTGGAGCCGCCGGACTGTCTACCGTCCTGCGCCGCCATTGCGCGAATGGAGGTCACCGCCACCGCTGATGCGCTCGATCTGGTCCTGACGATCGACGCCGCGGAGGCGGTCGCATTGCCGGTTCCGGGCAGTGTCGGCGTCTGGACTCCGACGCTGATCACCCGTAACGCGGAGTCCCTGGATGGATTACGCCAGCGCCCGGACGGCACCTATTTGGTGGCGCTCGAGCCGGGCCAATGGCGGATCGGCCTCTCGGGGCCGCTGCCCCGGCGCGCCCAGGTCGAGATTCCGCTGCCCCTGCGTCCGCGGCTGGTGGACGCGTCGGTCTCCGGCTGGCGGATTGAGGGCATCGACGAGTTGGGTCGTCCCGGCTCCCAGATCAGGCTCGTGCGGCTGCGAACGCAGGGGCAGGGTGGTGAGCTTCAGCCGATCGAGGTCCCGCCTCTATTGAGGATTCACCGCAAGCTGCAGCTCGGCGTTGACTGGCGCGTGCAAACCTGGGCCACGCGCCTGTCGCCGCCGGACGTGCCCTTGGTACTCGACGTGCCTTTGCTGCCGGGCGAGCGGGTGACCAGCGAGGGCACGCGTGTGCGCGACGGGCGGGTGCTGGTGAGCCTGGCGCCGGGCCAGACGGAGGCCGCTTGGACCTCCAGCCTCGATCCCGTGGACACTATCGTGCTGCGTGCACTGCAGGACAGGCACCTGAGCGAGGAGTGGCGTGTGGATCTGAGCCCGCTCTGGCATCTGGAGGCGGAAGGGATTCCGGTGGTACATCACCAGGGCCTGCTGGAGCGCTGGCTCCCGACCTGGCGACCCTGGCCCGGTGAGGAGGTGCATTTGTCTTTGTCCCGCCCTGAGGGCGTGCCGGGTCCGACCTTGACGCTCGACGAGAGCCTGTATGAGCTTCGGCCCGGTACCCGGGTTTCGGAGGCGGCGCTGGAGCTCCACCTGCGGAGCAGTCAGGGCGGGCAGCATGAGATCCGGCTGCCGGAAGATGCCGCGCTTCAGCGCGTGGCCGTGGACGGTGCGGAGCGCCCGTTGCGGTTGGTCGGGCAAGTCTCTGAGCCTGCCGTTGGCACCAACGACTCAGCGCTTTCGCATTGAGTGGCGGCAGCCTGGTCCCCTGACGGCCTACTATAAGCCGCCGACGCCCGACGTGGGGATCGATGGCGTCAATGCCTCCGTTCGGATCGAGCTGGGGCGGGACCGTTGGGTTCTGTTTACCGGGGGACCCGGTGTTGGCCCAGCCGTGCTCTTTTGGGGGCTGGTTGCCGTGCTGGTGCTCTTGTCCATCGGGCTCGGCCGCAGCCGGATCACGCCGCTGAAGACCCTGGACTGGCTGCTGCTGGGCCTGGGCCTCAGTCAGGCCGGCATCTGGGTCGGACTGCTCGTGGTGGGCTGGCTGTTTGCCTTGGGCTTGAGGGCGCGCCTGGATGGAGATCTGCCCCCCTGGCGATTCAATCTCATGCAGACCGGTTTGATGCTGCTCAGTCTGGGCGCCCTCGCTGCCCTTGTCGTGGCGCTCCAACAAGGGCTGTTGGGACTGCCGGAGATGCAGATCGCCGGTAACGGCTCCACAAGCACCAGGCTCGACTGGTATCAGGACCGCAGCGGTCCGGAGCTCTCCCGGGCTTGGGTGGTCTCGGTACCCATGCTGGTCTACCGTGGCCTGATGCTCGCCTGGGCCCTGTGGCTCGCCTATCGCTTGCTGGGCTGGCTGCGTTGGGGTTGGCAGGGTCTGTCCCGCCCGGTCTTGTGGCGGGAGATTAAGCTCAAACTTCCCGGCCGGGAGCGGTCGGCTCGACGCGCTTCCGGCGCAGGCAAGTCCGCAACGGCCGAGAAGGACGGGCCGGATTTGGAGTTTCGGTGAGCGGCGGGTCTCCCGACGACAACCGGACGCGGAGAAGAGACTACGAATCGCGCGAATCCCTCGAAGTTCGTGGATCTTCGGGTAGATCCGGACCGAGGCGTGCGTTGAAAACCTTGGGGATAAGCAAGCAGGGGGTGTGCCGTGCCGTACTCGATACTTGGACTGATCGTTCTGGTGATGACAACCGTCTTCACGGGTCAAGCGTCGGCGGAGTGCGGCGGGGATTTCACGCTCTGGCTCGCGGGCGTTCGTGAGGACGCCCGCCGATCTGGGATCTCGGACTCCGGCCTGGAGCTGCTCGACGGCGTGCGGCAAAACCGGAAGGTCCTGGCGCTCGACCAGTCGCAGCGGGTGTTCACCCAGACCTGGCTGACCTTTGCCGGAAGGATGGTCAATTCCCATCGCCTGAAGGCGGGCAAATCCCACCTGAAACAGTATGCTGATGTCTTTGCGCGAGCCGAGGAAGCCTACGGAGTCCCGGGGCCGGTCATCGCCGCCTTCTGGGGATTGGAGACCGACTATGGCGCCGTCCAGGGCAACTTCAACACCCTCAACGCGCTGGCGACGCTCGCCCATGACTGCCGCCGCCCCGAGCTGTTCCGTCCCCAGCTGATCGACGCCCTGCGGCTGGTCGACAAGGGCTACCTGGGCCCTGGTGATCTGGTGGGTGCATGGGCGGGCGAGCTGGGGCAGATACAGATGCTGCCGTCGGACTATCTAACGCTCGGCACGGACGGCGATGGCGACGGGGTTGCGGACCTCAAGAAGAGCAAGCCTGACGTAATTATGACCGGGGCGCGGTTTCTGGCGCATATGGGCTGGCGGCGGGGTGAGGACTGGCTCCGGGAAGTCCGGGTGCCCGCCGATCTGCCCTGGGAGCAGGCGGGTACGTACCATCGAGTGCCGCAGGAGCAGTGGGCCGCTTGGGGGGTCCGGGATGTGTCGGGGGAGGATTTGTCGGCCGGCTTTTCATCGGCCGCCTTGCTGCTTCCCATGGGGCGCAAAGGGCCGGCGTTCCTCGCCTACCCCAACTTCGATGTCTTTCTGAAGTGGAACCAGTCGCTCGTCTACTCGACCACCGCCGCCTATTTCGCGACCCGTCTGGCGGGCGCCAACAAGGTCGGATCCGGGCGTCCGGAGGCCGGCTTGTCCTTCGACCAGATGAAGCGGTTGCAGCAGGAGCTCGGCGAGCGGGGATACGATGTCGGCAAGATCGACGGGGTCCTGGGCGCGCGCACCCGCGATGCGGTCCGTCGTGAGCAACTGCTGTCGGGGCTGCCGGCGGACGCATGGCCGACGCCGCAATTGCTTACCCGGTTGCTGAATGAAGGCGGGCGTTTGTGAGCCAGGGAGGCGACGAGATCGCCAAGCGTCGAGCACGCAGCGCGGCGGTGAATGAGATCAAGCTGCGTCTACCTCAGAGGCGAAAGGCCGGGCTTGCGCCCGGCCCTTTGTCCCACTGTTGAAAGAGGGGTTACGCCGCCTTTTCGGCCTTGGCCTCGAGCAGGCTGCCACCGTCGGTGCGGATCTCGATGGTCCGAGGCTTCATGGCCTCCGGGATCTCGCGTACCAGGTCGATGTGCAGCAGTCCGTCCTCGATTCGGGCGTCTACCACCTTCACATAGTCCGCCAGCTGGAACTGGCGCTCGAAGTTACGGGTGGCGATACCTCGGTACAGGTAGCGCTGCCCCTTCTCTTTTTCCGCGTCGTCCTTGTGGGCACCCGCCACGGTCAGGATGCTCTCCTTGACGTGGATATTCAGGTCCTTCTCGCAGAAACCGGCCACCGCCATGGAGATGCGGTACTTGTCGTCGCCGGTGACTTCGATGTTGTAGGGCGGATAACCGCCAGCCTCGGAACGGTAGGCGGACTCCAAGCGCGGAGGCCAGCCGGTCGAAGCCGATTGCGGAGCGGAACAGAGGGGTGAAGTCGATAGTCGTCATGGACATATCCTCCAAATGAGCAATATGAAAAAAGTGCGTTCTTTCGAACCGCGTCGTTCGCAGGCCTCATACGAGCACCTTGCGAAAAATTAGATGGCGTCTTTTCGGAAAAGTTCAATACGAAAGAGGAGTCGTCCAGATGTCCGTGCCTACATCTGATACAGGTGGCCAGCTTCGTTGCGGATCTGCTCGTCCCGCGGGGCCGCGATCCGCTGTATCTGCTTCAGTACCTGATCGCCCTTCAGCAGCGCTTCTCCTTCGTTCCTGAAGCAGCGGTCGAGGCCCTGGCCATTGGGCTAGGGATCGGCAGGACGCAGATCCGCGGGGCCGTCGATTTCTACGCCTTCCTGCACCAGCGGCCGCGGGGAGATTTCGACATCCTGTTAAGCGACAACATCACCGACCGCTTACTGGGCAATCAGCGGCTGATGGAGCTGTTGTGCGGGCGGCTCGGGGTCGAGTCGGGGAACCCGCGCGCGGACGGCCGGGTTACGGTGGACCTGACCTCCTGCACCGGCATGTGTGACCAGGGCCCGGCGATGCTCGTCAATGGGATCGCGATCACCCGGCTCGATCCGGGGCGCGTGGATCGAATCGCCCGACTGGTGGAAGCGGGTACGCCACTGGAGCAGTGGCCCGGGGCCTTTTTTTCGGTGGATGACAATATCCGGCGTTCGGGTCTGCTGCTGAGCGAAGCGCCAGCTGATGGCTCCGCACTTCGATCCTTGTTGGCAAAGGGCACGGATGTAGCACTGGCGGAGGTGGAGCGTTCCGGGCTGCGCGGCCGCGGCGGTGCGGGCTTTGCCACCGCGTCGAAATGGAAGCTCTGCCGCGGGGCGAAGGGAACGGAGCGCTTCGTCGTTTGCAATGCGGACGAGGGGGAACCCGGCACCTTCAAGGACAGGGTCTTGTTGACCTCCTATCTGGATTTGGTGCTGGAAGGCATGACTATCTGCGCCAGGATCATCGAGGCCCGCAAGGGCCTCCTGTACCTGCGCGGCGAGTACCGATACCTGCTCCGCCAGCTGGAGGCGGTGCTTGCCCGCAGGAGGGAGAGTGGCCTGTTGGGCAAGAATATCCTGGGGAAGCCCGGCTTCGACTTCGACATAGAGATTCACCTGGGGGCCGGGGCCTACGTCTGCGGTGAGGAGTCGGCCCTGATCGAGTCCCTGGAGGGCAAGCGAGGGATCACCCGCAAGCGACCGCCTTTCCCCGTCACCAGCGGATACCTGGGTTTGCCGACGGTGGTGAACAATGTGGAGACCTTTCTCGCCGCCGCCCGGATCGTCGAGCGGGGCGGCGACTGGTTCCGGGCGGAAGGCACCGATCGGTCCACCGGTAGCCGGATCCTTTGCGTCTGCGGCGACGTCGCCCGTCCCGGCATATACGAGTACCCCTTCGGCATCCCTATCTCCCGAGTGCTGGCGGATTGCGGGGCTTCCAGTCCCCAGGCGGTGCAAGTCTCAGGCGCTGCTGGCGAAACTCTGTCCCCGTCGGAATTCGATCGCACTATCGCCTTCGAGGACTTGCCAGCCGCCGGCTCCCTCATGGTTTTTGATCACAGTCGCGAGCTGCTGGATATGGTGCGAAATTTCGCCGGATTCTTTCAACACGAGAGCTGTGGCTTTTGTACCCCTTGCCGTGTGGGCGGGTCCCTGCTGCGGAATTTGGTCGAGAAGGTCGCGGCAGGCCAGGCGTCCGAGTACGACCTGCACGAGATTCGGCGCATCGCTGGGGTCATGCGCCAAGCCAGCCAATGTGGGCTCGGATACGCGGCGTCGAACCACGTTCTCGATACCTTGGACAAGTTTCCTCAGGTGTACCGCCGCCGTCTGCTCAGCGCGGATGATGCCCCGGCCTTCGACCTGGACACCGCCCTTTCCGAGGCCAGGGCCATCAGCGGACGGTACGACGCCCGAGTGCGGCTGGAGGACGACGCATGAGCGAGCGCAGGACTATTCGGCTCGATGGCAGGGAGATCCCCTTCAACCCCGGACAGACCATTATGGACGCCGCCCTGGCGGCCGGCGCGTACATCCCGCACCTGTGCCACAATCCCGACTTCGAGCCCAACGGGAGCTGCCGGGTGTGCCTGGTGGGCCTGGGAGGCGGCGAGGTCTGCGCCTGCACCGCACCCGCACAGGATGGCATGGACGTTGTTTCGGACTCCCCGGCGATCCGGGACACCCGCCGCGCCATTCTGCAGATGCTGTTCGTGGAGGGCAACCACGCCTGTCCGGGCTGCGAGAAAAGCGGGGCCTGCCAGCTCCAAGCCCTGGCCTATTTCACGGGTATGCTGGCCCCGCATTTCACCCATTTCTCTCCGCACCGGGAGATCGATGCGTCCCATCCGGACTTCGTGATCGACTTCGGTCGCTGCATCCTGTGCGAGCTCTGCGTGCGCGCGAGCCGCGACCAGGACGGCAAGGGAGTGTTTGCCATCGGCGGGCGGGGACTGGCCAGCCGTCTGCTGATAGACTCGCCGTCCGGGAAGCTGGGCGACAGCAGCTTCTCGGCAAAGGACAGGGCGGCCAGGATCTGTCCCGTGGGCGCCATCCTGCCTAAGCATGGCGGCTATGAGGTACCCATGGGTAAACGCTTATATGACAGGGAGCCGATCGACCGGGTGGGTGACCTGACCGATCGCAAGGGGGAGGGCTGATCGGTGGGCTCGAAGATCAGGGTCGCGACCGCGTCTCTAGCGGGCTGCTTCGGCTGCCACATGTCCTTGCTCGATATCGACGAGCGCATCATAGAGCTGGCGGAGCTGGTGGATCTGGACTGCACGCCTTTCACCGACATCAAGGATGTCGGCGCGTGCGATCTCGGCATCATCGAGGGCGGTGTGGCCAATGCCGAGAACCTGGAGGTTCTGAAGGACTTCCGCGAGCATTGCAGGATTCTGGTTGCGGTTGGGGCCTGTGCCATCGATGGCGGCATACCGGCGATGCGCAATCGGCTCGGACTTCGCGAGTGCCTGGAGGAGGTGTATGTCCACGGGGTCGGAGTCCACAATCCGGGCATTCCAGATGATCCGGAGATCCCGCTCCTGCTGAACAAGGTCCATCCCATTCACGAAGTCGTAAGGGTCGACTATTTCCTCCCCGGTTGTCCACCCTCGGCGGACAGCATCTGGACCTTGCTGATCAACTTGGTGGAGGGCGGGCCGGTTGACCTGAGCCGGACCCGGATTCACTACGACTGATCGGAAAACGCCGGGGCATTTTTCGATATGTGAAAACTTAAGAGAAGATGATCATGACCGAGATGACGAGCTATGCGCCCGGAAGCTTTTGCTGGGCGGACTTGGCCACGAACGATACCGATGGCGCCAAGGCCTTCTATACCGCGCTCTTCGGCTGGGAGGCGGTCGACATGCCGACCGAGGCTGGCGTTCCTTACACCATGCTCTTGAAAGACGGCAAGCAGGTCTGCGCCTTGTACGCGATGGGGCCGGATCATGGCGGCGTCCCGCCGCACTGGCAGACCTATGTCTCGGTGGAGGACCTGGACGCCACTGCCGCCGCGTTTCCGGCCCATGGTGGCAGTGTCCTGATGCCTCCCATGGACATCATGGACGCGGGACGCATGTCGATGGTGCAGGATCCCACGGGTGCGGTGCTCGGATTGTGGCAGGCAAAGCAGCACCTCGGCGCGGCACTCTGGAACCAGCCGGGCGCCATTTGCTGGAATGAGCTGCTGACCCACGATGTCGAGAAGGCAAGAGGCTTCTTTGCCGATGTCTTGGGCTGGACGACCAAGACCAGCCCGAGCGTCATGGAGGGCAAGTACCACCTCCTCGTCAACGCCGAGCAGCAGGTGGGCGGAATGATGCAGATCGAGCCGGAGTGGGGGCCGATGCCCTCGAACTGGGCCATCTACCTCGGCGTCGATGACTGCGATGGCACCATCGCCGAAACCGAGCGCCGCGGCGGCACGCTGCTGTTTCCGGCCATGGAAATCGAGAACGTCGGCCGCTTCGCCTACCTGCAGGATCCCCAAGGGGCGGTATTCGCCATCATTCAGCATCCGGATCCGGCCTGACAGCGACGAGGATTTGTTGCGCTTGAGATTCAACCTTGATCACGGGAAACGGCGTTTCACGCTGCGCGCCATGGGACGCTCCTTGGCCGGGTCTTCTGGCCAGTGGTGCTTAGGGTAACGCCCGCGCATTTCCTTGCGTACGTCGGCATAGCTCCCGGCCCAGAAACCCGCAAGATCCCGCGTGACCTGTATCGGCCTGCGGGCGGGGGAGAGCAGATGCAGGGTCACCGGCGCGCGGCCCGAGCAGACAGTCGGACCCGTTGCGGCACCCAGCATCTCCTGCAGGGGTACTTCCAGCACCGGGCCGCTCCCGGGTCTGTAGTCGAGGCGGCGGCAGTTTCCCGCTGGTGTGGTCAGGGCCGCAGGGGTCTCGGCGTCCAGGCGTTTTCGGTGGTCCCAGTCAAGCAGGGAAGGGAGTATGGCCGACAGTTCCAGCGCCTTCACTTGAGCCAGGCTCCGTTTGCCGTCGAGCCAGGGGCCGAGCCATCCGGTCAGGTCCTCTCGCAATACCTCGTCGGACAGGTTCGGCCACCCGCCCTGCGGTTCCAAGCGCCGGAGCAGGGCGACTCGGGCCTGGAGCTGGCGCGCCTCCGGGGACCACGTGAGGGCCTGGTCGAAGTGTTTTCCTACCTGCTCTATCAGCAACTCCACCGACCGTGACTGATCAGCGACGGACATGGGCAGGGAGCTGATAACCAGGGCCCCGAGTCGCTCCTCGCGCCGCGCGGCGACGGCCTGGCGCTGCTCGTCCCAATGTACCGAATCCCGCGTCTCGATATGGTCGCACAGGACATCGCGAAGCGCGGACGCGGAGACGGGCAGCGCGAGGCGGATGCGGCCCTCACGTTTACGCACGTCCAAATCGGCGATCACCAGCAGCTCGTGTGCGGCGAGGGGATCATCCGGGGGCAGAGCCGCGCCGGTGCCAGCGGCGAGCAGATAGCGGCCGTCGCTGCCTGGCCGCCGCCTGGCCACCCGGTCCGGATAGGCGAGAGCGAGCAGGGCACCCGGTTCCGGGCCGGAAGCATCTTTCGACTTGCCACGATTGCGCAGCAGCTGGCGGCTGACCCGCTCGGCGGCCGCGAGACGTCGGCACTCCGCACCGGGTGCCTTGCCGCTAACCCGGAAGTCCTCCAGCGCCAGTAGTCGCAGGCCGAGGTCTGCGGGGCGGGGCGTACCGGAATCGGCGAGCCAGGGGTCGCGGTCCGAGAGCAGGGCGGCGATGTCCGCGCCCAGCCCAGCCGCGCTATCTTCTGCCACTAGCATTCGCGCCAACCGCGGGTGTACTGGGAGCTCCGCCATCCTCCGCCCCTGCGCGGTGATGGCGCCCCCGGTGTCCAAGGCATCGAGCTGCTGCAGCAGATCAACCGCGCGTGACCAGGCCGGGGCAGGGGGTGGATCGAGCCAAGCGAGCGACGCCGGCTCACGCACGCCCCAGAGCGCCAGCTCCAAGACCAATGGGGACAGGTCCTCCTGCAGGATCTCCGCCGGCCGGTGCTCGGGGCGCCCGACCTCCTGCCCGCGGGTCCAGAGCCGGTAGCAGGTGCCTGGCCCGAGGCGCCCGGCACGGCCGGCGCGCTGATCGGCGGAGGCGCGGGAGACCGGTTCGGTCACCAGGCGCGTGAGGCCGGTTCCGGCGTCGAAGCGGGGCTTGCGGGTGAGTCCGCTGTCGAGCACCGTGGTGACGCCTTCGATGGTAACGCTGGTCTCGGCGATGTCGGTGGCCAGCACCAACCGGCGCCGATGTCCCCGGCCGGGTCGCAGGGCGCGGTCCTGCTCGGTGACTGGAAGACTG
Organism: uncultured Gammaproteobacteria bacterium; assembly: GCA_963802975.1. Lineage (GTDB taxonomy): Bacteria > Pseudomonadota > Gammaproteobacteria > Chromatiales > Chromatiaceae > Thiosymbion. Next base: position 27,929 of record CAWDLA010000011.1, read on the forward strand.
CCGTGCAGGGGCAGAACCTCGATCTCGTCTGCGAGCCGTTCCTGCAGGCGTTTTCGTACGCGCGAGATCTCGCCTGCCCCGGGCAGGAAGGCGAGGAGGTCGCCTTCGCGCTCAGAAAGGGCCGTCTTTACGCCTGCGATCATCGCCATCACCGAGTCCGGGCCGGGATTTCGGTCCGCGTACACCACATCCACCGGGTGAGCACGGCCCATGCCCTTTACCAGCGGCGCATCTCCAAGCAGCTTGGCGACGGCGCCGGTGTCCAGGGTGGCGGACATGACCAGGATGCGCAGGTCGGGCCTCAGGGCGGAGGCGGCGTCCAGGGCAAGGGCCAGGCCCAGGTCGGCCTGCAGGTTGCGCTCGTGAAATTCGTCGAAGATCAGGAGTCCGACCCCTTCGAGAGCCGGGTCACCCTGGATGCGGCGGGTGAGGATGCCCTCGGTGAGTACCTGGATTCGGGTATGGGCCCCGATGCGGCGCTCGAAACGGACCTGGTAGCCAACGGAGCCGCCGACAGGCTCGCCGAGCAGGTGGGCCATGCGGGCCGCGGACATGCGTGCCGCGGGCCTGCGCGGCTCCAACATCAGGATGCGTTGGCCTGCGAGCCAGGGCTCGTCCAGCAGGGCGAGGGGTACGCGTGTGGTCTTGCCGGAGCCCGGCGGGGCGCTGAGCACCGCATGTCCCTGCCGCAGAGCCGCGCGCAGCTCCGGGAGCACCTCGTCGATGGGAAGCGGTGGTCCCGGCGGGGTGTTGGATTCAAGGGGCATTCGGGAGGGAGTTACGAAGAGGACCCCTTTCTGCGTGTTACTCGCCGTTTTCCTCGGCGCCGGCAGCGACCTCGTCGGTCGCGGCTTCCTCAGGCTCCTTCTTCGGGGCGGGCTTTGGCTCAGAGATCTTGATCAGACCGGCTGCGAGCAGAATCTTGGCCTTCTCGTCCGCGTTGACCCAGTTCTTCTCCTTGTTCTGGACCGCGTAACGGCCGGAGCGTTTCTGGTAGATGCTGAAATCGCCTGCTTGTTGTACTTTCTTCACTTTATCGTCTACTCCTGCGTTGCGTTTTTGTTCACACCGATTACGGCCCCTTCAATGCTGCTGTTCCGGTCCTGTGACGACCGGCCGCCCGGCATAATGGGCTCTATGTCCGAAGCACGCACGGGTTGCGTCAGGATTGCGTGCAAGGGGAAGCGTTCCGCGAGCTTTCCCGCATACTGGCGCTGGCTCTTGTCCACCAGCACGATCACTCGCGCCTTGGGGGCGTATTTCTGCAAGCTTGCCAGGAAGACATCCAGGTTGCCGAGATTGGCGCCCGCATAATTGTTCCCGAAACCGTAGAAGAATTCGGCCACCACCAGGTCCGGGGCTTGGCGTTTCAGTGCCTGGACGGCCTTGCGTTGGGACGCCAGGCGGACCTCCTCGATCCCCAGACTTCGGTACAGTCCAGAGAGATTCGGGTGTCCCGGGGACTCGACGATGGAGAAGAGCAGCGGTGCCGTCATGCCAAGGTCCCCGGCTGCGGATCAGTCCTCGCCCTCGTTGTCGTTGCGGACGATGTCCACCTCGACCTTGGCCACCAGCGCGGCCATGGCCCCGATGGCCGCCAACACCGGGGCCATCAGGGCAAGGGCCCCGCTGACCGCGATGCCCGCGGTCAAGGGTACCTCCAGCAGCACGTCGCCGTCCGGCTTGCGGATGATAAGCCGGCGCACGTTACCTTGCCCGATCAGTCCCTTGACGTAGTCCACCAGCTCGCTACCGGCGACGGTGACCCGCTCGGTGATGTTTCCGCTCTTGTACTCGTCGCTCATGTTGCTCCTGCTCCGATTGTTGTTCGCAGCCACAAAACTGCCGTTGTTACCGCCCTAATGTAACGTCCTTTCGCCCGGGTTTTCCACCCGGAAGCCAAGCAGTCATTGTGGAGCTTTGGTCCGACTCGTGGCGCGCATGACGGGCTGAAGCCGGACGCACGGCAGGGGACTATATAGGAATCAGGGTCACTCGTGGCAAAGCCGTTCCAGCCGGTGGGAATCCGCCTTCACCTCCTCGCCGGAGGGGATGCCTTTACTCTGGTCATAAAGCCAGGCGGCGATATCCGCCATCACCCGCTCGCCCTGCAGGTCCCTGGTCAGCATGTGCCAGCCGTTCTCGTAGAGCAGGATACGGATGCCGGATTTCTCCTCGGGCATTCGCTCCAGCATGGCGCAGAAGGCGTTCTCGGGGATGATCTGGTCGTGCTCGCCGTAAAGCAGCAGGGCGGGGCTCTGCAGTCTGCCGGCCGCGGCCATGCCCAGGTCCATGATGTTCGTGACCCCCCACAGGGCGTCGACCCTGGAGCCCTTGATAACCAGCGGGTCCTTGCTGAAGGCGCGCAGCATTTCGCGGTTGTCGGAGGGCCGGATGTTCAGCCCGCGTCCGGTTAGCTCCAGCCAGGGTATCGTGTGGGCGGCGGCCTGAAGGATCAGGCGCTGGATGGGGTTCATCGTATCGCGGGACCAGACCGCCGGTGCGACCAGAATGATACCGTTCGTCCGCAAGCCTTCGGCCGCAGCAGACATCACCACTGCGCCCCCCATGCTCTCCCCGAGCAGGAACAGGGGGACGTTCGGATGGCGCTCCCGCAGCAGCCGGGTCACCTCCCGGAGGTCCGCGATCAGCCGCGCTTCGCCCGCCCAGCGGCCGCGCTGCGCGGTAGTGCCGAAGCCGCGTTGGTCGTAGGCGTAGGTCAGGACGCCCCGATCGGCCAGATAGGGTCCCGCATCCGCGAATGCATTGCTGTAATCATTGAAGCCGTGTAGGGCGAGCAAAACCGCCTCGGCTTGCCCGGGATCACCCCAACGCCGAAGCGGCAGGCGGTAGCCGTCGGCCATCACCGCGCCGTTAGAGACTAGTCGGGCGGGATTGGACTCGGCGGACGCCTGCTGCAGCAGTGGTGCTGCGCACCCGCTAGCTAAAGTGGGGACGAGGAGAGCGGCCAATAGGCGCCGGATGGGTCGGCTCCGGTGGACGCTGCTCGCTCTCATTTGGTCGCGTCGTCCGGCAGGGTCTTGAGGAATTCGCCCAGGGCACGCTCGTAGTCGGGCTGAGACAGGATGAACCCCTCGTTGTGCCCGCCCCGTAGCTCCACGAAACGCTTGGGCTCGGGCGCAGCCTCGAACAGCTTGCGCCCGAGCTGGTAGGGGATGATGTCGTCATCCGGGCTGTGTAGCACCAGCACCGGGCACCGCGCATGGCGGACATAGGCCGCCGCGTCCAGCTCGAAGCGCAGGATCACGACCCGGGATAGCAGGGGAAAGATCGCTCGGGCGGCGTCCTTGGCGGAGCTGAAGCTCGACTCAAGGATCAGGCCGCCGGGGCGCACCTCGGATGCGAGCTTGGCCGCCACCACGCCCCCCAGGGAGCGGCCGAACACGACGATGTCCGAGGGTGCGTGCCCGCGATCCTCGGTGAGGTACCTCCAGGCCGCGCGGGCGTCCCGGTAGAGGCCGAGCTCGCTGGGCCGCCCCTGGCTCTCCCCGTAACCGCGGTAGTCGATGATGAAGACGTTGAGTCCCAAGCGATGGAACTGAGCGATCGACTCGCGCCGGTGGGAGATGTTGCCCGCGTTGCCGTGAAAGAACAGCAAGACACGACGGGAGCCGGGGTTCGAGACCAACCAGCCGTGCAGCTCTACGCCGTCAGCCGCGGCGAATCGCGCTTCCTCGTAGTCGAGTCCCCAATCCTGTGGCGTCGCCTCCAGACGGTCGTAGGGGTAGAAGATCATGCCCGGCTGAGCCAGGTACATGAACCCGTTGAGCACGGCCCAACCGACCAGGACTGGGATCAGGGTTCCCGTGAAGCTCATGCGCCGGATGCTTGCACCTCTTTGCTAACTTAGAAAAATCTGTGCCTTCTGCGGCGGGATTTCTATCAGATTTGCGGTGCGAGGGCGGGAGTGTGGGTTTACTCCCCGAAATCGCACAGCAACCTCTCGATCCACTAATATCTCCAATGCCCGCTGCAATCCGAAATATGCGCCGAAGTTGAACATGGAAACGGCAGTCGATCGATTCGTGCCGCATTTAACCGCTTGAGTTTCAGCGAGAAATTAATGATGTCGAGCCCTTGTTTCTGCTCGCATCCGCGCCCCGTTCTGCGCAAGCGTCAGCGCGTCCCCACCAATTCGGTGGTCTACACGTAGGATGATTCTGAAACCGTATTTTTACGATTGAAGTTGCGTAGTCCTGCGGCTGGGGTATTCGCGATCTTGCCACGTACTCAAGTATTCAGCATACTCCGCCCAGTGCAGTGTTTCCTTGTAGTGTTCCGGTAGTACCTCTCTCCGCGTTGCGTGGCAGATCCTTCCGAAATATCTCGACAGTCGTCTGCATTAACACAGGTTCAATTTCACCCTAGAGGTAACCGTAATGGCTACAGGTACAGTTAAGTGGTTCAGTGACGAAAAGGGTTTCGGCTTCATCGCCCCTTCTGACGGCACCAAAGACGTTTTCGTCCATCATAGCGCCGTCCAAGGCGGCGGCTTCAAGTCATTGGCCGAGGGACAAAGCGTCTCCTACGAGGTCGAGCAGGGCCCGAAAGGTCCCAGTGCGGCCAAGGTCGTTTCCCAGTAAACCTGGTCGCCAGGTGCCCTCCATCTGATGAAGAAGCCCCGCCTGCGGCGGGGCTTTTTCATTTTCGGTCCGTCGAACGATGTCGGCCCGCCCTTCTTCCCCATGCCTCTTACGGAACCCTGCTTGGATTTGCAGCGCCCCGGGATGGCAGATATCGGGCAAGGTGCCGGTTACGTCCCGGCCAGCGTACGAGAGTGTGTTGCTGATGCTGGCTTGAAGGCGTTCGACAAACGTATTCATCGCCCGAGCCTCTATCCTTCAGGTCCTACCCGTAACAATAGGCGCTCGGGCCGATTTGGTTGCGGCATCGCCGGATGGGGGAGGAACGGCGCGCTTACCCCGCCCTCGGTCGATGTGCGCTTCGGGTGGCCGGGGCGGATGCAGCTAGGACCGTTCCCGACCCAATACTGTCTTTCGCGGTCTCGCCCCTGAACGCCCGGATTGTCCCACAGCTGTCATTGCAACCGCGGTGCCTGGGCCGAGAGAAAAGAACATCTCTGACGATCACACTTAGACTAGTCATGTGTCCGGTGCGCGTGACATTTTTGCCGGCCGTTTGGTTGACATACCCAGGCGAGTTAAGATATGTGCCTCGGTAAGACGTGCGCCAACCAGCACCATCAGGTCTGCGATCTACTGCAGTGGCTAGCGCCTTGCGGGCAGCGGGTTTCGATCTGGTTGCACGAAGGGCTTCGCTGCCCGCCGCCCGTGAATTCTTCTACGATGCGCCTGGTTTCTGAGGAGTTCACTGGCTGAACCAGCGCAGCCCGAACGTGGGCTCGCTGGTGCTTCGCAGCTGTCAATAGTAAGGCTCCAGGTCTTTGAGCACGTCGGCCCAGTCGCGCGAACCGTTTGCCGAAACCGCGGACGAGATTACTTCGCCGTCGTTCTGCTCGTTCTTGCGCATGTCTCGGTCGCAGTACCTCTCGGTTGCCGGAATCCGCTGCTCGTTGTTGCTCATCGTTTTCTCTCCTGTCGCAGTTTTGTGGGGAGGTGGTGCCGGCGGTTTGTCGCCGATATGATCGAAAATATAGCGCCAAAAATAATTTTGTCTAGGACAAAAAAGAAATATATTTTCTGTTGGCGTTTTAGTTTCTCGAATGTCAGGGGCAGAAATGGATACGGCTATATTCACTATCCGTACCTTGCAGCGCGACACGGGTGCTGATCGCGACATGCTGCGGATTTGGGAACGGCGCTATGGTGCACTACCTCGATGTGGCCATGAGCCGTGCCGGACGCCCATCCGGGGATCCGGAAGTATTGCTTGTGACTCTTCCCGGCGAGCAGCACGCCTTGGGATTGCTGATGGCGGAGGCCTTGCTCATCCACGCGGGCAGGACGCCCCTGAACCTGGGCGCGGATGTCCCGCTCGATCAGATCGTTACCGCGGTCGAACGGTCAGGGGTATCGACGGTCGCACTTTCGTTCAGCGCCTGCTACTCCCGTGGGTCGCTTAGGGACGATCTTGAAGAGCTCGCCGATCGCCTTCCGCGGGACGTCAGTTCGCTCGCTAACGTGCTGAGGGACGGTCTTCACGGCAAGTAGCGTACACTGGAACCCGCGTATACCGAACGGCGGTTCTCACGCAGAGGGACATGATATCAGCTGCCATACCCAAAGGCGGCGGTAGCTGATCTACGGCGTCACACTGCGCTCAGGCAGTTTCGCATCCTCGACGTCGTCTTCCCCATGCAGCGCGCCCAACCAGCCTAGGTCATCCAAGATGGCGTAAGTTGCGGGAACCAGGAACAGGGCTGCGATGGTGGCGACGGCCAGGCCAAAGGCGATACTGGCGGCCAGGGGGATCAGGATCTGCGCCTGCAGGCTTTTCTCAAGCAGCAGCGGCGTGAGGCCGGCCACCGTCGTTATGGACGTCAGCAGTATGGGTCGGAAACGCGCCCGTGCCGCCTGCTTGGCGGCATCCGCCACGGCCATGCCCTTGTTTCTGGCTTCGCGGATGAACACCACAAGCAGGATCGAGTCGTTCACCACCACGCCGAACAACGATGCCATCCCCACGATGCTGGGCATGGTCAGGTCCAGCCCCAGGGCCAGGTGGCCGAACACCACCCCAATCAGCGCGGTGGGAATCACCAGCAGGACGGTGAGGGGCGCCAGGTAACCCCGGAACTGCAGCGCCAGCAGCATGTAGACACCGATCAGACCCAGCAGCACGTTTCGCCCGATAGACTGCCCCGTTTTTGCCGACTCTTTGCTCTCGCCCTGCACATCGAACTGGATATCCGGATAGCGCTCCAGCAAACCAGGCACGAATTCACTCTTGGCCAGACCCAGCAACTCCTGGGCGTTCGCGATCTCCCGGTCCACGTCGCCCTGGACGGTAACAGCGCGGCGGCCGTCCACCCGGTGGATGCGGGCCCAGCCTCGCACCTCTTCGACCTCGGCCACCACGGACAAGGGAACCAATGCGCCATCGGCGCCCGCGACGGTGAAATCGTCCAGGTCCTGGGGGCCAATCCGGTCGTCGGCGACCAGTCGCAGGTTCACCTCGTAGGTCTCCGGTCCCACCGGGAACTCGTCGATCTTTACGCCCTGGAATGCGCCGCGCACCTGATCCGCCACGGACCGCGCATCCAGCCCCAGCACCCCGGCTCCGGGCTTGAGGCGCAGCCGGAACTCGCGTTTGCCGGGACGTAGGTCGTCGCTCAGGTCTACGACCCCGGCGAAACCTTCGAGCCACGCCTGCAGCTCGTTGGAGGCGGCCTTGAGACGTTTTAGGTCGTAACCGATCAGGCGCAGGTCGATAGGCCGGCCGCCGGGGCCTATGGTCGGCTCCGTAAACTTGATGGCGATAACGTCGGCCACATCGCCCGCTTCTTCACGCCAGGCGCTGCGAAACTCGTCAAGGGGGGCGTCGCGCACCTCGGCGCTGAGCAGGTCCGCCACCACTCGGGCCAGGTGGGGGCCGCTCTCGTAGGCGTCTGGATTCTCACCGAAGATCACGCTGACACTGCGCACAAGGTCCTGTCCGTCGGGCTGTCGCGGGCTGAACTGCTCGTTGACCCTTTCCAGCGCCCGGGTCATTCGCTCCACCACTTGCTCGGTACGGGCCAAAGGGGTGCCCTGGGGCAGCAGGATGCGCGCTTCCACCACATCGCCGTCGAGGTCCGGGAAGCCCACGAACTTGAGCTTGCCCCCGACTGGCATGGCCGCTGCGAAAATCAGCAACATGAAGGCCAATCCCAAGGTCAGGTAACGGTAGTCGACCGCGCGGTCGAGCACGGGACCGAACCAGCGTTCGCGAAAGCTATCGAAGCCTCGGTCGAACGCCCTGCGCACCCGCGATGGCGGCTTTTCCTTCATGTGGGCCAGGGAATGGCTCAGATGATGGGGCAGTATCCAGAACGCCTCCACCAGGCTCACGGAGATGACCAGGATTAGCACCATGGGCATAATGCGCAGGATCTGTCCGATATCGCCGGTTATGAAGGCCAGGGAGCCAAACACAAGCAAGGTAGTGGCGAAAGAGGAAAGGATTCCCGGCAGCACCTGTTTGGTTCCCTCGATGGCGGCGGTGGCCGGATTATCGCCCTTGGCCATGCGGGCGGCGATATTCTCGGCGATGACGATGGCGTCGTCCATCAACAGACCCACACCGATCAGCAGGCCCACCATGGAGATCATATTGATGGTAATGCCCACCATGGGCAGCAGGAACAGGGCACCGAGGAAGGACACGGGCAGCCCCATGGTGACCCAGAAGCTGTAGCGGATTCCGAAGAACAGCCAGAGCACCAGGAAAACCAGCAGCAGTCCCTGCGCGCCGTTTCTCACCAGCATATTGAGGCGGTCCTGCACCACCGATGCCCGGTCCTGGGTCAGGGTGAGCTCCATACCCAGGGGCGCCCGGACCCGCTCCGCCTCGACGAACTCGGTCACCGCGCCGAGCACGGTCAGTATGTCCTGGGCGCTGGTCTTGGCGACATCCAGTACGGCGGCGCGCTTACCGTTGAACAGGATTTTCTCCTCGTCCCGATCGAAACGGTCGGTGATGGTGGCGACTTCGCCCAGCCGGATGGATGCACCTGTGCTGCCCGAGATCACCACCAGGTCCTGAAAAGCCTCGGCACTCTTGCGCTGGTCGTCGAAGCGCAGCAGCAGGTCCTCGTCCCCGCCTTCCAGGCGACCTGCCGGGCTACCCACGCTTTGCCGGCCCACGGTGTTGGCCACGTCCTCGGCGGACAAGCCGTACTGTCGCAGCCGCCAGGCGGGAAGCTCGATACGGATGTGGTGGTCTGAAAAACCGTTGACGATGACGTCCGCCGCCCCGGTCTCGGCCTTCATCCGGTCCTTCAGGTCCTCCGCGTAGGCCTTCAAGGCGACCGGGTCCTCCGGGCCGGTGACCGCGATGGAGATCACGGCATCGGTGCGTCCGAGCTCCTCGATCACCGGCAGCTCGGTCTGGTCCGGGAAGTCGTCGATGGCGTCCACCTCGGACTTCACGTCGTCCAGGAAGCGCGTCATCTCGGCGCTTTCCAGCATCACCGCGGTGGCTGTGCCCACCCCTTCGCGGGCGTCGCAGCGCATCTCGTCAAGATCGGTGATGGTCTCCAGTGCATCTTCCAGGCGGCGGCAGACGGCATCCTCCACCTCGTCGGCGGTGGCACCCTTGTAGACGACGGTGATCTGTACCTGGTCGTTCTTGATTTCGGGAAAGGTCTCGCGCTGAAGCCCCGGCAGGGCCACGAGACCGAGAATCATGATGGCGGCCATCAGCAGATTGGCCGCCGTCTGATGTCGAGCGAACCAGGCGATCATGAGCCGCCGCCCTCGGCCGCCAGAGCGGCGCTCAGCACGTCATCGGTCTGCACCTGAAGCAGCATGCCCTCCACTGCCGGAACCAGGTCGGAGACCACGACGCGTTCGCCGGCCTCCAGGCCCTCGCTGATCACGGTGACCGTCCCCTGGGAGAAAAGCACGTCCACCGGCCGCCGCCGCAGCCGGTCGTCGGCGTCGGCCACCAGAACGGCTCCGCCGCGCACCGCCGAACGGGGCACCAGGACTCGAGGGTTTTGGCTCTTGCCGCGCAGCACCACCTGCACGAACATGCCCTTGGACAAGGGCGGCCGGTAGCCAGGTTTAACCTTCTCGAAGGGCCTGTCCACCGCCACCACCACGCCCATGGTGCGTGTCTTGGGATCGACCGCGTCGTCGAAGCGCACAAACTCGGCCTGCCATTCGGCCACATGGTTGCCCAGATCCAGGCGAACCAGGGGGTCGAGCCCGATCATCTCCGGCAGAATCTCGTTGAGCCGGGTGATGTCCAGCTCCAGCGCCTCCCGCCCCAGGAACAGCCTGCGTAGGGCAGACATGGCCACCTGAGCCTCGATCTCCACCCGCTCCACCGCGTCGCCCTCGAATAGGCTCTGGCCGATTCCTACGTATTGGTCCGCCTCCACCGCGAGGTTGGCAACCCGCATATTGAAGGGGGCGACTATGCTGGTGTGCTCCAGGTCCCTGGCCGAGCGGTCCACCTTGGCCTTCAGCAGGCTGCGCTGGGTGGGAATCAGGGACAGGGTGTTGTTCAGATTCTGCACTGCCGAGCGGATGGCGAGCATGGCTCGTTCCGCTTCGTCCACCGCGCTTTGGGAAGTGGTTCCCTGCTGGACTAGTTTTTGGTTGCGCTCCAGCTCCTGACGGGCCAGATCCAGGTTGCGCTGCTCGATCGCCAGGGAGGAGCGGGCGTTCTGCTCCTGCACCTCGAGTTCCGCCAACTCGGCCTTTGTTTGGGCCAGGGCTAGCTCGTAATCCACGGGATCGATGCGCAGCAACTCCGCGCCCTCGGCCAGGATCTCCCCATCCCTCAGCTTGGGATGGATCTCGACCACGCGGCCCGACACTTGACTGACGGCGGTCCACACCTTGGCAGGCTGCACCGGACCGTAACCTTCGGCTCTGGGAATGAGATCCAACAGCGGTGCCTCGATCACGCGGACCGTTCGAGTGGTTTCACCTGGCTCGACCTTCAGCGGTGGCTGGCGGCCTTGGGCCATCCACATCAACACGACAATGCCGACGATGATGGGTGGCAAGATCAGAAGGCCGCGCCAACGGCCCGGGGACTTAGAATTCATACAGGGTCTCCGGTTGACGAATGGACAGTGCTGGAATTTCTTTCAAACACCTTGAGCACCTTGCCCAACAGCGCGTTCAGTTGGTCGAGCTCGCTTTCGCTCAAAGCTGCACCGAGCGAATTCTCCTGGTGCTTGATGACGGTATTCATGGTTGCCTCGGTCAGTCGCTTTCCTTTGTGAGTCAGATGCACCAGCTTGCTGCGTTTGTCCGTTTCGCACACGGAACGCTCCACCAGACTACGCGCTTCGAGTTGATAGAGCAGCTTCGTCAATCCGCCGGAGGTGATCAGGGTCGCGCGTTGCAGCTCGGTAGGCGCAAGCCGGTGAGGAGGCGGTGAGCGGCGTAGCGATGCCAGCACGTCGAGCTCGCCTAAACTCAACCCTTTTCCCCGCATGATCTCCTGCACTTCGTGCACGCCCAACATACGTGTCCGATTCAAGTAGACGGCGAAACGATGGATCGGGTTGTTCTTACCTGGCCAGTTTTCTTCGCAGAGATTCATGATCTCGTCCGCCGTGTAGTCGTCTTTCATCCTGTTTGGCCACTTGAGTCGCAATAATTCTATGGTACCGACGAAATTGAATCTTGCAAGAAAGATAATGTGGATGCGAAATGAACATCCAAGGGATCATTCCCTTTCCTCCAGATGCCGCCGATACGCTCGGGGCGGCGTGCATACAGTTGGATGCTCTGAGTCTGGCAAGTTGTAGAGAACCAGGCTCTGCCCGAATTCCCATAGCGCCCCCGTTTCAATGCCGGAGGTGTCGATCGTCACGGATTGCCTGTAGGAGGGCGTTATACCCGGCAAATACCGGATTTCGGTTTTTCAGTTCGCGATCATCTCGAAATTCTCCGTCAGCAGCGAACGTAGCTGCGATGCGTATGAATCGAGCTCACGGGAAAACCGCTTGCAGGCATTTTTGTAGTCATTGAATGCGTCGTATAGTAGCGGTTGTACAGCACTTGGCGTTTTCGTAGTCTTTGAGGAACGCTTCCTGAGCGTCAGCATCCGCTTTTCCCGGAACCAGCTTGGCCTTCTTGTAGACGTAGCCGAGACGGCGCAAAACCGCCGCCATCCCGCTGGGGCGTAGCAAACGCCCCACCGTTCCTTGACCCAGCGTGCAACCGACTCTGCTGTCAGATGCAGGTGCTTGTGCAGATTGCGCATCCAACTGCGCCAACTGAACCGCATCGAGCAACGCCTCGCTGCCGACGAGGAGTACGGCACGTTACTGTCGATGACGCCGTCGAGGTCAGCGATGGTGAACTCGTCGCGGATTTTCCCACGCACGGCTCGGGTATCGCTTGTCTGCCTGAATTCCTGGTCGCTGAGAAACTGGCGTCAGGGGAACGCACTCTGCGCCGGTATGAGCCTGCGCCATTTACCCTGTCAATTGTTTATCCAGCGAATCGGGACATAAAGCCTTCTCAAAGTGCACCGAACGATTTTTTTGTAGCAAACAGGCCGCAGGCTTTTGCTCGCCAGGCGAATGCGGAAGTCGCGACAAACGCGCTCTCCAACCCATCCGAGGGGTAGCGTGTTGGCCCTTTTGGAGCGACGCCGTTACTATCGTCGGTGCAGTGCATGTTTCCTGTAGGGCGTTGATCCAGCAGGATCCAGCAGAAGCGTGTGCTGCACCTGTAATCGGTCCATACACGAGAAATCGCCAGAGCCCGCGCTGGAATACCAAAGGGCACAAGAATGAGCATGATGCAGCTGACGGGTGCGGGGGCCAACCCCGAGGGTACTTTTAGATATCTAGGCGCGCTGGAGCGCGTTCCTCTTCCCCGATTGTCCGATACCTGTGCCCGTTTCGAGCAGTGGTGCACGCCACTCCTGAACGAAACGGAGCTTCGGCGGACGCGTGAGTTGCTAGAGCGGTTTACAGCGTCGCGTGGCGCAGGTGAGAAACTGCACGCGGAACTGGAAGCCTATGCGGCGAGAGAAGGCGTCTATAGTTGGTTGGATGATTTCTGGTCTGCGCGTTACTTGGGGCGTCGTTTTCCCGTATCCATCAATGCCAATTTTGCATTCCTGTTCAAGGAACGTGATCTAACGCAGCTGGAACGTGCCGCCGAGTTGATTTGCGCGGCTGTCGATTTTCACCTGAGTTTACAGAAAGAGAGTCTCCCCGTATCGATGCGACGCGGACAGCCGCTGTGTATGGCTGAGTACAAGTATCTTTTTTCCAGCACGCGTATTCCCGGCACGATGCGGGATTCGGTTCGAGCCCCTTTTAGTGAGGCGTCGCCAGGTGCCAGTCGCGCCCGGCATATTTTGGTATTGCGTAGAGGTCATATCTACTGTCTCGACGTGTTGGACGAAAGCGGCGGTGCGTATTCGTTGTCGCGCATCGAGGAGGCCCTGGCAGAGATCAAACACGAAGCGGAGGCTCCACTAGATGATGCGCAACGTGTCGGATACCTGACCACGTTGCCGCGCACCGATTGGGCGCAAGTTCGTCAGGATCTGTTGTCGGTTGCGGGTAATACGGAGCGCGTGGATTGCATCGAAGAGGCTTTGTTCTGTGTATGCCTGGACGAGGCCAGCGGTCCGGGTCGCAAGCAGGCAGCGGACGAGGTGCTGGCGGGCGACGGTGGAAATCGTTGGTTCGACAAGTCTATTTCTTTTGTGGTGTTGGCCGATGGTGTGGCGGGGATCAATGTCGAGCACAGCGGCCTGGACGGAACGGTTGTCGTTGAATTCGTCGACTATCTGCACGATTCAGCATTGCTTGCGCGCCTGCGCGCGGAGTGCGACCATCGCCCCGGAAAGCCGGCCTATCGGCCTCTGCAGTTCGAATTGGGAGACGATCCGCGGGCTCAGGTATTGCGCGCCAAACGAGGTTTCGAAGCGCTCAAGGCGAACACTGCGACACATTATTTCACGTTCGACGATTTTGGTACCGATCGTATCAGGGCCTTCAAAATGTCGCCGGATGCGTTCCTGCAACTGGCATTCCAGTGGGCCCATCTACAAACCAAGGGGCTCAACGGCGCGACCTATGAATCGGTGGCGACCCGCCAATTTGAGCGTGGGCGCACTGAGGCGATGCGGGTGCTGACTTCTGCCAGCCAGGGGTTCGTGGCGGCCATGAATGATCCAGGCGCCAACCGCGACGTGCGCGTGGCTACTTTTCGGGCAGCCGCCGAAGCGCACGTCAATCGCGCACGGGATTGCCAGGCCGGGCAAGCGCCAGAGCAACATCTGTGGCAGCTGCAAATGCTGGCGCAGGAGCGGGGGGAAGCGTTGGGTATAGATCCGGAGGATCTGGCATTGTTCGAATCTCCGGGGTGGTTGAAGATGCGGGATGACTACTTGAGTACAAGTTCGGCACCCTCCGACAATGTCACGGTGTTTGGCTTCGGTGCTACGAGTGAACAATGTATCGGAATCGCTTATCTACCAAGACAGGGTGCCATTCACGCCTATCTGAGCACGCCCGCACCGGTGGCAGACGAGATGGTCAGATTCGCTCATAACCTGGGTGTCGCGTTGCGCGAATTGGGAGCGTTGATGGCTGGAGAAGAGGAGACGCGTGATGCTGGCTAACATCGTCAACCTGGATCGCTATCCGGTGGATGATCTCGATAGCGATGCGGGAAGAACATTGCTCAAGTGTGTACACGCGGATTTGGCGAAGCAGGGCTGCTGCGTCTTGCCTGGTTTCGTGCGCGAAGAGGTGATGGACCGCATGCAGAAAGAGGGAGAGGCTGTAGCCACCGATGCCTATTACCAAGTGGAAACCGTAAACGCGTACAATATCGGATCTTCACAGCGGCTGCCGGATGATCACCCGGCTCGCATTGAGTTCGAAAGAGGCAACGCGTTTGTTGCTCGTGACCTGATTCCGGAACATCACTTGATCCAGCAGCTTTATTCCGCGGCTGCGTTCAAGCAGTTTGTTGCGGCCAGTTTCGGACTCGCGGAGATCCATGAATTGGCTGATCAGCTGGCGGGTCTTTGCCTGAACGTACTGCAGCCGAGCAAATCCCACCCATGGCATTTTGATACCAACGAATTCACGGTCAGCATACTGACCCGGTTGCCGGACGAGGGTGGCCAGTTTGAATACTGCCCCGATATTCGCTCCCCAGCAGACGAGAATTTTTCTGTCGTACGCAAGGTGTTGTTGGGACGCGGTCACGGCCGAATCCAAAAACTTGATCTGAAACGCGGAGACCTGCAATTGTTCAAAGGTCGCTATGCATTGCATCGCGTCACGGAGGTTCGGGGTAGCACCGACCGCCACACTGCGATTTTCGCCTATACGGAGGAGCCTGGGGTGATAGGTCGCCTGGAAAGGACCATGCAACTGTTCGGCCGGACGCTGCCGCAACACCATGGCGCGCAGGGTGCCCGGGTCCGAAGCGATTCTTTAATTGACTAGCAGGTGGACCGAGTGTAACGAGCTCAACGGAAGAGAGCCTTTCTTTTTCGTCGCCGCCGCGCTCGGCTTGCGTGAGGCCTTTCTAGGCGCAGCCGCAGCGGCCTTCTTGACGGGTGCAGCGGAGGATAACCCGTAGAAGCCCTTGAGCGATTCGAGAACACCACCAAGGTATGTTTCCATGCCTTCGGACCAAGTGCGCGTGTTCTGCTGAATGGTCTTCACGAAGTCTTCCCACTCGGCATGGCCCCATACGCCCTTCTGTCGCTTGATGAATGCTGCGCTCTCGTTGAAAACGGTGCTCATTGCCTTCTCGACGTCATCGGTTGACGAGACCGCCGAGTGATACTCCTTCATCGCCTCCAGCAGATCACCGAGTTTCGACTGCATGTCTTCGGACATCTCGACGCCTTTCTGCTGTACATGCGAGCGAAAATCCATCCAGTCCGTGTGGTCCCACATTGCTTTTTGTGACGTGACGAAGTCGGATGCCAGTTTCGTCAGCTCGTCGAACGGAGCTGCTCTCGTTGTTGCCATGGAAGTCTCCCTTGATGAAAATTTGCCCCCAAATATCGGGGCTTGTTTTGGATTGTTGCTAAAGAGCTTGCCTTAGCGGATGCAAGGTCAATCAACCGATAGAGCGTGCCCTTCCAGGCGCGGCGGCTCGGTCTGCCCTGGCCGAATAGAGTTTGTTGATTTGTCTTTCTATCGCAAAAGAGCCATGCAGCGGGGTCGTTGTGGAAATTTTTCTTCCGTAGTTGATCATTGTCAATGATTCCTCAGCATACTTGCGGGCGGGATCTATCTCGTTAGGGAGGAGGTATGAGAGTGGCGGACGCGCCCTTGCGCGCGGCGCTAGGCAGTACCTTGCTAGGCCAGCAACTGCCCGAATCTGCTCCCTAGCGTAGGAGACAGAATCGCTGAAGACTGCTCTACCCGAGCAGTGAGACCCCGGCCAGGTGCCGGGGTCTTTCCGTTTGGGGATGATGCGCGGGAGCACTCCACGAGAACAATACCGGCTGCCCTAATGCCGAAGCCAAGAGAAAAAGGAGACTCTCAAACGCCTCCGAAGATCTTACCGGAGAAGAGTGTGCCGATAGCGCCATTGCACAAGAGCTGGCTGGACATCGACGTTTCGCCCATGGTGCCGGATGAGTTCGCACAATTCCGCCCCGTCATCGGGGATGCCATCGCGTATTTCCTAGAGCGTCTCCCCCTGCCGCGTTTAACCGAGCTCGTCGCGAGACAGTGCGACTTACCGGCAGATGCGAGCGCCCAGGAGCGACTGGCCAACCTGATCTCCCAATGCCCGACCTTGCACAAGCTCGGTCAGGTTGTGGCACGGGGACCGGCGACTCTCTTCCGAGCTCCGGAGGCGTCTGCAGACCCTCGAAACGATGGAGCCTACGACACCTGTTGCCACTGTAACGCAGACCATTGAGCAGGAAATCGGAAAAGACTGCGCCTGCGCCCTCGCCATCGACTCGCGGGCGCTGGCGGAGGCGAGTGTGGCGGTGGTGATCCCGTTTGCTTCTGATACGTCACTGGGCGCCGGACCTGCCAACGGCGTGCTCAAGGTACTCAAGCCGCATATCGAAGAGCGGTTGGAGGAGGAGTTGGAGATCTGGTCAGACCTGGCAGCGTTCGTGGACGAGCGCTGTGAACGCGACGGACTCCCTTTGTTGCGGTGCAAGGAAATTTTCCAGACGGTACGAACACTGCTTGCGAATGAGGTGCGGCTGGACCTCGAGCAATTGCACCTGAAGGAAGCCGGCACGTTTTATGCGGATTCGCAAAAGATCCAAATTCCTGGTCTTCTGCCCTGCTCGACGCCGCGGATTACCGCCATGGAGCGCGTCTTTGGTACCAGGGTCACCGATACCCAACATCTCTCCGATGGCGCGCGCAAGGAACTGGCTGGTCTGGTGCTGAAGGAGCTTGTGGCGAAACCAATCTGGAACCCCGAGCCCTGCGCGATCTTTCACGCCGACCCCCATCCCGGAAACCTGTTTTATACGCAGGATGGCCGACTGGCGATCCTTGACTGGGCCCTCGTGGGGTACCTTAACAAGACAGAACGCGAGCAGACGGCGCAGATCGTGCTTGGTGCATTGAACCTCGATGCCAACCGGATAATGCGGGCCATAGGAGCGATGGCCATCGAAAAGCCAAGCGAGTCCGTCCTGCGGGAGGTGGTGGCCAAGGCCGTGGCTGCGCTCTACCGTACCGAGGCACCGGGTCTACACTGGCTCTTGAGCCTCTTGGGCGATGCGATGTTCAAGGCAGGGGCACTGTTCGGGGAAGATCTGATTCTATTTCGCAAATCCGTTTTGACCCTTGAGGGTGTCGCCGCGGACGTCTCAAAGGATCTCTCGCTGAGCAAGGTACTGCCCCTCT
Source organism: uncultured Gammaproteobacteria bacterium (assembly GCA_963802975.1). Taxonomy (GTDB): domain Bacteria; phylum Pseudomonadota; class Gammaproteobacteria; order Chromatiales; family Chromatiaceae; genus Thiosymbion. The sequence goes on from CAWDLA010000011.1 coordinate 45,417, forward strand.
CCGGGGGATTGGAGCTTCTGCGCGAGTGGGCGAGACGCTGCGTTGCCTCGCCAATCTCCCGTGATTTCGGGACCCACGTCTCCAATATCGATCTGTTATCCCTCTACTTTGCCGCACCGTCTGCGATGACGAGGTTTTTTACCGACCGGCTTTTCCGACCGAGCAACAGGAAATAGCAGCGGGCGCTTGGCATTCGGGACGCGGAGGAGTTTCTCCCGATCACAGGGGCCAAGCGTAACGGCGAGACTTCGGTCCCCGTGGTTGATCACGGGCTTCGCCCACCGGCTACGTGCGAGGGATCCGTCCCCGCGAGGGGCAGTGTCGTAGAAATTCGAGCTGCCGCTGAAGGACTATCGAGCATGTTGCGCCGCAGCATCTGCTGCAGTATGCTGCGGCGCAGCACGCACTATTGCCGAACCAGGGGAAGTGTGCAGCCGACCCGGCGTGAATTGGGTAGCCGCTAGCCCATTGCTGTCGCGGCAC
>CAWDLA010000012.1:0-45341 GCA_963802975.1 uncultured Gammaproteobacteria bacterium
TAGTCGAAAGATCGATGATGACACCTCGGCGCCGGGCCTTCTTCGCCGGACCACGATCGACGATGCGGACCTTGGCCGAACGGCCGTTTTTTATATTGGTGACTCGCACGATAGTCCCGAACGGCCATGAGGGATGGGCCGCCACCAGCGCCTGTTGATTGAATGTCTCGCCGCTGGCGGTTTTCTTGCCGTGGAATCGCTTGCCATAATGGCTGGCCTTACCGCTCTGGGTTAGCAACACCGGATCGGCGGTAACCTGTATTGGTTGCAGCCCGAGCGCGATCACGAGCGCGACGATGACTGGCGACAGACAATTCACCCGGATTCTCATGGAACTCTCCTCTCAGAGCATTCGCCCTATCCCAATAAAGGTACGCACTGCGACATATGATTTCGTAGCCGCTCTGCCCCGTCATGACCAACGCTGGCAACATCCTCGACGCCTTCCCTCGCGAGACCTTCAGAATTGTCGTCTTCTGTGATGTCTGCGTCGCAGCCTGATCGGCCGTTCGCAGGTACCAGACGGCATGACCGTCCTGGAGGGTGTGACGGCTCTCCGCTGGTCATCCTGCGGCGCACGCGAAGCATCATTCGGGATCGTCGACACCGGCGCCGGCGGCTTCGAGTATGGCGCCTGCCGATTGACGGGGACACGGGGCCCTCCTGGTGACGAAGCGCCGCAGGCCGTAAGGTGGTAATCAGGTCTCTGAGACGTGCCTACACAGATCAACTACCTCTTTTTCCGCCGCGAGCCAATCCACCAATTCGTGGCCGGCGGTGAAGCGTCTATTCATAGCTTTGTAGTACGCAACTTCCTTGATCCACTGGTGGTGCTTCTCCCCGCGCGGAGCACACGGATCGCTTGGCCCTAAGTAGACGAGTGCGTTTTTCTTTGAAGCCATGATATCGATGCGACTGTCGGCGTATGATCATACGGAACGTACCTTAGATTGTAGATGACATTCTCTCTGTAACAAACTGAAAGTGCGTGATCCCCTGTATCGATTGAAAGATCAGAAACCCGGCGCCGAGCTCAAGGGCTTCGGCTTTTACCCTCACCGTAGTACGCCTCTTGAGCAGCGAGCTCGACGATGTCGAGCGCGATTTGCGCGAAAAGATCGCCACCGGGCCGCGGTTCTTCGCGAATGCCCCAGTCGTCCTGGATCTTGACCGCGTGCGAGACATCGGGCCCGATCTTGATTTTCCTGCCCTGGTGAGGCTTCTTAAGGACTTGGCGTTGGTACCGATAGTTGTCCGTCACGCCACGCTGGCCCAGCAGCACACGGCTGTCGCGGCGGGACTTGCGCTTGTCAAAGGCGGACGGGCTCGAACTACCTGTTGCACCTGAGTCCAACGGCGCCACTGGAGGTAAGGGCGAAGAGCCGCGGGAACCCGAGAACATCCGGGCGTCTGCGCCGAAACCGCCTCAGGTAACCCAATCGTCGGAATCGGTCGTTCGCGCCAAGGGGATCGGGCAACAGACCCAAGCGACGATGGCGATCAGCTTTCCCGCGGTCTTCCCTTTGCACTGTTTAAGCCTTTCCTTGTGCCGGCGCAGCAAGGCCAGCGTATCTCCCACATAGGCTCGCGACGAGGTCTCTCCAGTTACGTATCGGTTCAGCAAGTCCAGCCAGCGCGCGTGAATTTCGCAAGCGGTCGAGTCGTCCGGCCTCTCGAGGGGACAGTCGGGACAGCGGTTGGACGTGGCTACGTTACTGATCAATTGCTGCTGCCACTTTCTTCGGTAATCCTCGGCATTCCGCATGATCCACTCCAATGCCCGTTCCTGCCGCTGTTCTTCGGGATAAGTTCCGACGTAGTCGCGAACCTGCTCGCATTGCCTACGGAGAAACGATTCGTCTGAAACGTCCAGATCATTGCAACAAGCCGCAAACCGCGCGATCAGCGCGAGCATTGGATCATCGATGTTGAGGAGGGAGTCGCTTGGAGAATCCCGTGGTCGATCAGACTGTCTCAGGGCGTCTCAAGCCGTCTCAGTCTGTTTCGTTTGAGACAAGTATGCGATGAACCGCACCCACTAACTTCGGCCGGAGTGCTCCGCCGCAGTCCCTAAGGCCCCTCTCCCACGAAGTCATAATCGGCGAGGCGCCGATAGAGCGTCGCTCGACTTATGTTCAGCAGCTTCGCTGCAGCCGTCCGGTTTCCCCCTGATTTGTCCAGTGCCCACTGCAGGCGCTCCTTCTCGTCGGCAGGCGCAAGCGCGGTAAGACGAGTTGGTTCCGGTTCCGACCTCGTGAGGGGTGTACGATCGGCGCAGACGTCCGGCGGTAGGTCTTCGGGTTGAACGGACGCTCCGCGGCAACGAATCACCGCAAATTCCACTGCGCTTCTAAGCTCGCGAACGTTACCTGGCCAATGATGTGCGGCCAGCAATCTCGCGGCTTCCGGGCTGAAAGCCCGCACGGGTTTGCTGATCGCCTCGCGAAACTCCTGGACAAAGAGCTCGCTCAAAAGGGACAGATCGCCCTCACGTTCCCGAAGCGGCGGCAATCGTATGCGTGCCACGTTGATGCGGTAAAAGAGATCGGAACGAAACCGCCCGTGGGCGACCTCCTCCCCCAGATCTCGGTGCGTTGCCGCCACAATGCGCACGTCGATCTTGCGCGGCCTGGTTTCGCCGATCCGCGTGATCTCTCTTTCTTGAACCACTCGTAGCAGACTGGCCTGCACTGCAGGCGGCATGTCTCCGATCTCGTCCAAGAAAAGCGTTCCTCCCTGCGCCGCTTCGAACAGGCCTTGCTGATCCGAAACGGCACCGGTGAAGGAACCCTTCTTGTGCCCGAACAGCTGACTGGTGAGAAGCGATTCCGTCAACCCGGCGCAATTGATGGCCACGAACGGTTTTTCGCTCCTGTTGCTGACGGCGTGTAGCTCGCGCGCCACCAACTCTTTCCCGGTGCCTGTCTCTCCTTCGATGAGGATCGTCGTGTCCAGTCGTCCCAGGTCGTTGATATCTTGGAATACCCGCTCGATGGCAGCGCTTTTCCCCGCCATGCGGACGACACCGCCCCGCTCCTCGATCAGGCGGCGAAGATCCTGGACTTCCGATACGTCGTAAAGAAAGATCACGTGACGGCCGGCGCACTGGGGGTCATCCTGAATGTCTATTTCCATCCAGTAACGGCGGTTGTCCGTCAGCTCCAAATCGGTCGAGATGCGGCTTCGCTCGCCCACAGGACGCTCCAGCATCGTCTCTATTTTGGCCTTGGTCATCTCGGGGAAAGGCAATACTTGCTTCCAGTCGCGCCCCGGCACTTTGCCTTCGTCCAGGCCGACGATGTGCCGGCAGCTTCGATTGGCAAAAAGAATACGGTTCTCCGTATCCACGAGCAGTGTGCCCACTCGAAGTTGGTCGAGCACGGCAACGAGATTGGCCTGCTGAACCTCAAGCTGCGCGATCAGGCGACGGTTCCGCTGCTCGCTGCGCTGCAGGGCCTTTTGCGTACGTTCCAGGCGCTCCAGCACTAGCTGATTCTCCCTTGCACGCTGGAGCACCGCACGTTTCTCACGCACATCAGTCCCGAGCCTCGTTATCGCCAGAACGCGGGCTTCCGCCAAAGCGTAGGCCACGGCTTCCAGCTTTCCCGTCCCGCCCTGCGCCGTCCTTTCGCTCCAGGGTCCGGAACGTAGCTCACCTTGCGAATGCGCCTCCCAGAAAACCTCGGCCTCTTCCAAAAAATGCTCCAAGAAGGACAGCTCGATCCCAGGGCGAATAAGGACAGGGTCGGGAGCTCGATCGTCACAAAAAGGTGCAAACCAGGCCGGGATCGGACTGATGATTTTGAAAGCTGCAGCCCCCATCCGCTCCAGCACGACCGTGTCCATCGCGAGCATCAAGTCGCTCAGGATCTCTCTTCTCATGTGCGAAGCATTCGCTCGGCCAGGGTCAGAAAGGCCTGCTCCGCCCCGATTCCGAGCCTGGCGCTGGTTTCGATCACCGTCCATCCTTGTATTCGCAGCCGCTCGACATCCTCCACTTCGATCTCCCACTCCTGTTCCAGGTCGACCTTGTTGAGGATCAGGATCGACGGCACCTCACCCACGGTTGCAGAGACGCGCCCGGCGAGCTCCAGGGCTTTTTGGACGGTGTTTTTGCGCGTGCCGTCCGCTACCAACAGGCACCCGGAGGCACCCCTGATGTAGGTCGGTAGGATATGAGCGAACTGATCTTCCCCCTGAATATCCCACACGACAAGACTCGTTTCGCGCTCCCCGACAGATACCAGCTTGCGGTCAATCTTGACGCCGATCGTGGTCAGATACTTCTCGGAGAAGACGTCGTAAACAAACCGTCTGACCAGGCTGGTCTTCCCGACCGAGGAAGCTCCCAACAAGCAGACTTTCTTTTGAAGCATAGAGGTTGGACTACCTATTCCGGGTCCAGGTACTTCTGATGGACGTCAGCGTTGCATCCGGGACAGTTTTAGCATGGCAAATCAAGTGACGCGCGGTTATCTCGCCGCCGTACCGCTCCCGTCGCGGAGCAGTTTTACGTCAACCGTAACGCGCCGGTTGCGGGCACGTTGCTCCTGGGTCTTGCCAGGCTCACCTGGCGTTCTGACCCCCATTTTCAACGGTAGAAACAGATACTCGCCGACCCCTCTGGCGACCAGTTCCTCAATGACGTTGCTCGCCCTCGAAAAGCGCAACCTTCGATTCTGCGACCGCGAGCCTGTGGCATCGACATGGCCGGTGACCAGGTAGGCGGGCCTGAGATCGAGCTCGCCAGCCACTGGCACCAGCGCTTTCATCGCCTCGGCCAGTGCCTCCAGACGACTCAGTTGATCCGCTTCCAGTTGTACCGCATTGACGTCGAAGTACAGTGTCGTGCCCTCTATCTCGTTTCGATAGCGCGCAAGCGCCTCGCGGTGACCTGCCATACCATCGATCGCCGAGAGGTTGTCATCGAGGTATCCCGTAATGCCTGGGATACCGCGCACTGCCAGGTCCAAGGTATCGACCCATTGCTGAGGTGCCTCGCCGGTGAGCTGCAGGACACTGCCGTCCAGGAAAAGAGAGCCGGTGTCGGGCGGTTGCAGGTCCTGTCTCGCCCGTATCAGCAGGAATTCCTGCTCGGCGGACACAAATGGCCGCCAATGCCACTCCCAATGCAGCTTCGATGCCGCCTCCGACCCGATTATCGCCTCAGGTTCGCGTGCCAAGGGATCACGCAAACCGTGCACGCGCGCGTTGCGCCCGTCCCGCAAGGCCTCCACGAGTACGATACCGGGCTCGCCTCTCAGGGCCTTCAATGCTGCGCTCCAAAGTTCGGCGGTTTGATCGGCAATCGCCTTCAGAGCGCCGTCCCGGTAACCGCTGATGCCGGGAATGCGCGGGGCCTCCGTTCTCATGGTATCGATCCATGACTGAGACGCTTCCCCCGAGAGCACCAGGATATCGCCGTCGAAAAACAGCTCGACCGTGGGTGGCGGTCTTAGCAGCTGTCGCGCCCGAACCAACAAGAGCTTGGGTTCTGTCGACAGGTATGGCCGCCAATCCCACTCCCACTGCAGGGCGGACAACGCCTCGGGGCCGATCACCGCCTCCGGATCGCGCGCGAGAGGGTCGTGAAGACCATGAACCCGATAGACATCGCCATCCCGAGTGGTATCGGTGATCGCGATGCCGGGCTCACTCCTCAAGGCGCTCAGGGCCGTGGACCAAAGACTATTCGCGCGATAAGAGCTCCAGCCCCAGTAGCCCAGCACCGTTAATAGCACCAGGCCGATAAGCAGCGGCACCAGCCACAATGGCCTTCGCGTCGCCGCAGGCCGTCGCTGGCTCTTCAGGCAATCCGCCAGCAGCGGATTGGTCTCGGAGAAGGGCGTTGAGTCCCCATCGAAACGCTCAAGCAAGTCGCCGTACAGGACCTCTACAGTTTCCAGCGTCTCCCGAATCGTTTGCGCCAGCTCGGTCGGCGGATTGCCGCGTGCGATGGCGGCGATAACCGCTAGGCGACCCTGCTCGACAATCACCTTGAAATCCCCGACCTGCATGGCCTGCACGCGCGACTCCTCGGTGGCGGAGAAGGAGTCGCTGACGAAATCGTTGATCGCGGTCAGCATGCCACCGACCAGATCCGGATCCCTTGCCCCGGACTGCAAGGACTCCACATGCTGCAGAAGCAGACCGGTCTCCCGGTGGATCAGCAGGACCTGATCCACCTGGTAGATCAGCGTGCGCAACAGCACGACTTCGCTGTAGCGCCTGCCGGCACGCCAGGCCTCGATGCGCCACTTGAGCGCCTGCAAGGAAAGGTTGTGCTCGAGCAGCTTGTCGAACAGCTCCAGCATGCCGGCGATGGCATCGTTTACAGAGCGGCGTATTGCGGGCCCGATAACCGGCGATACAGCCTCGACGACCGGCTGGGGATTCTTGCGCACGACGGCCTTGATCGCATCGGAAAGAGCAGGTCGCAAGGCCTTGCTGATGCCCCGGTCACGGTTTTCGCGCAGCAGCATGGCCTCGGAGAGAACCCGAGCGACTTGGTCGATCTGCCGTACGGGATCTTTGAGCGCTGCCTCCAACCCGAGCATTCGCTCCATGTCGTCACGCATCACCGGCAGCCGCTCGTAGTCCTTTCCCAGCAGCAAGCGGCGCAGCTGCGTCAAGTCGGCCTCCTGAGACCGCGGCGGAACGCCTTGCGAGCACGTCTCCTCGCGCTGTCGCGACAAACCGTCTACGCAGGGTGCTCCTACGGGCGCGTGGTCGTCGGTCTCCTCACCCAGCAAATCAGCAACCGAGTCAGCGGGCAACCCGGAGCTACTTTCCGACGACACGCGAGGCCATCTCCGAGAGAAGCGTCGCCAGAGCCTCACGACTCATCTTGGCATCTTGCAGGATGCCGGCAGCCTGCTCTGCGTGGGCAATTGCGTTCTCGTGGTTTTCCGTTATCCGTCTCTCCAGGGCCGCAGACTCATCGTCCGACGACTCCGGAGCTGAATCGGCCCGCACAGCACCGAGCGATGGTGACTCGTGGGGCGTGGGAGTCCGATCTAGCGGAAACGGAGAGGCATCTTCCCTCGCATTCATCTTAGTCATCGCAATCCGTCGAGAGTTATGAAGATTGGATTAGTCGACCATCGACTGATGTTCGAATCTGACCCGTCGAGTTACGCATTCAAGTAATATAACCTGTTGACTTCCAAGCACCAACTCTCTGATACAAGCGAGCAGATACACGCGAGCAGGTGATACCAACTCGCCAGTCACGATTTTTACGGGCCACCTGAAGAGTATTGTCGGTATCTCAGTCGACGAGGGCGCGGAAAGCGCGGCAAGAAGGGGCGATATGTAACGAGCGGGCGTTAGCTGATGGCTGATGCAGCCGACGCAGCGTTAGTGATGTTTGTCTTCGAGTGTTTCGGAGCACAAGGTTCGGCAGGGACCGCGTTCCCTGATGGATAGCGGCAACCGGCCCGACATCCAACGCTAGGTCCCGCTCGGTACCTCACAGGTCGCGAATCCGAAGCTGTTTAACCGCAAGCGGTGACACAAAAACTCGACGAAAGAATTGTCGACACCCGGCAAGCTACGGCAAGCTTCAAGTCGTAGCCGCTGCGATGCAGGCGAATGAGCTCCGCTGTCGTGGCCTCCAAGACCTTATAGTAGGCCGTCTGCTCTGTGCTCGGCGGTTGAGGCTTGTCGCCGATCATGAGTACAGCGTCTCCGCCGGGGGTGGAGTCAACACGGGCATCGCGGGTAAAACTGGCAGAAACCAAGTGTCCACCGAGCTTGGTCGCTGTTACTAATAATCGCATGGCAAACTCCTTGAGCTTGATTTGCAGACGGGGTCTTTGTGCATCGCGCCTGAGAAACGCCGCGATACGCGACTCACACGGACAGCCCAGACCTCGTTTCAATTTTACTTTTCGAGCGTCCCCTCCCGAAAAATAAATGCCCGGCGCAGGCCGGGCACAATCGCTTCCTGCATGACTTCCTGGTCATTTTCCGTCCTCCCTTTTTGCTGCCCTCGCATCGTTATGCAATTTCCCGCGCGCCACCGAGCTAGTCATCATTCTGCCGCAGGACGTTGTTGATCCGATGTGCCTCGCCACCGAAGCACCTGGGTAACTGTTGAAGCGCGTTGTCTAAAGTCGCAATCATAACCATGCAATTTCAGTGCCAAGCCTGGCCGGGCGTAGCATTCCCTCGAGGTATGACGATCCATTCCAGCGGCGAAGCGGTTTGTCGAATGCACTTCTTGCAGAATCCCGTGGACGATCAAATTGTCTCAGAGCGTCTCAGGCTGTCTTAGAATGTTTCCCTGAGACACTATTGAGACAGTGAGCAACGCTTTGCCTTAACCCCAGCGCCTGAGCGATAAGGAGAACGAAAAACATGGAGATCGAAGCGGAATTTATGGTGGCGCCGGTAACGTTCGCGACCTCGACCAGCTATGGTGCAGAGATGCGAAGGGCGTACAACGCCGACAAGATGTACGCGCCATGCGTCGCCCCGTCCCGGCACCGGGCGCAGCTGCTCCGGGAAGCGCTGCGACAGGGTCCCATCTTCACCATGCCCACCGGTGGACGATGCACCCTTTCCCCTTGCTGGATCGGGGAAGGCGCGGTCTTTATCGACGCACTAGTCGGCGAGGTTGCTTGCGGTAGAATGCTCGTCTTTGATGAGGACAACTGGAGGCAATAGCCGTACCCGCGCTTGGCGTCTCGCGGGCGACCCCTGGGCGGAAGACCCAGGATGCTAGCTTACCGACGCGGAGATCGGTCTGGCGGAAGATTGCATCGATTTTGAGCGGAAAAGCTAAGGAGTCTTCACTATGCGCCTTTGTTGGAGCCTGGCCGCCCTGTCGGCGGTCGCCCTGGGAATCACCCTCTATCTGTTCGTCGTCCGCGGATCGGTCGCCCCGGCCAGCGACGGCCGCACTGCCATCGCGTTGGAGCAGGGGGAGCGCGACCTTGTGCTCGCCGAGATGCGTGCCTTTCTGCAGAGCACCCAGACCATCCTCGCCTCGGCGTCCAAGGGCGAGCTCGGCCCTGCCGCGGCGGCCGCGCGGCAGGTCGGCGCCCAGGCTCAGCAAGGGGTGCCGACGAGCTTGATGGGAAAGCTGCCGATGGAGTTCAAGACCCTGGGGCTGGACACTCACCGCCGCTTCGACCAACTCGCCCTCAACGCGGAGGAGCTGGGCGATGCCGAGCAGACCTTGCAGGAGCTGGGGGAGCTGCTTGCTAATTGCGTTGGCTGTCATGCGGCCTACCGTATCGACGTCTCGACAGATCCCTGACGAGTCTACAGATGGTCGCGGAGGTCCGCGCCGGCATCATCGGAACCGGTCACCATTACTACTGGATCGGCACCCCCGATTACTGGCAGTGGTGGGGGTCCATCTTCTCGGCCCTCGGGAGCCCGTCCCCATCTTCATGATGACGGTGTCCATGGTCTTCATCACCCTGTTCCTGACCGCCGCGGGCATCCTGCAGGTCTATCTGCAGCGTTTCAGCGACGCCCCCCAGCAATTCATCCTGGTGCAGGACAAGATCGCACTCTTCTTCTGGATGCGCGAGCTCGCGGGGGTGATCTTCCTGGTCGGCCTGTTGGTCTACATCTGGAGCTTCTTCGCCGCCGCAAAGGATGCGAAGGAAGGGGTACCGAGCGGTGAGGCGGCAGCTTCCGCCGCCTAGGCCCTTGATGCGAGGGTACAGACCCCGCACCCTCTCTTTCGCACCGCGACGCGGAGCCGTTTTCTTGTACGTTTCGAAATGGGTTTCACGCCGGACCATGAGCAACGAGACCTATGGCGCGGCGGTGAGCGGGCGCATCAACGCGGTGAAGCCCGGCTATTACACGCGCATGGGCGCCGCCATCCGCTACGGCACCAGGCTGCTGACCAACCAGGCAGCGGGCCGGCGCCTGCTGCTGCTCTCCGACGGCAAGCCCAACGACCTCGACAAGTACGAGGGACGGTACGGAATCGAGGACACGCGCCATGCGGTCCGCGAGGCGCGCCGTCTCAGACTCACTACCTTCTGTGTCACCATCGACGAGCGGGGCAACGACTACCTTCCTCATCTGTTCGGGAGCGGCGGCTATGCGGTCATCTGCCGGCCTTCCGAGCTGCCATCCCGACTCCCTCTCCTCTACGCCAGACTGACGGCCAGAGCCGTATCTCAGGTCCTTTTTTCGATTTTGTGGTATTGCCCTTCTTGAATAAAGGCGCGAAACAAGGTAACTGCGTTCTCTTAGATGCCGTGTATCCAGTTTTTGACACAAAATCGAAGCTCGGCATTCACAAAATAAGTAAATACCTAAATAAAAAAGCTGCATAGAGCGCAGATCCAAAGGAGACACGCATGTTCATGATCTTTTTTATATGGGGCACGGTCTTCGCACTACTTGCACTGACCGCATGGGGTTCATACCGCCACCATACGAGCAGAGCAAATTCGAATCCGCTGTGGCGATCGATCACGGTCGATACGCTCCTGCGCACCGTACCGGTGCTCGTGCTCACTGTTACCGTAACTTCACTGATGTCCGTGGGGCACTCATAAGCCCATGCTTTGAAGTCGGCGCGAACGCCGACTCCGATGCTGCTCGGATCGCACTAGATCCAGCGGCTCGCGCACCAACCAGAGCAGCCGACTTGAGGAGCGCGCGTCGGCATCTTTTCTCGCAACCAAACGAATTGTTCAACTCCCGCGCGCGGACGACGACGTCAATGCAGGGCGAAAGCTGTACAAGCGTGAATGCGGATCCTGCCACGGCGAAACTGGTTGGCGATACACGGACGACGGTGTGCGGATGCTCGCGGGGCAGTACACAAACTACCTGTGGCGCCAGGTAGAGAAGTACGTCGCAAAGCTCAGAATCCGCGACTACATCAAGCCAAAGGACGACCTCTTGAGCGAATTCAGCCGCGGGGAGCTTCGCGACATATTCGCTTATTTGTCCACTCTGGACGACTGATTGAATCTTGGTCCGCAGATTGCGCAGATGGAGTTTTTCGCGGTTTGGTCAGAAAACCTATTCAACGAAATCGCGCGGAAAATAGGACCGGCATCCGCGGTTCCACAGCAGGACAGTCGTAGGTCGGACAGGCTCTAAAGAGCGATGAACGTCCCCAGGGCTACTAGTGCCGGCATGAGTAGAGACAGCACAACGTTCAGCGCCATCGAGGGTGACAGCGCCGGCGCCAAGGGACCTCCCTGCTCCACCACGCGGCTCACCCCGCGATAGACCTGAACGGCGATAGGCAAGGTGACCAGGGCAATCAGCACCGTTGGTGGCAACAGGCCCACAACCATGGCGAGCCCGAGGCTTAGGTACGCGAGAAACGCGAACAGGCCATATACTTGCAGGCTGCATCGAAGGCCCAAGGCGATGGGAAGATTGTCCCGACCCACGGAACGGTCCGGCCCAACGTCGGGAAATTGGTTCAGCAAGAGAAGGTTGCTGACAAGAAAGAAGGGGACCAGCGACGCGACTGCGGCGTTCCAAGACCAAGTGCCGGTGACCGCGTAGTAAGTGCCCGCGACCATCAGGGGACCAAATCCAAGGCCAGGGGCGATCAGGCACATCCAGCGACGACGATTGATCGCACTGGTATAGAAGTAGACGAGGGTCAAGCCGATGGCCCCGATGGGGACCAAGCCCCAACCCACCCGCCAGACGAGGGCCAGCCCGCACACGGCAGTCAGCGCCAGTGCCGTCAGACCGATCAGGCGTGCCTGCTCCGCAAGCGCCGGCCGAACAACCAGGGTTCCGCTCCCACCGCTGAAAGGCGTTCTCTCGGTGCGCAGGTCCAGTCCGGAGCGGAAATCCTCGTACTCGTTCAGCGCGTTTACACTGATATGGGCGGCCAAGGCACCCAGCATTGCAACGGCACCGGCGGCCCAATCCACGGGACTACCCCTGACAGCGGCGACGGCAAGCCCGAGGAGCACACAAACCGGAGTCAATATCAAGAACGGGGGACGGGTCACGCCCAAAACGGATGGATTGCTCATGTCTTCTCGTCCGGTATTCACTATGATGTCGCCGCGTCTTATCGAGGACGGAGCACCGCCACATGCACCCCGAGTTTCCACTGTCTCCCGAGATCTCATACCTGAACCACGCTGCCGTGGCCCCTTGGCCCCGGCGGACCCTGGAGGCGGTTGCCGCCTTCGCGCAGGAGAACGGAACGCGCGGCGCCGCCGGTTATCCGCATTGGCTGCAGACTGAGACGCGGCTCCGCGGGCGGCTAGCGAGCCTGATCAATGCCCCATCGCCCGCGGACATCGCCCTGGCCAAGAACACGTCCGAGGCCCTGTCCATAATCGCCTACGGACTCGATTGGCAGCCAACCGACAACCTGGTGGGCATCGCCCAGGAGTTCCCTTCCAACCGGATCGTCTGGGAATCCCTGGGCGATCAAGGCGTCGAGTACCGACAGTTCGACCTGTACGCGTCCGCCTCGCCGGAAGAGGATCTGATCGCCCTGTGCGACGAGCGCACGCGCCTGATCGCCGTCAGCTCGGTTCAGTATGCCAGGGGGCTGCGGCTGGATCTGGAACGGCTCGGGGGCTTGTGCCGAAACCGGAACATCCTGCTTTGCGTGGACGCAATCCAGGGCCTGGGCGTTGTGCCCTTCGATTTGGCCCGGGCACAAGCGGATTTCGTGGTGGCGGACGGTCACAAGTGGATGCTGGGTCCCGAGGGCGTCGCCTTGCTGTACGTAAATCCGCAGGTGCGCCCCCGCCTGCGTCTCTACCAATACGGTTGGCATATGGTCGAGCACCGCGGTGACTATGACCGCCCGGATTGGACGCCAGCCGGCGATGCCACCCGGTTCGAGTGCGGCAGCCCCAACATGCTCGGCATACATGCCCTGGATGCCAGTCTTTCGCTGCTCATGGAAACCGGCATCGAAGCGGTCCAGGCAACCGTCGAAGAACGAATCAACCGGCTTGTAGATCTCGTCGATAGGCGCGGCTTCGAGCTACTGAGCCCCCGGCAACCGGAGAGGCGTGCGGGGATCCTGACCTTTCGCGTTCCCGGAACCGACGCCCAAACCCTCCACCGGAAGCTGATGGACCAAGGCGTGATTTGCGCTCAACGCGGCGGTGGTATCCGCTTCTCGCCTCATTTCCATACGGCGGAATCGGTCTTGGATCGGGCCATCGAGATCACGGCGAAAGCGGCGCAAACCCTGTAGGAAGCCGCGCCAGAGACTGGAATCCAGCTTCCAGGAGCCTGTCCGGCTTGCGCGTTTTCGCCGTAGAGCAGTCGTAAGTCGGAAAGGCTTCTAGTCTGCGACGGCCAGGATTTCGGTAGACCTGACCGGTAGCCTTTCGTCCCGGTAAGCCGCGACACACAGGTCATCGATCCCGATACGCAGCATCAATGGCCGCTGCCCGCTTATGTACCGCCTCACCTGCCGTTGCACATCCCTCACGGCGTCGTCACCAACCGCGCTCCGCTCTACCAGACCGATCCGGAAAAAGAGGTCGTTGTCCTCATCGGTCTCGGAGCGATGATAGGCGTGGAGAATGCCAAAACGCTGGGCCCGGCGTCGGATGGCATCGAGTGTCCCTGGGTAGTCCCCTGCCCCGCTTCCGGCGCGTGGATGCCATGGCCAACCTATGACCACCGCCTTGTCGCCCTGGATGGAGAAAGATCGCTCGTAGGGACTGTAGCCTCTGCTGAGGAAGGGACGATCGGACTCCCCGAAGCCCCCGATTCTTGCTTGGAAGGGGAGCTCGGTGGACCTGCGCAGATAATCCGCGAAGCCCGCGATATCCATTTCCACCCGCTGCTCGCGGTGCCGCCGAAAGCTCGCATTTTCTCGCGGTGAGTCCTCCGAGTGCTCAAGCCCGACGATGGTGGCGTGAATCTGCCCCATCTCATAGGGGCTGAAGGCTTCGCCCAGCGCAGCCGCAGCCATTTGCTGACAACCCGTTACGAAAGGCGAAAACTCGGGTGTCTTATCGCCGTACAGGGCGACCAGAGTCCGCTGACTCACAGCTAGAAATAACCTGAGAAACATTTTCTTTCATACTGATAAAAATCTATTTTCTCTCTCATCAGTATCAAAAGGCGAGCGGAGAACAAGGAATACACACTGACAAAGGCCACCGCTCTCGGGCCGGTATATCCAGGAACCGGGACCCGTTTCCCGCTAAAGATGGATCATCTCCGCTCACAGCCATGCGCGGCACGCACGTAACTTCCTATACATTAATAGATTGTCGGTGCGGTAATTTCAACCGGGAATAAGCATCGAAGATGCCTGGTCAACGCCGCTGACCAGTAGAGTGCCGTCGAGCTGCGGCGCACAGCCGGCGGCGACCGAAGCGGCGCGGAAAGGCCACATCCTAAGCGCTTGCGACGGCACCTCCAGTTAAGCCCCGCGATGGACCTGCCTCACCCGTATCGCCTCCTCCCGCTCCAGCTCTTCCAGGGAAGCGTCGATGACCCTCAGCGTCTCTTCGATTTCGGGCAGCAGGACATCCTCCAGCGCCCGTGCACGGCGGGCGGTTCGCGTGTACTCCAGGCGCAGGCGCTCCAGGTTTCCGCTCAGAACCGCAAGGCGTGCGGCGCGGGGAAGCAAATCCAGAAAGGCCGCCCCACACTCGTCCGCTTCCGGGCTGGCATCGACCGGCGGAGCGATCGGCTCTTGTGCCACGATATCGCAGGCCCCCTTCTGCACCGCCACCCCCAGCACCGAGCGGGACTCGATACTCAGCTTTCCACCGAACATCTGCGCCTTCGGGTAGAGTGCCAGCCCCTCGATCCCATGGCGGGCCAGTGCGCCTTGCAACGCCTCGCCCGCCTTTGCATAGGCGTCCCGGAAGCCGGCCATCTCTTGCTCGTAGACTCGTAGCTCCTCAAGGATCTCAGACGCGAGAATGAGCCGCTTTTCGTCCAGAAAGCCGTAGCCCTCTTGCATCCCGACGCGTTCATCCTTGAGCTCCAGGAAGGCGCTTTGGGTTGGAGTTATCTCTCGTTCCGGCATTGCGTGATCCGGGCGATTCGTAATCAGCTTGGTAGCAGAGCCTGTTATCTTGCTTTAAAAATACAGCTTTTTGAAGATATTCTGGAGTGCAGCACCGGTAAGCGCAGAGCTCGGAAACACTGATCAACCCCCGGCTTCACCCACCGTCGGGCGGTTATCTGTTTGGTCGGCACGGCGCTCTGTTTTTGTGGCCCCGGCCCCAATCCTCAGGTGCCGGAGTAGAACGGACGTCACAAATTCAGACGGGAGAATCAGAGATTAGCTTCCAATCGGCGACGTTTCTCGCTGCGGGCTGGGCTGTCAAACATCGCACAAATGAAATTAAAGCCTTCTTCTAAAGTAATTTCTAGAAAATAAACGACAACATTCAGTTATTGCTGCAAAATCATTTTCATCCACAAAATTTGTGGATAAGTCTGTGGAGAGTGCTTTGCCTGACGGCCAATTGCCGCGGTTCTATAACGTTTTTGTCACGTTGATCGATTTTTGGCCACCGCGGTTTGCGACATCAAAACAGTTAGTTACGGTATATCGTCGAACTCTGAAGCTTTCAATTCAGTCAGCATAGTTGAATTTCCCTGTCAACGCCCTTCCTTTGGACAAGCTCACGCTTTTCGCCCCCCGCAGGGCACGGAGGCTCAATCTAACGAACCCACCCGCCCCGAGTAGCGCGGCCCTGATCGAGCACCCCTTAACCCGCAGAGCGCTTCCATGACTCATGAAATCGCATGGGGTGGGCGCTTCGGGCTTCACCGTCTGCTGAACAGAAAAGCGAAACCGGTCACAGATCGGCGGAGAATAATCTGTTAGATTCTCTTTAAAATAATTACTTGTAGCATTTATACAGAAAATACTTTAAAGTTTCTGTATCGTAACCTTAAAAATATAAAGGTTATTCTCCACGATGTCATACACGATCAAAGTAGACGAAATGGTGGGCAAGCATGTGGCGCAGTTCCAGCAGGAACTGTCTCTTACCAAGACGATGCGCGACTGTCTGGAGAAGACTTGCCCGATGCCCTATGGATACCCGTTACGGGTATGGTGCCCACGCCACGTTTGCCGCTCGCCGCAGGTGAAGCGGTTTGTCCCGCGAGTCAAAGGCAGACTGAGCAACGGCATCCCGGCGGTTCTTGGCCTGCGATTGAGCGACGGTTACGTGTTGGGTCTTTATTACCCGCGAAAGCCCAGCCCGATAGAGAAGGCCGTCTTCGCCGCTTCCGACGTAATAACCCGGAAGGTTTCTTGCTCGAGCACGGCATGCGCCTCCTGACCTTCAAGCTGCGATGGGCGGCCGGGGGCGTTGCCGAACCGAGCTGACAGCAGTTTCCACCAAGCATTGAAATCTGCTGCAGCGCACAAAATTCGCCTTTTCTATATGGTATCCATATAGACAGGTCGAATTGTAGAAGCGCCGACGATGTTGGAGATCAGCATGGATCCAGGCCTCGTCCCTCGCGTAGATTGCGATCGGCCTGGGCCAACTGGCGATTACCTCGAAGTAGGAGGCGACATGAAACACTACAGTGCATGGTTTACAGCGACATGGTTTTTGCTCGGGCAGCGCGTCGGCGAGATTGAATCCGCGAGTATCCGACGTTTGCGCGGTGCCGAGCGCGGTGCGTTCTACCTATTGTCCCGACTGAACGAGCCGAAATGATGGGCACGCTGAACTACAAGACCTTCGCAGCCCAAGTCGAGTTCGACTGGTTGGACCTGTCGTACTGCGGGCAAGTAGTCAATGCCGATCATGCAATTGGTTTCTGCGGTGCCACGGTAGAAGAGGCTGAGCAGGACTTCCACGAAGCAGTCGATACCTATCTCGCTTTGCGCGAGAAACTGGCTTAGGAGCTAAGCGGGGCGGCAAGCCGCTCCCCACAATGGTGAATCTAATGTTACGACTTTGCCTCTCAATAGTTATCTGCTTTTCATCGACTTTTTATTTGAATAGCCACGCGGACGAGTCCTCGGCAGGTCCACTTTCAGCAGAGTACGCAGCCGCGCTCCTGAGTGGCGCGGAACATGCCTGTACGCAACCCGAGCGCGCCAGGACGCAGTTCGCAAACATGTTACAGGCGAGTTGCGTTTCCACCGCCATGAGAGCAGAAACGGAACGGAGCGAAATCGTCCAGCTTTGCTATGGCGCCCGTCACCGAAGCAACTTCGAAGAATTCGCTGAGGTAATCTGCGGAAAATTGCAAATCTGATCCTTATTACTATCTTGTCCACTCACTTCGCCCCCAGATGCACCTCGATCTGCCGGTCGCTGAGACGGTGTAGCTCCGTGCGCGGCAGGTCGCGCAGGGCCTTCCAGCCCGCCTCCATGCTCTCCTCCAGGCTGCGGCGCTCGTCCTGATTGACCACCTCGCGCTCGAAGATGTCGCCGAAGGCCAGGAACTTGCGGTCCACTTCGGCGAGTCCCTCCTGCCCTACCACGCTTGCCAGGATGCGGGTCTGCTGAGCCCTGGCGTAGGAGGCGTAGAGCTGGGCCGCCAAGGCCGGGTGATCGGCATGGGTCAGACCCGCACCCGTGCCGTCTTTCATCAGCCGTGAGAGGCTGGGCAGGACGCGGATGGGTGGATAGAGGTCGCGTCGGTTCAGGTCGCGGTCGAGCACGATCTGCCCCTCGGTGATATAGCCCGTCAGATCCGGTATCGGGTGAGTGATGTCGTCCGACGGCATGGTGAGGATGGGCACCTGGGTGACCGAGCCCTCGACACCTCGGATGCGCCCGGCACGCTCGAACAAGGTGGCCAGGTCCGAGTACATGTAGCCGGGGTAGCCCTTTCGCCCCGGGACCTCGCCGCGGCTGGCAGAGACCTCTCTCAATGCCTCGCAGTAATTGGTCAGGTCCGTAAGGATCACCAGGACATGCTTGCCCTGGCTGAAGGCCATGTACTCGGCGGCGGTCAGGGCGAAGCGCGGCGTCAGCAGGCGCTCGGCGCTGGAGTCGCTGGCAAGATTCAGGAACAGCACCGTGCGGGCCAGGGCGCCACTCTTCTCCATCTCCTCACGGAAATATTCGGCGCTGTCGTTCGGTATGCCGATGCCTGCGAAGACGATGGCGAAGTCCTCTTTATCCACCCCGCCTGGAAGCCTGGCATTGCAGGCGATATCCACGGCGATACGATCGTGGGGCATTCCGCCCCCAGAGAACAAGGGCAGTTTCTGCCCGCGGATCAGGCTGTTCATCAGGTCGATGGCCGTGAATCCGCACTCGAGGAACTCCTTGGGAGCCTCGCGCGCCGACGGCTTCAGCGGCAGTCCATTCACCAGCAGTGCCCGATCCGCCGCTATCGGGGGACCACCGTCCACGGGACACCCGACACCGTTGAAGATGCGCCCGAGCAGACCCGGACCCACGCGAAAACGCAACGGCTCGCCGAAGAAACGCACGCTGGTCCCTTCCAGGCCAAGCCCGGTGGTATCGTCAAGGATCTCCAGCGTAACCGTTTCCTCGTCCAGCGCGGCAACGCGCCCCAGGCGCACCCGCCCGCCCGCGCTCTCCACCTCCACCGCCTCGTTTAGCCCTACGTCCAGGGTCCGGCGCAAGAACAGAAGCGGTCCGTCCGCTCGCTCGGCGGTGTCCTCTCCGATCAGTCGTGCGTACACGGGACTCTCGCCAACCGGTCGGATACTGCAACTTCAGCACCCTGGACTCTCCGCAAACGCGTCGGCAACCATCTTGCACAAAGACGCGAAGTTGCAAACCAATGCCAGCAATCGATTGTCATCGTCCTGCCTCGTCCTGGTCTCGGCGGCTCCCGCCCGCTGAATCGAAAAAAGCCGCTTGAACCGCGGAGACACAGAGAACGCATTAGCCTATTGATCCGAATAGTGGGTGCTGACGTACTCGTCCACCATGAGCGTGAACTCTTCGGCGATGCGCTCCCCTTTGAGGGTCGCTACCTTCTCGCCGTCCACGTAAACGGGTGCGGACGGACGCTCTCCGGTACCTGGGAGGCTGATGCCGATGCTAGCCTGCTTGCTCTCGCCGGGGCCGTTAACCACGCAACCCATGACGGCGACCTGCATGGTCTCAACACCCGGGAACTCCTTTCGCCAAAGGGGCATTTGCTCCCGCAGGTGATCCTGAATGTCCCTGGCGAGCCTCTGAAAATAGGTGCTGGTTGTGCGGCCGCAACCCGGACAAGCCGTGACCATGGGCGTGAAGGATCGCAGCCCCATGGTCTGTAGTATCTCTTGGGCCACGACCACTTCCCGGGTACGTGCCCCGCCGGGCTCCGGGGTCAGCGAGATGCGGATGGTGTCGCCGATCCCCTCCTGCAAAAGCACCGAAAGGGCCGCAGTGGAGGCGACGATACCCTTGGATCCCATGCCGGCTTCGGTCAGCCCCAGGTGGAGCGCGTAGTCGCACCTCGAGGCGAGGGACCGGTACACCGCGATCAGGTCCTGCACCCCGCTCATCTTGCAGGACAACAGGATGTGGTCGCGGCCCAGCCCGAGCTCCTCCGCCCGTTTCGCGCTCTCCAGGGCCGAGAGCACCATGGCCTCGCGCATCACATCCTCTGCATCACTGGGGACCGACGACCTGGCATTCTCGTCCATGAGGCGAGCGACCAGTTCCGGGTCCAGGCTGCCCCAGTTGACGCCGATGCGTACCGGCCGGTCGTAGCGGCAGGCGATCTCGATCATGGTGGCGAACTGTGCGTCGCGCTTCTCGCCCCGCCCCACGTTTCCGGGGTTGATCCGATACTTCGCCAAGGCTTCGGCGCATTCGGGATAGTCGGTCAGCAGCCGGTGCCCGTTGAAGTGGAAGTCACCGACAAGGGGGACATCCAGGCCCTGCTTCTGGAGGCCATCACGAATGGCCGGAACGGCACGAGCCGAAGATTCGTTGTTGACGGTGATACGCACCAGCTCGGAGCCGGTTTGCGCCAGCTCAGCGACCTGAGTCGTAGTGGCCGCAATGTCGGCTGTGTCCGTATTGGTCATGGACTGAACCACGATGGGGGCGTCGCCCCCGACCGCAATACCGCCCACGAGCACGGGAATGGTCCGGTGGCGGGCAATAGGGATAAGGCTCATGAGCAAAGGCTCCGGGGCGACAGGCGAAAGAGCGACGCCTGCGCGCCTGATTGGTTGGAACGCCGATGGAAGGCGATTTCTGTCAGGGCAACGGCGAACGCAATCCCTGGATAATCGGCAAATAGTCCGACGCGTCTTGCGAAATGTAGCCATGCCGCACCAGGAAATCGATGATGACCAGATTGCAGTTGAGCTTGAACTCGTCGGTCTCGCGCACGGTCTCCATCACCTGCTCCACCGTCCACAGGTAAAAGGATTCTACCTCCCCGTCCGTACAGCGGGGCTCGAAATCCGGCGGCAGCTCCAAATCATAGCAATAGATCACGTCCGGCTTGAGACCGCGGTCCGAATCCCGGCAATAGGTCACCGCGCTAACCGGCACGGCAAGGTCCGCCAGGGTCTCGGAGATATTTGCCTCTTCCCGGCATTCCTTGCGCAGGTTCTCTGCAAGGGTTACGCCCCAGGGCAACCCGCCGGCCACCAGATTATCCAGGTGCAGGGGAAAGACTCGGCGGTCCGCAGATCGCCTTCCGATCCACATCTTGAGCTCTCTGCCTTCGCGAACGAAGCCGTTCATGTGCTGCCCGAAGGCACGTACCCCGAAGTGTGGCGCGCAGGCGCGGTCGATCAGCAATCGGGCCTGATTGCGGTTACCACAGGAAACCGGATACTTTTCGCCGTGCAGGTGACTGACAGCACCCCGTTCCACAAGCTCTTCCAGGATCTCCTGCATGGTCTGATTGCGGTCGTCGAAATCCTTCAGAGGACACACCCAGGTGACGCCGCCAGCGTCGACCGCGAAGACCTCCGGCCAGTGCTTGAGCTGTTGCGCGAAGGAGCGGCGGATATGGCCGACCCGATCGCCACACAGAAATAAGGGGAGGAAGTCTGTGGGCTCCCACAGATTGCAGGCTCGAATGTGATCTAAGAAGCTCATGGCTCTGTCTCTGTGTCGGCGATGATGGTGCAAACAACGGTGCGCTCGCCGCGCGGACCATCAAACTCACAGAAGAAGATATTCTGCCAGGTGGAGAGACCAAGCTCGCCGCCGATCAGGGGAATCATCTCCGACGGCCCGACCAAGCCGGATTTCAGGTGCGAGTCCCCGTTGCCGTCCTGGGCGTCGTGCCTCCACACTCCTCGCGGTATCAACTTGCGAAGCAGCTCCACCACGTCCTGTTGAACACTGTCGTCCCAGTTCTCCTGGATCATTATTGCGGCGGTCGCGCCCTGCGCGTACACAGCCACCAGTCCGTCGCGCACTCCGCTGCGCCGAACCGCCTCGCGGACCTTGGGCGTGATGTCCACCAGGGTCTCGCGCGTATTGGTCTGTAGTCGAATCAGCTCCCGCATCGAGCCTTCTCCTCGGCCTTGACGGCCTCCCACAAGCGCTCCATCTCCTCACGAGCTTCGGGTCCGGGCGACTTGCCCTTCTCGCGCAGTCCCGATTCCACCCCCGCGAAGCGCCGCTCGAAGCGATGATTGGCCGTCCGTAGGGCCTGCTCCGCGTCGACACCCAGGTGACGCGCAAGGTTGACGCAGGAAAAGAGCAAATCCCCTATCTCGTGGACGCGCGCCAGAGGGTCGGCCTGCACATCCGCGGCCTGCGCGCACTCGGCCAACTCCTCGCGTACCTTCTCGACGACGTCGTCGAGGGCGTCCCAGTCGAAGGCCACCCTCGCCGCACGCCGCTGCAGCTTCTCCGCCCGCACCAGTGCAGGAAGGGCTTGGGCCACGCCGTCGAGCACGCCGGCGGCCTTCGACTTGCCCTTGCGCTCGCGCTCGGCGGCCTTCTCCCGTTCCCAGTTGGCGTGTACCTGCTGCTCGTCGGCTAAATCCGCCTCCGCGAAGACATGGGGATGACGCCTCAACATCTTCTCGCAGATCCCGCGCACCACGTCACCGAAGTCGAAGCTCCCTTGCTCCCGAGCCATCTGGGCGTGGAAGACCACCTGAAACAGCAAATCACCGAGCTCGTCCCGCAACTCGACCATGTCGTCCTGCTCGATGGCCTCGGCGACCTCGTAGGCCTCCTCTAGCGTGTAGGGCAGGACGGTGCGGAAGCTCTGTTTCAGATCCCAGGGACAACCGAGCGCCGGATCCCGGAGCCGGGCCATAATAGTGAGTAAATCTTCGATGGATTCCGGGTCTTGCATGGAAATGAACAGGCGTTTGCGAACGCGGCTCAACCGCGCGTCAACTGAAGACGATCCCCAACAAAATGGCACCCAATCCGCCCCAGGTCCAGTAGGCTTTCGGAATACCCATGACCTCGTCGGGGCGACGCACCTCGCGGTCCTTGACGATCGCCCACAAGTGCGGGCCGGCCATGAGCCATGGAATGAAGCCGAACATGGTGGGCACGGCGATCCACATGGGTACCGGCTCATTGAGTACCAGGGTTACCACCAGGGCTGGCCAGAGCAGGATGTACGCAGCGGTAAGCTTTGCATCCGGGGACTTCTCGTGCGTCTTGGCGAGCACCAGAACTGCGCCTATCCCCCATAAGGCAGCGATCGCGATGATAACGAGACGCATGGCTTGGATTACAGACCTCTGGTCGCAGCAGATGAGGGTACCGCAAGATCCAGATCGGGGAAGCTATTCCGACCCGTCAGCACTACTTTTCAACGAACCGCACAAAGGGCGTCTGGGCAATGTTTACGTTCCTGATGCACTCCCCGGGACTGGATGAGAAACGGTGCAGGTCGCCAATGGCACAACCCCCTGGGTCCGTAATCTCAACTTGGCTGATGTCGCTGCGTCGCTTACGGCTTGATGTCCGAAGACTACACTACTGGGACAACAATGGAATGCAGCAACCTCGGCATCAGAACTGCCCGGTCCGCAGCAAGACCAGGGTGCAGGCGTGCTCGTGAGGGATTCGGGCATCCTTCAGGGCTAGCTCCAGATCGCGAGATTCGGTTCCCGGGTTCAGGATCACCCGACCGGGAGCCAACGCAAGGATATCGTCGATCATCGCCCTGCTGCGCTCCGGCCCGACGTACATGGTCAAGGTGTGGACCGGGCCTTGGATGCTGCGCAAGTCCTTCGCCGTCGGCACATGGTCTACACGGCGTGCCTTCGGATGTACCGGAATCACGTGATAACCATGATCGTCGAGCATCTTCACCGCCTGATACGAGTAACGGGTCGGTTTCGGACTCGCCCCCAGGACCACCACTGTCTGATCCTTCGGCTTCAAGTGTTTCGGGTGCTGCAAGGTATGGGATTCCACTGGCTGATAGATTATTCCGTCCGTCGCATATGGTAGCGGAATGGACTCTCGCGGGTCCACGGGGCGACGTGCCCTATCTGCCCGGGTCATACTCCGCGGCGTCCAGAAAGACCCCGGAGCCCGACCCATGTGCGGCCGCTTTGTTCAATACTCGGGTCCTGAAGTTTACGCCAGCCACGTCGACCTCGACGAGATCTGCGAGGCTAAGCCACGTTACAACGTCGCCCCTACCCAGCATGTGCTGGCGGTCCGCCTGAACGAGAACCGTCGGCGGGAGCTGGTCCCCTTGCGCTGGGGTTTGATCCCGGCTTGGTCGAAGGGTCCGGATTCCCGTTACAGCATGATCAACGCCCGCGCCGAGACCGCGGACACCAAGCCCGCCTACCGCAACGCCTTCAAGCACCGGCGCTGTCTGATCCACGCCGAGGGCTTCTACGAGTGGCAGAAAACCGGGGACGGCAAGCAGCCCCATATCATCCGCCGCTGCGACAGGGCTCCATTCGCCATGGCAACGAAGGGCCTGACCTGGGAGGCCGCCCGGCGAGGGCGAATTTCCTTTCCCCTGGCGGCGAAGGAAAGATCAACCAGTCAGGAGCGCGGGTTCGGGCAGAGAGCGGAAATCCACCCCAACAGCGGCGCGCGCCGGTGCAAGACGGGCGGGCGTCGAGGGATCATATCGTTGTCGAGACGATCCTTTGCAGAAGGACCTCGTGGCGACCATCCAAGCGAGTTTGCCTATTTGGCCGGACGTTGAGCCCCGCAGCGATGTGGAACACAGCGCTGGCCGGGATGGAATTCCAGCACCCGAGTATCGAATCGCTGATCGCGAGCCGGGGCGCAAAATCCGGGGTTGCCCCAGGACCGCAGCTTCGCGCCGTTACCGACGCAGAGAAAGGCGTTGGCACGCCGCCTGATTGGATACGAGCCGACGGGGCGCATGCGCGGCCCGAAGTGGCAAAGGAGACCGTTGCGCTAAATTGAAGCCACGCGCGACGCCTTTTGCTGGACATGCCTGCACAGCATGCCTTGGTGCCGTACCGCGCCGCGCCAAGGCAGTCGCGCGAAACACAGCAGCGCGGATGGCTCGCAAAATGCAGAGCAGAGCTAGAGCTTGACTCCAATCGGCCACCAACGCATAATTTTCTGTTAACCAAGCGCCCGTAGCTCAGCTGGATAGAGTACCTGGCTACGAACCAGGGGGTCGGGAGTTCGAATCTCTCCGGGCGCGCCAATTAAGTAATGAATTTCAAGCGGTTACGACATCAGTCGAACCGCTTTTTTCTTGCCTGATCGGGGACTGTGCTAGATTTGTGCTAGTTTCCTGGCCCCGGCTCAGATTGTGCGCGTAGTGCGCCAAGTGCTCGGCGGACAGATGAGCGTACCGCCTCACCATTTCGTAGTCTGACCAACCCCCGAGCTCCTGCAGCACATGGAGCGGTGTACCCTGCTGTACATGCCAGCTCGCCCACGTGTGCCTCAGATCGTGCCACCGGAAGTCCTTGATCCCCGCCCTGGCCAGCGCTTTGCGCCAGGCATGGTTGTTGGCCCTAGTCACCGGGTTCCCCTTGAACGTGAACACCCGTGTGGGATGCTTCCCTTTTTGCCGACTGATCACTGGCATGGCATCCGCATTCAGCGGAACGGGGATCGCCTTCCTGGCCTTCGCCTGATCCGGGTGGATCCAGGCACATTCGCGTTCCAGATCGACCTGCGACCATTCGAGCCCCACCACGTTCGCCTCCCGCAAGCCCGTGGCGAGGGTGAATCGGGCCATCTCCGCCAAGTGCTCGGGCAGCTCCTGGATCAACCTGTCGGCCTCCTCGCTCGTGAGCCAGCGGACACGCCGCTTGGGCTCCGGAAGCATGCGCACATGGGGCGCCCGCTCCAGCCATTCCCACTCGCGCTCCGCACGCCGCAAGATGGCGCGCACGACCTCGAGCATCCGATTCACGGTCGCATTGGTGACGCCGTCATCCATCCTGGCCTGTGTCAGACTGTCCAACACATCCCTGTTGATCTCGTCCAGATACCGTCCGAAGAGGTGGTCATGCAGCCACCGCAAATGGCCGATATCGTCCTGCAGGGAGGCCTTCTCCCCCTGCTTCTCTGTCAGCCAGCGTTCGACTGCCTGCTCCCACGTTCGGCGAGGCCGTTCTCCGAGCTGCGTTACCCGCCAGTAACTGGCCTTGAGCTGATCGTGGAACTCCTGCGCTAACTGCTTGTTGGCAGTTTTAGCAGACTGGCGTACTTGCTGGCCGTCCGGGGTGCTGAATCGCACCCACCAGGTCTTGCCGCGTTTGAAGAGTGACATGGTTTAACTTCCTCTACCTTGCCACGTTGCGGCGCTTGCCCGCATTTAGCGTACAGCGAACGCATATAGTCGGCAAGGTCGCATTCCAGAAACACCCAGCGTTTCCCGGGCTTGGCTCCCTTGACGATCCCTGCCCGGGCCTTTTGCCGAAGAACGGCCGGGGACATGCGCAGAAACTCCGCAGCTTCGTTGAGGTCGAGGGTTCGGTAGCCGGTACTCATCACTTGGGTTCTTTCGCTCGGTGGGGATCAGGGTCTCTGCTGTTCCTGACTAGATTCATCATATGTTGCACACTGCTAACCTATCGAAGAATGCGCGCCCAAGTAAACCAAAAAAGGCTTTGCAGAATGCTAAATTCCGGGCGCGAAGCTCCTTGACGACCGGCGCGGTCGTCCCGGAAACGGCCGAGAGGATGCCCAGTTGGGGGCGACGTCGCGCGGAACGTCCTTCAGGTGCAGACGCGTGTCGACTGCGGGGTGTCAGCGACGCGTCGGATAGACAACGGAGAAATCATGACGACCGCTTTTCGACCTGGCGGCGCAAGTTACCCGGCGAGACCTCGAAGGTCCGCTTGAATGCCCTGCAAAAAGCGGCTTCCGACTGATAGCCGAGCCCCTCGGCGATTGTCGCCACCGGGTCGGTGGAGTCCAGCAAACGGGTTCTCGCGACCTGCATCCGCCAATCGGTCAGGTAACGGCCCGGTGATACACCGACCAGTTGCGTGAACCTTGCTGAGAAGGCGGACCTTGACATCGCCACGGCATCGGCCAGGGACGCTACGCCCCAGTCGTTGGCCGGATCCTTGTGAATCAGCGCAAGCGCCCGCCCGATCTGGCGGTCGCGAAGCGCAGCCAACCAGCCCTGGTCGGCATCGGGTGAGCTTTCCAACCAGGAACGGATGGCCTGGATCACCACGACGTCTGCCAGGCGCGTGATCACGGTTTCGCCCCCGGGTTTCAGCGAGGCCGCCTCGTTGGCGATGAAGCGCAGCGTGCTCTGCAGCCAACCCCCGGCATCATCGTGCCAGCCGTCGATGTAAATGGTCTGGGGCAGCAGTCGCAACAGGTGCTGCGCCGCGACATCGTCAAAGCGCACGACGCCGTACATGGTCCGGGTCAGTTCGCCCCCGCCGCCGTACCGCATGCACTCGTAGCGGTCGCTGATCTTCTCGATGGGCAGGTCGAAAAGCGGCTCCGGTTTCACGGCGGGATCACTGCTGAGGATATGAGGTACCCCGTGCGGGATGAGTGCGAGATGCCCCTGGTCCAGCAACCGGGGTTCTGCGTCCGTGACCTGGAGCCAACAGCGCCCGGACGTGACCACCAGGAACGTCATGACGCCTTCGAGCTCCGGGATCTCGATCGCGAAGGGGGCCGTGAACTCACCCCGGCAATAGAGCGTACCGGTCAGGCGCAGCATATGCAGTGTCTCGCCCAGCGGGTCGGCGGGCTCCGGCAGGACGGCGGTCGGTTTTGCCATCGAATCCCTCATGGAGGTCAGATACACCTTAGATCCACAAGAATAGACGTTCTGCACATCATCAGCGACAAACTAGCATGGTTGATCCGGTATCGAGTGCCTAGGCTTAGCCCACGTTCCACCATACGTGAGGCACATGCCATGCAACTCCCCAATCTGTCCACGCGTGTTGTAGATGCCAACGGCTTGCTCAACCCCGAGGGTCACGAAACGGTCATGCGTCGGTTCATCGACGACGTGGTCAACGACGGCAACTTCTCGATCCTGGACGATCTCGTTCATCCGGACTACGTCTATCGCGCTCCAGGCCAGGAGCTGCGCGGACCGGAAGAGCTCAAGGCGCTGTTCGCGGCCTACCGCACGGCGTTTCCCGACCTGCACATCGACATCGACGATCTGGTAGCAGCGGGTGACAGGGTCGTCATCGCCTTCACCCTCACGGGGACGCATGCCGGCGCTCTCATGGGCATCGATGCGACGGGTAAGAAGGTGACGGCAAACGGGATGGTGCTCAGTCGTTTCGAGGACGGGAAGATCATCGAGGAATGGGAGATCCTGGACCAGCTCTCCCTGTTCGAACAGCTCGGCGTCGTCTCGCTCCCCGCGTGAGCGGCGATGCAGATTCCCTCGACGGGCGGAATGCGTGGCTGGGCGATGGCGTCCAGCGGGCCTTGGGCCGGCAGCCGCGAGATTTCCTGGACTTCTGTCAGGCGGCCGCGGCATCAGGGGCCTGGGAACGGGCGGCCTGAGGGCGTGTCCCAGTTGGCTGTGTCGCTGCCGGCGAATGCGTCGACACCTTCTATGCTCAAGACGTTCGCCTCGGTTGTTCATGGTACAAATCGATAGAAGGGCATCCTATGAGCTTGTTCGAGTTCGCCATCGCTTTATCGGCCTTACTCTGCTCCCTGGTTGCGGGGTTCGTGTTCGCCTTCGCCACTGTCGCGATGCCAGGGATCCAGAGCCTGGGCGATCGCGACTTTCTCCGCGCATTTAAGGCGATGGATCTGGTGATCCAGCGCAATCAGCCTGTATTCATGTTGGTTTGGGTGGGCTCTGTGGTGGCGTTGGCGATTGCGGCGTTGTTGAGCTTCTGGCAGTTGGATGGTGTCGACCGCCTGCTGACGATTCTCGCAGCGGCTGTTTACGCGCTTGGCGTCCAATTGCCTACAGCGACGGTGAATGTGCCTTTGAACAACCAACTACAGGCGCTGGATATCGATGTGGTGAACGATTCATCGATACGCCAAGCAAGGGAGGACTTTGAACACCGCTGGTTACGGTGGAACAGCATCCGAACTGTCTTCGCGGTCGTCACCTCGGCCTTGCTGATTGTTCTGTTGCTGCGAATTTGAGGCAGGCAGTTTTTCCCGCTCGTGGCCGGAGGCGTGGTGACCTCGACAACTTGGTCTGGTTTTCGCGTTGTCACCTTGACGCCGGTAACGGCGGTCTTGGCCGTCAGGCGCCGGAGAGCAACGTAGATCGGTTTTACCTCCCCGTAGCGGCGGATTTCCGCCACGGATTCTCGCCTTGTTACGACCGCAGGCTCAGGGCTCGCGGAGAAGCGGGTTTGCGCGTTTCGGTATCCGACGCATTGTAGTCATCGCGGTGCGGTGCATACCGGGAGGCGAGGATCCACGGACCGTCGTTGAACCGGGCGGCGCCCGGCAGCCTGCCAGGTGCTAGAGTTGCACGCATGACCCCTGTGCACGAAGCCCGCTTCTACGAGCCCCTCGCGGACAAGAAGGTGCTCTGCACCCTGTGCCCGCACGACTGCCGCATCCCCAACAATGGCCGCGGCGCCTGCAGCGTGCGCTACAACCGCGACGGCAGGCTCTACACCCTGGTCTACGACAAGGTGGTGGCCCGCGAGGTCAACCCGATCGAGAAGAAGCCGCTGTTCCACTTCCACCCCGGCTCCTATGCCTACTCGATCTCGACGGTCGGGTGCAACCTGCGCTGCTCCTATTGCCAGAACTGGCAGATCTCCCAGTGGCCGAAGGACCATCTGCCGAAGAAGCTCGACAAGACGCCGGAAGACGGATGCGCCCGAACCCATCTGTCCCCAGCTGGAGGCCCTGGACGCCCAGGTCCCCGGCGAGCCGGTCACGCCGGCGGAGATCGTCCGCGCGGCCAAGCAGACCGGGTGTCTGTCGATCTCCTACACCTTCACCGAGCCCACCATCTTCTACGAGCTGGCCTACGACACCGCGGTGCTCGCCAAAGAGCAGGGCCTGAAGAACAGCTTCGTCAGCAACGGCTTCATCGGCGAGGCGGCCCTGCGGGAGATCGCGCCCCTGCTCGATGCGGTCAACATCGATCTCAAGTTCTTCCGCGAGGCGTCCTACCGGCGCATCAGCCGCGCCCGGCTGCAGCCGGTCCTGGATGCCATCCGGCTCTACCATGAGCTCGGGGTCTGGGTGGAGGTCACCACGCTGGTCATCCCGGACCTCAACGACAGCGACGAGGAGCTGACGGGGATCGCCGAGTTTCTGGCCGGTCTCGACCCCGCCATCCCCTGGCACCTCAGCCAGTACTACCCCGCCTACCGGATGCACGAGCATCCGCCGACGCCGGTCGAGACCCTGCGCCGGGCCTGCGAGATCGGCCGCAAGGCCGGCCTGCGCTACGTCTACGAGGGCAACGTGCCCGGCGAGGGCGGCGAGAACACCCATTGCTACCAGTGCGGCGCCCTGCTGATCGAGCGCCACGGCTTCTTCGTGCGCCAGAACCGGATCCGCGACGGCGCCTGCCCGGAGTGCGGCACCGCGATCGACGGCATCGGCATGAGCGGGTCCTGAATGCAGAAGGCCCTGATCGTCGCCGGCCTCACCATCCTGGTCATCGGCCTGCTGTGGCCCTGGCTCTCGAAGCTTCCCCTCGGGCGCCTGCCCGGCGACATCGTCGTCGAGCGCGAGGGCTTCCGCTTCTATCTGCCCCTGACGACCGGGATCCTCCTGAGCCTCATCGTGTCTCTGGTGATCTGGCTCTTTCGCCGGTGATCCGAATTCAGGAAGACGTTCTGCACCTGGCGCGCTATGCCAGTCACGTGTTCACATTCGCTGATCCGTAACGGCTCTCGAAGCGATCCAGGACATCCAGGAAACCCTCCGGCAGCCGCGAGCGGACCTCCCGAGCAATCTGCTCGGGGACAGCGCCGTAGAAGGCCTGAGCAATACCGCCGGCGATGCAGGCCATGGTGTCGGCATCGCCGCCGAGGGAGATGGCGTTCCGCACCGCGCTCTCGTAGTCGGTGGACTCCAGGAAGGCGATCAGGGACTCCGGCACCGAGCCCTGGCAGGAGACATCGAAGTCGTAGATCGGACGGATGGTGTCGAGCGAACGCGCGAGGTCGTAGCCGAATCGTTCCTCTATCGCCGACTTGATGCTCGTCTTGTCTGCACCGGAGCGGGCGAGGAAGACCGCCAGTGCCGTGGCCTGGGCGCCCTTGATGCCCTCGGGGTGGTTGTGGGTGACGGCGGCGCTCCTGGCCGCTTCCGCCAGCACTTCATCGACGGTATCCAGGGCAAAGCCCACCGGGCTTACCCGCATGGCCGCGCCGTTGCCCCAGCTGTTGTAGGGTCCGGCGTCCTCGCTCAGCAACCAGCGGTAGAAGCTGCCGCCGTAGCCCGCGTTGCGGATAGGCCCGCCCGTAGCGGCGGTAGGCGCCGGCGTAGTCGCCGTCGCCGAGCAGGGCCTCGGCGGTGGCCACCGTCAGCACGGTGTCGTCGGTGAATCGGGACCCCGGCGGGAACAGCTCGAAATCGGTGGTCTTGACCGGGCTCGCCTCGTAGGCGGAGCCGATAACGTCACCGGCGATGGCACCGAGCATGGTACGTCCTCCCCTACTCTTCTCACTTGCGGCACAGCCAAGGCCGTTCCTGCACCAGCGTCGGCACCGACTCCGGCAGGGACTCGTGAATCCCGAGCAAGAGCATAGCCGCCGGGAATCAGCCGCGCGGCCAAGCGCCTGGCGATCTCCGCCTGCAACGAGGTCTCGAAGTAGGTGAACACCAGGTTGCGGCACAGAATCAGATCGAAGCGGCCCTCCGGAAAAGCGTGGCGGATATCCTGTTCCAGGAAGCGCACCGGTCTCCGGTAATCGGCCCGAAGGCAATGCTCTTCGCCGAACGGCTCGAACGCGGCGCGCCAGCTGCTCCGGCACATCCCGCAGACTGGTTGCAGGGTAGCAGGCACGACGGGCGCGCTCGAGCAGATGGGGATCTGAGTCCGTTGCCAGGATTTCTGGTGCGGCACTCGGTAAGCCCCTCGTGGCTGAACGCGAACAACAGGGCCAGTGTGTAAGGCTCCTCCCCGCTGGCACAGCCCGCGCTCCAGATCCGCAGCCGGGTCTCGCCGCGCGCCCGTGCCCGGTCGGCCAGACGGGGGAGGATCTCGCGCTCCAGCGTCCGCCACACCCCCTGGTCTCGGTAGAAGCGGGAGATGCTGATCCGGCACAGCCCATCCAGCCGTGTCCACTCCTCGGGATGTGTCTCCAGCAGCGCCCGATAGTCCGCCAGGTCCCTCAGTCCCAGCTCGGCCATGCGCCTGCGCAGGCGCTTGCAGACCTGGCCCCGCACCCGGCGGAAGCCGGGCCAGCGCATGCCGAGCCGCGGCAGGGCCCACTGCAGGAATTCTGTGCAGTCGGCGTCCTTCACGGGGTGAGCCCGGATGGATTCATTCCGATGCCGCGACTTCTTCCCGGGCGCCATGCGCCGAACCGGCGGACCGACGGGATGACGGCGTGCAGAGCCAGTAGCTGCCGAAGTCCGATACCCGCTCCTCCCGATCGATGCGGAGACCCGCCTTGCCGAGCTCCCGCTCCCGGTCCTCGGCGATGAATACCGGATAGTTCGGCCCCTCGATCCACTCGATGAAGCGGATGAACCAGCCGCCGTCGCGGCCGTAATCGAAGATCAGGACATGGGTTCTGGCGATGCGGGCCGTTTCCTGGACGATGAAGCGGCGAAACTCCGGCGACAGACCGTGGAGGAAGTAGCCCATGGACACCAGGTCGTAGGCGCCGGATTCGATCCGGTCGAGATGCCGGAGATCGAGGTTGCGGAAATCGACCCGGGGAAATCGTCGGCGGGCACGGTTCAGAAGCTTGTCGGCAAAGTCGAGGCCCGTCACCCCGTGGCCGCGCTCCGCGAAGGCGCCAGCCAGAAGGCCGGTGCCGGTCGCCAGGTCGAGCACGCTGAGCTCAGGCGGCAGCGCAAGCCGAGCCAGCACGTCCCGGTACTGCGGAAACAGATGCCGCTCGACGATGGGATACAGGGGCGACATCCGGTTGAAGAAGCGCCGCGCACGGCGGCGCTCGTCGAGAAATGCTTCGTTAGCGGTCATTTTTCCCGCGGACTCGCCCTCTGAGCCACCGGAGTGGGACACTGACGAGGGTACCACCTTGTTCGTGCAAATCTGCCAGTAGGCTTCGGGGAGGACAGCAATGGCCAAATACGCCTTCGTCGACGGCGAGCGCATCCGGAAGGCGCATTCGGTCAGACGAATCGATCCCATCTTCCAGGACTTGGCGGTCGGGCTCGCCCGAATCCCGGAGCTTCGCTACGTCAAGATCTTCCCGGAACGCCTGACGGCATCCAATATCCTGTCCCAGGACGGCAAGAAGAACCCCGTCGTGAAGGTCGGGGCGGAAGGCCTCGTCGGTGTGGAGCTGCTGGTCGACGAATCAACCAAGGTCGTTCAATTCTACGCGCTCACATCTGCCGTCAAGGGCTGCGGGCGAAAGATGGTCCAGGCGGTGGTTGGTGCGACGCCCGAGGATTGGCATCTGGCCGTGGTCTTCGACTGGAGCGGCGGCTTCTGGCGCAAGATGATGGCGGAGCACCCGCGGCTGGTTGTGTTCTAAAGGTTGCGCTCTCGACCCGCGGGTCACTGTCAGCCCGGCGCGGTTCCTCCACGCTGATCACTTTTCCGGCCTCCAGGGACTACGCTTACCGCATGTCCCGCATTCTTGTCGGCACCACGTCCTGGACGGAGAAGACGCTCGTCGAATCCGGGCGCTTCTACCCGCCCGACGTGCACACGGCCGAGGAACGGCTGCGCTTCTATGCCAGTCGGTTTCCGGTAGTCGAGGTGGACAGCTCCTACTACGGCCTCCCCTCCTCCCGCAACGCAGGCTTGTGGGCAGAGCGGACACCGGACGGCTTCGTGTTCGACGTCAAGGCCTTCCGTCTGCTCACGCAACACCAGACGCCGCCGGACGCACTGCCGAAGGACATCCGCGAGGGCCTGGCGCCGACGACGAAGAAGAACCTCTACTACAAGGACATGCCGGCAGAGGTGCTGGACGAGCTGTGGGCGCGCTTTCGCTCGGCCCTCGATCCCCTGCGAAACGCAGACAAGCTCGGCGTGGTGCTCTTCCAGTTCGCGCCCTGGTTCGTGTTTCGCCCATCGAGCCTCAAGCTGATCGCCGCCTGCGCCGAGCGGCTGCCGGGGGACCGGATCGCGGTGGAGTTCCGCAACAAGTCCTGGTTCGCTTCGAGGCATCTCAAGGAGACCATCGCCTTCGAGCGTGAGCACGGATTGATCCATGTGGTCGTAGACGAGCCCCAGGGCTTCCCCTCCAGCGTGCCGGCGGTATGGGAGACGACCTCGCCGGACCTGGCCATCGTGCGCCTGCACGGTCGCAACCGTGCGACCTGGGCCAAGAAGGGCATCTCCGCGGCGGAGCGCTTCAACTACCTTTACTCGGACGAGGAGTTGCGCGAGCTCGCCGGGTCAGTGACCGGGCTCGGCGGGCAGGCCCGGGAGCTGCACGTCCTCTTCAACAACTGCTATCGGGACAATGCGCAGAGAAATGCGCTCATGCTGCAAGGTCTGATGAACCCGTAAGACAAAGATCTTACCCGGTCGGGTTTTCGCCTGCCGGGTCGCCGAGAGAAATCGAGCCATGCATATCGACCAGTACCGTTTCGGCCACATCGACATCGAGGGCGACGGCTACGACGCCGACGTCATCATCTTCCCCGACCATGTCCAGGAGCGCTGGTGGCGACAGGAGGGACACCGTCTCGCGCGGGAGGACCTCGACACTGTCCTCGCCGAGAAGCCCGAGCTGCTCGTCGTCGGCACCGGCTACTACGGTCGCATGCAGGTTCCCGAAGAGACGCTCGATGCCCTGCGCGGCGCGGGCATCGATGTGAGGGTCGAGAAAACGGGCTCGGCAGTCGAGGAGTTCAACCGGCTCCAGCGGGAGTGCGCTCGCATCGTCGCCGCCCTGCACCTCACCTGCTGATGCGCATCCGTCGCGTCCGGCGGGCCGACATCCCCCAGATCGCGCGCCTCTATTACGAGACGGTGCATCGGGACGAATCGGAAAAGGTGGACCACCTATGGCTTTCGCCCCACCATCTGGACGACCGCACCAAGCCCGTTGTGGAACGCGCCTTCATGTATCTCGCGTTCGCACTCTTGCAGGTGCAGAAACTCGAGACCAGCGAGTTCCGCGCGCAGTGTTTCCTCGTCCATCATCAGCTCTGCGACCGGCGGCCCGCCGGTTCCATGCCCAAGCTGACGCGGCGTGTAGGCCTCGAGCAGCATGACGCCGCCGGAGCGCAGACCAGCGACGCAGCGACGGTGGACGTCGGCTCGCAGCGTTGGTGGGAAGGTGACAGAAGACGGACACGATACCGTCCCAGATGCCCGGCTCGATGTCGTATGCCGCAAGGTCCGAGTGCACCGTCGTCATCGTCACCCCGCGCTCCGCCGCAAGCCGTTCGGCCTTCTCAAGCCCGACGCGTGAGGCATCCACTGCTGTCACGTCATAACCTTGACCGGCCAACCACACGGCGTTGCGGCCTTCGCCTTCCCCGAGGCACAGGACCCTTCCCATCGGCAGCCTGGGTGCCATGGCCACCAGAAACTCGTTGGGCTCGGTCCCGTAGGCGTATTCTTCACCGCCGTAACGCTGGTCCCACATCATTTGCCCTCCACCGTCACGGGTGCCTCGTCCTGCCAGCTGACACTCGCCGAAGATTCAACCGCCGGCGCCGTGTCAAAGTGTGTTGTGGGTCCCATCGCAAAACGGCCGGTTCGCCGTCCGCTTGCAACCGCAGAGGTAAGCGGTCCCGGTCTTCTCCGCCGTGAAGGCGACCGGTTCGAGGCCAGTACCCTGGTGGGAACCGTCACAGAAAGGCTGGTTCTTACTGCGCCCACAGGCACACCAGTAATAGCGCTCCCCTTGCACCAGCTCGACGGCAAAGGGCGACTTTTCTGCGATGACCGCTTCTTCACTCATGCTCGTTCTCCATTCAGGGATTGGTTTACGGTTCGGTTCGGTTGGTTTCTTCAAGCACAGAGCTGGACGCCGGCATCACCGCGTCCATGGGGCGCCCAGAAATCCACTTCGGGCCCCTTCGGTACGATACCCGTCGGATTGATTCCGCGGTGACTGCCGTAGTAGTGGAGCTTGATGTGGTCCATGTTCACCGTCTCGGAGACGCCGGGCATCTGGTAGAGCTCACGCGTGTACGCCCAGAGATTGGGATAGTCGACCAGCCGCTGGCGATTGCACTTGAAGTGTCCGTGGTAGACCGCGTCGAAGCGTACCAGGGTCGTGAACAATCGCCAGTCCGCTTCCGTCAGACTGTCTCCGACCAGATAGCGTTGCGCTGACAAGCGCGTCTCGAGTTCATCGAGCGTCTCGAACAGCCGATCGAAGGCCGTCTCATAGGCAGCTTGAGTGCTCGCGAACCCGGCCCGGTACACACCGTTGTTGACGTTCTCGTAGACGATCGCATTGATGGCGTCGATCTCGGCGCGCAGCTGCTCGGGGTAGAAATCAACATCCTTGCGACCCCACTGGTCAAATGCGCCGTTGAGCATGCGGATGATCTCCGAGGACTCGTTGTTGACGATGACCTGACGCTGCTTGTCGTAGAGGACCGGTACGGTCACCAGGCCGTCGAAGCCGGGGGCGCTTTGCTCGTAGAGCTGATGCAGCTTGCCAAACCCGTGCACATGGTCGGGCGTGGCACCGGGGTAGTCACCGAACACCCAGCTCTCGGCCGGCATCAGCGGATGAACCACGGAAACCGAGATCACCTGCTCCAGCCCCTTCAGCTTCCGAAAGATCAGGGTGCGATGGGCCCAGGGGCAGGCATAGGATACATACAGGTGGTAGCGCCCGGGCGCTGCCTGAAATCCGCCCTCCCCCGACGGCCCCGGACGACCGTCCACGGTCACCCAGTTGCGGAAGCTGGATTCCGAGCGAATGAATTCTCCGGCCGTGTTCGTTTTCATGCTGTCCTCCGCCAATGGCGCGCGTTGCTCGATCCGCTCAGGCGGTCGCCGCGAGGGGCTCGGCGGACGGGATCAGACGATCGACTTGCGCGTGGGCTTCGCGCATTGCCTCTTCCTCGCCTCTCGCCATCAGTCGATCGGCCGCCACGATCTGTACATCGTCGATCCCCAGAAATCCCAGCACATGGCGCAGGTAGCCGGTGGCGAAGTCGATCTCACTACCGACCGCCGTGCCGCCCGATGCGACGGCGAGGTAGGCCCGCTTGCCTTGCAGAAGCCCCACGGGGCCGTTCTCCGTATAGCGGAAGGTGAGCCGCGCCCGCGCGACCATGTCGACCCAGGCCTTGAGTGCCGCCGGAATTCCGAAATTGTAGATCGGTACGCCGATGACCAGGACATCGGCGGCCTTGAGCTCGGACACCAGGGCGTCGGACTCCGCGAGGGCCGCCTTCTGCTCCTCGTTGCGCTGCTCCGGGGGCGTGAAGTTCGCGTCCACCCAGGCCGCATCGACGAAGGACGGGGCTGTCGACCGCGAGATCCCGTACCCTAACCTCGACCGCGCCTTCGCTTTCCTCGCAGTCGCTCGATCAATTCGTCGGCGACCCTGCGGCTCATCGAACCCTCCGAGCGGGCGCTGCTGTCCACGCGCAGCACCTTCAGGTTGCCGAACCGCGGATTGATGGTCATTCATCGTTTGCATCTGATACCTCCGGTATGTGTCTGCCGAATTGCCTGGGCGCACCTTTGCGCGCCGTTGGGACACAGTCTAGGTATTGCTCGGAGGCGTATAAACGATACGATGGCGAAAACACTTTCCCGCGATCGAGAACAATGGACCGATTGGAAGAGATGCGCACCTTCGTCGGCGTGGTGGAGGCAGGCAGCATCACAGGGGCGGCGGAGCGCCTCGGAATCGCCAAGTCGGCGGTCAGCCGCCGGCTGGCGGACCTGGAGGAGCGCCTGTCGGTCCAGCTGTTTCGCCGCACCACCCGCCGACTGGACCTGACCGACACCGGACGGAGTTTCTACGAGCGTTGCCTGCGCATCCTCGCCGACGTCGAGGAGGCGGAGCTGGCGGTCTCCCAGGAGCACGGCGATCTGCGCGGGCGGCTGCGGGTGGCCGTCCCCCTCTCGTTCGGTCTGAACCACCTGGGGCCGGCCATCGACGCCTTCCTGCGGACGCACCCGGGGATCGAGTTCGACCTGGACCTCAACGACCGGCAGGTGGACCTGCTGGCCGAAGGGTTCGACCTGGCGGTACGTATCGCCGACCTCGAGGATTCCACGCTGATCGCCCGACGGCTCGCACCCGTGCGCCATGTGGTCTGCGCGAGTCCTGCCTACCTGGCCGAGCACGGTACCCCGCGACAGTCCCGCCGAGCTCGCCGAGCACGACTGCCTGATCTACGCCAATGCGCCCAACCCCGGTCTCTGGGCGTACACCGATCCGGACGGCCGACAGGGCAGCGTGCAGGTCCGAGCGCGGTTGCGGGCCAACAACGGGGACTGCCTGCGCCAGGCGGCGGAGGACGGCCACGGCATCGTCCTGGAGCCGAGCTTCATCCTCTACCGGTCGATCGAAGAACGGAAGCTGCTGCCCGATCCTCACGGACTTCCAATGGCCGACGATTTACGCCCATGCGGTCTATCCCCGCACCAGACACCTGTCCCGGCGTGTGCGGGCGTTCGTCGACTTCCTGGCCGAGCGTTTCGCCGGAGTTCCTTACTGGGACCGCTGTCTGCAGGAAGACAATCAAAGGGCGCCCGCAGCGAAATGAATCGAGCCATGAGCACCCGTGAGCTGCCAGGTCCTACTGGCTGGCGGCTGGTTGGGACATTCGCATCGCTTCTGCAAGGCGACCTGCTGAAGCCCTTTGTCCGCCTGTTCGAGCGGTATGGGCCACTGTTTCGCATCCCCCTTCCCCTGGGCCACGATCTGGTCATGCTCGCACATCCCGATGCGGTCGAGCAGGTGTTGCGGTCCCGGCAGGAAAACTACCGCAAGGGCTCCGTCTACGATGGCGCACGTCTGCTTGCTCGGCAACGGGCTGGTGACCAGCGAGGGGGACTATTGGCGCCGCCAACGTTCGCTCGCCAATCCTGCCTTTCGTCCTGCGAGGCTCGAGCAGTATCTGGAGACCATGGGGGCGTGCACCCGCCAGCGTCATCAGCTTCCTGGACCCCTCAGGCCGGCCCGCCGATCGATGCGCACGCCGAGATGACGCGGCTCACCTTGGCGATCGCGGGACGCACGCTTTTCGGCCTGGATCTCAGCGCGCAGTCGGAGCGCGCCAGCCGCAGCTTCGGTGCGGCGCTCGCCGCCATCGGTCGACGGGGACCCGCCAATCTGCAGGTGCCGCTCTGGGTGCCGACGCCCGGCAATCTGCGCTTCCGCCGCGCGCTGCGGGAACTGGATGACCTCGTCTACGACATCATCCGGCGTTTCCGCGCCGGCCAGGCCGAGAATGCGGACCAGACGCTGCTCGGTGCCTACATGGACGCGCGGGATCCGGAGACGCGGCGAGGCCATGAGCGATCGGCAGCTGCGCGACGAGGTCGTCACCCTCTATCTCGCCGGCCACGAGACCACGGCCAGTCTGTTGACCTGGGCGCTCTATTGGCTGGCGACGACGGCCGGACATTGCCGAACGAGTGACCGCCGAGATCGACGGTCACATCGTCAACGACAACCCGTGTTCAGACGATCTGAAGGCGTTGCAGTACACCGGCACGCTTCGTCAACGAGGTGCTGCGCCTCTACCCGCCCGCCTGGACCATTGCGCGCAATGCCGTTTCCGAGGATGTCATTCTTGGCTACCGGATCCCGGCCGGTGCGATCGTCATGCTCTCGCCCTATCTCGCCCACCGCTGGGAGGAGATCTGGCCGGATCCGCTGCGCTTCGACCCCGACCGGTTCACCCCCGAGGCCATCAAAGGCCCGCCATCCGTTTGCCTATTTCCCGTTCAGCCTCGGACCTCGCATCTGCATCGGTATGCAATTCTCCTTGCTCGAGGCCCGGCTCGTGCTCTCATTGATCCTGCGGCGATTCAAGGTAGAACCGCTTGCTGAACCCGAGATCGGGTGTGTTGCCGCCGGGACGCTACGCCCGGACCAGACCATACGGATCAGGCTGGTTCAGCGCGACTGATCGAGATCCTTCAGGTTACGATCGAGAGCGCCCAAACTGTATCCCGTATCGGAGCGGCCGATCCGCGGAAATCTATCTCTCGGATCCATCTGTGAGCGACAGGAGCAGGTATGTTCGAAAACCCATCCTTGACGACACGCATCGCCATCGGCAAGGGCATCGGCTTTCTCTTCGGTCTCGCGGGCTTCCTGCTGCTGCCGTCCTTTCTTCCGGAGGCCGGCTGGCTGATCCGATGGGGCATCCTGCTGTGGTACACGACCGTCGGCGCGATCATCGGGGTCTTCGGCGTCTATACCCACCACCCGATCCTGAAGCTGCCCCTGCCCTGGTGGTTCCGCGCGCCCTTCGTGGGTGCCTGGATGAACTT
Organism: uncultured Gammaproteobacteria bacterium; assembly: GCA_963802975.1. Classification (GTDB taxonomy): domain Bacteria; phylum Pseudomonadota; class Gammaproteobacteria; order Chromatiales; family Chromatiaceae; genus Thiosymbion. Next base: position 39,829 of record CAWDLA010000012.1, read on the forward strand.
CGTGCTGACCTTCTTCGCCTACGACACCATGGCGGCGATGCTGGTCGCGATGTTCGGAGAGGACGGGATCATTCAATCGCCGTTCTGGTTCACGGCCGAGGGCGCCATTATCGGCCTGGTCATTGGCTACTTTGCGACCCGCTTCGGCGGCGAGGGCAGCGAGACGGTCGGACGCTGAAAGGGCCGATGGTCCACCCGAATCAACGACCGGAAGGGGCTCCACCTGAGCATCTGCAAGGCTCGGTCGAACGCGTCACCTTCCACAGCCCCGAGAGCGGCTTCTGCGTGCTGCGGGTCAAGGTCCGGGGCCAGCGTGAGCTGCGTGACCGTCGTCGGCTCTGCGGCCAGCATCACGCCCGGTGAGTACGTCGAGTGCGCCGGCGCCTGGACCAACGACCGCCAGCACGGGCTTCAATTCAAGACCCAGCAGCTGCGGGTCGTTCCGCCCACGACGCTCGAAGGCATCGAGAAGTACCTGGGCTCGGGCATGGTCAAGGGCATCGGCCCGCATTTCGCCCGCAAGCTGGTGCGCGCCTTCGGCGAGCAGGTCTTCGACGTCATCGAGCAGGAGCCCGAACGACTGCTGGAGCTGGAGGGCATCGGGCCCAAGCGCAAGGAGCGGGTGACCAGCGCCTGGGCCGAGCAGAAGGTCGTGCGCGAGATCATGGTGTTTCTGCAGTCCCATGGCGTCGGCACCGCCCGGGCGGTGCGCATCTACAAGACCTACGGCGACCAGGCGGTCGAGCGGGTGCGGGAGAACCCCTACCGCCTGGCGCTGGACATCCACGGCATCGGGTTCAAGACCGCCGATGCCATCGCCGAGCGCCTCGGCATCCCCCACGACGCCCTGATCCGCGCCCAGGCCGGCGTGCGCCACGTCCTGCAGGAGATCGCCGGCGACGGCCACTGCGCCGCCTACCGGGATGGCTTGCTCGAAGCCGCTGTGAAACTGCTGGAGATACCAGAGCCGATCATCGAACAGGCAATCGAGGAGGAGCTCGCTCAGGAGAACCTGGTCGCCGAGCCCATCGAGGAGAAACCCGCCCTGTTCCTCGCCGCCCTGCACCGCGCCGAGCGCGGCGTCGCCGAGCACATCGCCCGCCTCGGTGGCGAGCCCTCCTGGGGGCCCATCGATACCGACCGCGCCATCCCCTGGGTCGAGGAGAAGACCGGACTGAGCCTCTCCGAATCCCAGCGCGAGGCCGTGGCCCGGGCCGTCAACGGCAAGGTCACGGTGATCACCGGCGGGCCGGGCGTGGGCAAGACCACGGTCGTCAACAGCATCCTGCGGATCATCCGGGCCAAGGGCGATCAAGGTCCTGCTGTGCGCCCCCACGGGGCGGGCCGCCAAACGCCTGTCCGAGTCCACCAGCGCCGAGGCCAAGACCATCCACCGCCTGCTGGAGTTCGACCCCCGAACGATGGGCTTCAAACACAACCAGGACGAGCCGCTGGACGGCGAGCTGGTGGTGGTGGACGAGGTCTCGATGGTCGACACGGCGCTGATGAATCAGCTCCTGCGCGCCGTGCCGGATCACTGCGCCCTGTTGCTGGTGGGCGACGTGGATCAACTGCCCTCGGTCGGACCCGGCGCCGTGTTGGCGGACATGATCGGCTCCGGCTGCAGTGCCCACCGTGCGGCTGACCGAGATCTTCCGCCAGGCGGCCTCCTCGAAGATCATCGTCAACGCCCACCGCATCAACCGCGGCCAGATGCCGGAGCGATCGGGGACCGAGCAGAAAGCGATTTCTACTTCATCGGCTCGGATACCCCCGAGGACATTCACGACAAGCTGCTTCAGGTGGTGACCGAGCGCATACCGAAGCGGTTCGGTCTCCACCCGATTGACGATATCCAGGTCCTCACCCCGATGAACCGCGGCGGGCTGGGGGCGCGATCCCTCAACGTCGAGCTGCAGCAGCGGCTCAACCCCAGCGCCGAGCCCCGGATCACCCGATTCGGCTGGACCTACGCCCCTGGCGACAAGGTGATCCAGACCGTCAACAATTACGACAAGGACGTGTTCAACGGCGACATCGGTCGCGTTGTCAAGATCGACGAGGAAGAGGGATTGGTCTTCATCGACTACGACGGCCGGCGCGTCGAGTACGAGACCGGCGAGCTCGACGAGATATCCCTGGCCTATGCCACCACCGTGCACAAGAGCCAGGGTTCGGAGTACCCGGCAGTGGTCATTCCGCTCGGCATGCCAGCACTACATGCTGTTGGAGCGTAACCTCCTGTACACGGCCGTCACCCGCGGCAAGCGGCTGGTGGTTCGTCATCGGACAGACGAAGGCGTTGGCGATGGCCGTCAAGCGCCTGGGCTCGGTGAAGCGGCTGACCAATCTGCAAGCCCGGTTACGACAAGCATCGAAAGGCCAGGAACATGGGATTTGATGTCGAGCCGACCGGCTACGAGAAGACGATCCTGTCGGACCTGCAGGGTGCTTGGCAGTGCCTGCGCCAGGAAGTGGCCGAGAATCCGGGGTTCGACGGCTGGGAGCGGGCGCTGCTTCATATCGACGAGGCCATGAGCTGGGAGTCCGTGCGCAACCTCCGGCAAATGCAGCGGAGCTTGCTGCTCGTTCGGAATATCCTTCAGCAGGCCGACGTACCGGACGGCGTGACCGAGTGCCTGGAAGCGGTGAATGCGCTCATGGCCGAAACGCTAGAGGCCCTCGCGAAGGGTGAGATCGGGTGACTCATTTCGCTCAGCCTGCCGACCGGCGTGGCATGCGAAGAGCCGTACACCCGCTCTTGATCCTCGGATGCCTGCTACTCGGACCTGCAGGGGTTGCTGCGGGCCCGGATACGGAGCCGGCAACCATCGGACCGGAATGCGTGATCCTGTTGCACGGGCTGGGTAGGACCAGCCGCTCTCTGAACAAGATGGCAGAGGCCCTCCAGGCTGCTGGATTCAGGCCGGTGAATCTCGACTACCCGTCGCGCAAAAAGACGATCCAGGAGCTGGCGCTGGAGACCATAGAGCGCGGCTTGGACCGCTGCACCCGGATGCAGGCCGGAACCGTTCATTTCGTCACCCACTCCATGGGCGGGGTGCTGGTGCGCTACTACCTGAGCCGCCATCGGCCCGAGAATCTGGGCCGGGTCGTCATGCTGAGCCCGCCGAATCGGGGCAGCGAGGCCGCCGATCACCTTCGAGACTCGGCCCTTTACAGGTGGTTCAACGGCCCCGCAGGACAACAGCTCGTTACCGGCCCCGAGGGACTTCCCGAGCAGCTCGGACCGGTAGACTTTCCGCTGGGTATCATCACCGGAAACCAACACAGCTTCTTCGATGCCTGGCTTGCCGACGTCATCCCCGGAACGGACGACGGCAAGGTGTCCGTGGAGCGAGCAAAGGTCGAGGGTATGGCCGATTTCCTGGTGCTCCCCTATTCCCACCCGTTCATCATGAACGCAGAAGAGGTCATCGATCAGACGCTGCACTTTCTGCGCGGCGGCCGATTCGGCGCACGGCCTCCTTCAGCGGAAGGATCCTCAGACTGACTCCGTGAAGCTGACCAACGCCATCGCTTATGCCGCCCACGGGCGGCGACCTATGGCGTATCGGTGCCGAGGAAGAGCGCGTCCAGTTCGCCGGTGGCGAGAAGTGTATCGAAGCGAGCCGCGATCTCGTCGACTCGGTCCGTGATCCGCAGGAAGCCGGATCTCGGTAAGCTTGCCGCATGAGCGCTCAGAAGACCGTCCACTACCGCACCTGCAACCTGTGCGAGGCGATGTGCGGCCTCGAGGTCGAGATCGACGGCGAGGACGTCGTATCGATTCGCGGCGACGAGCGCGACGTCTTCAGCCGAGGATATGTGTGCCCGAAAGCAACCGCGCTGAAAGACCTGTACGAGGATCCGGATCGGTTGACACGACCGGTACGTCGCGTCGGAAGCCGCTGGGAGCAGATTTCCTGGGAGCAGCGCGTTCGACGAAGTGGCGAGCCGTATCGATCAGATTCAAGCCGAACACGGCAGCGATGCGGTCGGGGTGTATCTGGGCAATCCGAACGCGCACAACCTCGGGACGCTCATTGTCGGGCTTCCCTTCCTGAGAACGCTCGGATCGAGGAACCGTTTCTCGGCCACCTCCTGTGACCAATTGCCGCTGATGCTGGCCTCGTACTTGATGTACGGGAATCAGTTGCTGCTCCCCATCCCCGACGTCGACCGAACCGACTTCATGCTGCTGATCGGCGCAAACCCGCTTGTCTCCAACGGCAGCATCATGGCCGCGCCGGGTATCAAGCAGCGGTTCGAGGGCATCAGCAAGCGCGGCGGGAAGGTCATCGTTGTCGACCCGCGCCGAAGCGAGACTGCCCGACTCGCCGACGAGCACGTCTTCATTCAGCCGGGGACGGATGCACTCTTCTTGCTGGGCCTGTTGCACGAGGTGTGCGCAGCAGGAATCGATCTGGGTCGCTTGGCCGCCGTTGTGAAGAACGCGGATCGGATGATCGAGCTCGCGAGAGCGTACCCGCCCGAGAAGAGCGAGACGATCACCCGCGTCCCATCCCGAACGGTCAGACGATTGGCCGGTGAGCTCCGAGTTGCTCAGAAGGCCGTGGTGTACGGCCGGATCGGCGCATGCACGCAGGAATTCGGCGGCCTTTGCATGTGGTTGGTCAACGTCCTCAACGCGGTGACCGGCAATCTCGACGAGCCCGGCGGCTCGCTGTTCGCGTCGCCCGCAATCGACGTGCTCGGCGCCGCTGGTCGGTTCGGCGCCGAGCCGAGGCTCCTACGGGCGTTGGCGAAGTCGCGTCCGGGGTCTCCCGGAGTTTGGGGGGAGCTTCCCGCCTCGGTGATGGCCGAGGAGATATTGACGCCTGGGAAGGATCGGATTCGCGCCATGATGACGATCGCTGGGAACCCGGTGCTGTCGACGCCGAACGGTGCTCAGCTCGACCGCGCCTATGCATCGCTCGATTTCGCGGTGTCGATCGATTTTTTCATTAACGAAACGAGCCGCCATGCCGATGTGATCCTCCCACCCGTGTCTCCGATTCAACGGAGTCATTACGATCTCGCGCTCTACCTGACGGCCGTGCGCAACACGGCGAAGTACTCCCCGCCGCCGTTCTCATCGAAAGAAGGCGAGCTCGAGGACTGGGAGATCCTAACCGAGCTACGCTGCCGACTCATCGCGCGTCGCCACGGAAAGCTGAGCAAGCAGTACCTGGCCGCACGCGCGACGCAAAAGGCGGGTCCGGAGCGGATGCTCGACCTCGGTCTTCGCCTCGGTCCGTACGGCAAGCGATTCAACCCGTTCGCGACGGGCCTGTCGCTGGGCAAACTGAGAAAGAACCCGCACGGCGTTGATCTGGGCCCGTTGCAGCCGACCCTTCCCGGACGTCTTCCCGAAGAGCATGGACCGATCGATCTGGCGCCCGACCTTTTCGTCGAGGACCTCGAACGCTTGCGAGATCGCTTTTTTCGAGCGGATTCGACGAGGGCCGATGGCCAGCTCTTGCTGATCGGCCGGCGGCACCTGAGAAGCA
>CAWDLA010000013.1:0-135701 GCA_963802975.1 uncultured Gammaproteobacteria bacterium
GTGCGCGACGAGCCCGGGAAGCATGGTGGCGCGGGCCTTAGGGGTCAACCGGACAGGCATGAAACAATCTACCCGCGAGCGCGGACCCCGATATTGACAACTTTCTGTCGATCAACGGCGTCGACGATTGGCGCGTGGACGTCGACGTCGCGGTGCTTGACACTGGCATCGACCTGGATCATCCGGACCTGAATGTTGTTGGCGGCACCAACTGCATGCAATCGACCGGTGGCGGCCCGCCGTGGAGGCGCAACTACTACTGCGACGATACCGAGGACGCAGACGACGATCACTACCACGGAACACACGTCGTGGGCGCGATCGGGGCAATCGACAACGGCATCGGCGTCGTCGGTGTAGCACCGGGGGCGCGCCTTTACGCCGTGAAGGTGCTCGACTCGAACGCTGAAGGTTGGGCGTCGAGCACCCTCGCCGGTATCGATTGGGTAGTCGCACCGGGGGGACATCGAGGTCATGAACATGAGCCTCGGTGGCTCCGGCCAGAACCTAATCTTACGTGACCGCGATCGACAATGCTGTGGCCGCGGGCGTGGTGGTGGTCGCAGCGAGCAACAGCGACGCCGACGCCAACGACTACTCGCCCGCTTTCGTGCCGAGCGCGATCACCGTCTCGGCACTCGCCGATTTCGACGGACTCGCAGGAGGCGATCGGGGACCTTCGACGTGCAGCAGCGACCAGGACAACACCGACGACACCCTGGCCGACTTCAGCAATTGGGGCTCGGTGATCGATATCCCGGCCCACGGTGTTTGCATTCTCTCGACCTATCCACTCGAAGAAGGCGAGTACGGGACTATGAGCGGCACGTCGATGGCGGCTCACCACGTCGCGGGAGCGGCGGCACTTCTGGCGAGCATCGCACCGGAGGCGGAGGAGGTGGACGTCCAAGCGATCACCAATACTCTCGTTATAACCGGAAACGACGGCTGGGTCTTAAACGCTGTTCTTGAGCCGCTTCACTCGCCGATGACCTGCTCGAGGCTGGCGGCAGTGAGCACCCGCTCGGACCAGGCAAGCAGCGTCTGGGCGTCGGCGCTTTCGATTCGTGTCCGCATCGCGAGGGGAACGTCCCCGAATTTCAGCTGCAGCTGGCGCAGCAGGATCATCGCTTCGCCTTGCTGCTTGCCTTGCTGGATGCCTTGTTCCAAGCCTTGCTGGATACCTTGCTCCAGGCCTTGCTGGATATAGCGTTCAGAAAACGTGCCCATGATCTCGGCCTCTTGGGGATACTCCCGCGCGTATTGGTCGCGTTCATTGTCGTTGAGATCCGCATACATGTCGATGAAATCGAAGTATTTCAGCTGCTTCTCCGGATCGTCCTCGAGGCTCACCAGGCCGCGCATGGCAGCGGCATAGACGTCAAGCTTGCGCTCCGGAGCAGAACGCATGTTCGGCAGATTGATGCGCGCGACGATGTTGTCGCTCTCCCGATAGTGCTCGTAGGCAATGGTGGCCAACTCGCAAGTCAGGAATTGGAAGCGCAGGTAGGTGTGGCGCTCACCGCCGAGGATCAGCTCGCGGCGATGCGCCTGGCCGCGCAAAAAGATCACGACCGGGACCACGCAATCGGTCTCGAGCAGCTCGCCGAGGTCCAGGCAGTAATGCGCCAAGCGGTGGATGGAGAAGCGCCGCGGGTCGCTCTCCTCCTCGATCACGAACAGCAGCGCTTCGCGCCGACCGTCCGGCCACTGCACCAGCAGCGGCACATCGAGCTCGCGGAAGCGCTCGCCGAGCCGTTCCTTGAGCTGCTCCTGGCGCACCGGCAGCACTTCGGCATCGGCGAGCATGCCTGCCGCCTCCTCGGCCGCGAAGAAGGCCAGGGCCTGGTGCGGATAGTCCAGGATCAGGTTTTTGAAGTTCTGGTCGTGGTTCATGGGCCGATCTTAACCGATCCATCGGCGCCCACGGTTTGGCTCGCGCCCCGAAGCGCTGAACCGTGCGAGTAACCACGCTAGTTGACGGGCGTTCCGGGGACTGGTTTTGCCCGAGCGCGCCCTACGCGTCCTTTCAGGAATTCTTCGTCAGGGAGCTTTGCGCCGACAGCTTTCCGACTGGATCACGGCTGGTCGAGGGCTACAAAGACCCGAGAACTGTCGTCTCAGTGGGTGATTCGAGCTCCATGGGTAGCTGGCCGATCAGCGCCGACGGCAAGCTGGTGACCGGGTACGACACCATCTCCCAGGCGGGCCGGCTAATCAAGGGCAAGCTCTAGAGCGACGTGCACGAGTTCGTCGTCGGCGGCCCCGACGAGACGATCCTTCAAGAGTTTGGAGAGCTTGACCCGAGCATTGTCAACGGCGGGACCTTTACCCATCAATTCCTCAACGTGAACAACTATCACCGGCTGCATGTGCCGGTGGCGGGCGAGCTGATCTACATGCGCCACATAAAGTCCGGGACATGCATGAAGTCTCAGTGGAAGCCGGCGCTCGGCAAGACTGACGTCAGCTACTATGCTCCGCGCGACACCCCCGACTGGCAGTTTGGTCAGACCCGGCTGGTGCTCGGCATCAAGACGCCGGAGCATGGCGTCGTGGTGGCGAGCCCGATGGGCATGGCGCAGGTCTCGGCGATCCAAATGCGCGACTGGGTGAAGCTAGGCGCAGCGGCGGACAAGGGCTGGGAGTTCGCCAATTTCGCCTTCGGCGGCTCCGATTTCGTAGTGATCTTCGAGAAGCAGACGGATTTCGTGCTGACTGTCTCACAGATGCCGACAGTGCCGCCGGGAGCTGGCGTCAACTATGAACCCTCGCTTCAGGGCCAGAAATACGGGTGTTTCGGGGGCAAAGCGGATTGCGACGCGACGACCACGGTTCCGCCGCCCTATCCGGGCTTCGATTGATCGGCTGACGTCCTCGCGCTGGCATAGGTCAAGGCCAACAAATTCCGTTCGATTGTTCCCCGCCAAACAGCGGACGGCCGACCGACGGGGCTGGATCTCCTAGCACTCCGTGAGTAGCTTCTCCAACAAGCGGCGGTAGATGGCAGACAGCTGGTCGAGCTCGCCCACCCCTACGCACTCGTTGACTTGGTGGATGGTGGCGTTGACCGGACCGAGCTCCAGGACCTGCGCGCCGGTGGGCGCGATGAAACGCCCGTCCGAGGTCCCCCCCGTTGTCGACAGCTCCGTATCGATTCCCATTATTTCGACAATGGCGCTACGTGCAGCGTCCACCAAGGCACCTGCTGAAGTGAGAAAGGGATTCCCGGATAAGCGCCAGTCGATCTCGTAGTCGAAGTTGCCCTCGTCGAGCATGGAATGGATGCGGTGCTTGATGGTCTCGGCGTCGAGCTCGGTGGAGAAGCGCAGGTTGAATAGGACCTCGAGTCTGCCGGGGATGACGTTGTCTGCCCCGGTGCCTACGTTCAGGTTGGAGATCTGGAAGCTGGTGGGGGGGAAGTAGGCGTTGCCTTGGTCCCATTCCTCGGCGACCAGTCGCGCTAGCACTGGCGCGAAGGCGTGCAGTGGGTTCTTGGCCCGATGGGGATAGGCCACGTGTCCTTGCTTACCGTGGACGGACAGGCGGCCGTTGATGCTGCCGCGGCGCCCGTTTTTGACGATGTCGCCCAATCGCTCTTGGCTGGAAGGCTCACCTACCAGGCAATAGTCGATCTTCTCTCCCCTGGACTCCAGTTTATCCACCACCCTGACGGTGCCGTCGCGTGCGGGGCCTTCCTCGTCGCTAGTGATGAGGAAGGCGATCGAGCCGGCATGGTCTGGATGGGTACCCACGAAGTCTTCCGTGGCCGTGATCATGGCCGCCAGGGATCCCTTCATGTCGCAGGCGCCGCGGCCGTAGAGCAGGCCGCCGCGGACCGAACCCACAAAGGGATCGGACGTCCACTGGTCCAGGGGGCCGGTCGGTACCACGTCCGTGTGTCCGGCAAAGCAGAACAGGGGACCGGAATCCCCGCGTCGGGCCCAGAAGTTGGTCACCTCGCCGAAGGGCAGGGGCTCGATGCGGAAGCCGATGGCCATCAGCCGCTCGCACATGAGGGCCTGACAGCCGGCATCCTCGGGGGTGACCGAGCGTCGGCGGAGCAGCTCCTTGGCGAGCTCCAGGGCGGCGGACATCAGCCGAAGAGCTCCCGATACCTATCCTCTGAGAAACCGACCTCGCGTGTCTCGCCGGTGTCGAGCACCGGGCGGCGGATAATCGAGGGCCTCTCGCCCATGACGCGGATGGCGCTTGCCTCGTCCATACTCGCGCGGACCTTCTCCGGCAGCTTGCGCCACATCATGCCGCGGCGGTTGAGCAGTGCGTCCCAACCCAGCTCCGCCACCCAGGCGCGCAGCCGGTCCTCGTCGATGCCGCGTTTCTTGTAGTCGTGGAACTCGTACTCGATACCATGGCCGTCGAGCCACTTGCGGGCCTTTTTCATGGTGTCGCAGTTGGGGATTCCATACACGGTTACCATCGCAGCTTCCCACCGTAGGTCGGATTAGGCGCGCAACTTAAGAGACGGGTTCAGATTTCGATCGGACCTGGTGCGCGTCCTAATCCGACGCGTAGAGCGTCGGAGCCAACCAATGGGGTGGCGCAGGGTCCCCTCGATGTCGGGTCAAACATCTCGCAACAACTCGTTTATCCCCACCTTCCCCCGCGTGCTCTCATCGACCTGCTTGATGATGACGGCACAGTAGAGGCTGTGACTTCCGTCCTTTGCGGGGAGGTTGCCGGGCACGACCACGGCGCCGGCGGGAATCCGGCCGAAGCTGACCTCGCCGGTCTCTCGGTTGTAGATCTTGGTGCTGGCGCCGATGTAGACGCCCATGGAGATGACCGCGCCTTCCTCGACGATGACGCCTTCGACGACCTCGGAGCGGGCGCCGATGAAGCAGTTGTCCTCGATAATTGTCGGTGCCGCCTGCACCGGCTCGAGCACGCCGCCGATGCCGACGCCGCCCGAGAGATGGACGTTCTTGCCGATCTGGGCGCAGGAGCCGACGGTGGCCCAGGTATCGACCATGGTGCCAGAGTCCACGTAGGCGCCAATGTTGACGTAGGATGGCATGAGGACGCAGCTCGGGGCTATGTAGGCGCCGCACCGAGCGGTGGCGGGGGGTACGACCCGTACGCCGCTGTCGCTGAAGTCGCGGGTGTTGTAGTCCGCGAACTTCGAGGGGACCTTGTCGTAATAGTTGGTGAAGGCGCCCTTGATGGACGAGTTGTCTTCGATACGGAACGAGAGCAGAACCGCCTTCTTGATCCAGTCGTTGACCACCCAATCACCATCCCGCTTCTCTGCGACGCGCAGCTCGCCGCGGTCCAGCCGGTCGATGGTATCCAGGACCGCGTCGCGCACGCTGGTCTGCGCATCATGGGGCGTGATGTCCGCCCGGCGGTCGAAAGCCTCTTCGATAATGTTCTGGGTCTCGCTCATGAAATGCTCCAAAGGTTCTCGGATGATTCGATTAGAGTGATTGGACATAATTCCTGATGCGTTGCGCCGCTTCCACGCATTCGTCCTTGGGCGCGACCAGCGCGAGCCGCAGGCGGCGGGCCCCGGGGTCGATTCCCTCTACCTCACGGGAAAGGTAGCGGCCGGGCAATACCATGACGTTCTGACTGGCGAGCAACCCCTTGGCAAGCTCGGTGTCTTCTATCGGCGTCGCTGGCCACAGGTAGAAGCCCGCGTCGGGTCTGGAGACGGGCAGGGTGCCTTCCAGAATCTCCAGCACCGCCGCAAATTTCTCGCGGTACTGTCGGCGGTTGGTGGCTACGTGATCCTCGTCGCTCCACGCCCTTATGCTCGCATGCTGGTGCTGCAGCGGCATGGCGCAGCCGTGGTAGGTCCGGTAGTGGAAGAAGCGTTCGATAATCCGGGCGTCGCCGGCCACGAAACCGGAGCGCAGACCGGGCGCGTTAGACCGCTTGGACAGGCTGTGGAACACGACGCAGCGCCGGTAATTGCGGTGACCCATGGCTGCGGCGGCCTGCAGCAACCCGATGGGCGGTGCAGACTCGTCGAAGTAGAGCTCCGAATAGCATTCGTCGGCGGCGATGATGAAGTCGTGCTCTTGAGCGAGGCTGATCAGCCGCTGCAGTGTGGCAGAATCGACCATGGCACCGGTAGGATTTCCCGGTGAGCAGATGTAAAGGAGCTGACAGCGCTTCCAGCTTGCGGCGTCCACCGAATCGAAGTCCGGTGTGTACCCGTTTTCCTCGGTACAGGGCAGGTAGCACGGTCGCGCTCCGGCGAGCAGGGCCGCCCCCTCGTAAATCTGGTAAAAGGGATTGGGCATCATCACCAGCGGGTCGAGGGATGGGTCGACGACCGTTTGGGCAAAGGCGAACAGGGCCTCGCGGGTGCCGTTGACCGGCAACACTTGGCGCTCCGGGTCGATATCGCCAGCGGGCAGCGCGAAGCGCTTCGTCAGCCAGCTCGCGATGGTCGCGCGCAGCTCCGGGAGCCCGCGGGTGCTCGGGTAGACGGAGAGCCCGTGCAGATTTGCGATCAGGGCCTCGGTGATGATACCGGGGGTCGGGTGCTTGGGTTCGCCGATGGACAAGGCGATGCGGTTCAGCCCGGACGGAGGCACGATGCCCGCGGTCAAGGCGGCGAGCTTCTCGAAAGGATAAGGCTGGAGGCGATCCAGGTCAGGGTTCATGACGCACTTGCTGGAGGCTCGGGCGATCGAAAGCCGATTATTATAACATTCCGGCTGCGGTGACCAAGGGGCCCGAGATTGCCGCCGGAAAAAGGGGGTTGCAGATGTCCAATATCGCTGGAGTTCACCACGTCAGTCTGATTGTGTCGGACACGGCCGGGTCGTTGGCGTTCTACCGAGATTTACTTGGTCTTGAGGTTGCCCACCGGCCCGAGCTCTCCTTCCCCGGGGCCTGGCTCTGGGTCGGCCCTCAGCAGATCCATCTGTTGGAGCTGCCCAATCCGGACCCGGTGCAGGATCGTCCGCGGCACGGCGGGCGTGACCGCCATTTGGCCTTGGTGGTGGGGGATCTGGACGCGCTTGCCCGTCGGCTGGAGCAGGCGGAAGTCCCGTTCACGCGCAGCCGATCTGGCCGGCGAGCCATCTTTTGTCGCGATCCGGACGCGAATGCGGTGGAGCTGGTGGAGGCTGCCAACAGTCCCCCGTAGCGGGGGTCGGGCTTCAGTCCGACAAGGCGATTTTAAGGAGTCAGACCTTCGAATCTACCTACGGGCATCAAGCAGGCCCTGCGGTTAGAGCCCGTCGGGCTTGCGCAGTTCCGCAGTAGAGCAGGCGTGAGTCGGACAGGCTCCTAATAACCACGGTAATACCAGAGGTTATCCCATCCGGGTGGGGCGTAGGGCGTTGATGGTGGCGGAACCGCCGGTCCCGTTGCCCCCGCGGTTTCGGCTTCGCCGGGCGCGGTCAGCTCCGGTTCGCGGGTGAGCATCTCGTTCAGCCATGGGCTTTGTTGCGGAGCCGGAGCCCAGGGGACTTGATTGCGAAATGCCTCCCGGTCGCGCTCGATCTGCTCCAGGAAGGCGCCCCGTCGGCGCTGTACCTCCTGCTCCCTGGCTTCCTGCTGGGCAGCGCCCCAAGGGTCGATCCACCGCCGGCGTGCGTCCATCGCCTCTTTCGCCGCGCGGCGCCTTTCTTCCCGGGCTCGGCGTTGTGCGCGGACCTCGTCGAGCCACGGAGAAACCGTCGCCGGCTCCATCGGGACGGAGCCGGTGGTTGTTTGCGGCGGCTCGTGCCCCGAAAGCGGGCAGGCGGCGAGCAGTCCGACCCACAGGACGGCAATTTGTCGTCTGAATCGTTGGACCATTGATTCCCTCTAGACCCAGGGGCTGGTGAGGTGCAACAGGATGCAAATCCAGTAGTATTTTAAAATCTACTAAATAGCGAAATATTTACCGGGCTGCCCTGCTGTAGGTCAAGTTTTTTTCGATTTACGGCGACGCAGTTTTAGCTAGGGATGAAAGAAGTCGGGGAATTAGCACTCGGCGAAAAGCCGTCGGCGTGCGGGAAATGACGGGATTGCAGGATGGATTTCAGGCCTCGGCCGTGTCCTCCAAGCGTCTGTGGATCTCCTCGCGCAGGCAATCCAGGGTCGCCTTGTCTATGTTGGGCGTCTGGTCGGCTGCCGTGATGAAGAAGACGTCGTCGGCCTCGGCCCCGACCGTTGCGATCTTTGCGTTCTGCAGACGGATGCCGCAAGCGTCGAAGATGGCGCCGACTTCGGCGAGCAGGCCCGGTCGGTCGAGGGTGACCAGGCGCATGACGGTCCGGTGGTTGCGCTTGTCCGCGGAGAAGCTCAGCTTGGTCTCGGTGGGAAAATGGCGAAGCTGCCTGGGGACGGGGCGGGTTACTTGGAGGTCGGGCGCCTCGCGCCCGGAGAGCTCGTCCACCAGCGCTTGCTTGATCTGCACCACGTGCTCTTCGTCCAGGACCGGGGAAGATCCCGTCATCTCCAATACATAGTAAGCGTTCAGCGCCATGCCGTCATCTGTGGTCATGATCCGCGCGTCCATGATGCTCATTCCCCAGCGGTCCAGCAAAGCGGTGGTGCGCGCGAACAGATGCTCCCGGTCCTGGGTATAGATGAAAATCTCGGTCCCGCCACGGTGCGTCAGCGGGCGGATGGCGACCAGCGGCAGCACGTCGTCCGCGGCGCCGAGCAGGGTTCGGGTCTGCCAGGCGATCTCGTCGGGGGAGTTGTGCAGGAAATAATCGAGGCTGAACTTGATCCACAATGCCTTACAAGCATCCGAGGTCACGCCGTACTTGGAGAGGAGGCGCAGGGCTTCGGTCTGTTTCTGCTGGATCAGGTCGTCCTGTGCCTGCGGGTTGTCCAGACCGCGCACCAGGGCGCGGCGGGTGGCGTGGTAGAGATCGCGTAACAGGGAGTCCTTCCAGGAGTTCCAACGCTGCGGGTTGGTTGCCCGCGCGTCGGCAACTGTCAGCAGATAGAGATAATCCAGCCGCGTCGGGTCGCCGATTTGAGCGGCGAACTCCTGTATGACTTCCGGGTCGCTGATGTCCTTGCGCTGGGCCGTCATGGACATGATCAGGTGCTTCTCCACCAGCCAGGCGACCAGTCGGCTGTCGTAATCCGACAGCCCGTGCAGCTGGCAGAAGTCCCAGGCGTCGCGGGAGCCGATGAGGGAGTGATCGCCGCCGCGGCCCTTGGCGATGTCGTGAAACAGGCCAGCGAGATAAAGCAGCTCCAGCTTGGGGATGGTGCGCGCGATGGCGCTGCACAAGGGAACTCCCTGGCATGCTCGGGTACCGTGAAGCGGCGCAGGTTGCGCAGCACGAACAGGGTGTGCTCGTCCACCGTGTAGACGTGGAAGAGGTCGTACTGCATGCGCCCGACGATGTTGCCGAACGCCGGGATATAGGCGGCCAGGACGCCGTAGCGGTTCATGCGCGCGCAGCGCGAGTGACGCCCGTCGGGTGGCGCAGGATCTCCATGAACAGGCTGCGGGCGCGCAGGTCCGCCGCGAAGCGTGTCGTCGATGAGGTGGCGGTGCTCGCGGATCAGGCGGATGGTGCTGGCCCGCACACCCTCGAGTTCCGGATGCGTCTGCAGGATGTAGAAAACCTCCAGCAGGGCCACCGGGTTGCGCCGAAAGATGTCGTCCCGCGTGACCTCCAGGAAGCCGTTGCGGGACTTGAAAGCGCTTGTTGATCGGTATCGGCGCGTCCAGCTGATCGTGGAGTAGGATGGCCTCCTGGAACAGCTGCAGCAGCATCTCGTTGAGGCGATTCAGCTCCATCACGGTGCGGTAGTAGTGCTGCATGAACTGCTCCACCGCCAGGTTGTCGTCCCTGTCGCTGTAGCCGAACTGCTCGGCCAGGGTGCGCTGGTAGTCGAACAGCAGCCGGTCCTCGCGCCGGCCGGAGAGGCGGTGCAGGGCGAAGCGGATGCTCCAGAGCAGGGCCTGGCCCTCCAGCAGCGTGAGGTGCTCGCCCTCGGTCAGAAAGCCGTGGGTGACCAGGTCGTGCAGGGTCTCGGCGCCGAAGTGGCGCTTGGCCACCCAGCCGATCATCTGGATGTCGCGCAGGCCGCCGGGGTTCTCCTTGATGTTGGGCTCCAGGTTGTAGGCAGTATCACCGTATTTGTGCCAGCGCGTCTTCTGCTCCTGCATCTTGGCGGCGAAGAAGGCCTCGCTGGGCCAGATGCGCTCCGGTCCGGTGGCGGTGCGCATGCGGTCGAACAGCTCCGAGGAGCCGCTGAGCAGACGTGCCTCGATCAGGTTGGTGACGACCGTGACGTCGTCGCGTGCCTCGTGGACGCACTCCTCCAGGGTGCGTACGCTGTGGCCCACCTCCAGGCCGATGTCCCAGAGGAAGGTGACCAGAGCCTCGAGGGCCGGACGCAGGCTTTCTTGCTCGGAGTGCTCGAGCAGGATCATGATGTCCACGTCCGAGCCCGGATGTAGCTCCTGGCGGCCGTAGCCGCCGACCGCTGCGAGCGCGGCCCCGGCGTTGGCGGGCATGTGACGCTTCCACGCCTTGCCCAGAAGCATGTCGACCAGGAGGCTTCGGGCCTGCACCAAGTCGCCGACCGGAACCCCTTCATCGTAGCGCGCGAACAGGTGCTCCGTGCCCTCGCGCAGTGCCTGGCGAAAGGCGGCGATCGGGTTCTCCTGCGAATCGAGGAGGCGCTGAAGCTTCGCCCGCGTTTGGGGCCAGGGAGCCGCCTGATGCTGTCCCTCCGTCATGTGGGGGCGGATTCCCCGAGCTCTTCTGCGCGCAGCGTCAGGATCTCGTGGCCGTCCTCGGTGACCAGGATGGTGTGCTCCCACTGGGCGGACAGGCTGCGGTCCTTGGTGACCACGGTCCAGCCGTCGGGCAGCAGCTTGATGTCGCGCTTGCCCGCATTGACCATGGGCTCGATGGTGAAGCACATGCCGGGCTGCAGCCTGATTCCTTCGCCGGGCTTGCCGTAGTGCAGCACCTGCGGCTCCTCGTGGAACTCGCGCCCGATGCCGTGGCCGCAGTACTCCCGCACCACCGAGTAATTCTGCGCCTCGACGAACCTGGATGGCGTGGCCGATGTCACCCAGATGTGGCGCCGGGCGCACCTGCTCGATGCCCAGCTGCATCGCCTCGCGGGTGACTCGCACCAGGCGCCGGGCCAGGATGGAGGGCTCGCCGACGAAGAACATCTTGCTGGTGTCGCCGTGGAAGCCGTCCTTGATGACGGTGATGTCGATGTTGACGATGTCGCCGTTCTTCAGGCGCTTGTTGCCCGGGATGCCGTGACACACCTGGTGGTTGACCGAGGTGCAGATGGACTTCGGAAAGCCGCGGTAGTTCAGCGGCGCCGGAATCGCCCTGCTGCTCGTTCACGATGTAGTCGTGGCAGATTCTGTCCAGCTCGTCGGTGGTGACGCCCGGGCTGCACGTGCGGCCCGATCATCTCCAGGACCTCGGCGGCGAGGCGGCCGGCGACTCGCATCTTGTCGATCTCTTCGCCTGTTTTGATGGGAACGCTCATGCTGTGGGTAGCTGCATCCACGGTAGCTCGCAGGGGCCTTGAGCAAGGTCTGGGGGAATTGCTCGAAAGTAGCCGACTATGTTATAAAACGCGTCGCGGTTCGGCAAACGTATCGCGATCCGTCTTGGGCAGTAACCATGGCGGGGACCCACGGGAGCGAAAAACGGCAGTTTTTCGCTTTGTTTTTTTTGGCCGTTAAGCAGCCGGCGCGAGCCGTTGGCGGTAAGCGGTCCGCAATAAACCACACACGCATCGACACAGAGAGCCGGGTGCCCGCCCAGCGGGTTGCTCCCTGGGGTGCGTGGAGGCCAAACCCAATCCTGAAGAGGACTCTAAAATGAGCGATGTTTCCATGCGCGACATGCTGGAGGCGGGCGTGCACTTCGGCCACCAGACCCGCTACTGGAATCCCAAGATGGGCGCCTACATCTTCGGCCAGCGCAACAAGATCCATATCATCAACCTCGAGAAGACTCTGCCCCTGTACCAGGAGGCGACGAACTATCTCGGCTCGCTGGCGGCCAACGGCGGCAAGGTCCTGTTCGTGGGCACCAAGCGCGCGGCCCGTGACGCCATCCGCGAGCAGGCGCAGCGTTGCGGCATGCCCTTCGTCAACCATCGCTGGCTCGGCGGCATGCTGACCAACTTCAAGACCATCCGTCAGCGCATCAAGCGGCTCAAGGAGCTGGACGCAATGTTCGAGGACGGCACCATCGAGCGCTTCAACAAGAAAGAGGCGCTCGGATTGAGCCGCGAGCAGGCGAAGCTGGAGCTGAGCCTCGGCGGCATCAAGGACATGGAAGGTCTGCCCGACGCCCTGTTCGTCGTCGATGTCGGACACGAGAAGATCGCCGTCACCGAGGCGAACAAGCTGGGGATCCCGGTGGTCGGCGTGGTGGATACCAACAACGACCCGGGCTCCGTGGATTACGTCATCCCGGGCAATGACGACGCCATCCGGGCCGTGCGCCTCTACATCGAGGGTGCCGCCTCCGCGGTGCTGGACGGGCGCTCGACGGCCGCCGCCGTAGCGGCCGGGCGCGAGGGCGACTTCGTCGAGGTCGCGCCTAAGGCGCCTGAGAGCGAGGTCCCGGCCCCGGCCCCAGCCCCAGCCCCGGCGGCAGAGGATCCGGCGCCGGAGGCAGCGGCCCAGGTGCCTCCGGCGGAGTAAGGCGATTCACATGAACATTTCGGATGGTGCGGGTCCCGTCCGCGCTGCCCGCTGAAAAATATCGAGGAGTAGTCATGGCCATTACAGCCGCGTTGGTTAAAGAGCTCAGAGAACGCACGGGTGCCGGCATGATGGAGTGCAAGAAGGCGCTGGTCGAGACCGGTGGAGACATCGACGCTGCCATCGAGGCGATGCGCAAGTCCGGTCAGGCTAAGGCCGCAAAGAAGGCCGGACGCACCGCCGCCGACGGTGTCGTGGTAATCTCGGTCGCACCGGACGCTAAGTCGGGCGTGATAGTGGAGGTCAACAGCGAGACCGATTTCGTCGCCAAGGATGGGAGCTTCACCGCTTTTGCCGAGGCCGTAACCGCGCGTGCCCTATCCGGCGGTGCTGCGGATATCGATGCTTTGGCAGCCATGCCCCTGAACGATGGCGAGGATGCCAGCATTGCACAGGCTCGCGAGGCGCTCGTGGCCAAGATCGGCGAGAACATCCAGCTGCGCCGCCTGGTGCGCTTCGACGACGTGAAAGGGCAGCTCTACAGCTACCGGCACGGCGTGCGCATCGGTGTGGTCGTGGAGATCGAGGGCGGGGACGCGGCCTTGGGCAAGGATATCGCAATGCACATCGCCGCCACCAACCCCATGTGCGTGAGCGCCGACGAGGTACCCGCCGAGAACCTTGAGAAGGAGAAGGAGATCTTTCGTGCCCAGGCGCTCGAGAGCGGCAAGCCGGAGAATATCGTGGACAAGATCGTCGGCGGGCGCGTTCGCAAGTATCTCGAGGAGGTGACGTTGCTTGGACAGGCGTTCGTCAAGGATCCGGACGTTTCTGTAGAGAAGCTGCTCAATCAGTCGGGTGCCGAGGTGGCGCGTTTCGCGCGCGTCGAAGTCGGCGAAGGGATCGAGAAAAAGGAAGAGAACTTCGCCGACGAGGTCATGGCGCAGGTGCGCGGAAGCTGAAGCGCCGGTGAGCGGGTTCCCTGCGTAGCGGCGAATGATATCGTGCCAAGCCGAAGGGAGCTCTCTCGCGCCACGGCGCAAAGTCCGCCAGGAAGTCCCTTCACGTCTTTGTGTCTTTGCGCGGTGGTGTAATGGTTTTGTCGAGTTGATCTTGTAGGATTTTTGACGCGTGCCCCATCTTCATTACCGG
This sequence comes from uncultured Gammaproteobacteria bacterium, assembly GCA_963802975.1. Classification (GTDB taxonomy): domain Bacteria; phylum Pseudomonadota; class Gammaproteobacteria; order Chromatiales; family Chromatiaceae; genus Thiosymbion. Next base: position 13,784 of record CAWDLA010000013.1, read on the forward strand.
CGCATACTTCTGAAGCTCAGCGGCGAGGCCCTCATGGGCGATGGCACCTACGGCATCGACCCGCTGGTGATCGCACGCGTGGCGGGGGAGGTGCGGGACCTGGTCGCCGCGGGAATTCAGACTGCATTGGTGATCGGCGGCGGTAACATCTTCCGGGGAGCGGGTCTGGCGCAAGGCTGGAATCGATCGGGTTACCGGCGACCACATGGGCATGCTCGCCACGGTCATGAACTCGCTGGCCATGCAGGACGCGCTGGAACGTCTAGGCGTATCTACGCGGGTCATGTCGGCGCTGAAGATCAATCAGGTCTGCGAGGACTACATCCGCCGACGCGCGGTGCGGCACCTGGAGAAGGGGCGTGTGGCGGTTTTCGCCGCCGGTACCGGAAATCCTTTCTTTACCACCGACTCGGCGGCGAGCCTGCGGGCGGTGGAGATCGGTGCGGACTTGCTGGTCAAGGCAACCAAGGTCGACGGCGTCTATTCCGCGGACCCGGTCAAGGATCCGGACGCTGTGCTTTACAAGCGCCTGACCTACAATCAGGCATTGCGCGAAGACCTGAAGGTAATGGATGCCACGGCCATCGTCCTGTGCCGGGACAACCGGATCCCGATGCGGGTGATGAATATCTACGAGCCGGACGCACTGATGCGGCTTGTCGGCGGGGAAGATATCGGCTCCCTTGTGGAGAGTGGGGAATAAGATGATCGACGACATCAAGAAAGACGCGGCGAGCCGCATGGGCAAGAGCGTGGACGCCCTGCGGCACGAGTTGGCCAAGATCCGTACCGGGCGTGCCCACCCGTCGTTGCTCGACCACATCATGATCTCGTACTACGGCTCGGACGTGCCCATCAAGCAGGTGGCCAACGTCACCGCTGAAGACGCGCGCACCCTGGCGGTTACGCCCTGGGAGAAGGCTATGGTCCAGGCGGTGGAGAAGGCGATCATGCAGTCGGACTTGGGGCTCAATCCCAACACCGCGGGCATGGTGATCCGGGTGCCTATGCCCCCGTTGACCGAGGAGCGCCGTCGGGATCTCATCAAGGTGGCCAGGCACGAGGCGGAGCAGGCCCGCGTAGCCATACGCAATGTCCGACGCGATGAGAATCATGAACTCAAGGAGGCGGTCAAGGAAAAGCTGATCTCCGAGGACGACGAGCGCCGCGGAGAGGATATTGTACAGAAGCTCACGGACCAGTACGTCAAGGAGGTGGATAAGGTGCTTTCGGAGAAAGAAGAGGACCTGATGTCCATCTGATCCGCCGCGTCGAAACCGCCCCCGATCCAGATCCCTAAACCGTGGACGCAGAACAACCGGCACCGGACGATATTCAGCACGACCCTCGTGTGCCACGCCATGTGGCGATCATCATGGACGGAAACGGCCGCTGGGCGGTGCGGCGTCACATGCCGCGAACCGCAGGCCACAGGGCTGGGGTCAAGAGCGTACGGGTCGTGGTGGAGGAGAGCGTGCGCCAGGGTGTGGGCGCCGTGACACTGTTCGCCTTCAGCAGTGAGAACTGGCGCCGTCCCAAATCCGAAGTCAACCTCCTGATGGAGCTGTTCATGAGCGCCCTGCGGGCGGAAGTGAAGCGCCTGGACGAGAACGGCGTGCGTTTGTGTATCGTCGGCGACCGAACGGCCTTTCCCGACAAGCTGCAACGTCGTATCGCCGAAGCGGAGGAGATCACAGCGGACAATGACGCCATGGTGCTCCAGGTCGCCGCCAACTACGGTGGGCGATGGGATATCGTCCGCGCGGCGCAACGGTTGGCCACAGAGGTGCGCGACGGTCGCCTCGATCCGGACGATCTGGACGAGCAGCTGTTCTCCGGCCGCTTGTCCTTTCCCGATATCCCGGATCCCGACCTGTTCATTCGCACTGGCGGGGAGCAGCGACTGAGCAATTTTCTGCTCTGGCAGTCCGCGTACAGCGAGCTTTACTTCAGCGATCTGATGTGGCCGGAATTCGGCGCCAAGGCCTATGCAGAGGCACTTGCCGACTACGCGCGCCGGCAACGCAGATTCGGACTGACCGGCGAGCAGATCTCCGACGGTCCCGGCGACGGGGCGTAATAGGGAGCGCACGTGCCCGGCAGCAAGCTGCAGCAGCGTATCCTGACCGCACTGCTCATCGTGCCCTTGCCGATTGCGGCGGTGCTCCTATTGCCGACCCCCTACCTGGCGCTGTGCCTTGGATTGATCCTGTTGCTCGGTGCCTGGGAGTGGGCTGCACTGGCGGGAATCGACGGCGCGCGCCGGGCGCGCATTCTACGCGGCCCTGTTGGGTGTCTGCCTGATCGCCCTGTGGCAGCCCCCGCTACGCCAATGGTTTCCCTCGCTGATCGCCGCTGCCGCGCTCTTCTGGGGCATCGTGGCGGTTTATCTGTTTCGGTTGCGTGTCATCGAGCGCAAGACGGAATTCGATCCGCTGGTGGCCGCTGTCGGTCTTCCCGTGCTGATTAGTCCCTGGGTCGCCATCACCTACCTCCACGCCCGCTCGCCCGACGGCCCCTATCTGGTGCTGTTCCTGCTGGTCCTCGTCTGGGTCGCGGATATCCTTGCATACTTCACTGGTCGACAGTGGGGGCGCGAGAAGCTGGCACCACTGCTCAGCCCGGGCAAGACCCGGATCGGAGTCTACGGGGCCTTGATTGGTGCCGCCCTGCTCGGAGTCCTGTTGAGCTGGGAGAGAGGGCTGCCGGCACTGAACGCCCTGCTGCTGGTCGCCGTTTGCGTCTTGGCGGCGTTCATCTCGGTCATCGGCGATCTATTCGAGAGTCTGATCAAGCGCCGCCGCGACCTGAAGGATTCCGGGCGGCTTCTTCCCGGGCACGGCGGTGTCCTTGATCGCATCGACAGCATGACGGCTGCCGCTCCCCTGTTCACGCTGGGGCTGTTATGGCTGGAGACGCAACTGTGATCGGGATAACGCTGCTCGGCTCTACCGGCTCCATTGGTGTCAGCACTCTTGACGTCGTTGAGCGCCATCCGGAGCGGTTTCGCATCGTCGCCCTGACCGCCAATCGGGATGCGGAGGGGATGGCCTTGCAGTGCCGCCGTCATCAGCCCGAGTATGCCGTCATGGCGGACCCTGCGGCGGCGAGCCGACTCCAGTCGCTGCTGGCGGGTATGACCGATCCGCCGCAGGTGCTTGCCGGGGCGCCTGCGTTGGAGTCGGTGGCGGCACTGCCCGGCACCGACTACGTGATGGCGGCGATCGTCGGTGCCGCGGGCTTGTTGCCGACGCTGGCCGCCGCCAAGGCCGGCAAGCGCGTGCTGCTGGCCAACAAGGAGGCCCTGGTGATGGCCGGTCCGCTGCTGATGCGGGCCGTGGGGGACCATGGTGCGGCGATCCTGCCCATCGACAGCGAGCACAATGCGGTGTTCCAGTGCCTGCCGCCTGACTATGGCCGCGGACTCGTAATGTGGGCGTTGTGCGCATCCTGCTGACCGCTTCCGGCGGACCGTTTCGGGATACGCCGATCCGGGATCTGCAGAAGGTCACGCCGGAGCAGGCCTGTGCCCATCCGAACTGGGACATGGGGCGCAAGATCTCGGTGGACTCGGCGACCATGATGAACAAGGGCCTGGAGTTGATCGAGGCCTGCTGGTTGTTCGGCACTGATCCGGGCAGGGTGCAGGTGGTCGTGCATCCCCAGAGCGTGATCCACTCTCTGGTGCAGTATCTCGACGGCTCGGTGCTGGCGCAGCTCGGCAATCCGGACATGCGTACCCCGATCGCCCATGCGCTGGCCTGGCCGGAGCGGATGGATTCCGGGGTCGCCCCCCTCGACTTGTTCGACGTCGCGGCAGCTGGATTTCCGGCAGCCGGATCTGGAGCGCTTTCCCTGCCTGGATCTCGCCTATCGCGCGGCGCAGGAGGGTGGAACCTGCCCGGCCATCCTCAATGCGGCGAACGAGGTGGCGGTGACCGCATTCCTGGAGCGGCGCGTCGGCTTCATGGATATCGCCAAGGTGGTGGGTCGGACCCTGGAGCAACTGCCTGCGCAGCAGGTGGATGGCTGGGAGGTTGCCCAGCTGTTGGAGGTGGACCGGCGGGCGCGGAAGATCGCGGAACAAAATCTTCCCGGATCTGTCGGATAGGCCGTCATGCAGGAATTCCTGTTCACCGCCGGTTCCTTCATCCTCGCTCTTGCGATCCTCATCGCCGTCCACGAGTTCGGGCACTTCTGGGTTGCCCGAAAGCTCGGGGTAAAGGTGCTGCGCTTCTCTATCGGGTTCGGCAGGCCGCTGGTGCGGCGCGTAAGCCCCCGAGACGGCACCGAGTATGTGTTGGCCGCTATCCCGCTCGGCGGGTATGTGAAGATGCTGGACGAGCGCGAGGAAGCCGTGCCGGCGCAAGAGCGTCACTTGGCGTTCAACCGGCAAAAGTTGTCGAAGCGCGTTGCCATCGTTGCAGCGGGCCCCCTGTTCAACTTCATGTTCGCCATATTCGCCTACTGGGCGATTTTCGTGACCGGGGACGCCGGCACCAGGGCTCTTGTCGGGGAGGTGGCTGACGAGTCGATTGCAGCGCAGGCCCTCTTCGCCCCCGGAGACGAGCTGTTGGCGGTGGGCGACCGGCCGACGCCGACTTGGGAATCAGCGGTCTTCGCCCTCATGGCGGAGGTACTGGACGGCGACGACCTCCCGGTACGCGTGCGCGACGTGAGCGGTCTGGAGCAGGTGCGCCTGTTGGAGGGCGAAGATCTGGCCGAATTGCCGGACGACCCGGCGATACTCTCCAACCTTGGCTTGTCGCCGGCCAGGCCGGCTCTGCCGGCAACCATCGGCGATCTGATGCCCGGAGAGCCGGCTGCGCAAGCGGGTCTGGAATCAGGAGATCTCGTCGTCGCCGTGGAGGGTGAAGACATCGCCGGTTGGAGCGACCTGGTCGACCGGGTGCAGGCGCATCCGGGGAAGGCTATGCGCTTGGCGGTCGAGCGAGGAGCCGAGTCGTTGGAAATCCTGGTTGTGCCGCGCGCCACCATGGTGGGTGAGCGTGAGGTCGGGCGGATCGGCGCCGGCGTCGAGATTCCCCAAGATCTGCTCGACCAATACCGAACCGAGATTCGACTCGGCCCGCTCGCGGCTGTCGGCGCGGCCGTCGGCAAGACCGTAGATATGAGCCTGCTCATGCTGCGGGTCATCGGACGCATGCTGGTGGGCAAGGCGTCGGTGGAGAACCTGAGCGGTCCCATCTCCATCGCAGAAACCGCGGGTAAGACCGCAAGCTACGGCCTGGGCTATTTCGTCAAGTTTCTTGCTGTCGTGAGCATCAGTCTCGGCGTGCTCAATCTGTTGCCGATCCCCATCCTTGACGGGGGACATCTGCTCTATTTCGCTATCGAGGCCGTCAAGGGAAGTCCTCTCTCCGAGCAGGCGCAGCTGCACGGTCAACGCGTAGGAATTGCCATCTTGGCGGCGCTTATGACGCTTGCGTTCTACGTCGACATCTCCCGTTTGCTGAGTTAACCATCGTACCTCCCTCCGGGGCGCTGCGAGTGCCTCGTACGTCCCGTTGCAGGCAGAAATCGTCCTAGTCGCTGTTTTGTTTATCGGTTGCTTAACTTATACTTAGGTGCTTTAGATAACGCCGCATCTAGGTGCGGCTTTCGTTTATTCGCAGGGGGTCGCTTTTGAGCGCACACAAGACAGGCAAACTGCGCAGGCTGCCGCGCCGCCTGGCGTTGTTCGTTGTCCTGTTGGCCGTGACTGCATCTGCGCTCGCGGCCCAATTTCGCGTCTCCGATATACGGGTGGAAGGACTGCAGCGCATCGCCGCCGGAACCGTCTTCAACTATCTGCCCGTCCAGGTCGGGGACACGACGACCGACGATATTACCGCCAGCATCATCCGCACACTCTACGGTACGGGTTTTTTCAAGGACGTGCGCGTAGAGCGCGATGGAACCGTGCTGGTCGTATGGGTGCAGGAGCGGCCGGCGGTGGCCGAGATCAATATTTCCGGCAACAAGGATTTAAAGACGGAAGATCTGAAGACGGGTTTGAAGGACATAGGCTTGGCCGTAGGACGTACTTTCGATCAGTCGGTTCTCGATCGGGTTGAGCTGGAGCTCAAGCGCCAATACTACGCGGCGGAAGGTACGGCGTGGAAGTCCAGACCACTGTTTCACCGCTGGAGAGAAACCGTGTCGCGGTCTCCATCGCCATCACCGAGGGTCTGACGGCACGTATCAAGCAGATCAATATCATCGGTAACAAGGACTTCGAGGAGAAAGAATTGCTCAAGCTGTTCAAGCTCGGGCGCACCAAATGGAACTCGTTTTACTCCAAGAACGATCGGTACTCGAAGCAAAAGCTGGGCGGGGATCTGGAGACATTGCGCTCTTTCTACCTGGACCGCGGTTACATCAAGTTCGAGATTAAGTCGACCCAGGTCTCTGTCAGCGCCGACAAAAAGGACATCTACGTCACGGTAGGCATCGACGAGGGCGACGTATACACCGTCAGCGATATCCAGCTGGCCGGCGAGCCATCGGTGCCGGCGGAGCAGCTGTTCCCGCTGATTCAGATGCGCCGTGGGGATGTTTTTTCCCGCAAGGTTACGACCGAGAGCGCGGAGCGAATCTCCAAGAAGCTCGGGGACGAGGGCTACGCCTTCGCGAACGTCAACACCATTCCCGAGGTCGACGACGAGACCAAGCGTGTCGTGGTCATCTTCTTCGTCGACCCCGGAAAGCGGGTCTACGTGCGGCGTGTCAACACCAAGGGCAACACGCGCACACGCGACGAGGTGCTGCGCCGCGAGATCCGCCAGCTGGAGGCTGCCTGGTTCTCCACCGAGTTGGTCAACCGGTCGCGCGAACGCCTGGAGCGGCTGGGTTATTTCGAGGAGGTGAACATCGAAACGCCGGCGGTTCCGGGCTCGGCGGACGAGGTTGATGTCAATATCGCGGTCATCGAGAAAGAATCCGGCAATCTCCTTGCAGGCATCGGTTACTCTCAGACGCCAGGGCGTCATCTTCAACTCCAGCATCACGCAGAATAACTTTCTGGGTACGGGCAAGCGGGTCTCGTTCGCCTTCAATAACAGCAGCTCGAACCGGCTGTATCGGCTTGCCTATACCAACCCCTATTACACCATCGACGGAATCAGCCGGGGATTCGATCTTTCCTACCGGGAAACGGATTTCCAGGAGCTCAACAGCATCGATTATTTGACAGACGTGGGAATCGCCGGCATGAGCTTTGGCTTGCCGATCTCGGACACCAGCCGGGCCGGGCTTGGAATCCGTTATCAATACACCAAGTTCACGCCGGGCGTCTCTCTGTTGGCGCAGGCGTTCGCCATCGAAAACGGCGACAAGTACAATGATTTCGTCTTCACTGCGACCTACATCAACGATTCGCGCGACAAGTCGATTTTTCCCACCAAGGGTGGGCTGCAGTCACTGCGCGCCGAAGTGTCCGGACCGGGCAGCGACCTTCAATATTATCGGTTGACCTATCAGCACCGGCGGTTTATCCCATTGACCAGCCGTTTCACCTTCGCCCTGAACGCGGATTTGGGTTATGGCGACGGTATCGGCAATACCAACGGCCTTCCGTTTTTTCAAAATTTCTTCGCTGGTGGTCCCCAGACCGTCAGGGGTTGGAAGGAGAACACGCTGGGTCCGCGGGAAACCACGCTGGATCAAAACCCTTCGGGCGGAAACGTGCAGATCGTCGGCAGCATGGAGCTCTTCGCTCCACCGCCGATCGGGGGCACCTTCGAAAAGTCTCTTCGCCTCGGGGCGTTCTTCGATTTCGGTAATGTTTGGACGACGTACAATCCGAGTTTGGTCGGCATTGACCTAGTGGCACCTACCGGTTTCAGCCTGGGTGACATGCGGTATTCGGCCGGGCTGTCCGCAACCTGGCTGTCCCCCCTCGGCGCTTTGAAGGTTAGCGTCGCCTATCCGTTCAACGAGCAGGACGGGGACGAAACCGAGATATTCCAGTTTGGGTTCGGACAGGCATTCTGACGGGAGGTTCGGCCAGGTGAATCGATTTGCAGCATTGCTGATAGGGATCGGCCTGTGGGCATGCGTGTCCTCGGTGCCAGCGGCGGACTATGTCATCGGAGTGGTCGATCCCACCCGAGTCGTAGAACAATCACCGCAATACGAAGCGGCGCGCGCACAGCTCGAAAAAGAGGTCAGCGAACGGGAGCAGAAGCTGGCCGGGCAGCAGCAACAGGTACTGGAGCTCCAGAACAAGCTCGAGAGCGACTCCGCCCTGATGAGCCAGGACGAGATTGCGCGCCTGCAGACCGACATCCGCAACCGGGACCGCAAGGTCAAGTACGCGCAGGCGGAGTTCCGCGAGGATTTCGCCTTGCGCCAGAACGAGCTGCGCACCAAGCTGGCCAAGCAGGTCGAAGAGGTGGTCGCAGAGCTTGCACGCGAGGAGAATATCGATCTGATCCTCAGCGAAGGCTTGGTCTACTACAGCAAACGCATCGACATCTCCGACAAGGTCATCGACCGGCTACGCAAGAAGTTCGAGGCCAAGTAGTGGCTGCTCCAGCTGCTTTTCGATTGCTGTAAAGGCGGTGCAGATCAAGCTTAGCGAATTGGCGGATCGGCTCGACGTCGCGCTTCGGGGAGATGGTGCCCTGTCTGTGCGCCGCGTAGATACTCTACAGGGGGCTGAGCCGGGCAGTCTGTGCTTTTTCGTCGACCGCAAGTACCGAAAGGAGCTCGACCGGACCAAGGCAACGGCGGTGATCGTTGCGGAAAAGGACTTGGAGCTTTGTCCCGGCGCCGCAATTGTCAGCGCGAATCCATACCTTACCTATGCCTACGCGGCGCGCCTGCTGCATCCGCCGCCGGAGGTGGTCGGTGGCTGCCACCCCAGCGCCGTTGTTGCCGACAGTGCTCGGATCGATTCGAGTGCATGGATCGGCGAGACGGCAGTTGTGGGGGAGGGCGCCGAGATCGGCCCGCGGGTTTTCGTGGGCCCGGGCTGCATCATCGGAGCAGGCAGCCGTATCGGCGAGGACAGCCGCCTGGTGGCCAGGGTCACCTTGTGCGAGCGCACGCAGGTCGGGAAGCGCGTGCTCATTCACCCGGGAGCGGTTATCGGCCGCGAGGGTTTCGGGTTCGCCAAGGACGGGGAGCGATGGGTACGCATTCCGCAGATTGGCCGGGTGCGGCTCGGCGACGACGTGGAGATCGGGGCCAACACCACCGTGGACCGGGGCGCCCTGGAGGATACGCTGATCGCCGACGGGGCCAAGCTGGACAATCTCATCCAGATCGGTCACAACTGCAGCATCGGAGAGAATACCGCGATGGCGGCCTGCTCCGGGATCTCGGGCTCCACCAGGATCGGCCGTAACTGTACCATCGCAGGCGCGGTGGGAATGGCAGGGCACCTGGAGATCGGTGACAACGTCCATTTCACCGGGATGGCCATGGTCACCCGCTCCTTCACCGAACCCGGCCTCTACAGCAGTGGTATACCCGCCATGCCCAGCGCGGAGTGGCGCCGCAATGCGGTCCGTTTTCGACGCCTCGATGAGCTTGCCCGGCGGCTCAAGAGCCTCGAAGAGAAACTTGAGCGAATAAACGCCGACCCGCGCCACGAACGGGAGTGAAGTCATCGGCGGTACTTGTCCATCCGCTGGCGGCGGCCGGTCCCCGGGAGCATCGGAGGTAGCTTTGAGCACGATGGATATCCAAAAGGTGTTGAGCCTGTTGCCACACCGTTATCCCTTTTTATTGATCGACAGGGTGGTCGACTACAAGCCCGACGAATACCTGATCGCCCTGAAGAACGTCACCGTCAACGAGCCCTTCTTCGCCGGTCATTTCCCGGTGCGTCCGGTCATGCCCGGTGTCCTCATCGTCGAGGCAATGGCCCAGGCAACGGGCCTGCTTGCGATGGAGTCACGTCCGGAAGAGGTGGGGGAGAAGGCTCTGTACTACCTGGCGGGTATCGACAAGGCGCGCTTCAAGCGCACGGTGGAGCCCGGTGATCAGCTTACCCTGGATGTGCGGCTGAAGAAGGTGCGTCGCGGCGTCTGGCTGTTCAGTGGTGAGGCCCGGGTGCAAGAGCAGATGGTGGCCACCGCCGACATCATGTGCACGGCCCGGGACGTTTAAGCTTGATTCATCCCACCGCGGTCATCGATTCCGCCGCAGAGCTGGACTCCCGCGTCGAGGTAGGACCCTACACGGTCATCGGCGCGAGGGTTCGCATCGGGGCAGGCACCCGTATCGGGCCACATGCGGTCGTCCGTGGTCCGACGACCATCGGCGCCGACAATCGGATTTTCCAGTTTGCCTCGGTGGGGGAAGACCCGCAGGACAAGAAGTACGGGGGCGAGGAGACCTATCTCGAGATCGGCGACGGCAACGTGGTGCGAGAGTACGCGACCCTTCACCGGGGCACTGTCCAGGACGAGGGGGTTACCCTGGTGGGCAACAACAACCTGTTCATGGCCTACACCCATGTCGCCCACGACTGCCGCATCGGAGACAACGTGATTATGTCCAATGCGGCCTCCCTGGCTGGACACGTCAAGGTGCAGGATTGGGCGATCCTCGGCGGCTTCAGTATCGTCCACCAGTTTTGCCGCATCGGTGCGCACTGCTTCTGTGCCATGGGCTCCGTAGTCGCCAAGGACGTCCCGCCCTTTCTGATCGTCGACGGCCATCCCGCCGTGCCACGCGCCATCAACGCGGAGGGCTTGAAACGTCGGGGCTTTGATGGCAAGGCCATAGCTTGCCTTAAGGAAGCGTACAAGATCCTCTACCTGTCTAACCTCAAGCTGAACGATGCGGTTGAAGCCATGCGGGAATTGGTTTGCCCGCAGGTGGACCAGCTTGCGGACTTTGTTGCGGATAGGGGCCGCAGCGTCGTACGTTGAATGAAAATCGGTATCGTCGCTAACGAGCCCTCGGGCGACTTGCTCGGTGCTTCCATCGTGCGCCACCTCAAGGCCCGCATCCCCGCCGCAAGCTTCATCGGTGTCGCCGGGCCTCAGATGCAGGAGGCCGGGTGCGAAACCTTGTTTCCGATGGAGCGGCTGTCGGTCATGGGCCTGACGGAGGTCGTCAAGCATCTGCGTGAGCTGTTGCGCATCCGCCGTGACCTGACGCGTTACTTCCTGAAGTGGCGGCCGGACGTCTTTATCGGCGTGGACGCCCCGGACTTCAATCTGGGGCTCGAGCGGCGGCTGCGCACGGCCGGCATCCGCACGGCTCATCTGGTCAGTCCCACGGTGTGGGCATGGCGGTCGGGACGCGTGAAGACCATCCGTCAGTCCGTCGACCTGATGCTGAGCATTTTTCCCTTCGAAGAAGAATTTCTGCGCGCGCACGAGGTCCCGGTTCGTTACATCGGCCATCCCCTGGCGGACGAGATCCCGCTCGAGCCAGATCCTTCCTCTGCGCGTGCGGCCTTGGGATTGCCTGCGGACGATCCGGTCGTGGCCCTGCTCCCGGGGAGCAGGGCGAGCGAAATGAAGCTGCTTGCCGAGCCCTTCCTGCACACCGCACGTTGGTGCTTGGAGCGCCATCCCCGGCTGCGCTTCGCGGTTCCGTTGGTCAATTCTACCCTGCGCGGGATTTTTACTGAGATCCGCGGGCGGGAGGCCGCGGAGCTCCCGATCACAATGGTGGATGGCCGCAGCCGGGACGTGATCGCCGCAGCAAATTGCGTGCTCACCGCCTCCGGCACCGCGACCCTGGAGACGCTCCTGATCAACCGTCCGATGGTAGTCGGTTACCGTGTGAGTCCGGTCACCTACCGGTTGCTGCGGGGCCTGAATCTGGTCAAGGTGTCCTATGCGGCTATGGCCAATCTCCTGGTAGGCCGTGAGCTGGCGCCCGAGTTTCTCCAGGAACGCTGTCGGGCGGATTTGATGGGACCGGCCTTGCTCGGCTTTCTCGAGGACCCGGCGCGTGTGCGTGAGGTGCAGGCGCAGTACCGGGAGATCCATGGCCTGCTCCGCCGCGATGCCGGCCGCGAGGCGGCCGCCGCGGTGTTGGAGTTGATCGGCGAGAGGGAGCAGTGAGCGCCCGGGCGCTCATCGCCGGGGTGGATGAGGCCGGGCGCGGACCATTGGCCGGGCCGGTAAGCGCCGCGGCGGTGATTCTGGATCCCGATCGGCCCATTCCCGGTCTCGCGGATTCCAAGCGCCTCACACCCCGGCGGCGCGAGCAGTTGGAGATTGAGATCCAAGACAAGGCGTTGGCTTGGGCGGTTGCGTTCGCCACCGCCGAGGAGATCGATCGGATCAATATCCTGCAGGCGTCTCTGCTGGCCATGGCGCGGGCGGTGGCGGCGCTTGGCGTAGCCCCGCAACGTGCGCTGGTGGACGGCAACCGATGCCCCCGTCTGGCGTGCGCCGCCGAGGCGGTGGTCGGGGGCGACGGCAGCGTGCCGGTCATCGGTGCGGCGTCCATCCTCGCAAAGGTTGCCCGCGACCGGGAGATGCTGTTGCTCGATGCGCGCTTTCCCGGCTATGGGTTTGCCCGGCACAAGGGATATCCGACAAGGGAGCACCTGGCGGCGCTGGGTGAGCTGGGACCCTGCGAGCAGCACCGGCGTTCTTTCCGGCCGGTTCGCGAGCTGCTCGGATGAGGGCGGGCTTTTTCGATCTCTTGGCGGGTGCTATGGTTCGTCTCCGAAAACCCTCGAGGAGCCCAAGCGCAATGACACCGATCCGAAAATTGTTCTCCGTCCTCTATTTGTGCCTCGTCGCTGCCGCCTGCTCCGCTGAGAGGGGTGAGGACCTGCTTACGGCGCTGCCGGATCGGGAAGCAGCGCCGGCGTTCGATCTGAAAACGCCGGATGGTAGCAGGGTGCGCCTGTCCGATTTTCGCGGCAAGCCGCTGGTCGTGAACTTTTGGGCCACCTGGTGCCCGCCCTGCCGTGCCGAGATGCCCTCATTCCAGCGCGCATGGGAGCAGCTCGAGCACGAGGGCATCCGTGTTATCGCCATCAATGTGGGCGAAGATGCACAGACCATTGCCGAGTTTACGAAGAAAATGCCAGTGACCTTCCCGCTGCCAATGGACCTTGATTCCCAAGTCATCGCGGCCTGGCAGGTACGCGGTTTGCCTTCGACCTTCGTTGTCGATTCCCAGGGGCGGCTCGCCTATGCTGCGACCGGAGAGCGGGAATGGGATGATCCTCATCTATTGGCGTTGGTGCGTGCGTTGGCAAGCGATTAACTAGTCGGATTGGTTCGAAACCGTGACGCTTGATCCCCGATTCGTCCATCTGCATGTCCATTCCGAGTACTCGCTGGTCGACGGGCTGCTGCGCATCAAGCCCCTGGTCAAGGCTGTGGCTGCGAAAGGAATGCCGGCCATTGCGGTTACGGACCAGGCCAATCTCTTCTGCCTGGTGCGTTTTTACAAGGCGGCTGCGAGTGCCGGCATCAAGCCAATCGCCGGCGCGGATCTTTGGGTCCGCAACGAGGAGGACGCCAACAAACCCTACCGTCTGTTGGTTTTGGTCCAAAGCAAGACTGGCTATCTGAATCTGACGCAGCTGATCTCTCGCGGCTACCTGCAGGGGCAGCACCTGGGTGTACCCCAGGTGGATCGTGCCTGGATCGAGGAGGCCGCAGAGGGTCTAATCGCCCTCTCGGGCGGACCGCAAGGGGATGTTGCGCGTGCGTTGCTCGCCGGCCACGAGGAACAGGCCGGGGCCCTGCTCGATGGCTGGCTCAAGGTCTTCGGCGACCGTTACTACTTGGAGCTGGTCCGCACCGGGCGCGAGAACGAGTCCGAATGCATCGAGCTCAGCGTCGGTCTCGCCGCCGGCAAGGGCGTCCCGGTGGTGGCGACCAACGATGTGCGGTTCCTGGGCGCAGAGGACTTCGACGCCCATGAGGCCCGCGTCTGTATCCACGACGGTAGGACCCTGGACGACCCGCGCCGCCCCCGCCTGTACAGCGAGGAGCAGTACCTGCGCACGCCCGAGGAGATGGCTGTGCTCTTCTCCGACATCCCCGAGGCGTTGGAGAACAGCGTCGAGATCGCCAAGCGCTGCAACCTGGAGCTGACCCTGGGCAAGAATTTCCTTCCGGACTTCCCGGTTCCGGAAGGCATGAGCATGGAGGAGTTCTTCGCCGACGAGTCCCGCAAGGGATTGGAGTGGCGCCTGGAGCACATCTTCGACAGGGAGGCGCCGGATTTCGGCGAGAGGCGCAAGGCCTACGACGAGCGTCTGCAGCTGGAGCTCGACGTCATTAACCAGATGGGCTTTCCCGGCTACTTCCTGATCGTCGCCGACTTCATCCACTGGGCCAAGGACAACGACATCCCGGTCGGGCCCGGGCGCGGCTCCGGCGCCGGGTCCCTGGTGGCCTATGCGCTCAAGATCACGGACCTGGACCCCATCGAGCACGACCTGCTTGTTCGAGCGCTTTCTCAATCCCGAGCGCGTGTCCATGCCGGACTTCGACGTGGACTTCTGCATGGAGAACCGCGACCGGGTCATCGACTACGTGGCCGGACGCTACGGGCGCGATGCCGTCTCCCAGATCATCACCTTCGGCACCATGGCGGCCAAGGCGGTGGTGCGCGACGTGGGCCGGGTGATGGGCCATCCCTACGGCATGGTGGACCGGATCGCCAAGATGATGCCCTTCGAGCTGGGTATGACCCTGGACAAGGCCCTGGAGGAGAGCGACGACCTCAAAAAGGCCTACGAGGACGAGGAAGAGGTGCAGGCCATCATCGACATGGCCCGCAAGCTGGAAGGGGTTGCCCGCAACGCGGGCAAGCACGCCGGCGGTGTGGTCATCGCGCCCACGGTGCTGACGGATTTCACCCCGCTCTACTGCGAGCCTGGCGGCGAGAACCTGGTCACCCAGTACGACAAGGACGACGTGGAGCAGGCGGGGCTGGTCAAGTTCGACTTTCTGGGCCTGCGTACCCTGACCATCATCGACTGGGCCCTCAAGACCGTCAACGGCGTACGCGCCGGACAAGGCTGAGCCTCCCGTCGACATCAACGCCATCGATATGGACGACGGCGATGCCTTCGCCCTGCTCAAGCGTTGCGAGACCACGGCCGTCTTCCAGCTCGAGTCCCGCGGCATGAAGGAGCTGATCAAGAAGCTGCAGCCGGACTGCTTCGACGACATCATCGCCCTGGTGGCCCTGTTCCGGCCCGGTCCGCTGCAGTCCGGCATGGTGGACGACTTCATCAACCGTAAGCACGGCAGGGCCGAGGTCGCCTACCCGCACCCGGACCTGGAGCCCATCCTCAAGCCCACCTATGGCGTCATCCTGTACCAGGAACAGGTGATGCAGATCGCCCAGGTGCTGGCCGGCTACACCCTGGGCGGCGCCGACCTGCTGCGCCGGGCCATGGGCAAGAAGAAGGCCGAGGAGATGGCCAAGCAGCGGGCCATCTTCCAGGAGGGGGCCGTGGCGCGCGGCGTCGAGCAGGAGACCGCCACCCACATCTTCGATCTGATGGAGAAGTTCGCGGGATACGGCTTCAACAAGTCCCACTCTGCCGCCTACGCCCTGGTGTCCTACCAGACCGTCTGGCTCAAGGCGCACTATCCGGCGGCCTTCATGGCGGCGGTGCTGAGCTGCGGACATGGACAACACCGACAAGGTGGTCACCCTGATTGACGAGTGTCGGGAGATGAAGCTCAAGGTCGAGCCGCCTACCATCAATCGCTCGGAGCGCAGGTTCACGATCGCTGACGAAGGGACCGTCATCTACGGTATCGGTGCAATCAAAGGGGTTGGAGAGGCCGCCATCGAGGCCATGCTCGAAGCGCGCCGCGAGGCCGGTCCCTTCAAGGACATCTGGGACTTCTGCCGGCGTATCGATCTGCACAAGGCCAACCGACGCGTGCTCGAGGCCCTGATCCGTGCCGGCGCGCTGGACGGTCTGGGCAGGAACCGGGCGACCCTGATGGCGCAGCTCCCCATGGCCCTGAAGATGGCGGAGCAACACAAGGAGACCCGAGCGGCGGGTCAGGTCGATCTCTTCGGAGCGGTCGACGAGGGAGGGGTCGAGGAGCCGGATCCGCAGCTCTCTGCCCGCATCTGGAGCGAGTGGGAGGAGGAGGAGCGCCTACAAGGGGAGAAGGAGACCCTGGGCCTCTATCTAACCGGTCATCCCATCAACCGTGTCGACGCCGAGCTCAATGCCATGACAGGTACCCGCATCGGCGCGCTGCTGCAATCCAGCCGTGGCCAGAACGACCGGGAGAAACGCACGGTGGCCGGTCTGGTGGTCGGTGTGCGCCACGGCAAGACCCAGCGCGGTCGCATGGGCTCTGTCGTGCTGGACGACCGTACGGGGCGCATCGAGGTCACCTGTTTCTCCGACCTGTACGAGCAGGTGCGCGATCTCCTGGTTGCCGACCGCATTCTGGTCATTTCAGGCTCCATGAGCTTCGACGATTACCGCGACAGCTGGTCCCTGCGCGCGGACCAGGTTCGCAGCCTGGAGCAGGCGCGGGAGGTCCTGGCGGATCATCTGTCCCTGGTGCTCGATCTCGGCGACCCGGCCGAGCACGCCCGGCGCGGGCAGACCCTGGTCGAGGAACTGCGCGGCATCCTGGCCCTATTCCGCGGCAAGGGGCTGCCGGTGCGCATCGATTACCGTAGACCCGGTGCCTGCGGCCAGCTTCTGCTGGGTAACGATTGGCGGGTACACCCCGCCGAAGAGCTCCTGAAACGCCTGCGCCAATTGCTGGGCGCCGAGTCGGTTTATGTCTCGTATGAGCGGGCCTTTGCTCCGATGCCCGCACCCGAGCAGCGTGCCCGGACTCCCAAGCTGGCAGTCTCGTAGATGTCATCTGCGGGCGAAGTTTATTAACATTGATCGACTATGGACCTGAACTTTCTAGATTTCGAACAACCCATCGCCGAGCTCGAGGCGAAGATCGAGGAGTTGCGGCTCGTCGGCGACGACGCGGAGGTCAACATCGAGGAGGAGATCGAGCGGCTTCAGACCAAGAGTCATGCGCTCACGGAGTCGGTCTTCTCCTCGCTCACCCCCTGGCAGATCTCCCAGCTCTCGCGTCACCCCCAACGGCCCTATGTGTTGGACTACATCAGGCGGGTTTTCGACGATTTTCAGGAGCTGCACGGCGATCGGACCTTTGCCGACGACCACGCCATTGTCGGTGGTATCGCGCGCCTCGATGGACATTCGGTGATGATCCTCGGCCACCAAAAGGGCCGGGATACCAAGGACAAGATCTTCCGCAATTTCGGGATGCCGCGCCCCGAGGGATACCGCAAGGCCCTGCGGTTGATGGAGATGGCGGAGCGTTTTCGCCTGCCGATTCTCACCTTCATCGACACCCCGGGCGCCTATCCGGGCGTCGGGGCGGAGGAACGGGGACAGAGTGAGGCCATCGCCCGCAATCTGCGGGTCATGGCGCACCTGCGTACCCCGATTCTGTGCACGGTCATCGGTGAGGGTGGCTCGGGCGGTGCCCTGGCCATCGGCGTCGGCGACCGGGTCCTGATGCTCCAGTACAGCACCTACTCGGTGATTTCGCCGGAGGGCTGCGCGTCCATCCTCTGGAAGAGTGCCGACAAGGCCCAGCTTGCCGCGGAGGCCATGGGCATCACCTCGGACAAGCTCAAGGAGCTGGAATTGATCGACGACATCATCCCGGAGCCCCTCGGGGGTGCCCACCGGGATCCGGACGCCGCCGCGGCGAGCATCAAGCAGGCCCTGCTGCAGCACCTGGATCAGATCAGCGACCAGGACATCGACGGCCTGCTCGCGCTGCGCTATGAGCGGTTGATGGGCTACGGAAGATACAAGGAGTAAACCCGGTCGGTGTATCGCTCGTATTCTGGATTTGTCGTCAGCCCCGAAGTGGCGTGATATACCAGCCTGGGGCAGTGCCCCCGGCGCCTAAGGCGATCCCTGTCCTTTAAGGGCGCTGCATGGACGTGAATACGACGTTTGCGGCAGGACGTCGGCGAAAAATCAAAGGTCCCGTCACCGCGCGCATCTCGCACCATGCCAGCGTTCAACCCAGAGCATTTGTTTCCGGAGCTCGCCGCCTTTTCCGCGGCCCGCGTATGCTGGATCGCCTACAGTGGTGGCATGGATTCCGCTGTTCTGCTCCACGCCCTCGCGTCGCTTTGTGATCGGTTCCCTTTCGATATCCGCGCCCTTCACGTCGACCATGGGTTGCACTCGAGCTCACGCGCCTGGGCGGAGCATTGCAGGCGCGCGTGCGAGCGGCTCGGGGTGTCCTTGGAGATCCGGCGTGTGCAGGTTATTCCCGCGCCGGGCGAGAGCCTGGAGGCAGTGGCCCGCGTGCAGCGCTACGCGGCGATGGCCGAGTTGCTGGGGCGGCGCGATCTGCTGCTTACCGCCCAGCACCGCGACGACCAGGCGGAGACCTTGCTGTTGGCCCTGATGCGCGGCAGCGGCCCAAAGGGACTCGCTTCTATGCCACGCCTAGCCTCCCTGGGGGATGGATACCTGGTCAGGCCCTTGCTCGGTTACAGCCGCTTGGAGCTTCTCGAATACGCTGAGAATCAGGGTCTCGCGTGGATCGAAGACCCTGGAAACAGGGATCTGGGCTTTGATCGAAATTTCATCCGCCACCGGGTGCTGCCCGTGCTCGCGAAGCGTTGGCCGGCCAGCGCCAACGGAATTGCGCGAAGCGCCAGCCACTGTGCCGAGGCGCAGGGGCTGATCGATCTGTTCGCCGCAGAGGAGCTGGCGAAGGTCGGAGGGCAAAGGGCCGAAACCCTGTCCATCTCCCGTCTCGGAAAGCTTGCGTTGCCGCTGCAAAAGGTGGTGCTTAGACACTGGTTCCGCGACCTTGGTCTCCCTCCTCCGGACTCCCGGCACCTGCAGAGGATCCTTTCGGAGGTAACGACTGCCCGCGCAGATGCGAATCCCCTGGTCGCATGGCGGGGGTGCGAGGTGCGCCGCTACCGGGACGACCTGTTCGCCATGGCGCTTTTGCCGCCGGTGCCTGGCCGGGAGTCGATTCAGTGGCAAAAAGGTACCCTGTCGCTGCCAAGTGGGTTGGGCCGCTTGGAGCTTATTGCTTCTGAGGGGCAGTTAAGGGATCCCCGAGATTTTTTTCGCAACGGACTCAGTGTTCGATTCGGGGTCGAAGGACTCTCCTGCAGGCGCAGGGCAGGTGGGCCTAATCGCCTATTAAGGAAGCTGTATCAAGAGGCCGCAGTGCCGCCTTGGATGCGTAACTTTATTCCATTGCTCTTTGCTGAGGGTAGCTTGATCGCCGTGGGGGATATCTGGATCTGTCACACTGTCGGCACTGAGCTAGAAAATGGGTTCAGCATTGGGTGGACCGCCGATCTGCCCGCGTTGCGGCCGCTCGTTCCTCCGGGGGACTAGGAGCCTGTCCGACTTGCGACTGTTCTTCAGAGACAAAGCGAACGCAGAGAAAAATCCTGCTGTCAATACAGCGCGTTCAACATGCGGTTGCGGAATCGCGTCACCAACTCGCCTTCGCCGCCGAGCATGGCGAAGATCATGAGCATGCCCTTGCGGCCGGCATCGTCCTCGTAGGCACGGTCCTTCTTCATTAGCTCCAAAAGGTGCTCCAGGGCACCCTCATAGTCGCCGCGTGCCACCAGGTGTGCGGTCAGCCGATATCGGGCGTCGCTGTCTTTCGGATTCGCTTCGAGCCTGGACGCCAAGTCTGCCTCCGATGAGGAGTCGTCCCGCAGCCCGGAGAATAGCAGCTGGCCCCGCAGGCCGGTCACTTCGGGGTCGTCCGCAAGCTCCATGGGCAGGTCGTCCAGTATCGCCTGCGCGCCCTGAATATTGCCGGACGCCGCCTCTATGCCTGCCTCCATCAGCCGGACGCGCGCGTTCCCGGGATCTGCTTCCCGCGCCTGCGCGACCAGCTTCGCCGCGCTCTCCAGGTCCCCGGCACTCAGGAATCCCCGGGCACGGGTTAAGAGATGGTCGGACTCGCGGGGAAGGTGACGGTCGAGAAACTCGCGGACCTGGGCCTCCGGTAGGGCCCCCATGAACTGGTCGATCGGCTGGCCGTCCTTGAAGAGTTGAACGGTGGGCAGGCTGCGTATGCCGAGCTCCGCGGCGAGGGCCTGCTCTTCTTCGGTGTTTACCTTGGCGATAATGAGCTTGCCGCCGTAGGCGTTCGCCAATGCGTCCAGCACGGGCGCCAGCGCCCGGCAGGGGGCGCACCAGTCGGCCCAGAAGTCCACCAGCACCAGTCGCTGGTGTGAGCCCTCGATGACTACCTGATGGAAGCTTTGTTGCGTGACTGTTGCGACATAGGGGGAGTCCGCCATCGGTTTCTACGCTCCGTATTGGAAATTCTCAATAAGCCATTAGGTATGTGTGCATATTTCGCGAATCAAGCGGGGGAAGGTCGCGCGGCGATTGATCTGTGCAGGTCGACCCCGGCGAGAACGGAGACTGAGATGTCGAATGCTGTCCATGTTGTGTGCCCGCACTGTGATGCGGCGAATCGGGTGCCGCGGGATCGACTCAGCGAGGGCGCCAAGTGCGGCAAATGTCATAGGCCGCTCTTTTCGGGAGCACCCCTGGCCCTGGACGAGCAAGGGTTCGCCCTTCACCTGAGCCGCAGCGAGCTACCCCTGGTCGTCGATTTCTGGGCGCCCTGGTGCGGGCCCTGCCGCATGATGGCGCCCGCCTTCGAGGAGGCCGCCGGAGTGCTGGAGCCCGCCGCGCGCCTGGTCAAGATCAACACCGAAGAGGCGCAGGGTCTCGCCACCCGGCTCGGCATCCGCAGCATACCCACCCTGGCGGTGTTCCGCGGCGGGCGGGAGGTGGCACGCACGGCGGGCGCGATGGATGCTGGCAGCCTGGTTTCCTGGGTTCGGCAGCACCTCTAAGAGGATCTGCCGCGGTTCGGATCAACAAGGCAGGATCTCGCCACAGTGTACTTTGCGATTCGATCGGTAAGCGGGCGTACAAGCGAGCCAGCGGTCTGCGCGTGGACAGCGCGTTGGCCTTGCTTTAGAATTTCGCGCGGTTAGGGTGCCACCTAAGGCACCCCATCCCCGCGTGCTCCGGTCATCCTTCTCTAGATGGTTGCGCCGAGCCCGTCTCACGCCGCAGCTCATCGTATTCTTGCGCCGAAGGTGACCCCGTTCCCTTCAGCCTCGGGCAAGGGAGCGCGGGTCCCACGGGTCCGGGAAGTCGGGCAACAGGCGAACGGATATGGAGCGAGCCCTATCGTCATTGGCAATGGCTCCAATGTCGCGACCGCTTGTTCGGAGATACCCTTGAGAAAATCCGCAATTCTGGTCCTGGAGGACGGGTCTGTCTTCCGCGGAGCGTCCATCGGCGCGCAAGGACAGAGTGTCGGTGAGGTGGTGTTCAACACCGCGATGACCGGCTACCAAGAGATCCTGACCGATCCGTCTTACCGCCGGCAGCTGGTTACCCTGACCTATCCCCACATCGGCAATGTCGGCGTTAACGAGGACGACGAGGAGTCCTCCAGTGTCCATGCCGCGGGGCTGATCATCCGCGATCTTCCGGTGCTCGCCAGCAACTGGCGCATGCGCGAGCCGCTGGACGGCTATCTGGCGCGCAGCGGCGTAACGGCTATCGCCGATATCGACACTCGCCGGTTGACCCGCATCCTGCGCGAGAAGGGCGCCCAGAGCGGCTGTATCCAGGCGGGAGATGCCATCGACGAGACCGGTGCCCTGCAGGCAGCAAAGGCGTTTCCCGGGCTCAAGGGCATGGATCTGGCCAAAGAGGTGACCACCGGGACGCCCTACGAGTGGGCGCAAGGCGTCTGGAGCCTGGAAGGGGGCATGCCCGAGGCGCCCCATCCCATCGAGGAGCAGCTGCCGTTGCATGTGGTTGCCTACGACTACGGCATCAAGCGCAACATCCTGCGCATGCTGGTGGAGCGGGGTTGCCGCGTTACCGTGGTGCCGGCACAGATGCCGGCTGCGCGAAGTCCTGGCGCTGCGGCCCGACGGCGTCTTTCTGTCCAACGGTCCGGGCGATCCGGAGCCCTGCGACTACGCGATCGCGGCCATCCGTGAGCTCCTTACAACCGGTATCCCCATGTTCGGGATTTGTCTGGGCCACCAGCTGCTGGGACTGGCCAGCGGTGCCCGCACCCTGAAGATGAAGTTCGGCCATCATGGGGCCAATCACCCGGTGCAGGACCTGGCAACCGGCCGGGTGATGATCAGCAGTCAGAACCACGGTTTCGCGGTGGACGAGGAGAGCCTGCCGGCGCAGATCGAAGCGACCCACCGCTCCCTGTTCGACGGCTCTCTGCAGGGGATCCATCACAACGACAGCCCCGCCTTCGGCTTTCAGGGTCACCCGGAGGCCAGCCCGGGACCCCACGACGTGGCGCCGGTCTTCGATCATTTCATTGAGCTGATTCGCGGGAACAACAAATGAACCGAAAAGACGCAGAGCGCGGAGGATCGATTGTGATGGCCTTTTTGCTTTTCTCCGCGTCGACTGCGCCTCAGCGGTTTTAACGAAATGCCCAAACGTACAGACATCAACAGCATCCTCATCATCGGCGCCGGTCCCATCGTGATCGGCCAGGCCTGCGAGTTCGACTATTCCGGCACCCAGGCCTGCAAGGCCTTGCGGGAGGAGGGCTACCGGGTCGTCCTGGTCAACTCCAATCCGGCCACCATCATGACCGACCCGGAGATGGCCGATGCGACCTACATCGAGCCCATCAACTGGCGGACGCTGGAGCGCATCATCGAGAAGGAGCGCCCGGACGCCCTGCTGCCCACCATGGGCGGCCAGACGGCGCTGAACTACCGCCCTCGACCTGGTGCGCGAGGGGGTGCTGGAGCAGTACGGCGTGGAGCTGATCGGGGCCTCCCGGGAGGCCATCGACAAGGCCGAGGACCGGGACCTGTTCCGCCAGGCCATGCGCAAGATCGGCCTCGACATGCCCAGGTCCGCCATCGCCCACAGCCTGGAGGAGGCCCTGCAGGTGCAGGCCCAGATCGGCTTTCCCGTCCATCATCCGGCCCTCCTTCACCCTGGGCGGCAGCGGCGGCGGCATCGCCTACAACCAGGAGGAGTTCGAGGAGATCTGCCAGCGCGGCCTGGACCTCTCGCCCACCAGCGAGCTGCTGATCGAGGAGTCGGTCCTGGGCTGGAAGGAGTACGAGATGGAGGTGGTGCGGGACCGCAAGGACAACTGCATCATCATCTGCTCCATCGAGAACTTCGATCCCATGGGCGTGCACACCGGTGACTCCATCACGGTGGCGCCGGCCCAGACCCTCACGGACAAGGAATACCAGATCATGCGCGACGCCTCCATCGCGGTGCTGCGCGAGATCGGCGTCGACACCGGCGGCTCCAACGTGCAGTTCGCGATCAACCCGGAGAACGGGCGCATGATCATCATCGAGATGAACCCGCGGGTCTCGCGCTCCTCGGCGCTGGCCTCCAAGGCCACCGGCTTTCCCATCGCCAAGGTCGCGGCCAAGCTGGCGGTGGGCTATACGCTGGACGAGCTCGAGAACGAGATCACCGGCGGCGCCACGCCCGGCCTCCTTCGAGCCGACCATCGACTACGTGGTGACCAAGATTCCGCGCTTCGCCTTCGAGAAGTTCCCGCAGGCGGACGACCGGCTCACCACCCAGATGAAGTCGGTGGGCGAGGTCATGGCCATCGGGCGCACCTTCCAGGAGTCCCTGCAGAAGGCCCTGCGCGGGCTGGAGACGGACAAGACGGGCTCGACGAGCTGGTCGGACCTGTCCGACCCCGAGGCCCGCGAGCCTGCTGCGCCAGGAGGTCCGCCAACCCGGTGCCGAGCGCATCTTCTACCTGGCCGATGCCTTCCGCGCCGGCATGACGGCGCAGGAGATCCAGGGCATCACCGGCATCGACCCCTGGTTCCTGGCCCAGATCGAGGAGCTCGTCCAACTGGAGGGAGAGGTCCGGTCCGAAGGACGCGCCGGGCTGACGTGCAGAGCGCTTGCGCCAACTCAAGCGCAAGGGGTTCTCGGACCAACGCCTGGCGGCGCTTGCCGGTCTCACGCGAACAGGAGGTCCGCGAGCTGCGCCACAGCCATGGGCGTGCGCCCGGTGTACAAGCGCGTCGACACCTGTGCGGCGGAGTTCGCCGCCAGCACCGCCTACATGTACTCCACCTACGAGGAGGAGTGCGAGGCCGAGCCCACGGACCGCAAGAAGATCATGGTCCTGGGCGGCGGGCCCAACCGCATCGGCCAGGGCATCGAGTTCGACTACTGCTGCGTCCACGCCGCCTTCGCCATGCGCGAGGACGGCTATCGAGACCATCATGGTCAACTGCAATCCGGAGACGGTCTCCACCGACTACGACACCTCGGACCGGCTCTACTTCGAGCCCCTGACCCTGGAGGACGTGCTGGAGATCGTCGACAAGGAGCGGCCCTTCGGCGTCATCGTCCAGTACGGCGGCCAGACGCCGCTCAAGCTGGCCCGTGACCTGGAGGCGGCGGGCGTGCCCATCATCGGCACCACGCCGGATTCCATCGATCTGGCGGAGGACCGGGAGCGCTTCCAGCAGCTGATCCACGAGCTCGGCCTGCTGCAGCCCCCGAACACCACGGCCCGCAGCGAAGACGAGGCGGTGTCCGAGGCGGCGCAGATCGGTTACCCACTGGTGGTGCGTCCCTCCTACGTGCTCGGTGGGCGCGCCATGGAGATCGTCTACGACGAGGCCGACCTGCGCCGCTACATGCGCGAGGCGGTGCGGGTCTCCAACGAGTCCCCGGTGCTGCTCGACCGCTTCCTCGACGACGCCATCGAGGTGGACGTGGACGCCATCTGCGACGGCGAGGACGTGCTCATCGGCGGCATCATGGAGCACATCGAGCAGGCCGGGGTCCACTCCGGCGACTCGGCCTGCTCCCTGCCGCCCTACACCCTGTCGCCGGCGATCCAGGACCGGATGCGCGACCAGATGGCCAAGCTGGCGCATGCCCTGAAGGTGGTGGGGCTGATGAACGCCCAGTTCGCGATCAAGGACGAGGAGGTCTACATCCTGGAGGTCAATCCGCGGGCCTCGCGCACCGTGCCCTTCGTCTCCAAGGCCATCGGCGTGCCGCTGGCCAAGGTGGCGGCACGCTGCATGGTGGGCGTGACGCTGGAAGAGCAGGGTTTGCTCAAGGAGCGCAAGCCCAAGCACTATTTCGTCAAGGAGGCGGTGTTCCCCTTCATCAAGTTCCCGCGGCGTCGACACCGTGCTGGGGCCGGAGATGAAGTCCACCGGCGAGGTCATGGGCGTCGGCGAGAGCTTCGGCGAGGCCTACGCCAAGGCCCAGGACGGGGCCGGGATCCTGCTCCCGCGCAAGGGCAAGGCCATGCTCAGCGTACGCCATGCGGACAGGGCCCGGCTGGTGCGGGTAGCGCGCGATCTGCTGGATCTCGGCTTCAAGCTGTACGGCACCCACGGCACCGCGGCGGCGGTTCGCGAGGCGGGCATTCCATGCGAAGGCGTCAACAAGGTCGCCGAGGGCCGGCCTCACATCGTCGACATGATCAAGAACAACGAGATCAGCTTCATCGTCAACACGACCGAAGGCGCGCAGGCCATCGTCGACTCGGCGGAGATTCGGCGCGCCGCCCTGCAGCACAAGGTGAGCTATACGACGACCATATCGGGCGCGGAGGCGACCTGCCTGGCCCTGAAACAATTGGATGCCGTCGGTGTCAACCGGTTACAGGAGCTTTACTGACCGCAGCGCAGAGGGCATCCTACGCAAAAAAGTATCGGGCTTGCGGGTTATCCCGCGTCCGGACCCGCCAATCCGCCGCGGAGCGAGGTCATTCTCGTCCCGGTCTGAACGCGCATGCCGCGCGCCACAGTCGAAGAGGAAATCTCCCATGAACAAAGTACCTCTGACCGCCGGAGGCGCTGAGAAATTGCGTTC
Organism: uncultured Gammaproteobacteria bacterium; assembly: GCA_963802975.1. Lineage (GTDB taxonomy): Bacteria > Pseudomonadota > Gammaproteobacteria > Chromatiales > Chromatiaceae > Thiosymbion. The sequence continues at coordinate 39,663 of CAWDLA010000013.1, forward strand.
CGAGCTGGAACGCCTGAAGCGGGTCGAGCGACCCCGCGTCATCGAGGCCATCGCCGAGGCCCGCTCCCACGGCGACCTGAAGGAGAACGCCGAGTACCACGCCGCCCGCGAGCAGCAGGGCTTCATCGAAGGCAGGATCAAGGACATCGAGGGCAAGCTCTCTCACGCCCATATCGTGGATGTCACAGACGAGCATACCCGTGCCAGGGCTGGCGGTAAGGTCATATTCGGGGCCACCGTGGACGTGCTCGAGATCGATAACGACGAGGAGCACACCTTCCAGATCGTCGGCGACGACGAGGCCGACTCGAAAAAAGGCCTGATCTCCGTCAGTTCGCCCATCGCCCGGGCGTTGATCGGAAAGGCTGTCGACGAAGTGGCTTCCGTGAATACGCCGGGGGGGATCCGCGAGTTCGAGATCGTAGAGGTGCGATACGAATAGTGTGACGAATGTCAATGTACGTAAAACTACTCATGTGATCTACTAACCCTGCGCCGAATGAGGGCAGCGACGCGGCAAGCAGCATCGTAGCGGTCAGTAGCCACCTCTGCCGTCTCGGCGCACGTCATCAATCCTCATCCTCCTTTGGTGGCAGCTGTAAAGGCCCGCTTCGGGAAACCCCTGAAGCGGGTTTTTTTTGTCTGCTGATTGCTCAACCTCTTTTTCCAACTGCGTCAATTTGCATTCAGTTACGGCTACATTCCGTTGGTAAGCTCGTGATATATTCACTTGACGATATATATGGCATACCATATATTTCTCTCCGGTGAAAATCACGACGACCGATTTCTTCGCTGCCCTGGCTCACGATACCCGCGTTCGCTGTCTGATGCTTTTGCAGCGCCACCCGGAGCTTTGCGTTTGCGAGCTGACGGAGGCCATCGGCGCGGCCCAACCCCATATGTCCCGCCACCTCGCCCGGCTGCGGGAGTTAGGCCTGGTGACCGATCGGCGCGATGGGCTCTGGATCCATTACCGGATCAACTCCGAATTGCCTGACTGGGTGAGAGGCGTGCTCAAGGCGACTGTCGATGGCGTGGCTCATCAGCCACCGTTTTCAAAAGATGCGGCGGCGCTTACCGACGCGGCCGACCGACTACCTGCGCAAAGGTGCGCGTCCGGGGGTTGAGTTGTTCGACGCCTTGGGGAATCTCGTTGCTTTCCGCCTGCTGGGGCTTTCTCCTCTGAGCGGCGCCGGGGAGGCCATCCAGTTCTTTGTCATGGACTTGGCGAAGATCTTCGCCTTGCTCGTGATTGTCATTTATCTCATGGGTCTTCTGCGGGCCATGATCTCTCCGGAGCGGGTGCGGGAGTTGGTGCGGGGGCGTCCGGACTGGCAGGCTAGGGGGTTGGCGGTGACCCTGGGCGCGGTGACTCCCTTTTGCTCCTGTTCCTCGGTACCCCTGTTTATCGGCTTCGTGGAGGCTGGCATCCCGCTGGGGGTCACCTTCTCCTTCCTGATCGCCAGTCCGATGATCAACGAGGTGGCCGCGGTCATACTGGTCGGCGTTCTCGGCTGGGAGCTAGCCGCCCTCTACGTGCTGGCGGGGTTGCTCGTGGCCTGGTTCGGCGGGATCGCCATGCAGTCCTTTCGCCCGGAGCGCTGGGTGGAAGAGTACGTGTGGAAAATCCGGATGGGCGAGGCGGCGAGACCGGAGCAGGGATCATCGCTTGGCGACCGGCATCGCTTTGCGCTCGGCGAGGTGCGAGAGATCGTTGGCAGAATCTGGAAGTGGGTCGTGCTCGGTATCGGCGTTGGGGCCTTGTTCCACGGCTTCGTGCCCGAGTCCTGGGTGGTCGAGCATCTGGGCGGGGATGCCTGGTACACGGTGCCCGGTGCCGTGGGGCTCGGCATACCGCTTTACTCCAATGCGACGGGTGTGATCCCGGTGGCCGAGGCAATGCTGGGTAAGGGCGTGGCTGTGGGTACGACTTTGGCGCTGATGATGAGCGTTGCTGCCCTGTCGGTCCCGGAGATGCTGATTCTGCGCAAGGTCATCAAGTGGCAGGCATTGGCCCTTTTCGCCGGCGTGCTGGCCGTCTCCTTCATCCTGGTGGGCTGGGGTTTCAATCTGATCACCTGAGAGGCGTGAATGAAGAATATCAAGGTATTGGGCAGCGGCTGCAAGAACTGCGAGACCACGGCCAAGCTCATCGCCATCGCCGCCGAGCAGGCGGAAGTGGACATCGAGCTGGAGAAGGTCACCGACATCGCCGCGATCATGTCATTCGGCGTCATGTCCACGCCCGGTGTGGTGGTGGACGGGGAGTTGGTCCATGCCGGCGGTCTACCTGCTCCAGACGACGTGCGTCGTTGGGTCAACGGGTAGGGTGCGGTCCCGCCTCACCGAAACGGTTTGCCAGCTTATTTGCGTTTATTCGCCTTCACTTGCGGCCGAATTCGGAATCCGGATAAGGCACCACATCGGGGATGAGATCAATGAGTATACGTGTCGGTATCAACGGCTTCGGCCGCATGGGACGTCTTGGCGTTCGCGCCGGGTGGGGTTGGGACGGGATCGACCTGGTCCAGGTCAATGAGACCGCCTGTGATGCGGCGGGCTCCGCGCACCTGCTCAAGTTCGACTCTGTGCATGGCACCTGGGATCGGGCTTGCGCGGGGGAGGGCGGTGAGCTGAAGATCGACGGCTGCACCCTCGCCTACAGCTCTAACCAGGGCATCGGAGAGACCGACTGGTCCGGGTGCGACCTTGTGATCGAGGCCACGGGCAAGCACCACAAGAAGCCCGAGACCCTGCAGGGCTATCTCGATCAGGGGGTGAAGAAGGTCCTGGTCGCCGCCCCCACGGAAGGTGCGTTGAATATTGTCTATGGCATCAACGATCATCTGTATGATCCCGGTGAGCACAGGCTCGTCACGGCAGCGTCATGTACAACCAATTGCTTAGCTCCTGTAATTAAAGTAATTCATGAGAACGTGGGCATCAGGCACGGCTGCATGACCACCATCCACGACATCACCAACACCCAGATTATCGTCGACAAGGGCCACAAGGACCTGCGGCGGGCCCGCGCCTGCGGCCAGTCCCTGATCCCGACCACTACCGGCTCCGCCAAGGCGATCACTAAGATCTTTCCGGATCTTGAGGGCAAGCTCAACGGGTTGGCGGTGCGGGTGCCCCTGCTCAACGCCTCGTTGACGGACTTGGTGCTCGAGGCCGAGCGGCCCGTTACTGCCGAGGAGGTCAACGGCTACTTCAAGGAAGCGGCCGAGGGGGAGCTGAAGGGCATCCTGGGGTACGAGGAACGGCCCCTGGTCTCCGTGGACTATGTCAACGATGCGCGCTCGTCCATCGTCGATGCGCCCTCGACCATGGTCATCGACGGCACCCAGGTGAAGGTGCTCGCTTGGTACGACAACGAGTGGGGCTACGTGAACCGGATGATGGAGTTGGCGCGGAAGATCGCCGGAAGTCTATAACCCTTGATTTTTAGCTACGAATTCAACGAATGAAACGAGATGCCTCAGTCTAAAAACTCGTTTCATTCGTTGAATTCGTAGTTGTCTATTCGTAGGTTCCCGCCATGGACAGCAATACCCGCAACTACCTGACTGTCACGGGGGGCTACTGGGCCTTCACCATCACCGACGGCGCCATTCGCATGCTGGTGGTGTTGTACTTTCACCTCCTGGGCTACTCGGCCCTGGAGGTGGCCATGCTGTTCCTCTTCTACGAGTTGTTCGGCATTGTGACCAACTTGGTGGGGGGCTGGCTGGGGGCGCGGATCGGGCTCAATCTCACCATGCACATCGGCATGGGAATGCAAGTGGTTGCCCTGGCCATGCTCACGGTGCCGGACGCCTGGCTCACGGTGCCCTACGTGATGCTAGCGCAGGCGCTTTCGGGCATCGCGAAGGACCTGAACAAGATGTCCGCGAAGGCAAGCGTCAAGACGCTGACCGGTGACGGCGGCGAGGGCAGGCTCTTCAAGTACGTGGCGTTGCTGACGGGATCGAAGAACGCCCTTAAGGGGGCTGGCTTTTTCGTAGGCGCGGCCCTGCTGGATTGGATCGGCTTCCGTAGTGCTCTGGCGGTTCTCGCCGGAATGCTGCTGATAGTGCTGGTCGTCACGGCGATCCTGCTCCCGTCCGGCTTGGGCAAGATGAAGTCCAAGCCCAAGTTCACCCAGGTCTTCTCCAACAAGCCGGCCATCAACTGGCTGTCGGCGGCGCGGCTGTTCCTGTTCGGCTCCCGGGACGTCTGGTTCGTGGTGGGACTGCCTGTGTTCCTTGTGTCGGTCCTGGACTGGAGCCCGTCTCAAGTGGGTGCTTTTCTCGCCCTGTGGGTGATCGGTTACGGCTTCGTTCAGGCGTCTGCTCCCAAGTTGATTCGTCGCAGCCACCATGGCCAGGGACCCGGTGGCGGCACCGCCCGGCTCTGGGTCTTCGTGCTCGCCCTGTTTCCGGCCGGAATCGCCGTCGCCCTGCATCAGGGCCTTCCACCGGCGCCCGTACTGGTAGTCGGGCTGATCCTGTTCGGGATCGTATTCGCCATCAATTCGGCGGTCCATTCCTACCTGATCCTGGCCTACTCGGACTTCGAGAAGGTGTCCATGAACGTAGGGTTTTACTACATGGCAAACGCCGGTGGGCGGTTGCTGGGTACCGTGCTCTCGGGCTGGGTATATCAAACCCGGGGTCTGGAGGGCTGCCTTTGGTGGTCGGCTGGATTCGTGCTTATAGCGGGAACGTTGTCGCTGAAGCTGCCGGAGGTGCAGGGCACGCGGCAGGCGGAGGCGGTGCGAACGGGCGTGGACAAAGGCAAGGCGTTGGATTAGCCTTTGAAAATATTGGCGTAACAATCCTCACCGAAAAGACAGAACGAAAACCGGTCCGATGCCAGTATCTGGTGGAGCCCGATTTCACCAATGGATTCCCGAACGATTCCCAACCTTCAGGGCTACCTCGAAGCAGCCTCGGCCTCGGATGACACCGAAGAGCAGGCGTGTGCTCAGAATTTCTTGCTCGACGAACGTCCTCCAGTGGCTGCGGTTGACCTGTATCGCCCGAATTTCACGACTGGATTGGTCTCGGATCTGGACGATTGGTACGAACGTCACGGCGATTTTGCCAAAGAGCATCTCTACATCGATCCGGATGAATCCCACGAACCGTATACGTTCCGCCCGGTCAATAGCCGCAACCGGATGACGGAGATCGACAAGCGCCTGAACTTGATCCGTGTGGAGAAAGCTGCTGATTCCTGCATGTTGCGCGGGCATTCTTTCGAGGAGGTCAGCGCGCAGGTAGATGCGTATCGAAGCGGTGATGCGGCTGCAGGCGATTTTCTCCAGGGTCTTTGTGATGCGTGGAACGCCGAGCGAGATAAGCGCCCTGTCTACGTCACGACCGAGATCGAGGTCGAGGATATCCTGGCCGACGGCATCGACGATTGGGCCGTGCAGTTACGTGACCGGCTCGGACTTGGTCATTTGGATCCCGGCCCTGCCGGGCGGCCGATAGAGATCCTCGTCATGCGGTACACGGTGGCCGAAATGGTAGCCGGCCTGGAAGGGAAGGGCGACCCCGCGATTCCCACTGTCCTGGACGGTGGCCTTAGCTGTTACTTCTTCCCGAGTCCCCCGCCAGGGCCGGGCGCCGGGGATTCGGCGGTCTATGGCAGGACGGTGAACTTGGCGCCGGTCGCCAGCGAGAGCCACTATTAGATGGGCTGCGAGTTGCTGCACCCGCGCATCGAGTATCGCCCCGAGCACTTCTTCCGCGCCGGTATAATCGCCGAGCCCGTGACCATGGCGCTCGCGCGAGCGCGAAGCTTCCATCTTCCCTGGGTTCGGCTTTATGCGGAGCGTGAAGACTTCGGGGCCGATATCTTCGGAGTCGATGGGGCATGAACCCTCTTCCCGTCAGTCCTGCCGTCGAACGCTGGAATGAACGCTTCGCCGCCTCACCGTTCCAGGCGATCGGTGAGTTGCTGGCCGGTCGCATATTTCTTGGGCCCTTCGCCCGGGCGCGGACCTCCGATGCCCTGGTCCAGCTCCTGACGCCCGAGCAGATTCCGGTCGCCGACCAGGCCCTGCGTGAGTGGCTCGTTCAGATGCTCGGCGCCCCGGCGCGGGAGGATTTGCCGGGCAAGCGCTTCGCCGACGCCCTGGTCGAGGCCTTTCGCACCGTGCTCCTTGTACCCTTGCCGGAATCGCGGGCTTGGTGTGCCGAGAACCAGGGCCGGTTGCGCGCTTGGCTACGCGGCTTTTACTTCGGCCGCTCACGCGATCCTGAGGCCGCGCTTCTCGTCGCTCTGACCCAGGGCCAACCGGACCGCCGCCTGCTCGGCCTGTGACTCGGGCTTGCCCGTCTCTCAGGGGGCGCCCGAGAGGATTGTGCGCGCGTGGGCATCACCGGCCTGCGCCTGATGCCGGCGGACGACGAGGGAAAAGTGGAGAGCTCGGTACCCCCCGCCATGCTGCTGCGCGGCCTGTTGGATTTGGGCGAGGCCGTGGCGCGGCGCGGCGACGTCAAGGGTAAGGGTTGGCTCGCCGAGCTGGACTACCTGGCGGCCGTGTATCCGATGAGCGCCGATGCCTGGGGACGGCGCTTTCGCGATCTTCTGCAGGCGAGGGACGCCTCCCCGCCGGTACGAAAGTGGCTGGACCAGCGCTACCCGTCCGCCCTTCGGCCGATCGATCAGAGGCAGGCGAGGGGGTTTCTGCAGCCACCCTCCCGGGACGAGCGCCGTACGCTACTGCGCCAGTTACCTGGACAACTGGTGACCGTCAAGGCGCAACTCCAGGCATTCCTTGACCGGCACCGCCACTACTGTCGCGAGAGCGGTGACACCTTTTACCTCGTGCGGACCTTCTGCAATGTCGGTGATCGCCTGCTGGAGCCTGATCCCACCTGGGCACGGGAGCTGATCCACGAGGCAGCCCGCTGGAATCCGCAGAATCCCTATCCCTGGTCTTTGCTCGCCCGTGCCCTGGAGGCAAAGGGCGACTGGCACCGAGCCCAAGCGGTGTATTGGCACGCCCGCCGACGTTTTCCGCACGATAACAAACGCCACAATCAGCTTGCGCACGCCCTGATTCTTCACGGCGAGGCCGAGCTCGGGGAGGCTGTGTACCGTGCGACCATGCGGCTGTTCCCGGACGATCCTTTCTGTCGTGCCGACTTGGCCCACACGCTGCGCATTACGGACCGCGGGGAACGGGCGGTGGAGGTCTACCGGGAGGCCCAGCGGCACTTCTCTCGCAATCCGGCCATCGTCATCGGACTCTCGGATACCCTGATCGATCTGGAACGATTCGGTGAGGCAGAGGATGTCCTGGACTGGGCCGATCAGATCGACATGGACGACAAGGGTACGGCCAAGCGGGATCAGATACGCGGCCGTCTCCAACGGTCCTTAGCGGAAGAGCCGGTCACGCTGAAGCACTCGCGGAGCCCTTACGAAGGCCCAGTCGGCGATCTGGACTCCTTGGCCGACATCACCGGCGAGGATCTGGCCCACGCTCCCGCTCTCGGCCGTGCGGCTCTGCTGCGGCGCGGCGGTGGTGATGGGTTGGAACAGGCCAGAACGGAGATCGAGACCCTTCCCTCCGGCACCATCAAGATCGTCGAGACCGGCCTCTGGCGTGCCCGAGCAGAGGGCTGGCGAGCCGCGGCGAATTGGTTCGACCAGACCCGGGAGCAATACGCCGGCGACGGGGTGCTGCGGGTCCACCACAATCGCGCCCACGCCTGGGCCGGCGATTCGGTGGACTGTTCACTGGAGCGGGAACGCTACCCCTACCTCTCGACCGTGATCGAGAACGAGGCCAAGGGTGAACCGCCAGCGCGCATTCGGCACATCGATTCCGAAGCCGATGACCTGACCGAGGAGCAGCGCCAGGATGCCTGGTTCCTCGGCTTGGCCGAAAAGGGCGATTCCGCTTTGCGCGACATCGCCGAAGAGGATCTACTCTCCTCGCGCCACCTTTTGGGCTGATGGAGCAGATCGCGCTCCGGGGTTTCGATGCCGTGGCAGATATTGGGGTTTTCTGATGCAAACTGCTCCAGTACAGCTCTCGCGATCAGACCAGCTTGACGGAAAAGGAGTGGGCACGGGGCTCGGGACCTCGATCAGGCGCTCAATGCAACTTCGCCACCGAACCGTGCGGTCGGGAGCGACGCTCCCATGACGATTCCCTTTCGGGCCGGCGTCGTCAGCTCTTCTCGGTCACCGGAATGATGGTGATATCCACACGCCGGTTCTGGCGTTTGCCTTCCTCCGTATCGTTGCTTGCAATGGACCGGTTCTTGCCGTAGCCTGCGGCGCTCAGGCGCGCAGGGTACGAGGTTGTCCGCGAGCAGGTACGCCTCGACCGAATCCGCACGGCGCTCCGAAAGCTCCTGATTGTGGGCGGCGGAGCCCGTGCTGTCAGTATGGCCGGCGATGGCGAGCCGGGTCTTGCCGTACTTGTTCACTACGCCAGAGATCTTGTCCATGGTGCTGTAAAAGCCCGGCTTGATCTGGTCGGAGTCCACCTCGAATGCCGTCTCTCCGGTCATCCCCACGAGGAGCCGGTCATCGGACAGCTTTTCGACCCGGATCGCTCCGGCGGCAATCGCCGGGGCCAGCAGTTTCTCGAAGGCACGGCGCTGCTGTTCCATGTAGCTGCCGATCAGCCCGCCGACCAAGGCGCCGCCGGGGGCGCCGAGCACGGCACCCTTGCCGGATTTATCGGCGATCAGGGCTCCGGCGGCCGCGCCTGTGGCGGCTCCGATGGCGCAGGCCTTTCTCGGTCTCGGTCATGGCCCGCGGGTTTCAATATTCGTCCGTGGCGCAGCCCGCCAACATCAGGGTGCCGGCGATCAGGGTGCCGCCGAGCTTCATCCGTCGCTTGTTCATGCTCTTGTCTCCCGGGGAAAACAGCTCATAGACACTTGCAGAAATGCACTTTGGGTTTCGCCCGGGATGTTACCAGCAAACAGAGCCCGCATCGTGCCCGCCCTGCGGTTTGCTAGCGCCGTCGCAGGGCGAACATAAGAAGATCCCGCGCACAGACGCCAAGACGCACAGGGATTACTTGGCGAGCTTTGCGTCTTGGCGCGAGAATTCTTCTTACGAGTTTGCGCAGACCAAACGCATCGATGGGTTAGGGCTTCTTCTTCAGCGGAGCGGACCCGGCCTCTACGGCGGTGCCGGTCGACGGCTTCCGACGCTTGCCGATGTTCTTGCGGTCCCGGTGGCGGACCTTCGTCTTGGCGGGGGTGGCCTTGCCTCCCGGTCGCCCTTTCTTGTCCTTTGCCATCGCTCCCTTGCCCGAACCCTTCTTCTTCTTCTTAGGCCCCGGAATTTTGCCGTCAGGCCCTCGATGGACCGTGGCTCGAAGCTGAGCCGCAGGTAACGCTCGATGCCCTCCATGCGATTCCACTCGTAGGCGCTGACCAGCGAGATCGCGAGCCCGCGTTCCCCGGCGCGTCCGGTGCGTCCAGTGCGGTGCAGGTAGTCGTCCCCGGAGCGGGGCAGGTCCAGGTTGATCACCAGGTCGATTCCGGGGACGTCCAGCCCCCGGGCCGCCACGTCCGTGCCCACCAGTACGCGGATCTGGCCGTTGCGCAGCAGCCCCATCACGCGATTGCGCTCGCGCTGGTCCAACTCGCCGTGGATCGCACCGGCCTTTTGTCCCTGGCTTTGCAGGAAGGCGCCGAGCGCGCTCGTTTGCTCGCGGGTATTGGCGAACACGAGGGCCTTGTCGAAGTCTTCGTTTTTCAGCAGCCAGAGAAGCAGTGCCCGCTTGTGGTCCGCGTCGTCGGCGAGCAGGATCTGGTGGTGGATGTCCGGGTGCTGCTCGCGTTTGGGATTGACGATGATGACTTGCGGGTCGCGCAGCAGACCCTTGGTGATGGGCTCCAGTCCGCGGTGGTTGAGGGTCGCTGAGAACAGTAGGGACTGACGGTCGGGATTACAGTGTCCGAGGATCTCGAGCACGTCCTCCGAGAAGCCCATGTCGAGCATCCGGTCCGCCTCGTCGAGGACGAGCACCTCCAGGTCGCCCAGGTCCGCGGAGCCCCGTTTCAGGTGATCCAGCAGCCGTCCCGGCGTGGCGATCAGGACGTCCGGGTTCCTGCGCAGGGATGCAACTTGGTGGCTCACGGGCTCGCCGCCTCCGATCGCCTCGGCGCTGAGCCTGGTGTAGCTGCCCAGCCGCAGAAAGTGGTTGAGGATCTGCCGTCCCAGCTCCCGTGTCGGTACCAGGACCAGAGCGCGGGTGCCGCTGCGGGGCGACGGGTTGTCGTGAAAACGCTGCATCATGGGCAGCAGGAAGGCGGCCGTTTTGCCCGAGCCGGTTGCTGCCGAGACCAGCAGGTCGTTGCCCTCGATGGCCGGCGGTAGCACTTGCTGTTGCACCGGCGTGGGTTTTACGAAGCCCGAGCTTGTCCAGGGCACGCACCAACTCGTCGGGGAGAAGAAAGTCGGAGAAGATTGGTTCCATCCAGCGCAAAGTACACGAATTGTCCGAAACGCGCCTCGCCAGTGCCGGGGGTCGTAGTAAACTCTGCCCGCAACGCGCCGCCGACCCCTGCGGCGATTCCGACGACCGCGAATTCAGGACTTGCGTCATGACCGATATCGATATGGCGGTGCGCTCGCGCCATGCGCCCGCGTCGATCCTCTCGCTGTATTGCCTGCCCCTCGCTATTTGGCTTGGGGTGCCACCCGCCACCGGGCAGGAAACGGAGCCCCAACCCACCGAGCACCTGCAGGCGCAGGCTCCGCATCAGGAATCGCCGACGCAAGAGCCCCCGGGGGACGCTCCGCCAGACGACACCCACGCGCCGCGTGCCGAGCCCGAAGTGCCCGTCGATGCACATGGCGATCATGGATCACCCGGACAAGCAGCGGCTGCGGAGCACGGGCATGCCCGGGAAACCGCAGAGGTCCGGCTAACGCCGGAGCAGGGGCGGACCCTGGGCCTGGTTACCACGTCGCTGGAGCCTCGGCCGCTGGGGGCGTCTCTGCGCGCGCCCGGCGAGGTGCGGCTCAACAGTTACGCGACCGCCCGGGTGACGCCGCGCATCGAGGCGCAGGTCACCGGGCGGCACGCGCGCCTGGGTGATCGGGTGGAGGCGGGTCAACCCTTGGCGACCCTTTCGAGCGTGGAGATGGCCGTAGCCCAGGGAGACCTGGTGGTGGCCGAGCGGGAGTGGCAGCAGCTGACCGAGCTGGGGAATCAGTTCGTTTCCGACAGCAGCTATCTAGAGGCCAGCGTCGCCCGTCAGAAGGCCCTGTCTCGGGCTGCCGCATTCGGCATGACGCCGGCTCAGATCGATGCGCTCTTACAGTCGTCGTTCGACGAGGCGGACGGTACTTTCGAGCTCCTCGCACCTCAGGCCGGCACCCTGGTTCGTGATGCATTCGTCCTCGGGGAACTGGTCGAGCCAGGCCGCGTGCTGTTCGAGATCACCGACGAGTCGGTGCGCTGGGTCGAGGCGCGCATGCCGCCGGAGGAGGTTGCCCTGGTGTCGGTAGGAGACCACGCGCGGGTCGGTTACCGGAGTGCCTGGCTGGAGGGGCGCGTCACCCAGATCCATCACCTGCTCGACGAGACGACCCGCACCCAAGGCGTACGTATCGAGGTGCCGGACCCGGGGCATCGGCTGCATCCGGGGGTGTTCGTGGATACGCTGATCATGGACGGGAAGGGAGATCCGGTGCTGGCGGTACCGGAGGCCGCGGTGCTGCGTGGTCCCGACGGCGACTGGCAGGTGTTCGTGGCTGGGGATGAGGAGGGTGCCTACATACCGCGAGGAGGTGGAGGTCCTTCGGACTACCGGCGGGCTGACGGTGATCGAGGGGTTGCCCTCGGGGACACGAGTGGTCACACGCGGAGCCTTCTTCCTCCAGTCGGAGCTGGCCAAGGGCGGCTTCGATCCCCACAACCATTAGGGAGGCCGCCGTGCTCGACGCACTGGTCGAATGGGCGGTCCGCAATCGCCTGTTGGTGGTTTTGGCCCATCTTGGGCCTGATCGCCGCGGGCGCGCTGGTGCTGCAGCGACTCAACCTGGACGCCTTTCCCGACGTGACCAATATCCAGGTCACGATCAACACCGAGGCGCCGGGGCTCGCCGCCGAGGAGGTGGAACAGCTCATCACCTATCCCGATCGAGGCGGTGATGTACGCGCTGCCGGATGTCGAGGAGGTGCGGTCCATCTCCAAGACGGGACTGTCCATCGTGACGGTGGTGTTCGGCGAAGGCACGGACATCTACTTCGCCCGCCAGCTGGTGTTCGAGCGTCTGCAGGAGGCCCGAGAGCAGATCCCGCCGGGCGTCGGAGTGCCGGAAATGGGACCCAACACGTCGGGACTGGGCCAGGTGTTCCAGTACATCCTGCGCACCGAGGATCCGCAGCGCTTCGACGCCATGCGGCTGCGCGGACTCAACGACTGGGTGGTCAAGCTCCTGCTGATGCCGGTGGACGGGGTCACCGACGTGCTCTCCTTCGGCGGCGAGGTGCGCCAGTACCAGGTCCTCGCGGACCCCAAGCGGCTGCTTTCCTACGGCCTTGACGGTGCAGGACCTGGCCGAGGCCATCGAGGCCAACAACCGCAACGCCGGCGGCTGGTACCTGGACCGGGGGGCCGAGCAGCTCTCTATCCGCGGTGTCGGCTGGGTGCGCCCGGGCGAGGACGGACTGCGGGACATCGGCAACATCCCACTCAAGGACGTGGATGGTGTGCCGGTGCGGGTGCGTGACGTGGCGGAGGTCGCCTTCGGTCCAGAGATCCGCCAGGGCGCGGTGACCATGAGCGTGCGGCAGGACGACGGCAGTGTGCGGCCCATGGGCGAAGTGGTCGCGGGTATCGTGCTCAAGCGCATGGGGGCCAACACCAAGGCCGCCATCGACGGCGTCAAGGCCCGCCTTCCGGTCATACAGCAGGCGCTGCCCGAGGGCGTGCTGATCGAGCCCTTCTACGACCAGGCGGATCTGGTGGAGAAGGCGGTCGCCACGGTCACCGGTGCCCTGACCCAGGCCTTCGTGCTGATCCTGATCGTGCTCGCCCTGTTCCTGCTCAACATCCGGGCAACCCTGCTGGTGTTGATCTCCATTCCCCTGTCGGTCGGGCTGGCCCTGATGCTCATGGCCTGGTGGGGCATCTCCGCCAATCTGATGTCCTTGGGTGGGCTGGCCATCGCCATCGGAATGATGGTGGACGGCTCGGTCGTGATGATGGAGAACATCTTCAAGCACCTGTCCCGGGGTAACGGAGACGGGGGCGTTTCGCTGCGAATCGAGGAGGCGGCGCGGGAGGTGGGCCGCCCGGTGTTCTTCGCGGTCGGCGTGGTCATCGTCGTGTTCGCGCCCCTGTTCGCCCTGGAGGGCGTGGAGGGCAAGCTCTTTCAACCCATGGCGGTCGCCATCGTGCTGGCTATGCTCGCCTCGGTTCTGGTGGCGCTCACCCTGGTTCCCGCCCTTGCCAGCTTTGCTTTTCGCCGCCCAATCCCTGAGCGAAAAAATCCGATTATGCGGCCCTTCGAACGGGCCTACCGCCGGGTTCTGGGCGGAGCGCTACGGGTACGCTGGCTGGTGGTGACGATAGCGTTGGTCATGCTCGCGGCTACCCTGTGGCTTGTCCCGAGGCTGGGCACGGAGTTCCTGCCGGAGCTGGAGGAGGGCACCCTCAACATCCGTGTCACCCTGGCGCCCTCGTCCAGCCTGGACACGTCCCTGGAGGTGACCGGAAAACTGGAGCAGCTGCTCATGGCCTTTCCTGAGGTGACCTACGCCTCCAGCCGGATCGGGCGCGCCGAGCTTGGCGGAGATCCTGAGCCGGTCTCGAACATCGAGATTTACGTTGGGCTCAAGCCACGGTCCGAGTGGACCAGCGCATCGGACCGTCCAGCGTTGCAGGCGAAGATGGAGCAGGCCCTGTCTGCGCATCCGGGGCTGCTGTTCTCCTTCTCCCAGCCTATCGCCACGCGCGTGGACGAGCTGCTCTCCGGGGTCAAGGCCCAGCTCGCGGTGAAGCTGTTTGGCCCCGATCTGGATGTTCTGGCCGAGAAGGGCAGAGAGATCGAGGCCTTGGTCAAGACGGTCCCGGGTGCGCGGGACGTGGCGCTGGAGCCCATTGCAGGGGAGTCCCAGCTCGTGGTCCGACCCGAGCGGGACCGCTTGGCGCGCTTCGGTATCCCGGTTGCTCAAGTCATGGACCTGGTGGCGGAGTCCATCGGCGGCATGGCGGCGGGACAGGTCATCCGCGGCAACGAGCGCTACGACATCCGAGTGCGCCTGGCACCTCGGTACCGCAATGACGTCGAGGCGATTGGTGATCTGATCCTCATCGCCGCCAACGGGGCCTGGGTGCGGCTGCGGGACCTGGCGCAGCTGAGCATCGAGTCCGGGCCGCCCCAGATCCGCCGCGATGACGTTCAGCGCCGGGTCGTGGTCGAGGCCAATGTGAGCGGGCGCGATATGGGCGGCTTGGTGGCGGAGATCGACCGGCGCATCGCCGATGAGATCGAGCTGCCACCGGGCTACAGCGTCGTCTTCGGTGGCCAGTTCGAGAGCCAGCAACGCGCCCAGCAGCGGCTCATGATCGTCGTGCCCCTGTCCCTGGGGCTGATTTTCCTCTTGCTCTATTTCGCCTTTCACTCCGTGGGACAGGCGTTGTTGATCATGCTCAATGTGCCGCTGGCCCTGATCGGCGGCGTAGTGGCGCTCTTTCTATCCGGTCTCTACCTCTCGGTACCCGGATCCATCGGCTTTATCGCCGTGTTCGGTATTGCGGTGCTGAACGGGGTGGTGATGGTCAACGCCATCAACCAGAATCTAGCGGGTGGAATGGACTTGTGTGCGGCAGTATTGGAGGGCGCCCTCTCGCGTCTACGACCGGTTCTCATGACCGCACTGACCACAGTGCTCGGCCTCGCGCCGCTGCTCTTCGCGACCGGAGCGGGCTCAGAGGTGCAGCGGCCTTTGGCAACGGTCGTCATCGGCGGATTGGTGTCTGCGACCTTGTTGACGCTCCTGCTGCTTCCGGTGCTTTTTCCGGTCTTCTCGCCCGTCGGGCGCTCCGGGGATGCGCCGCCGGCATGAGCCTGCTTTCGCACCCGGGCTGAGGATTCGCAAGGACCGTAAAGGGCATTCCGTGTAAGCTTCTTGAGCGCGCGTAATCCTTAATATTTTTTCCAAGATCATGCCTCTAGATTCAGCTCCCACGATGAGTCCGCCGAGCCGCACCGGGGCCGCCCTGTTCTTCGACGTTCTCACCGATCTTGGTGTGGAGTACCTGTTCGGACATACCGGCGGTGCCGTCATTCCCCTACACGTGGAGTTAAACCGGCGCATGAGCCGCAGGGAGCTGGTGCCGAGCTTCGTGCTGTTCCGTCAAGAGGGCGGTGCCGGGCACGCCGCCGAGGGCTATGCGCGGGCGAGCGGCCGGGTCGGTGTCGCGCTGGCAACCTCCGGCCCCGGGGCGACCAACCTGACCACGCCCATCGCCGATGCCTACAAGGACTCGGTTCCGACGGTCTTCGTCACCGGGCAGGTGCCTACCTTTGCGATCGGCTCCGACGCCTTCCAGGAGGTCGACACCGTCGGCGTAACGCGCCACATCTCCAAGCACAATTATCTGGTCAAGGACGTCGCTGACCTAGAGTGGGTCCTGCGCGAGGCATTTCATCTTGCCAGCTCCGGCAGGCCCGGGCCGGTAGTCATCGACCTTTGCAAGGATGTCCAGCTCGCGGCCTTGGAGCACCGAAATGAGCGCCGGAAACGTCATCGCGAGCCGATCCCCTTTGATGTGAGCAGGGCGGATGCCATCCTCGACGCCCTGGCCGCAGCGGATCGTCCGGTCGTCAAGGCCGGAGGTGGCATCATCCACGCGGGGGCCTCGGACTTGCTGCGACGCTTCGCCGAGCGTTTCGACGTCCCGGTTGCGACCACCTTCAACGCCTTGGGCACCATTCCCTTCGCCTTGGCGCATAACCTCGGGATGCCCGGAATGCATGGCACGATCCCGGCCAACTATGCGCTGCGAGATGCGGACTTCATCCTCACATTGGGAGGCAGGTTCGACGACCGGGTGGCGGTGAAGGGCTTCGCCGAGGGTAAGCGGATCGCCCACGTCGACATAGACCCGTCCGAAATCGACAAGACGGTGAAGACTGACTTGTCGGTTGCCGCCGACCTGCGGACCTTTCTACACCACGCCCTGGAGACCGGGCGCAGCGCGCAGCATGCCGCTTGGGTCTCACGGGTCGGCACCTGGCGCGAGCAAATGCCCAAGCCATACGCCGACGGGGACTACATCAAGCCCCAGGCCGTTATCGAGGCGGTCTCGGAGCTGACGGCTGGAGACGCGACCCTGGTCACCGGCGTGGGTCAGCACCAGATGTGGGCGGCCCAGTATTACCGTTTCTCGCGACCGCGCCAGTGGATTAGCTCCGGCGGATTGGGGACCATGGGATTCGGACTTCCGGCCGCCATCGGTGCCTGGTATGCGAGCCCGGAAAAGCCGTTGGTTCTCATCGACGGTGACGGCAGCTTCCAGATGAACATCCAGGAGTTGGGGACCCTGGTGTCAAATCGCATCCCGGTGAAAATGTTCGTGTTGAACAATGGCTATCTTGGGATGGTGCGCCAGTGGGAGGACATGATGGATGGCGGGCATCACTACGAGACCTGCCTGTCGAGGACCGCGGAGTGCGACCCCGCCTGCGTCGACATGGACCAAGCCTGCCGCACGCAGCTTCCGAACCTTACGGCGCTGCAGTTTGTCTATCCGCGGCTCAAGACCATCCGCGTCAGTAAGCCACAGGCGCTGCGTCAGGCCGCATGCGAGGCCATCGAGCACAACGGCCCGGTGCTGGTGGATGTCTGGATCGACAAGGCCGAGGACGTCCTGCCCATGGTTCAGCCGGGTGGGGGGTTGGGGGATATGATCGAGTCCTGAAGCTCCGTATGGTGGACCGACTCAGGCTGCCTGGGGGTTGTACAGCCCCAGGATGTACTGATCCACGAGCTCCATGCCTATGACCTTGGGCACGCCGTTGCTCAGCTTTCCACCGGTTCGCGCAACAAACTCCTTCACCTCGGGCGAGCGGCAGATGTGCATCGGGCAATAGACCTCGATGGGGTAGCCGTAGGGCATCGCGCGGGTCTTGGTGGCGTAGCGCTCCATCAACTTGGCCACGGTCATTTCGTCTTGGAAATGCTTGACGTGCTTGCCGACCATCTCGTCGATTCTGGTTTCGTACGACATCTGAATTAATACAACTTGTTTCCTTAACGCAATTTGCCTGCGGCTCTATGCTCGGCGGGGCAGGGACGAATCGGATGCATCGACGTTGGCGCCCGTTGCTAAGAGCGCGGTTCCGTTGCCAACTAAGTAATAATACCATGTGGCGTGAAATCAAGGCACCGTTTGCTTCGAGGTTTTTATGAACTTACTCACAAGACAGCCAGTCGCGATTTGGGCGGAGAAATTCATCTTGTTTGCAACAACCGGCGGAGAGCGCCATACCGGTCGAAGCTGCATTTCTCACTTGTGCTGTGGACTTTGATGCTTCCTTTCCGGTCCGGTCCGGTGCGTGCTAATGGAGGCAAACGACGGTAAGCTGTTATTGGAGGATCGGATCTGTTCGCCCTTAACAGCAAAGGTCGCAAGGCGTTTTAGAGTTTCAAAAAAGCGCCGAGGTCTGTGACCGGTCGGCGATCGGGCGTGATCCAGCGGTGTCCTTGCTGCACGGAGCACCGGACTTTCGGGATTGCCGAGTTCGCCGCCTTCTCTCCAACCCACCCAAAGGGGATTCTTATGCTGGATGTGGATCAAGATACTTTGGAGAAGCTGCTGGCTGAAAATGACGCCTTCCGATCGATGTTCCACAGACACGCCGAGCTCAATAAGACGGTGGACAAGGCCGGTCGTGGAGAGCTGCCGCTCTCCGACAACATCCTCGTCGAGATGAAAAAGGAAAAGTTGGCGCTAAAGGACCAGATGATGGATGTCATCCATCAGCACGCGTTGAGCACGAAGTAAATCAATACAAATCAATCCCGCAGGGTCTTGAGGTAGCTGATGAGCTCGGCGCGCTCGCCGGGGTCGTCGATGCCGATCAGGGTCTTGGATGTGCCAGGCAGGAAGCTGTCGGGGTCCGTCAGGTAGGCGTCCAGGTCCTCTTCGGTCCAGTCGCCGTCGGCATTGGCAAGGGCCCGGGAATATCCGTACCAGCCATAGCGCGCCTTCTTGTCGCCGACTATGGCCCAGAGGTTGGGGGCTACGCGCAGGGGGCCGCCTTTCGCGACGCTGTGGCAGACGACACAACCGGCCGCGGGGCTATCCAGGCCGGCTGGCTCAACCGGGAAGCGGTAGCCGCCCTCGATTGTCACGGATTGGGTTTCCGTCTCACTGCCGCAGCTGATCAGCAGCAGTGCAAGCAGTGACCAGAGAAGGACGCTCGGAATTCGGATCTGCATGGTTATTTCCTGAAGACGGATATCTTTCGATGCCTTCGCTGTGCGTCGGGCTTGAGCCCGACAATTCTGTCCGATGCTTCCGGCCATGCGCCTGTCGGACTGAAATCCGACCTACACGCCCGCGCTCAGGCCTCGGATCGCGTTCCCCGAAGGAAGGCTCGGCGGTTTATCTTGATCGGCTCGGCGCGTAAACGGCCGTCGATCCTCTTGAGCGGCATTGTCCGATCTGTTCATCAGCTCTTGCAGCTGCCGTTCCGCTTCTTCCCGCGCCTTCCCCTGGGTCTTGAACGCGAACATGGGGGAGTGCAGCGACAGGCTCTGGTAGGCGCCGATCACCTCGTCGCCGCCCTGCATCAGCTCACGCTCTCCGCAGGGCAGGGCCGACTTCACCTTGCGGCCGATTTGCGCCATATCCATGGGTGCCGATTGCGTCGGCAGCCGCACCAGGTTCATGAACCAGGGGGTAATGAGGACACCGACCCATTGGTCATCCAAGGTTTGAAAGCCCAAGGCTTCGACCTCCAACTCCGGGTTGTAGAGCGGAAGGTCCCGCATCGCCGTCTCGCCGATCTCACGGAAGCGCTCCACCAACTCCCTGATACGGGGGCTTTCCGCCGTAGGCTCCGGAGTCTCGCTCATGCCCTTCCGTATCCCAGCCTCAGGCCCATGGATTCCGCCGCTCGTGCCATCCCGGGCGAAGGGAGGCGTCTGGCGCGCAAGGGAAACCCGAGGGATTCGATCTCGGCGACCAGCAGCTCGAGTGCCTCCTCCATCACTCCTTCGATCCGCGGCGAAAGCTCGATTCCCAACTCGAGATCATCCGGGACGATTCCGATCAATATGACTTTCGGGGGTACGCGGTCCAGGAGACTGAGCGTGGCCAGCACGTCCGAGAGTCCGAGCTGATGAGGCGAGAGCTTGGTGCGAAAGAAGGTCGGCAAGTCGTCCCCGGTGATGCGAAGCACGGTCCCCGGGGGCATATCGGAGTTGACCGCGTCGCAAACGATCAGTGCGTCCTTGTCGGCGACCGTATGGATCAGCTCCATGCCTGAGGTGCCGCCGTCCAGCACCTCCACCTCGCAGGGTACTTCATAGCGCTCCAGGAGACGCTCGGCCAGGCGCACGCCGACGCCTTCGTCCCGCAGCAGGATGTTTCCCAATCCGACAACTAGAAAGCTCATGGTGGTCCTCCTCAGGTGTACTTATAGTTTTTCAGCGGGCCTTCACCCGCAGGATGGGTCTGCGCTGGTCGTCGACCATGTGGATGGCGCAGGCCAGGCAGGGATCGAAGGAGTGGACGGTGCGCAGCACCTCCAGGGGCGCCTCCGGGTCGGCGACCGGGTTGTCCAGAAGCGATGCCTCGTAGGGACCCATCTGGCCGTTGTCGTCCCGCGGGCCTGCGTTCCAGGTGGTGGGCACGACGGCCTGGTAGTTCTTGATCTTGCCGTTCTCGATGACGGTCCAGTGAGAGAGAGTCCCTCGCGGGGCTTCGTGGAAGCCGAAGCCCCTGATCTCGCCCTTCGGAAAGACTGGACGATTGTAGGTATCAAAGTCACCCTTGGCGATGTTGTCCATCAGGAGCTGCCACTGATTCTGCAGCGACTCGTAGAGGACTGCCGCGCGCACCGCACGTGCCGCGGTGCGGCCGATGGTCGAGTGCAGGGCGTCGATGGGGATTTGGCTCCCCGCGACCTGGCTGGCGATGGCCGAGCAGGCGCTCCGTGTACCGCTTGGTCGGCTCGTGCCCGGCGGCGTACATGCCCAGGACGTTGCGAGAGCGGCCCGACCTGAGCACGCTTGTCGTAAAAGGTCGGGGACTTGACCCAGGAGTACTTGCCGTCGTCCTGGAACTCGGTGTACTTGGGATTGGGTCTGACCGTCCCAGGGGTGACGGGGCTGGTCGCCGCCCTCGTACTCGTACCAGGCGTGCTTGACGCCTTCTTTCACTCCGTCGCGGAAGAACTCGTCCTGGTAGCTGGTGATCGGGCTGATAGCCGGCGATGTCGCCGTTGTCGATGTAGCCGCCGGGGAGCTCGAACTGAGTACCCTTGGTGTCCAGCGGCATGTCCGGCACCGAGAGGTAGTTGGTGATGCCCTTGCCGTACTGGGTCCAGTCGGCGTACAGGGCGCCGACCGCCCCGACGTCGGGAAGCAGGACCTCGTTGACGAACTCTCCCAGCTTGTCGATCTCCGCCTTGACCGCGTAGAGGCGCTCGATGGTCAGGGTGGATTGGCTCTCGGGGTTGATGGGGTTGGCCACGCCGCCGACGGCCAGGTTCTGGATGTGGGGCGTCTTCGAGCCCAGGATGCTCACGATCTTGTTGGCGCTGCGCTGGTACTCCAGGGCCTGGAGGTAGTGCACCGCGGCCAGCAGGTTCACCTCCGGCGGCAGCTTCATGGCCGGGTGGCCCCAGTAGCCGCTGGCGAATACGCCGAGCTGCCCCGTTCCGACGAAGGCGGCGAGCTTGTCCTGCATCGCCTTGATTTCCTGCACGCTGTTGCGCCGGTAATTGGACAGGCTCTGTCCCAATTTGGCGGTGGCCGCCGGGTCCGCCTTCAGGGCGGAAACGATGTCCACCCAGTCGAGTCCCGCCAAGTGGTAGAAGTGCACGATGTGATCGTGCACGCCGTGGGCGGCCATGATCAGGTTGCGGATGTACTGGGCGTTGAGCGGTACCTCCATGTCCAGCGCGTTCTCCACCGCCCGCACCGAGACGATGGCGTGTACCGTTGTGCAGACTCCGCAGATACGTTGGGTGAAGAGCCAGGCCTCGCGCGGGTCGCGACCTTGGAGGATGAGCTCGATGCCGCGCCACATCTGGCCCGAGGCCCAGGCGTTGGTTACCTTGCCGTCCTCGACCTCGCAGTCGATGCGCAGGTGTCCCTCGATGCGGGTGATGGGATCGATTGTGATGCGGGTCACGGCAGGCTCCGGTCAGATTGTTGTTGGTTATGGGTCGGCTGGGTGGATCTGCGAAGACCGCGCTCGAATGCGCCCAGATGCAAAGACGCCACTGTGCGTCTTCGCGCGAGTATGCCGATGAAGATTTTTGCAGGCTGTTGCATGTCTCTTTTTCAGACTTAAGACTTCGTGGCGTCACGCGGCGCTCGGTTGGGGCCCGTCCGATGGGACATGCAGCACCGGCAGCCGCTTGACGAACCAGAGGTAAAGCATGATCTCGACGGAGACGACGCCGACGGTGACCATGATCTCGGGCACGGACGGGAAGTAGGACCAGCCGTTGCCCGGCTCGTAGATAATCAGAAAGGCGTCCAACCGGTACAGGGCACCGCCGGAGACCATCAGCAGCGCCGCCAGGAACATCAGGCGCTGATTGCGCCGCCAGACGGGCGAGCCCAGGATGATGGCCGCGGCGAGGAAAACCAGGCTCTCGATCCAGAACATGAGGCTCGCGAGGTCCCCGGCGAACAGCAAGTCCGCCGTGGCCGCGCCAGAGAACGTCGGCGAGGCGCAGCACCAGGAAGCCGGCGAGCAACGCGGAAACCACGGGCGAGAGCTTCTCGAGCAAACGCTGCTCCGAGGGCAGGGAAAAGGCGTTGGTCACCAGGGTGGATTCCAGGATTACGACGCTGTAACCCATGGCCAGCGCGGTGAGCAGGAAGAGCATCGGCAGCCAGGTGGTGTACCAGAGCGGCGAGAGCTGCGAGCCCATGACCAGGAGCACGGACCCGAAGGAGGACTGGTGCATGGTGGGCAGGACGACGCCCAGGGCGATAAAGACGAACATGTACTTCTGGAGCCACTCGCGCAGCTTCGTCGAAGCCCAACCGGTCGAGAAAGGCGGGGGAGAACTCGATCCAGAGGACCAGGATGTAGGCCATCATGCACACGGCGACTTCGAACATCACCGAATTCGGGTTCACTTGCCAGGGGAGCATGATGTTGTATGCGTTCCAGTAACGCCCCAGGTCGACGACCAGCGCGGCGGCCGCCAGGGTGTAGCCGAACAGACCACCGAGCAGGGCCGGCCGCACCAGGGGGTGGAACTTGTTGCGGTTGAAGATGTAGACCAGGAGCGCCATGGCGAAGCCGCCGCAGCCGAACGCGGTGGCGATCATGATGTCGACGACCACCCAGATCCCCCAGGGATATCCGCCGCTCAGGTTGGTTACGTCGTCCAGGCCGAACAGAAAGCGCCGGAGGATGAAATAGCCCGCGATTGCGGCGAGCACGCCGAAGAAGATAAAGGGCTTGGTGACGACCTTGCCGCCGAGGGGTTGATGGGCATGTGCCATGAGCTTATTCGCCGTTTGGACGTCTTGCGTTTGCGACCATCGTTAAATGCGGATCAGCCCTCGTGGTCCTCGACGTCCTTGCGCCGGTGGGTGCTGCGCCGCGCAAAGACGGCGAGCCCGCCGAGCAGAGCCAGCGGTCCGAGCATGCCCTTGTACAGAGTTTGCTGCATGCCTTCGGAGACCTGGGCGAAGGACTGCTGATCGAGCTTAGGCAGGCCCAGCTTTTCATGTGGCACGCCGCTCAGGTAACGCACCTGGGTGCCGCCTCCCTCGGTGACGCCGTACAGGTGGGGCTGATACTCGGGGATTGACGCCTCGTGGGTAGGCGCGTCTCCGCCCAACAACCCGCGGGGGAACACGTAGGTCTCACCGGGCTGGGCCGCCAAGCGCCGCTCGGCCTCCGCTTGCAGATCGTCGACCCGGCCGAACAGCGAAGCGCCCGTCGGGCAGACGTCGCAGCAGGCCGGGATCTTGCCTTGTGCCTGCAGGTGGTTGCAGAACTGGCACTTGGCGATTTCCCCCAGGGGCTTGTCGAGCTGGTACTGGGGCACGCCGAAGGGGCAGCCGTAGACGCAATAGCGGCAGCCGATGCAGGCGTCCGGATCATGGGTGACGATGCCCGTGTCCGCATCCTTCTGCATGGCGCTCACGGGGCACACGGAGACGCAAGACGGGTCCACGCAGTGCAGGCAGTGGCGCTTCATGAAGGCGTAGCCGTCGACTTCCTTGTCCTTGTGCTCCTTGGTGCCGTCGGTGTAGACGCGGATGACGTTGAAGGTGCTGCCGGAGATGTCTTCCGCCGTATCCCATGTGCCCGGATTCCAGGCCGCGAGCGATGCGGGTTGCTCCGGGTTCGTCCCGTTCGCCTCACGGCAGGCGGATACGCAGGCGCGGCAGCCGATGCACAGGGTGGAGTCGTAGAGCATGCCCACCGCGTTGGGAGGCACCTCCTTGGGATCGCGCAGAAAGGCGGCTTGTCCGGTTCCCGCGCAGGTCAGGCCGGCGCAAACGGCACCGGCGGTTTGGGCTAGGAATCGCCTGCGGCTCTTGTCCATCGCTTTTACTCCTTCGGGCTCTGGTCTTCGGGTGCCGAATCCACGGCGCCCGGCATCTTGGACATGGCCGTTGCAGCGGCGCCGACCACCGCACCTCCGATACCCGCCACCAAAGCCGCGGCACCCGGCGACATGCCCTCACCCTTGGACGACCCGACCTCGGGGAAGGCCGTGGGGGAAGAGAAGGTTTCTACATCCGCCAAGGCGTGGAGCGGCTTGGTGAAGCCGACTTTCTTCATGGTGCAGCCGAAGCAGGGATGGCCGATGCCGATGGGCCAGTTGCCCTCTCCGGCGTCGCCGAAGCCGATGGCCGGGCAATTGGCATAGGTCTCGGGTCCCTTGCAGCCGAGCTTGTAGAGACAGAAGCCCTGGCGATGCCCGTAGTCGCCGAACTCCAGCGCAAAGCGGCCGGCATCGAAGTGAGGACGCCGCTCGCAGTTCTCGTGGATCAGACGCCCGTAGGCGAACTTCGGCTGATTGTGCTGGTCCAGCTCCGGCGGTTTGCCGAAGGTCAGGAGGTAGAGCACGGTGGAGAGGAAGTTGTAGGGGTTGGGCGGACAGCCCGGGATGTTGATGACGGTCTTGTCCGGGATGATCTCGCTGGTGGGTACCGCCCCGGTGGGATTCGGCTCCGCCGACTGAATACCGCCCCAGGAGGCGCAGGAGCCGATGGCGATGATGGCGGCGGCCCCGTCGGCGGCCTCTTTGATGTGCTCGATCTGCGGCTTGTCACCGATCTTGCAGTAGATGCCCCCGTCCTTGGTAGGCGTGGCGCCTTCGGTGATCAGCACGTACTTTCCGTGCTGCTCCTCCATCATCTTGTGCTTGTGGGCCTCCGCCCGTTTTCCCGCACCGACGCATAGGGTCTCGTGATACTCCAGGGAGATCATGTCGAGGATAAGGGCTTCGAGAGTTGGGTGCTGGGCGCGCAGCAGGGTCTCGGTGCAGCCGGTGCATTCCTGGCCGTGGAGCCAGATCACGGACGGCCGGGCGGTGGCGGTCGCCGCCTCGGCCATTGCGATGCCGGCCGCCGCCGACAGCCCCATGGTGGCCGCGATGCCGGAGCAGTACTGGAAGAACTCCCGACGGCTGAGTCCTCCGAGGCCGCCCTCGTAAGAGTCCAGCTCCACGTCTGTGTAGCGGTCGAGCGGGCGATGGTCGTTGCCGATGTTTGTCATTCTTCTTTGCTCGCTCCAGCCAATCGAGACGGCCAGTAAACCAAGAGCAATGACAATTATCATTGACCGGCATCAAGCAACATCTCTATAACCTACTTTGCTGCTTGGTATTCTCGGTGCTTGGTGCCGCCGCCCGAACCGCGAGAAAGAAAGACGTGGATGCCGATGAGCATGCCCTCGTGACCGGCACCTGGCTGGTCACGGTAGGTGCCGAGCGGCCGGTCCCACCAGGGCGGGTTGAAGCCGAAGTTGCTGTTGGTCTCGCCGTCCTCCACCGAGTGATGGACCCGTTTCTGCAGCCAGCGCTATTGTTTGTCTGAGATCGTCATTGAGCGAGTTCTCGTCGCGGGATGGCGAAAATCGATGTTGCCGCGAAAAGCACGGTGTGGGCCGGACTTGGGACCCGAATCACCGTTGGGCTGTTACGATCGCATACTATGGGGGTTCCGAAGCATGAAAGCAGGTGTGTCAGGAAGTGACCCTTCAATCCGCTCGATCGTTCGCGCGAGTGTTTTCCGGGGTGTATTGCGGATGAACGCCCTGGTGCAGGATCCTGGATTCGACATGCGCCCCATGCGCGACCAAGACGTTTCGGCGGTCATGGGGGTGGAGACCGCGGCCTATCCGTTCCCTTGGACCGAAGGCATCTTCCGCGACTGCTTGCGGGTGGGCTACTGCTGCTGGGTGGTTGAATGCGGCGACGATATTGCGGGTTACGCCGTGATGCTGGTGGCTGCCCGCGAGTGTCATATTCTGAATCTGTGCGTACGTCCGGATCTGCAGAGACAGGGACTCGGCGGCAGGATACTGCGGCGCCTCATCGCGCTCGGCCGCACCCACAATGCAGATACCGCCTTCCTGGAAGTGCGGGGCTCCAACCTGTCGGCAGTCGCTCTTTACGCGGCGGAGGGCTTCTGCGAGGTGGGTATGCGCCGGGGTTATTATCCGGCCGCCGAAGGCCGGGAGGATGCCGTGATCATGGCGCGGCCGCTTTAGCGGCGGCCGACACGGTTATGGGAATCTAGTGCGGCCTGTCGCTCGATTCGGCTCGATTCGAGAAGCTATGTCTAGGAGTCCGTCCGGCATCCGCGATTCCGCAGTAGAACAGTCCTGAGTCGGACGGGCTTCCTGGTGCTCGGTTGATCCCGCATCGTATCCGGTGCGCTGGATCGGATCAGATCATGAGCCGCGCATGCCGGATATGGTAAAATTCCAGAATTTTCCCATTCATTTTTTTCGACATGAGCCAGCTCCAAGAGCAACTTTCCAAACGCCGCACCTTCGCCATCATCTCCCACCCGGACGCGGGCAAGACCACGCTGACCGAGAAGCTGCTGCTGTTCGGCGGCGCCATCCAGATGGCCGGCACGGTCAAGGGCCGCAAGGCCGCGCGCCACGCCACCTCCGACTGGATGGAGCTGGAGAAGCAGCGCGGCATCTCGGTGACCTCCTCGGTGATGCAGTTCCCCTACCGCGACGCGCATCGTCAACCTGCTCGACACCCCGGGCCACGAGGACTTCTCCGAGGACACCTACCGCACGCTGACCGCGGTGGACTCGGCGCTGATGGTGATCGACGCGGCCAAGGGCGTGGAGGCGCGCACCATCAAGCTGATGGAGGTCTGCCGGCTGCGCGACACGCCCATCATCACCTTCGTCAACAAGCTCGACCGCGACGGCCGCGACCCGATCGAGATCTGCTGGACGAGATCGAGACGGTGCTCGGAGATCCAGTGCGCGCCGGTCACCTGGCCGATCGGCATGGGCAAGCGCTTCAAGGGCGTCTATCGATCTGCGCACCGACAGGACCCACCTGTTCAGCGCCCGGCACGGCGGCAAGATCGCCGAGGGCGAGGTCATCGAGGGACTGGACAATCCCCGGCTGGACGAGGTGCTCGGGCGATCAGGCCGACGAGCTGCGCGAGGAGATCGAGCTGGTGCGCGGCGCCAGCCATCCGTTCGACCTGGAGGCCTACCTGCGCCGGCGAGCAGACGCCGGTGTTCTTCGGCTCGGCCATCAACAACTTCGGCGTCGAGGAGCTGCTGGACGCCTTCGTCGAGTACGCACCGGCCCCGCGGCCCGCGACGCCCTGCAGCGGCAGGTGGCGCCCGCGGAGCAGAAGTTCACCGGCTTCGTGTTCAAGATCCAGGCCAACATGGACCCGGCGCACCGCGACCGCATCGCCTTCCTGCGCGTCTGCTCCGGGCGCTACAGGAAGGGCATGAAGATGCGCCACGTGCGCATCGGCAAGACGGTGCAGATCGCCAACGCCATCACCTTCCTGGCGGACGAGCGGCGCCACGTGGAGGAGGCCTGGCCCGGCGACATCATCGGCCTGCACAACCACGGCACCATCCAGATCGGCGATACCTTCACCGAGGGCGAGGCGCTGAAGTACGGCGGCATCCCTATCTTCGCCCCGGAGCTGTTCCGCCGCGTGGTGCTGAAGGACCCGCTGCGCATGAAGGCGCTGCAGAAGGGCGTGATCCAGCTCAGCGAGGAGGGCGCCACCCAGGTCTTTCGCCCGCTGCAAGAACAACGACCTGATCCTGGGCGCCGTCGGCGTGCTGCAGTTCGACGTGGTCGCCTACCGGCTGAAGGACGAGTACGGGGTGGAGCGCGGTGGTCGAGCCGGTGACGGTCCAGACCGCCCGCTGGGTGGCTTGCGACGATGAGAAGATGCTCGAGCGTTTTCGCGTACAAGGCCTACGAGAACCTGGCCGAGGATGGCGACGGCCAGCTGGTCTATCTGGCGCCGACCCGGGTCAACCTGAGCCTCACCGAGGAGCGCTGGCCGGATATCCGGTTTCTTGCCACGCGGGAGCTTTGAAGCCGTACGCGCGGAGCAGGAATTCGGTTCAGAAACTCCGTGTATTTTCTTGTTTTTGTTGCACATATCTAACGATTTTGTTGTATTATTTGCTGCAACGGTTTTGTGTAGTGCTATTTTTGCAACAGAGGCCCGGCCAGATGAAAACCAGATTCCATCAGACACTCTACGCAGGCTTGGCGTTCACCATGGTGGGGATGGGCGGCACCGCTTTCGGGGCGGGATTCTATCTCCCTGAGCTGGGTAGTCCGGCCAGTCTCGGGACGGGCGGCGTTGCCAACGTGACAAACAGGTACGGCGCGGACGCTTCCATGACCAACCCGGCGGGTATGACCGGAATCGATCAGCAGCGCGTATTAGCGGGTATGCAGTTTTTTTTGCCCAAGATCGAGTTCGATGTGAAGGGGTTTGAGAGCAGGGGTTTGCGCCCGGTTACCGGAAACGACGGCGGAAACGCGGGAATCATCACGCCGGTTCCGAGCTTCTTCTACGTGACCCCGGTGAGCGACAAGGTTCGCTTTGGTTTCTCCACGACCGGCCCGCTGGGCGGGGGTGTGGACTACGGCAATCGGTTCGCCGGGCGCTATGCCGTGCAGAGTGCCGTGCTCGGCGCTTTGGCATTTACGCCGTCGGTCAGCTACGAGGCCAACGACAAGCTCTCCATCGGCGCCGGCGTCTCGGTTCTTTACACCTTCTTCAACCAGAAGATCGCGGTCCGCCAGCCCGGAGGGGTGGGTGATGCCACGGTCAAGTTCAACGACCTAAGCAGCTGGGGCGCCCAGGCGGTTTTGGGTCTGCAATACCAGTTTACCGACAGGCTCATGTTGGGTGTCGTGTACCGTAGTCAGGCGGATACGGATCTCAAGGGCGATGTCAAAACCGAGAACTGGCGTCTGCCCTTTCGTCTCTCCAACAGCGTCGAGATCAGCTGGACCAACCCCCAATGGCTGGAGGCCGGCCTGAGCTATGAGCTGGATGACAAGATCACCTTGTTCGCCAATCTGGGCTGGCAGGAGTGGTCCAAGTTCAGCAAGAACGAGCTTGCCATTGGCGACAGGGTCAATGTGTTGGACCGCAACTGGGACGATACTTGGCTTGCGGGCGCGGCTCTGCTTTATAACCTGAGCGATCGTTCACACTTCTCGTTCGGCTTCTCCTACGAGAGCTCACCGGTCAAGGATGAGTTTCGCACGTTCGATTTCCCCGTGGACGAGATGTGGAAGCTGTCCGCGGCCTACGGCTGGTCCCATGATGATCAGCTGCGGTTCGCGGTGGGTGCGACCATGTATTTCGTAGGCAACGCCCCCATCGACCAGACCGCCCAGGGTGTGCGGGTCTTCGGCGACTACAGCGCAAACAGGTTCGCCGTCGCGGGCGGAAGTTTGACCTACAGTTTCTGAGCAAGCTCGAATGCGTAGTTGCCTGCGCCGGATCCCGGAGCGTAGGTCCCGGAAGGAGCGGATACGCAGCCAGCGATGATCTTCGAATCGGTCGTACTCTCCGCCCTGTTCTATGGTCTGATCAGCGCCGCGACCCTACCTCTGGGGGCGTCCATCGGCGTTCTCTGGCGTCCGCCGGACCGGATCATGGCCTTCCTGCTCGCATTTGGCGGCGGCGCGCTGCTCGCCGCTCTGACCATCGATTTGATCGCTCCGGGTGTGGATCGAGGCCACTTCGCAGACCTGGCCCTCGGGGCCATGCTGGGCGGGTTTCTCTTCAAGCTCCTCGATTTTCTGGTGAACCGGCAGGGCGGATACCTGCGCAAGCCCTCGACAGCCATGACCTATTGGCGCAACCAGGCGCGAGAGCGACTCGAGGCCGTTCTCGGCAGTGTTCGCCGCACACAACCCCTCGGAAACCTGTCGGCAGATGCCGAGGACAAGTTGCTTTCGATCATGCTGGTTCGCGACATCCCGGCGGGTGCCTGTCTGTACCGCGCGGATGATCCGGCCACCAACCTTTACATCATTGAGGACGGAGTGGTCGAGCTTAGCGATCCCCGGCAGGGTGGCGAGGTCTTCGAGCGTCTGACCAAGCACGATGTGTTCGGGCGGATGAGCTTCGCCACCGGCCTGCGTCGCGCTACCGAGGCCCACGTCGTCGGCGATACCCGGTTGCTGGTCATCCCACGCGATGCCTTCATGGTCCTGCTCGAAGAATCCAAGGATCTGCGCGAGATCGCCGCAAGGAGCATCGGCGACGACGAGGTCGGGACCTACCTGCAACAACGCCAGGGCCTGAGTGCCGGAGAAGTCCGCGCGTGGCGCGAGCAGGCCCTCGCGAGCCTGTCGGATACTGGACATTACGACCCGCCGATTCGAAGAAACGAGGTACCGGAGAACCTGATTGCCCAGATGAAGGCGGAGACGCGGGAGGGATTCTTCGCCGGCCTGTCGGACGCGACCCTGGAGCGGATTGCGGGGCGACTCATCCACAAGACGGATCCCGAGGGTTACAACTTTTTTCATCGCGGTCAGCCCGGGGACCGTCTGTACCTGTTGCGCAGCGGGACCGTCTACCTCTTCGACCCGGACGACAGGTCGCGCAAGCCTATGGTGGTCCGGGCAGGGGATGCCTTCGGCGTACTCTCCTTTCTGACCGAGGGTACCCATGCGGTCACGGCCGTAGCCCACGAGGCAACCCGGATCTCGGTCCTGCGGCACCGCGACTTCGAGGCCTTGCTGGGCGAGTGTCCGGAACTGCGGCGCCACCTGAGCGAATTCCTGCGCCACAGAAGGGTCGCCGAGTATCTCACTGCAAGGCACAGGCTTGACGCAAAAAGGGCGGCACGCTGGATCGACAAGGCGACCAAGAGCGTCGAGGGAGGCAAGGTCTTCCCGTCCCTGTCGGAGATGACGAAGCAGGTCGCCGGACACGAGGGCGCGGCCATGGCTATGTTTCTGGGCATACTGCTCGACGGCATTCCCGAGTCCTTCGTTATCGGCGCCAATGTACTGGTCACCGGGGGTATCAGTTTGTCGTTGATCGGCGGCCTGTTGCTCGCCAACCTGCCCGAGGCCCTCTCCAGCGCGGCCGGAATGAAGGAGCAGGGCATGAAGATCACGAAGATCCTATGGATGTGGACAAGCCTGATGATCATCACCGGCGTCGGTGCCGCACTCGGCGCGGTGTTTCTCGAGGACGCGCCGGCCGAGGTGTTTGCGTTGATCGAAGGCATCGCCGCCGGCGCCATGCTGACCATGGTCGCCGAGACGATGTTACCTGAGGCCTTTCACAAGGGCGGTGGCATCGTGGGCATCTCGACCCTCGCCGGGTTCTTGGCGGCGGTATTCTTCAACACCTTGGGGTAGTTTTTCGCAAATAGGGTAAATCGACCATGGTGCGCTTCTTGCCGTTGGCCCTTTGGCTGACTTTATCCCCTGTGCTCGCCGAATCGCCAGGCCAGGGGTCGATCCCGGTGTATGAGGTCAGGCCGCCACGGGTCTCCACGGCAGAGATCAGCTGGTCCCGAGCTCGTATCCTTCGCAGCGGAAGAACCCGAAGGAACAGATATCACGAAAAGAGATAAAAACGAATAACTAATTATTTAACATTATGTTCGCGCTTACCCATACTTTGTCTCCACCGCACCGCAACCGGTTTATATACCGGTGATGACCCTCGCCGGGCTTGGTGCCTGAACGAAGAACGCCAGTCCACGATAGGAGACGAAAATCATGCTCGACAGCGAAATTGCAAAGCCGGAATCCATCCCCGCCGGATCGGTCCTCTTCGACGAGGACGGCTATCTGCTGAACCAGGACCTGTGGAGCGAGCAACTGGGTGCGGATATCGCGGCCGATGAGGGGGTGGGGGCCCTGACGGAGAAGCACTGGCGGGTACTGCATCACATCCGCGACAAGTTCTTTCGGATCGGGGCGCTTCCCAATATGCGGCGCGTGTGCCGGGAGACGTCCCTCTCCAAGACGCAGATCTATACACTGTTCGGCGGCTGCTTGGTTATCTGGCGAATCGCCGGTCTACCCAATCCGGGCGAGGAGGCGAAGGCCTATTTGATCTGAAGAAAAGGCTCACTGCTCTCTTTGGGTTAAGGCGTCGGGGCGTCGGGGCTCAAAAACCAGTCTGTAGGTGTCGCGTTGACCTGCAGACTGGATGGATCCGCAAGAGCTCCTTCGCCCGCCCCATGGATTCTCTGTACCCCTTTATAGTCTTCCGCCTCTTCGTAAACCCAGCGCAGCAGGGCGTTCTCCACCCCCTTGCCGCGCCAGGACTGAAGACGCGGGTTGTTCATTAGTGAGACGACGATCCATCGCTCTCCGTGGCGGTCGAGAACGTAGCCGACAATGCCCGTGGTTCCCCGGATAGTGCCGGTTTTCACGTGCGCGTGGCCCTTGAGGTCGCTCTTGCGAAACCGCTTGCGCATGGTGCCGTCAACGCCTGCGATGGCCAGGGATGAAAGAAACTCCGGCATGTTGGGGCTGGCGTAGGCGAAACCGAGGAGCCGGCCCATGCTCTCTGCGGAGATTCGGGTTTCCCGTGACAGTCCCGAGCCGTTGTCGAGCACCAGCTCCGGGAAGTGCAGACCGCTCTCGGTCAAGCCAATCCTTGACCGCTTGGCGTGCCTTCGGAAGCGATCCGGGTGCGTCCAGGCGTTTGGCCCCCAGGGTCAGAAACAGGGTCCGGGCCATCAGGTTGTTGCTGCGCTTGTTGATGACCCGTATGACCTCCTCGAGCTGAGCGGATTCTTGGGCGTGGAGCCGTCGCGCGCCTTCTGGCAGCGTGCCTTCTCTGACCTCCCCCTCGATCCGCCCTCCGATACCGCGCCACAGGGCGACGATCGCACCGGCGCTGTGCTCGATCGGCTCCAGCATTAGGCGTGGGTAGCTGGTCTCGCCGCATTCGGCCGAGAAGGTTCCGGTCAGGCGCAGCGTGGTTCGAAGGTCCTCTTGGACCAGCTTCACCGCTGGCTTGTGGAACTTGCGCTTGCAGGGGGCATTAACCAGCTTCAGACGGTTGTCCACGGCGACGTTGGCCAGCGGTGGATCCGTAAACACTCGGACGCCACCGTCGGATCCGCCCCCCAACAGGTGGATCTGTGTGGTCTGTAGGCTGACGCTCAGGGCGGAGGGCAGGGCGTTATACGCACTGTTCGGATTGTTGTCGAAATCGCCGCGATTGGTCCGGGGGGGCTCGAAATAGGAGTCGTCCAGGATCAGATTCCCGGCGACGGTCTCGACGCCGCGTTCTCGAACGCCCCAGAGTAGGCGCCACAGCGCCTCGGGGGTGAGGTTCGGGTCACCGTATCCTTTGATGATCAGGTCGCCTTGCAGCAGTCCGTCGGTGACCTTTCCCGTGATATATGCCGCGGTTTTCCAAGAGTAGGTCGGACCGAGGATGTCGAGGCCGGCTTTGGTGGTGAGCGCCTTGATGGTTGAGGCCGGATTTCGCGGTACCTTGGCGTTGAACGCGACCCGCGGCATGGCCTCCGACAGCTTGTGGACGTAGAGGCTTACATCATCGGGGGAGATCTGGTGCTTGCGCAGCTGCTTTGTCACCGCGGCTGGCGCGTTCATGATGTCGTCGGCACTTGCCATTATGCTGCCCGCCGTTCCCGCAGAAAGCACGGTCAAAACAAAGACCGATGCGCGTGCTCGATTCAACAACATGTCCTCCGCCGTTTCGGTTTGCCGCGAATCTTAGACTATTTGCCGCGAACCTTCTCACGACAAGGGCGGGCGCCCGGATCTAGTGCGTGTTACTACGTAGCGAGCGTCAGGTGTCATTGCGGATTGTGAATACTGCGCCGGTTCAATAACCTACGCATCTTGACGTCAATATCCCCTGCGCCAAGCCCTTTGCGCCCGGGGTCACCCAGAATCGAAATATAAGACGGGGAGGATGACCGGCATGTCCGTGTCCGTGAGCTACGCACCCCAAAATGCGGTGCTGAATCTGCGCTTCGATGGCAACCTCGACATATCAGCCGCTATGCCCGTTTGCGACCTGTGCAGGCGGGTCCCGCGGGGCTTGGAGCGCTGCGTTCTTGATCTGAGCCGGGTCGAGCGCGTGTTCGATTCCGGTTTCGCATTGCTGCAGATGCTTTGTCAGCGTCTTGCCCGGCGCGGCGCCGAGGTCTCGGTGATCGGCGATAGCGTCATTGCCCGTCGCCTCGGGGCAGGTCCGGGGAATTCCGTCTAGTCACCTGTTCGAGATGCTGCCAGCCTGGTGCAGGCTTGCTGAGCACCGGGGCCCGCCTGATTACCTCACCTCGCCGTCGCCAGCTGTGGCCGACGGCGTTTTTTTTACCATTGCGGGATCGGCTGCCGATTGCCGCTTCATCAGGAGAAAGCGCCGTCGTCCAGATTTCAGGTTGCATGGCACATTTGTCGTGGGCATGTGGATTTCCGGTTAACCTGTGCTTCCTGGATGGTCGATATAATCGCAGGCCTGCCAACGACGGGCCGAGGAAATCAGGGTGCTCTCCGGGTTGCCGGGGCCTGCACCCACGCCGAGGCGTCGTCGAGAACAACAATCCGAATACGGGCGACCTAAATTGGGCTTGCGGCTGGATTCACTACCTCTGCGTCTGGGGGCGCTGTTCGTCGTTCTCCTTTTGACGGCCGCCCTGGTCGTGGGCTACCTGTTCGATCGCGGTCGTGCGGAGGTGATGGAGCATCGGGAGCAGGAGCACCTGAAGGTGCACGCCAACCGTGCCGCTGACTACCTCATCCGCCAGGTGGACCGTCTGCGCCGGGATACGTTGTTCCTCGCCGGTACGCCCCCGGTGCAAGGCATACGCCGGGCCCTCGCTGCAGCCGGCACCGATCCCGAGGACGGATCCACGGACGCGCAATGGCGCGAGCGGTTGGAGCAGATTTTTCTCGCCTTTGCGAAGGCGCGTCCGGAGTACTTCCAGTTGCGCCTGATCGGCGCCGCGGACGAAGGTCTTGAGCTGGTGCGCGTAGAGCGGTCCCGCGGGGAGCTGCGGATTGTCGCCCCTGCCGAGTACCAGCGCAAGGGCCACCGATATTATTTCGAGCAAGCGGCGACGGTGCCGGTGGGGGAGCTTTTTCTCTCACGTATCGATCTCAATCGTGAGCATGGACGCATCGAGCCAGAGCATAGGCCCACCTTACGGGCGGTCACGCCGGTACGCGATCCGGCCGGCGACCTGTTCGGCATGATCGTAGTCAACATGGATATGGGGATCCTCTTCCGGTATCTGCAAGCGAATCTCGACGAGAGCGAGCAGCTCTACGTGGTCGATGAGGAGGGGAACTTTCTACACCACCGGGACCGCGAAAAGACTTTCGCTTTCGATCTCGGCCACGGCCTGGGGTTGGCGGATGTGCTCGGTGAGCAGGCGACGCGCATCGGCGATCTGCAGCCGGAAGTCGGTGGTCTGCTTGATCTTGGAGAAGGTGCGGACCGGGAAACTGCATTCGTCGTTACGCGCTCGCTCACCCGGGACGATCCGGAACGCAGCCTGACACTGATGGTATCCAAGCCGACTTCCCAGATCGAGCAACTAGCGGGCGTGATGCGCCGCGAGAGCCTTGCCACTATGGGCATCCTGCTCCTCGGGGCGGTGCTGATCGCCCTGTTTTTGGTTCGGCATTTGACCGGCTCATTGCGTCAGGTGACGCAGGCGGCCGACGCCATCGCGCACGGAAACTACGAAACGCCGTTGCCCCCTGCAACCGGCAATGAAGTGGGCGTGTTGGTCAACGCCTTCAAGCGCATGGCCGACGAGGTGCGCAGTCGCGAGCGTGCCTTGGCCGAGCTCAACCGCAACCTGGAGCATCTGGTGGACGAGCGCACCGCCGAC
The DNA here is from genome assembly GCA_963802975.1 of uncultured Gammaproteobacteria bacterium. Classification (GTDB taxonomy): domain Bacteria; phylum Pseudomonadota; class Gammaproteobacteria; order Chromatiales; family Chromatiaceae; genus Thiosymbion. Next base: position 75,215 of record CAWDLA010000013.1, read on the forward strand.
CTGAACCGCTCGCGTGCCGAGCTCGATCGGCAGCAGGCCCTGCAGCGGCTCGTACTGGAAGGGATAAACGACGGTGTCGTGGTCGCCGATACGCAGGGACGGTTCCTGTTGTGGAACCGCAAGGCATCGACCATCATCGGCAGTGGACCCGACGATGTCGATCCGAAGAGTTGGTCGGAGCACTTCGGCGTGTATTATTCGGAAGACGGCGAGCTGGTCCCGGTGGAGGAGCTGCCTTTGACGCGTGCCATTCACGGCGAGTCCACGGACGATATCGAGGTCTTCATCCGTGGAGCCGAAGCCGAGGGGCGTTGGATCTCCCTCGTTGGCCGGCCGTTGCACGATCAGGAGGGTAAGTTGGAGGGCGGCGTCGTCACGCTGATGGACATCACCGAGCGCAAGCGCCTGCAAAGCCGATTGAGCGAGCATCAGCGCGAGCTCGCGAAGGTGGGGCGTCTGGCGCTGATGGGCGAGGTTGCGGCCATGGCTTCACACCAGCTCAGCCAGCCGGTGGCGGCCATGTCGAACTACGCCGGCGCCGCGATTCAGCTCCAGCGTTTCGGGCGGTTGGACCCGGAGCGCCTGAGGGATATCTTGGGCCACATTAACCGGCTCGCCGAGCGCGCGGGACGGGCCCTGGACAATCTGCGCTCCCTTGCGCGACGGCGCGAGGTCTCGCCGACCGGAGTCGATTTGAATGCAGTCGCCAAGTCCTGTGTCGAGGTCGTCGCGGACCGGCTGACGCGTGATGGCGTCCGGCTGGAGTGCGATCTGGCCGAGTGACCTGCCGACATTGGGGGGAGATCCGATAGAGCTGGAGCAGCTGCTGATGCACCTGGTGATCAATTCCCTCGATGCGCTGGAGCATTTGCCTCGCGATCGGCGCCGCATGTGGATTCGCACCAGCCGCAAGCAAAATCCCGAACGGATCCTGGTGGAGGTGGGTGACAGCGGCAAGGGCGTGTCCGACGATCTGCGGGAGCGCTTGTTCGAGCCCTGGGTAACGGACAAGCCGGGCGGATTGGGCATCGGGTTGTCCATCGTGCGTACACTGGCTGAGAACTACGGCGGCCGGGCCTGGATGACGCCCGCCGATCCCACTGGTGCCATCTTTTCGGTAGAGTTCCCGGTCGGGGAGGAGAAGTTGTGACTGGCACGCCCCTGGTCTGCGTGATCGACGACGACGCCGATGTGCGCGATTCGCTGCGCCTGCTGCTCGAATCCGTGGGGATCGAGGTGGCCTCCTATCCGAGTGCCGACGATTTCTTGTCCCGAGAGGAGCATCTCGGACAGAGTCGGCCCTGTTGTCTTTTGTTGGATGTGCGCATGCCCGGAATGGGCGGCATCGCGTTGCTGGAGCACATGCGCAGTCACAAAGTCCTGTTGCCTACCATCGTTATCACCGGGCACGGTGATATCCCCATGGCTGTGCGCGCCATGAAGCTGGGAGCAGTGGACTTCGTCTCTAAGCCCTACAACCACCAGGTATTATTGGATCTGGTACAGGAAACCCTGCGCCGGATGCCGGTTCGGGCTGTCGCCGACACCGTAAGCGACGAAGAGTTGATCGAGCATTGGAGCAACCTTACGGAGCGCGAGCAGCAGGTCTTCTGGGCCGTCGTCCGGGGAGCCGCAAACAAGGTCATCGCCCTGGATTTGGGCATCAGCATACGGACTGTTGAGGCTCATCGTGCGCGTATCATGAAAAAGATGCAGGTGCGCAAGCTGGCCGATCTGGTGCTGTTCTCCGTGCGGCTCGAAGGCTTGGTGCACGCCGATGGCAGCTGACGCACGTCAATGCTTCCGGTAGCAAAAGAAAGCAGGGGGCAGGTGCTCAGGGACGCAGCGAGCCGACGAGTGCCTTCAGCGCATCCGGGCTCAAAGGTTTGAGCAGATGGCGGTCGATCCCAGCGGCCCTCACCTCCCTTCGTGTGCGCGAGTCTCCGCGACCGGTTACGGCGGCGATGCGCATGTCCCTGCCGTGGGGGAGCTGCCGCAGGCGCCGGGCTACTTCCAGTCCGTCCGAAGCGCCCAACCCAATGTCGAGTAACACCAGCCGGTGACGCTGCTCCCTTGCGAATCGGAGCGCCTCTTCGGCGTTTGCCGCCAAGTCGACCTCGTGTCCGAGTGACTGCAGCAAAAGTCCCGTGCTCTGTGCGACGTCAGGGTCATCATCGACAACGAGGATCCGCAGCCGCGACCTATCCAGCGCATGCTCGGCGGCGGGCTCTATGCGCTGGCTCAGGGGCAGTCGAACGCTGAAGGAGGAGCCCTGTCCGATACCCGGGCTCTCTGCCGCGACGCTCCCTCCGTGCATGCACACGAGGCGCTTTACAATGGAAAGGCCGAGACCCAGTCCGGCCAAGGGAGGGGCTGGGCGCGTCCGCTTTTGCGCCAAGCCGTCAAACAGGTGCGGTAGCTCGTCGGGTGCCAGTCCGCGGCCGTTGTCGCTGACACGGACCAGCACCTCCTTTTCATAGTCCATTACCTGCAAACGAATCTCGCCGCCTGCGTCCGTGTACTTGGCCGCGTTCTCAAGCAGGTTGGTGAAGACCTGGCACAAGCGTATGGGGTCGCAATCCAGGAGAATGGAATCTGCGCAGGGCCCGAGATCCAGATGCTGCCCACGTTCCTTGATACGGGGGCTGGACAGCTCGCGGGCCTGCACCAGTATATCGGCGAGCCGTGCGGTTTCGCGCCTCAACTCCAGGCGGCCGCGCGCGATACGAGTGACGTCCAGAAGGTCCTCAATCAGCCGCTCCATGTGCGCGCATTGGCGCTCGATCATCCGTGAGGACTCGCGCAGCCGCGGATCATCCGAGTCGATCATCCGCAAGATCTCGGCGGCGTTGCGCACAGGCGTCAATGGATTGCGGAGCTCGTGAGCGAGCATGGCGAGAAATTCGTCCTTGTGGTGATTCGCCTTGCGCAACGCCTCCTCGCTGGATTTGTGCTGGCTGATGTCCTGCATCAGGCCGAGCAGGAAGATGTTCGCGCCGGTTTCGGCGTAGGTTGCCCCACGGGCGGAGAGCCAACGGACCCTACCGCCGGGCAGCGGAACGCGAAACTCCGCTTGGTAGGGTGCGAGGCCGCGTGTAGAGGCTTCCAGACAGGCCTTCAGGTGCAACCGGTCCGATGAGTGGATCTGTCGCAGCATCGCCTGCAGGGTGCAAGGGGCATCGGCTGGAAGGCAAAGCAGAGCGCGGACCTCTTCGGAGACGACACAGCGTCCCGTGGCGGGATCTAGGCTCCAACTGCCCTCGTGGGCCGCTGAAAGTGCTTGGCGCAGACGTTCCTCGTTCCGCCGCAGCTCCTCGGTGGCCTGCCTCTCGGCAGTCACGTCCGCGATGATTCCCCTGCGATGGATGAGACGCTGCGCCGGGTCGAATCCCGCCCATCCGTGCTCCTCGAGGATCAACTCCCGGCCACTCGGCGTCAAATAGCGGTAGCGTGTGCGGTAGGTGGGATCGGAGGGCTTGAGGTCGGCTAGGATTGCTTGCAGCTTTCGACGGTCGGGTGACGGGATTTGATTCAGGTACTTGTGCCAGGCTCCCTCTGCCACGGCGGGCTCCAGGCCCAGCAGCGCGGCGCACTCGGCTGAGAGGACTGTCAGGTCTTTATCAGGGCTCCACTCGAAACCGAAGGTCGCGAAGGATCTGTTGCAGTCGCCGGTCGACGACGGGCCCGAGTCGGCTTTGGGCATTCGCGAATTCAGGTGAGCGTCGGACATGTCCTTTTGCCTTGGATCTACTGCCAGGCGACCCGTTGCGCGAACCCTGCAGGAGAAATAGCAGGAGGGTTCACTGTTCTCTGGCTAAGCTTGGGCACTCGGTAACCTCGCAAAGCATTTTTCCGTAGACTATGGTATTCGCGTCAAACGACGATTGCGAATAACGCAAATCGACACCGGTTTGAGGGTCGTTGGCAATAAATCCGGCAAGTCGAAAGCAGCACGCCGTTAGTCTACCGCACGAAGCCGATCCAACCGTGAATCGGGGACTCGCGTCGTCGCCGCCTGCCCGATCACAGCTCATGCGGTTTCCGCAGAATAAGAAATTGGCTATATTCGAAAAAGTTGATTGACGTCAAAACAGGAGTTTTTCACCGAAGTAATCTTTTAAATGCGGGCGTGTAGTGTTGTCGTCCGCGCTTCACTAGTTTGTGAGGAGGAAAGCAAATGACCAGGAATAAGCGTTTCGTTTTGGCCGCAGCCGTCGCCGGCGCCACGGCTCTGACATCGCTCTCCGCCGAGGCATTCTTCGGCCCCTTCAACTTCATGCGAAGCGGCTGGGGCGGAGGTGGCCCATGGGGTTGGGGCGGTGGACCTTGGGGTTGGGGTGGCTACGGAGGGTATCCATACTATGGCGGCTGGGGCTACCCCTACTACGGAGGTTGGGGTTATCCATACGGGGGCTGGGGGGGCTACCCTTCCTGGGGTGGCGTTCCCTATCTTGGCTATCCCGCGATGGCGGCACCAGCCGCTCCGGCGGCTCCCGCATCCAGCTCGGACAAGTAACATCTGCGCACTCCCGCGCCGACGGGCGCGGGAAGTCTCTCAATTTCCTGCTTTCCCTCTTTCCCCAACGACGCCTGTCCCGTCCGCGGCTTTGCGGCGGAGCGCTAATTTTGTAGACTCGCCGCGGCCTCGCGTTTGGCCGGGCAGTCCCCGCCGTGCTCTTGACGGCGGTGAAGGCAGCGGGTTACGGGGCTGAGTTGAACTCTGCTTAGCAACCGGTCCTTGAGCGGACAGCCAATTCCTTGAAAAAAACCCCCCGCAGATGGGCGGGGCGAACGAAGGACTGGAAGAGAGTTTCGGATTCCAATATCTGTAGCTGCGCCGCGAGAATTTCAATACCCGAGTGTATGCGTCGGATTCAGCGTGGAGAGAGTTTTGATTTCAAGCTATGGATACGCGTGAGAAGTTGGGAGCCTGGATCGAGTCGAAGCGGATCCAGAGCCTCATCGTTGGCCTTATCCTGCTGAACGCCGTCACCCTCGGGTTGGAGACGTCCGAATCGGCGACGGCCGAGATCGGGGGGCTTTTGCACTGGCTCGACCGGGCGATTCTCGCCGTCTTCGTCCTTGAGATCGGGTTGAAGCTCTATGCGCGAGGTTTAGGCTTTTTCCGCGAGCCCTGGAATGTCTTCGACTTCGTCGTAGTGGGAATTGCACTGATTCCGGCCAGCGGACCACTGGCGGTGTTGCGCGCCCTGCGTATTCTGCGCGTCTTGCGGTTGGTTTCCATGGTGCCGCGGCTGCGGTTCGTCGTGGAGGCACTGTTGCGGGCGGTTCCAGGGATCTTCTCCATCGGCCTGCTGATGCTGATCCTCTTCTATGTCTTCGGGGTCATGGCCACCGGAATGTACGGCGCAAGCTTCCCGGAGTGGTTCGGCACCATCGCGGATTCCATGTACACCCTGTTCCAGATCATGACGCTGGAGAGCTGGTCCATGGGGATCGTGCGCCCGGTGATGGCCGAGTATCCGTACGCATGGCTGTTTTTCGTTCCGTTCATCCTGGTGGCAACTTTCACCATGCTGAATCTGTTCATCGGCATCATCGTGGATACTATGCAGACCATGCACACCGTGGAGCACGTCCAGGACAGGGATCATATCGAGCAGGTGGTCCATGAGGACACCTCATCGATCGAAGTGGAGGTGCAGGCGTTGCGCGAAGAGATCCGTGCGTTGCGGCTTTTGCTGTCCGACCGGAGCGAAGAGCGGAAACGGTCCTGAGGAGCCTGCCTGCGGTATCTGGATAATCCGGCTTCACCGTGTATTAACGACTATAATGCGGTAGCATACGAAAATCTTTTAAAGCGCTCCTTTAGGAGTGGTGATGAGGCTGGGGCCACAACTCGTCGTGAGCTCGCGCCGCCTGTACGAAGGGAAACTGCGTCTATGACCTGTCTCGATGAACCGAGTGTTCAGCGCTCTCGTCAAGAGAAAGACGACAACGATATTGCGTGCGCCGGGTATGTGAGAACCGGCAACCGTCAGGACTTGACGGCGGGGCTGTGAGATATGCCATTCCCTAGGATTTACATGCGTGCGAGGGGGTTTATTTACCGCGCGTCTCTTCTGTTTGACGGCGCCTGTCTCCAGGGCAGGCGGCGCTGGTCGTGCGACTCAGGACCCGTAGGAATGCTCTGGCGGGCGTGCGTGGCGGTACTGGTCGGGGCGGCACTCGCTTTTACCACGGGGCTTGCCCGCGCAGCCGATCCCCAGCCATACGAGGTGGAGATTGCCAAGACCGGCGACGCCGAACTCGATCAGGCCATCGCCGATTCATCGCTGCTGGTCAGCCTGCGAGAGAAAGCCCCCGTCGGTCCCTTCGCGTTGGTCGCGCGCGCGCGGGACGACGAAGACCGTTTCCTCACCGTGCTGTACGGTCTTGGTTTCTACAAGGGGCAGGTAGATGTCCTGATCGGTGGCCGCCCCTTGGACGACCCCGACCTGCCGGATTACCTGGCCGGACTGCCGGCGAAGCCGCCGACGGCAGTCAAGGCCTCGATCCGGCCAGGGCCCCTGTTTCGCTTGGGTAAGGTGACGATCGAGGGCTCGTTGCCCCAGCCGGCGAGAGAGAAGCTCGACCTCCCGCCGGGCGCTCCCGCCGTCGCGGCGAATGTGCTCGCCGCCCGCGAGCGGCTGCTGAACGCCCTGCGCGAGCAGGGCTATGCCTTGGCCACCGTCGCCGATCCCATCGCGATCCTCGATCTGGACGCCGATGCGCTCGATATCGTCCTCACGGTCGACACCGGCCCCCTCGTCGAGATCGGCAATATCAGCTTTCAGGGGCTGCAGAGAGTGAACGAGTCCTTTCTGCGGAAACGGTTGCTCATTCACCCGGGCGAACGTTACGACCCGGCGGCCATCGAGAAGGCCCGGCAGAATCTCGCCTCGCTCGGGGTCTTCTCCTCCGTGGTGGTCGCTACCGGGAAGGAGCTCGACGCGCAGGGGCGGCTGCCCGTGGAGTTCGTCGTCACCGAGCGCAAACGTCACGCGGTCAGCTTCAACGCCGCCTTTGCGACCGACCTGGGGGCGAGCGTGAGCGTGCAATGGCAAGACCGCAACCTGCTCGGCAATGCCGAGCAGCTCAAGCTGTCGCTGGGTTTCAGCGCCGGCGGGACCGCGCAGACAGATCCCGGTTACTGGGGCAGCGCCCAGTTCGTCAAGCCGGACTTTCTGCGCCCCGAGCAGACGCTGCAGATCGATATGAGCCCCTTGAAGGAGAGTCTGGAAGCCTACGACCGCACGGCCCTCACCGGCAGCGTATCGATCAATCGGAAGCTCTCCGAGCGCTGGACGGGCAGCATCGGGATCGCCGGGGAACGGGAGCGTGTGACGCAACAGGACGTAACGGACAACTTTACCCTCACGAGCCTCCCCCTGGTTGCCAAGTACGACAGCACGACGGACCTGTTCAACCCGACGGGCGGTGTCCGCGCGACCCTGTCCGCGACGCCGACCCGCTCATTGGATAAACAAGGCGTGAGCTTCGTGTCCGTGCAGGCATCCGCCTCCACCTATCTCGACGCAGGAGCCTGGTTTAGCGCGCAGGCGGGGCGCACCGTGCTGGCCCTTCGCGGCCTTGTCGGCGATGTGCAGGGTGCGAGCCAGTTCGAGCTGCCCGCGGATAAGCGCTTCTACGCCGGGGGCAGCGCCACCGTTCGCGGCTACAAGTACCAGTCGGTCGGCCCCACCTTCCCGGACGGTAAGCCGCAGGGGGGCACCGCCGTGGTCGCCGGTACCATTGAGCTGCGCCAGCGCATCCTGAGCGACTACGGCGCGGTGGCCTTTGTCGACGCGGGCCAGGTCGCCGCCAATGACTGGTCCTTCCCCAGCACCTGGGGCGTGGGCGCCGGCGTGGGCGGGCGCTATTACACTGCCATCGGTCCGATCCGCTTCGATGTGGCGGTGCCGGTGAACAAGCTGCCGAAAAGCGGCTCGTTCCAGATCTACATCGGTATCGGGCAGGCGTTCTGATGCGCCGGTCTGCCAAGGCGCTGGCATGGACGCTCGGCATTCTGCTGGGTGTGCCAATGCTCCTGATGGCCGTCGTCCTGCTCGCAGCGAACATGCAGCCCGGGCGCGATTTCATCGAGCGCATGGTCCCCAAGGTCACTGGCGGCGACGTCAGGCTCCAGGGGCTCGGCGGCCGTTTCCCCGCCGCTTTGCGCGCGGCGCGGATCGAGGTGCGGGATACGGAAGGCGCTTGGCTGGTCATCGAGAACCTGACCTTGGACTGGGCGCCGTCGCGCCTGCTGGTCGGCGAGGCGCTTATCGACCTTGTTGCGGCGACACGGATCGAGCTCGCGCGTCTGCCGGTCAGCTCTTCTGAGCCGTCGGAATCCTCCGACGTCTCGCTCCCCGTTCGGATATTGCTGCAGTCGCTCGACGTGGCAAGGCTTGACATAGCGGCAGCGGTGGCTGGTACCGAGGAAGCCTTCTCGATCAAGGGCCATGCCCGCCTCGCCTCCCTGGAGCAGGGCGATCTGCTGCTCCATATCCAAGGACTCAACGGGGCGGGCAGCTACCTGCTTGAGGGCAGCTTCGATGCGACGACCCTCGTCGGGCAGCTGAAGGCCGAAGAGCCGGCAAACGGTCTGATTGCGCGGCTCGCCGGGCTGGTGGACCTGGGGGCCATCGCGCTCGATGCGTCCGTAAAGGGGCCCCGCTCGGCGGTCGTGGCCAATCTCTCCCTGGACGCCGGCCCGCTGAACGCGAACGCCCGCGGCACGCTGGATCTGCTGGACTATGCCGCTGACTTGCGGATCACGGCATCCGCACCGGCCATGAGCCCGCGCCCGGACATCGCTTGGCAATCGGTCTCTCTGGACGCGACCCTGAGCGGTCCCTTCGCGCGACCCACGGCGGCGGGGACCCTTCGCATCGAGGACTTGCGCGCCGGCGGCGCTGAGGTCCGGACCATCGCCGCTGACGTTCAGGGCGATGCGGGACAGGTGCAGCTGCAGGCCTCGCTCGACGGCCTGCGCATTCCCGGCCAAAGTCCGGAAGCCCTCGCGGCGGCGCCCGTAACGCTGCAGGCCGACGCGCGGCTGGACATGCCGGGGCGGCCCGTGACCTTCAGGCTCGAGCATCCGTTGATCGGGGCGAAAGGCGAGGCACTAACAGCGGGGGAGATTAAGGCCTCCATTTCCCTCAATCTGCCGGACCTCGCGGCGCTTGCCGCGATCGCAGGGGCCGACGTCCAAGGTCACTCGCAGCTGGAGCTCCGCGCTGCCGAAAAGGCCGGCGAGACGACGCTGAATGCGGAAGGTACGGTGAGCATTACAGGTGGCGCCCCGCCACTGCCCGGCCTGCTGGGAGATTCCGCAAAAATCGCTGCAACCGCGACGCTGAATGGGCAAGATCTGACCCTTTCCCGGCTGCAGATCGACGGCAAGACCATCCAGATGTCGGCGAACGGCGGGCTGGTATCGCGGGCGGTCAAGCTCAACTGGCGGGTGGCCCTGTCCGACTTGGCCGTGCTCAGCCCCACCATCTCCGGCACGCTGCAGGCGGACGGCCAGATCCAAGGGCCGCAGGACGATCTCTCGGCGCAGGCCGACTTGAGCGGCGAGCTGGAGACGCAGGGCCTGCCGCGCGCCCCGATCAGCGCGCACCTGGAGGCGACGGGCCTCCCCAAGGCGCCCGCCGGCGAGATCACCGCCCAGGGCACCCTCGCCGGGTCTGCGCTGGAGCTTGCCGTCGTCGCCCGTCAGTCCGGCGACGGGACGACTCGGGTGGATATCGAGCGGGCCGATTGGAAGAGCGCCCACGCGGAAGGACAGCTGACCTTGGCGCCCGGGGCGCTCTTGCCGGTTGGCACGCTGGACCTGCGCATGACTCGGCTCCAGGACCTTGCAGCCCCTGATCGGTCAATCGCCAACGGGTTCCGTGACCGCAAAGCTGGAGAGCACACAGGCAGGGCGGCGAGACCGAGGCGCGGCTCGCGGTGGATGCGCGCGCCGCCGGGCTTTCCGGCGATGGGGTCGGTCGACCATCTCACGCTGGCGGCGACTGTCCTCAACCCCGACGCCGACCCGGTCGTGGATGCCAAGCTGATCGTGGATGGCCTCTCCGCCAACGGTGTGGCGGGATCCGGTCGGCTCGAGGTCAAGGGGCCGCAGAATGCCCTCGCGCTCCAGGTCGCGGCCGATGCGAAGAATCTGGCCGGCAGTCCTCTGCGGCTGACCGGCGCGGCCGTGCTCGACGCCACGGGAATGAAGGTCTCACTCTCGGCGCTGCAGGCGAGCTGGAAGGGCGAGACCCTGCGCCTGCTCGCGCCCGCGCAGTTCGCCTTCGCCGAAGGCCTCAACGTGGAGGGTCTCCGTGTGGGGATCCAGGAAGCGGTGTTGGAGGTCTCCGGACGTATCTCGCCGACCCTGGATCTCACCGCGGAAGCGCGCAACCTGTCCCCGGCACTGGCGACCGCCTTCGTCCCCGACCTGAAGGCCGAAGGTAAGCTGCGCGCCGACGCAAAGCTCGCCGGCACCCTCGAGCGGCCCACCGGGACGGTGCGGTTGGAGGCCACGGGACTGCGCATGCGAACAGGTGCCCGCGGGCTCGCTTCCGCCCGCCAACTTGACGGCGACGGCAGACCTGGCCGGCGAGAGTGCTCGGATCGACAGCCGGTTGACTCTTGGATCCAAGGCCAACCTGACCGTGACCGGCCAGGCGCCGATCTCTTCGACCGGGCGCATGGACCTGCGCGCCAGGGCTCCGTCGACCTTGCCCTCGCCGATCCGATCCTGGCGGCCAGCGGGCGGCGTGTGCGCGGGCAGGTCCAGCTGAATGCCGGGGTCACAGGCACAGTCGCCAATCCCCGCCTTGAGCGGGACCGTCCAGCTCGCCCGGGGCGAGGTCCAGGATTACGCCCAGGGCGCACACCTGACAGACATCGATGCCCTGCTCCAGCTCGAGGGTGAGAGCATCCGTATCGCCCGCCTCACCGCGCGCGCCGGTCCGGGGACGGTTTCCGCCTCGGGGACGGTTGGGATTCTGGCCCGCGATATGCCAATCGACCTGCGCCTCGAGGCCCAGGATGCGCAGACCTCTGTCGAGTGACCTCCTGACGGTAAACCTGAACGCGAATCTGACCGCGACCGGACAGCTCGCGAAACAGCTCCTGCTGTCCGGCGATATCCAAACCAACAAGGCGGAGCATCCGTATTCCCGAGACCTTGCCGACCAGCGTCGCCACCCTCAATGTCCGCCGCCCCGGCGAGAAGCCGCCACCCGCCGCCCGCACCGGGGCCGGTCATCAAGCTGGATCTGACGATCGAGGCGCCGGGGCAGATATTCGTGCGCGGGCGGGGACTCGACGCCGAGCTCGGCGGCAGCGTCCGCGTGCAGGGCACCGCGGACAACCCGCGGCCCATCGGCAGCTTCGAGCTGCGGCGCGGTAAATTCTCGCTGGCGGGTCAGACCCTCAACTTTGCCAAGGGCAAGGTCAGCTTCAACGGCGGAAGCCTGACCGATCCTTCGCTCGACTTTACGGTCAGCCCAACCAACGCAGCTATCACCGCGGAGCTGAACATTGGCGGGACCGTCAGCAACCCGAAGATCACCTTGAGCAGCACCCCCGAGCTGCCCCAGGACGAGATCCTGGCCCAGATCCTCTTCGGCCGCAGCGCCTCTTCCCTGAGCCCGTTCGAGCTTGCACAGATCGCCTCGGCGGTCGCCGAGCTGACCGGCGTGACCTCGGCGGCGGCCTCAACCCCTTGAGCAGTATTCGCAAGGGTCTCGGGCTCGACCAGCTTTCGGTGGGCACCAGTGCCACGGACAAGCCACACTGGAAGCCGGCCGTTATGTCGCACCAGGCGTCTATGTCGGCGTCGAGCAGGGCGCGTCCGCGGACAGCACGAAGGCCAAGGTGCAAGTCGATCTCACCAAGCGCCTGAAGCTGGAGGGCACGGTCGGCACCAGCTCCGGCTCCGCGACCGGTTCGGTGCGAGCGGTGAAGGGGGCAGCAGCATCGGCGTGACCTACGAATTCGAGTACTGACGTGCACACCAGCTCCGTTGGTTTATGCGGTCCTGGAGGATCAGCGCCGTCGCGGTCCTTGGTCTCGTCGTCAGGCTCGCGCTCCGACCCCGGCGGCGCTCCGACCGAGACTGGCGATTCGCTGTGTGGTGATCCACCCTTCAAGTTCAAAGAATAAGGGCTGTTAGCTTGAAGCACGTGCTCGGGCATCCCCGCCATTGGCCGAGCTGGGTCCTGGTGGGTACCTTCCGCCTCATCGGACTCCTGCCCTTTCCCCTGCTCTGGGCGTTAGGCATGGGATTTGGGCGCCTGGGCTATTTTCTCGTCGGCTCCCGCCGCCGAATCGTGCTGCGCAACCTGGAGATCTGTTTTCCCGGATCTGCAGGAGCCTGAGCGAAGGCGGCTCGCAGCGAGGCACTTCGGTTATCTGGGCGTCGCCGCGTTCACCCAAGGGCTGATCTGGGGAAGCTCGAGGCGAAGGTTGGCGCGGATCGTGACGGTTCGCCATTCGGAGTATTTCGAGGAGCCGCACCGAGAGGGTCGGAACGTCATCATCCTGGTTCCCCATTTCGTCGGGCTGGAGCTGGGTGGTGCCGCCTTCACTGCCTTGGTCATCCGGGTATGTACATGTACCAGAGGATCCGAGATCCGGTCATTGACGCCCAGATGCGCCGCAGCCGCGAGCGATTCGGTGCCGTGTCCGTGGAACGCCGCGACGACTTGAGAGGCATGGTGCGGCAGATCCGCAAGAGGCTGCCCTTCTTCTACCTGCCGGACCAGGATCCCGGGCGGCGCGGTATTTTCGTCCCCTTCTGCGGAATTGCAACATCAACGGTGCCCATGCTCAGTCGTTTCGCGCGGCTCGGCGACGCGCTGGTCATCCCAACCTACGCCTTCTACCTGCCCTGGGGACGGGGTTTGGAGCTGATCTTCGATCCGCCCCTGGAGCCCTTCCCGACGGCAGATCGGGAGGTGGACACGGCGCTCATGAACCGGACCATCGAAGAGCGCATGCGAACCATGCCGGAGCAGTATTTCTGGGTCCATCGCAGGTTCAAGACCCGCCCGCCGGGCGAGCCGCCGATATACCCTCGCAAGCGGCGGCGCTGACGGCGGGTGGGATTCCGCATCGAATGACACAGAAGACGACATCCCGCGGTATCGAGCCGCGCGTTGGAAAGACCCGTGATTGGGTTATCGGCGGTTTGCTGTTGGCGGCTGTCTTGCTCGGGGTATCGCTGACAGTGGGCTGGCGCGTCCTGCTGGCCCCTTGGCGGGAGCTGACATGGGGTGCGTTGCTGTTTCCGTTCGGGCTTACGGCCCTGAGCTATTTTTTGCGCAGCGTTCGAATCTACGACTACTTTCGCCCGCGGCTCGACGGGCGTTTCCTCATGGTCCTGCGGCTATCGGTCCTTCACAACACCGCTAATAACCTTCTGCCGATGCGTGCCGGGGAGATGGTCTTTCCCTGGCTCATGGGGCGCTACTTCGGTCATAGTTTTATGGGAGCTACGGCCTCCCTGGTATGGATTCGGCTTCTCGACCTGCATTTCCTCGGGCTCATCGGCGCCTTCATTCTCTATTTGCGTCAGCCCTCCTGGAGTTGGCCGCTCGCCGCGCTGCTTTGGCTGCTGCTTTCGCCGATCGCAGGTCTTGCGGGACGCCTGATTCCAAAGGGGACGGGCTGGTTCGGCAGAGGGCTGCACTTGATGTGCGACGCCGCCCCCGACACAGTGGGAAGGGCGTTGCGAATCTACCTGTGGACCGCGCTTACCTGGATCACCAAGTTTCTCGCCTTCGCCTTCGTGCTTCGCCACTTTCTGCCGCTCGAGCTCTGGCAGGTACTGGTGGGTGTCATGGGGGCGGAGCTGTCCAGCATGCTGCCCTTTCACGGCATCGCGGGGAGCGGTAGCTACGAGGCGGCGGTGGTCGTAGCCCTGTTGCCCTCGGGTGTCGATGCGGTATCGGCCATGGCAGGGGCGGTGAACCTCCATTTGTTTCTGCTTGGAACGACGCTGATTCTCGGGGCGGTCGCACTCTTGTTGCCTGTGCGCAGCAGTGGGACCGCGGGGCCCGGTGATCCTTGAGTAGAAGCGAGAGGGTCGGACTCTTTGCGACGCCCCTTTATCGAGAATCAGGTTGAGTCACAGGCTGTATCTATCTGAAGTTACATGTATACTTCAGATGTTGTTCCGAAAATAGAGAACCGAATCGGCCATGGGCTGCACTTCCCGGAGCCGCGGGCGAGGGAATCATTCAATTCGCTCCTGAACGACAGAGTGCCGATGTATTCCACAAAGTATATTCGCAGCATTCTCCCGATTCTGGCGAACGCGGTGTTTTTTGCCGTCGTCTATCTGCTTGCCCGGAAGTATCTGGATGTTCCGTGGCTCGAGTATCTGGTCCCCGCAATCTTTCTTCTGACGGTACTCCCTTTTGCGGTCCTCCCGGTCGAATACGAGGTCTACACGCGTTGGGAGGAGACCTTCCTGAAGTTCTGGAAGACCCAGCACTTCCAGAAGGAAGTCAAGCGCCGCTTGATGCTCTTCGGCGTGATACCGGTGGGCAAGGAGGAGACCGTGCGCGTCGAGCGCATTCTCAAGCAGCCGCCCATCGACGCGGTCTTAAACGACCTGCTTAGCAATGCCGAGCTGCTCATTCCCGTAGTCAATTCCGCCGCCAGATTGATCGCGGGACGGCGGTAATGCGGATTTTGGATGAGCCTTCGACGGCCGCCGCTTTCGTACCGCCCATTTTGATCGGTTCACCGCAGTGGAGGTGGCGATGGCTACACCTGATTCTAAGAGCGCGTCCGACGGCTTGCTGTTTTCCGATCCGCTCGCGAGGCTGCTCGTCCCGGAAAACGACTATGCGGCGACGTTTTTGCTTGAGCTGATTAGCCCCGCTCGGGTCCGGGCCCACGTAAAACCGCTGTTAGAGAAAGCTCACTGGGAAATACGCAAGGGTGATGTGAGTGCCAGAACGCTTGATCGCCTCGTTGAACTGCATACGGGCTTGTGAGAAATCGGGAGGTCGTTCGTCAGCGGGGCGCGCGCCCCGGCGCTCCGGCAGCTTGTCCAAGACCCCCCGAAACTGGAGCGGATGCGTACCACTCGAGTCGAACTCCGACGCCACGTCTGTCAGGTCCTTGATCTTTCCCGGCTCCTCATCGATCGCAATGTATAGCTCGCCGCCGAGGCCGGGAGCCACCGGAGCTGGAGCGAGTCGGCTATAATGACGCGGCATTCGTGGAGGATTAGGATTGCCATGGCCGATTTTCATCAGGAACCCCTGATTACGACTCTGCATGGTCTGTACGAGGCCTTCGACAAGGCCTCCTACCTGAACAAGCTCGAGAACCGGCTCGAGCAGCACGCGCAGCACGAGAATATCAGCCTGCTCCTGCCCTCGCTTCACAGCGAGATGGGGAACGCAGGTGTGCTCGACCGCATCTTGGATCAGATTATGCGAGGTCCGTTACCTGAACAATATCGTGGTCGCCCTGGGCGGGGCTCAGGAAGAGGAGCAGTTTCGCGAGGCGAAGGAATACTTCGGGCGGCTGGAGAGCGGAACCCGGGACGTGAGGATCGTCTGGATCGACGGGCCACGCATCCAAGGCCTGCTCGGCGAGATGGCGGAGCGGGGGATTCCTTCCGGCGTGCAGGGTAAGGGGCAGTCGGTCTGGGTGGCCTTGGGCTATCTGTTCGCGCGTGACGAGAGCGACGTCATCGCGCTGCATGACTGCGACATCGTCACCTATCGACCGCACCCTGCTGGGACGGCTGATCGAGCCGGTGGCCAATCCCAACAACGACTTCCAGTTCTGCAAGGGCTACTACGCGCGCATCTCTCCCACCGAACGGGCGCTGAAGGGCCGTGCGACGCGGCTGTTCGTCACGCCCTTTGTCGAGACCCTGTCCCGCATCATGTGCCAGCGGGGAAATCCGGAGCTGGAGCGTTTCTTCCAGTTCCACCGGGCCTTCAAGTATCCCCTGGCAGGCGAGTTCTGTTTCACGTCGGATCTGGCCCGGGGCCTCAACGTCGCCTACGACTGGGGGCTGGAGGTGGCGACCCTGTCCCAGGTCTACGATCAGCTCACGACGCGGCAGATCGCCCAGATCGATCTGGCGCCGAACTACGAGCACAAGCACCAGGAGCTTTCCGCCGGACGACACCGAGCGCGGTCTGCACCGCATGGTGGTGGACATCGCCAAGTTCTACCTCACCTATATGCGATCCCACGGCGTGCCGCTGGACGACGCCTTCGTGGACATGATGCTGCACAGCTACTACCAGACGGCGTTGAAGTATATTCGCAAGTACAGCTACGACGCGGACGTCAACGCCCTGTCTTTCGATCTGCACGAGGAGGAGACCGCAGCCGGTCATTTCCGTGGCTTCCTGTGGGACGCCTGGAAGCAGAGCCGAGGGCCCCAGGAGGCCAAGCTGATCCCGTCCTGGAACCGGGTCGCCTACGCCTTTCCGGAGATCTACGATCGCCTGATGGGCGCGGTGGAGCAGGACAATAAATAGGCTTTAGACGGGGGTCGGACTTCAGTCCGGCACCGGACCTGTCGCGGGGCTGAAGCCCGACCCACCGGTCGCGAGAGTAAGCGATCCTCAGGTTCGCTCCTTGTTGCTCCTTAGCCTGCGTTGGAAATGATGAAGCAGGCGTGAGCGCACCTTCTTTTCCTTATGCTTCGAGGCCGCCGCCAGACGGCGCTCGCGCCACCCCGATCAGGGTCTCCTGGGCGCCTTTGGCGTTGCTCTCGGCCGGCTTGCGTTGAATGTAGGTTCCATCGGGCTGCATGTCCCAGGCCGAGCGCTGGTCCGCCAGCTGGACATCCAGAATCAGCCGCAGCTCTTGGCGCAGCTCCGGGTCCTCCACCGGCGCGTGTACCTCGACCCGGCTCTCCAGGTTACGCTGCATCATGTCCGCAGAGCCGATGTAGTACGCCTCGTCGCCGCCGTTTCGGAAGTAGATGATGCGTGCGTGCTCCAGGAAGCGCCCGACGATGCTCACCACCCGTGCGCTTTCGGACAGGCCGGCGATCCCGGGTCGAAAACGGCAGGTGTCGCGCACGATGAGATCGACCTTCACATCCGCACGGCTGGCCTCGTAAAGGGCACGCGTGATGTCCACGTCTTCCAAGGCGTTCATCTTGATTTGGATCTGTCCGTCTTGCCCTTCCTGTTGATGGCGGATCTCCCGCTGAATACGCTCCAGGATGACGTTCTTCATTCGATAGGGAGCGACCAAGGTTTTGCGGTAGCTCGGGGGCGGCGAGTAGCCGGTGAGGTAATTGAACAGCTCGGTGATGTCCTGTCCGATGTCCTCGTCGCAGCCCAGCATCCCCAGGTCCGTGTAGAGCTTCGAGGTGCCTGAATGGTAGTTGCCCGTGCCCACGTGGTAGTAGCGGCGCAGCTGCGCGTAGTCGCGGCGCACGACGAAGATGAGCTTGCTGTGCGTCTTCAGGCCGATAACGCCGTAGTTGACGTGGATGCCTTCTGCCTCCAAGCGGCGTGCCCAACCGATGTTGGCGGCCTCGTCGAAGCGAGCCTTGAGCTCCACTAGAACCGCCACCTGCTTGCCATTGCGCGCGGCCATGATCAGGGAGTCCAGAATCTTGCCCTCGGCCGATGTACGGTAGAGGGTCATCTTGATGGCCAGGACCTTGGGGTCTTCCGCCGCCGTGCGAATGAAGCGCTCCACCGTCGTCGCGAACGGCTGGTAGGGATGCTGGAGCAGCAGGGGGCCGTTCTCGCGGATGATGTGGAAGATGTTGCGTCGGTCATTGGCGAGCAGGGGGTGATCGACAGGGCGGTGGGGCTCGTCGTGCAGCTCGGGGATGTCGAGGAAGGCCAGCTCGAACAGGTCGCGCATGGCCATCATGCCCTCGACCTCGAACACGTCCTCGTCCTCGTTCAGGCCCAGCTCGGCGGCCAGCATTCCGCGGTGGACCGGGTCCATGCCCTTTTGAACCTCCAGGCGAACGATGGGGGCGAAGTGGCGCTCCCGCAGCTCTGTCTCGATCAGCTCCAGGAGGTCGTTCGCCGCCTCTTCCGAGGGCTCCACGATGGCGTTGCGTGTGACCCGGAACATCTCGCAGGATTCGATCTCCATTCCCGGGAACAGCATGTCCAGGTTGTTGATCATAAGGTCGTTCAGGGTGACGAAGGTGTTAGCATCGTCCACGGGGATCAGACGCTGGGAGATGTCCTTGCTCACCGGAACCTTGACCCGTGCCATATGGGTCTCGTTGCCACCTGGGAAGCGCAGGGTCACCAGCAGGTTGAGCGCCAGATTGGAAATAAAGGGGAACGGGTGGGCCGGGTCCATTGCCAGCGGCGTGAGGATGGGGAAGATGTTGATGCTGAAGTGCTCGCGCAGCCGCTCGCGGGTGGGTTGCGGCAGGTGTGCGAACTTGACGATCCGGATCTCGTGGACCTCGAGCAGGGCCAGTAGCTCGTCCAGGATCCGCTTTTGCTCCGCGTGCAGCTCCCGGCATAGGACGTGGCACGCCTGAACCTGCTGCGCGGGCGTGCGGCCGTCGACCGAAGTCTTTCTCACGCCGGCGGCAATCTGCTGCTTAAGTCCGCCGATACGCTTCATGAAAAACTCGTCCAGGTTGCTGCTGACGATGGCAAGGAACTTGACCCGCTCCAGCAGCGGCGTTCGGGGATCGGCCGCTTCGTGCAGCACGCGGCGGTTGAACTCGAGCCAGGTCAGCTCCCTGTTGAGATAAAGGCCCGGGTCATCCAGGTCGATCTTAGGTGCCTCGGGGGGGGTGATGTCTGGCATGGTTTCCTCGTCGTCGGTGGTGACGTCGACGACAGGTGCGGCTTGCGTATCGTTCATGGTAGGAATCGATTGTTTGACTAGGTTGGCGGAACGGCATTGGGTATTCTAGCCTTCTCCCTCGGCGGCGGCGTAATAAAAACGTAACATTCACCGCGGCGGCGCGATTCTGATGGACAAGGACAATCGAGACGAGCTGTTTTTCGACCCCGAGCGTAGAGCGGTACCCTTCCGGTTCGACGATGCGGTGGTGGCGGTGTTTCCGGACATGGTGCGCCGCGCCATTCCCTGCTATGCGCAGCTGGTGCAGCTCTGCGGGCTGCTTGGCAGGCGTCTTATCGTGCCTGGGTAGACGGCGTGCCAGCCACCAAAATCGGAATGCGCTTTAATTGTTGGATACGTCGGTGCATGAGGTTCTGACCGTGAAAGTCGTCAGCGAAGCAGCCCGCAGTTTCGTCACGAGTACGTTCTCTGCGATCCCTATAGGGGAGAATGATCGTCTTGCGGAACCGGAGCAATGCTTCTGCACCGCCGATGCATCGCTGCGCGGGCGATGAGGTGGGCGCTCACAGGCGCGGTGATGAAGAGAAAAATGCTGACCAGCAGCTCGTGGACGCTCAGGGCCCCGCGAGTGGAGAAGAACAGGATGGAGGCGATCAGCACCCCGCCCACGCCCAGGGTCGTGGCCTTGGTGGGACCGTGCAGGCGCGTGAAGATGTCCGGCAAGCGCACGATGGCAATGGAGCCGATGAGTGCGAAGCCCGCCCCGGCGAGCAGGAGCAGGGCTGTCAGCAGGTCGACCAAGGTCTGGATCATTCGATGATGTCTCCCCGCAGCAGGAACTTGGACAGCGCCATGGTGCTCACGAACCCGAGCAGTGCGATGAGCAGGGCGGCGGCGAAGAAGTCCGGACGGCCGATGTGGATGCCGTAGAGGACGATGATCGCCACCGCGTTGATGTAGAGGGTGTCGAGGGCGAGGATGCGGTCGGTGGCGTCCGGCCCGCGGAACAACCGCCAGGCGTTGAGCAGGAGCGCTGCACCGAACATGGCGAAAGCGACATAGACGACCGCGTTCAACATGCGAATATCTCCTTGATGGGGGCCTCGTAGCGGACCTTGATCTGCCGTACCAGCTGGTCCGGACTCTCCTCGGTGAGGGCGTGGACCAGCAGAAACCGGTGCTCCGGGTCTAGCTCCGCTGACAGGGTTCCAGGCGTGAGCGAGATGATGCTGGCCAATGCCGTTAAGGCGAATTCCCCCTTCACGTCCAGCGGGACGCGCACGAAGGCCGGTTTGATGCCTTCCCGGGGGCCGAGCACGATGCGCGCCACGACGAAATTTGCGACGACGATATCCCAAAGCACGATTCCGATCAGCCGAACGGCTGCGACAGGGCGGTGGAAGTGGGCCCGATCGGGCCAGAACCGCTTCGTGAACATAGGAGTGAGCAGCCCGAGCGCCGCGCCCAGGAGAATCTGCCCCGGGGCCAGGCTGTCGTTCAACAGCAACCAGATGAGCAGGAGCAGCAGGCTTAGTAGGGGATGGGGCAACCAGGCTGAGCGTCTCGGCATCAGGGGCTCTTCCGTTGGCTGGCTGGAATGCTTACGCCCTCGTTCGCCATGACCGCATCCACGTAGGCGTCGCGGTCGGCGAGCTGAGCGGCAGTGGCTTGGGTGTACTCCGTGACGGGACCGGCGATTACCATGAGGACAGCGGCCCCCGAAACGAGTGCGGCTGCAGGCGCTAGCGTGAGCAGGCCGGAGCGTTCACCTCCAGGCGTCGTCTTCCCTGTGCGCCAGAAGATGGCGCTCCCGGCCCGGCCCAGGGCGACGATGACCAGCAGCCCGGTCCCCAGGATCACCCCGAGTATCCAGTATGCGGCGG
This sequence comes from uncultured Gammaproteobacteria bacterium, assembly GCA_963802975.1. GTDB lineage: Bacteria > Pseudomonadota > Gammaproteobacteria > Chromatiales > Chromatiaceae > Thiosymbion. The sequence continues at coordinate 95,890 of CAWDLA010000013.1, forward strand.
GGTGGTAAAGGGCGCTCTCAAGGATGTAAACCTTCGCGGCGAAGCCTGCGAACGGGGGCAGCCCGGCCACGCCTATGGCCCCGATGAAGAACAGCCCCCCCAACCACGCGGGCTGGACGACGCTGCGCTCCCTGTCCAGATGCGCCCCGGGCTTCCCGCGTTGGCAAGCGATGAGGTCGGCGAGCAGGAACAGGCCGCCGACCACCAGGGTACTGTTGAGGGTGTAGAAGAGCGCGGCCGAGACCGCCGGTTCAGAGGCCAGCCCCAGGGCCGCGGTCAGGGTGCCGGCTGACAGGACCACCAGATAGGCCAGCAGGCGCCCGAGCTCGCGGCTCGCCAGCACCCCCAGGGTAGCGACCAATACCGTCGTCAGACCGATGGGGACAAGCCAGGGGTCGGCCAGGGAGGCGGCGTGACCGGCATCCGGTCCGAACACCAGGCCATGGACCCTCAGAATGGCGTAGACCCCGACCTTGGTCATGATGGCGAACAGGGCCGCTACCGGCGCGCAGGCCGCGGAGTAGGCCGGGCTCAGCCAGAATCCCAGGGGCACCAAGGCGGCCTTAAGGGCGAATACCACCAGAAGCAGCAGGCCCCCGGTCCGCAGGAGACCCGCCTGCTCGGCGGGGGCGGCGGCAACCCGAACGGCCAAGTCCGCCATGTTAAGGGTCCCTGTAGCGGAATAGATGGCTGCGATGCCGATCAAGAAGACGCAGGAGCCCACCCAGTTCAGCACCACAACATGCAGTGCGGCGCGGACCCTGGCGGCACCGCCGCCGTAGACCTGGAGCGCGTAGGAGGCGGCGAGCAGAATCTCGAAGAAGACGAACAGGTTGAACAGGTCGCCGGTGAGGAAGGCGCCGTTCACGCCGAGCAGCTGCATCTGGAACAGGGCGTGGAAGTGCCGGCCGCGCCGGTCGTCGCCGTTCAGGGCATAGAGCAAGGCGGCCAGCGCGAGCACCGACGCCAGGGTCAGCATCAGGGCGCTGAGCCGGTCCACCACCAGGACGATCCCGTAGGGCGCGGGCCAGTCGCCCAGGTAGTAGACCTCAGGTCTCGCCGCCGGCGGCGCGGACGAGCAGGAGCAGGGCCACAGGCAGCAGGGCCGCGGTGGCGGTAACGCCGATGGCACGCTCCACACCCCGTCCGAGACGGCCGGCGAGCAGGAGCAGCGGCCCCTGCGAGCAGCGGGATCAGGATCGGCAGGATCGCGAGATGGCTCACTCGGCATCCCCTCCGTCGACTCGGTCGTCGCCCAGATCCCGCAGGGCACGCAGGGCGAGCACGATCAGGAATGCGGTCAGGGCGAAGCCGATCACGATGGCTGTCAACACCAGGGCCTGGGGCAGGGGATCCGGAAAGCTCTCGATGCCATGGCCGACCAAGGGGGCGCTGTCCAAGGTCAAGCCTGCCGCTGACGAACAGGAAGACGTTGACCGCGTAGCCCAGCATGGAGATCCCCAGCATGACCGGAAAGGTGCGGCGGCGCAGGACCAGGTAGACGCCGCTGGCGGTCATGATCCCGACGAGAACGGATACCAGGGCCTCCATCAGCGTTGGCTCCTCCTGGAGATGCAGGCGGCCGATCCCGGACAGGATCAGCAGCACGGTGCCGACGACACCCAGGAAGACTCCCAGGTCGAAGACCATGGCGCTGGCCAGCTCGAAGGTGCCGATCACCGGCAGGGTCACGTAGCTGTAGCTGCTGGTGAGGAAGGGATAGCCGAATAGCCAGCTGACGAGGCCGGTCAGCGCCGCGATCAGTATTCCCGTCGCCGATGAGCCGCGGCAGGTTCCAATCCATTCGCCGATGGGTGTATTGGCTGCCCTCGGCGATGTACTGCAGGATCAGGGCGACCCCGGCGACCAGGCCGGCGATGAATCCGCCGCCGGGCTCGTTGTGGCCGCGCAGGAACAGCCAGGCGGCGACCAGCAGGGCCATGGGCAGCAGCAGCTTGGATACGGTGCTCAGAATCAGAGGGTGCCGATCCCGGGACCAGGGCTGCCCCAGCAGGTCGGTGTCCGGACCGCGGAAGAACAAGCCCTTCAGCATCCCCAGGATGCCGATGGCCGCGATGCCGAGGACCGTCACCTCGCCCAGGGTGTCGAAGCCGCGGAAGTCCACGAGGGTCACGTTCACCACGTTGGTGCCGCCGCCCCCCGGCTTGCTCTCCGCCAGGTGGAAGGCGGAGATGCTCGTGGAGGTGTGCGTGAGCATGGCGTAGCAGAGCAACCGCCATGCCGGTGCCCACCAGAAGGGCGAGCAAGGCGTCTCGCCCGCGGTGGGGCAGGCTCGACTCCGCTGGCGTCTCTCGTGGCAGATAGTGCATGGCGAGCAGGATCAGGATCACGGTGGCGATCTCGATCAGGAGCTGGGTCAGGGCCAGGTCCGGCGCGGAGAAGCGCGCGAACAAAAGGGATACGATCAGCCCCACCAGTCCGAGCATCAAGACCGCGCGGAATCGACTGCGGTGCCAGACGGCGGTGGCGACGGACCCGGCACCGAGCAGGATTCCGCCGATCAGGATGCCCATGCCGATCGGGGTGCGCGGCGGCAGGTGCCGGCTATCGGCTCGCCCCAGTATCCGGCGACGCCCAGCGCCAGGGAGCAGAGCAGCGAGCAGGAACATGTAGCGGGGCAGGCTGCGGTTGTCGATCAGCCCGTCGAGCCAGGTCCCCGCCCGGAAGGTCCAGGCGATCAAGCCGTCGGCCAGTGCCTTGCCGCGGACTCGAAAGGGAATCCGGTCGTGGGCGGCGAACACCCGGCGGCGCAGGGCGTAGAGCAGGACGCCGCCGCCGAGGGCGATCAGGCTCATGAGCAGCGGGTAGGTGAAACCGTGCCAGATGCTCAGGCTGAACTCCGGCAGCGGGCGCTGCAGCACCGCGCCGGCGGCGGCCTCCAGCGCCGGGCGCACGGTAATGCCGGGAAAGGTGCCTACGGCCACGCACAGCACCACCAGGATCTCCACCGGTACCTTCATCCAGCGCGGTGGCTCGTGTGGCGTTTTGGTCAGTCCCTTGGGCTCGCCGTTGAAGAAGACGTCGTGGATGAAGCGCAGGGAGTAGGCAACCGCCAGCACGCCGGCGACGGTCGCAGCGAAGGGCAGCAGCCAGTGCCAGGACGCCTCCCCGAGCCATTGCAGGTAGACGGTCTCGCCGAAGAACATCTCCTTGGACAGAAAGCCGTTGAGCAGGGGCACGCCGGCCATGGCGCTGGCGGCGACCATCGCCAGCACCGCGGTGTAGGGCATGTACTTGAACAGGCCGTTGACCTTGCGCATGTCGCGGCTGCCGCACTCGTGGTCGATAATTCCCGCCGCCATGAACAAAGAAGCCTTGAATACGGCGTGGTTGATGATGTGGAAGACTGCCGCGATCTCCCCCAGGGGCGTTCCCAGGCCGAAGAGTAGCGTGATCAGCCCCAGGTGGCTGATGGTCGAGTACGCGAGAAGTCCCTTGAGGTCGTTCTGGAACAGGGCGAGATAGGCGCCGAGCAGCAGGGTGATCGCCCCGGCGGTGCCGACGGTGTAGAACCAAAGATCGGTGCCCGACAGGACCGGGAAAAAGCGTCCCAAGAGAAAGATTCCCGCCTTGACCATGGTGGCCGAATGAAGGTAGGCGCTCACCGGCGTCGGTGCGGACATGGCTTGGGGCAGCCAAAAGTGGAACGGAAATTGGGCCGACTTGGTACCCGCACCGAGCACGAACAGCACCAGGATCAGGGGGTAGAGCCGGTGCTGCTTGATTGTCTCCCCCGCCGCGAGGACATCCGTGAGCTCGTAGCTGCCGACCAGATGGCCGAGTATGAGCACAGACGCGAGCAGTGCCAGTCCTCCGCCGCCGGTGATCAAGAGCGCCAGCCGCGCGCCCTGGCGGGCCTCGGCCTCGTGCCGGCGAAAGCCGATCAGCAGGAAGGAGGTGAGGCTGGTCAGCTCCCAGAACAGGAGCATCTGCAACAGGTTCTCCGAGAGCACCAGGCCTAGCATGGCGCCCATGAAGAGCAGCAGAAAGGAGTAGAACCGGGGGCCGCCCTCGCTCGCCGACAAGTAGTAGTGGGCGTAAAGCAATACCAGCATGCCGATGATGAGGATCAGCTGGGCGAAGAGCAGGCTGAGTCCGTCGAGACGGAAGGATGCGGACAGGCCAATGGCCGGTATCCACTGGTGGCTGTCGATCAGCACCCGGCCGTCATAGATGGGCGGCATCTGGGTGATCAGTAGGATCAGGGCGAGCCCGGCGGCCAGGCTCGCGGTCAGCGCGGGCTTGGTGCCGAATTGCCTGGCGGCAACGGGGACGAGCAGCGCGCCGAGAAACGGCAGGCAGACGATCAGGGGTAGCATCTAAGGTCCCGAAGCGGTGGCTAGAATCCTGGATGGTTAACGCAGGCGGCGGCGAGTGCCAATCTTAGTGAGAAATACCGCGCGACGGAAGCGAGCCCGAGAGAATTCAACCGCGGCGCTTTCCGAACAGGACGAAGACCATGGGAACCATGATCAGCACCGTAGCTGCAATCTGACCTCGGGCGAGCAGGGTAAGTGTGGCGAGAACTCCAAGCAGGGTCAGGGCGTCTATAACCAGCTTGCGGGTGCGCGTTTTCATTGTAGGAAACTCATTGATGATTCCGGGTCGAGCCGGCAAGCTGCAGAGGTATCCTGTGGCGGATTCTAACAGCGGCTGTTTGTCGTCGTCCCCCGCTGCGGATAGCGTTCGCGCTTGCTCGGTTGTCAACCGCAGTCTGCGCCCCGACACTATGTCAAACACTTGTTGGAATTACTTTCGTGCGCAAGCTGCTGAAGATCCTCCTGCCCCTGCTGATCCTTTCGGTCGGATTCGGAATTTTCAAGCTCTTAAAGGATACCCGGTCGGAGCAGAAGCCCGCCGCGGTCCAGGAACGCGTCTGGCGGATCGAGGTGGAGGAGGTGGAGCCGGGCCGTCTGTCACCCGAGATGGCGCTGTATGGCCGGGTCGAGACTCCTGATCTGCTGAAGGTTGCGGCCTCTGCGCAGGCGCGGGTCGCCGAGGTCCTGGTGCGCGACGGGGACCCGGTGGTGAAAGGTCAGCTCCTGGTTCGGCTCGACGAGCGTGATTTCCTCCCCCGGTTGCACCAGGCACAGGCCGCGGTCGCTGAGCTCGAGGCCCAGACCCAGAGTGAGAGAAACCGCAAAGAGAGCGATCGCAAGTCCCTGGAGCAGGAGCAGACGCTGTTGGAGATCGCCAACGACGGATTGGAGCGCGCCCAGCGGCTGACCAAGCAACGGGTCGGCTCCGAGACGGACCTCGACCTGGCGGAGGAGGCGTTGGCGCGCCGTGCGTTGGCGGTGAGCGACAGGGAGATGAGTATCAGTGACCACCCGGCGCGGCTTCGCGCCCTCGAGGCGCGGCTGCAGAGCGCCCGCGCACGCCTGGCGGAGATCGAGCTCGACCTGGAGCGGGCCGTCGTCGAGGCCCCCTTCGACGGACTGGTGGCGGGTGTGGAGGTGACCGTCGGCGATCAGGTCAAGGAGGACGCGGTGCTGCTGCGTTTGTATTCGCTGGACGGGCTCGAGGTGCGTGCCCGCATCCCCGCGCCCTTCCAAGCAGAGATTCGCGCCGCCCTGGACTCGGGCGCGGAGCTTCCTGCGATAGCAGATGTCGGTGACGCTCGGGTACCGCTGCGTTTGGATCGCATCGCCGGGCAGGCCCGGCCCAGCGGCGTGGATGGCCTGTTCGCTGTCGAGGCAGACTCACACCTGCTGCGTCTGGGCCAGATGGTTTCCCTGCGGCTCGCGCGACCGGAGCGAGCCGACGCGGTCGCGGTACCCTTCCAAGCGGTCTATGGAGGCGGGCGGATCTATAAGCTGGTGGACGGGCGCTTGCGCGGGGTCCAGGTCGAGTCCCTCGGTGGGATGAACGACGGCAACGGCGGCGAGCTCTTGCTGGTCCGCTCTGCCGATCTGGCCGCCGGCGATCAGGTCGTGGTGACCCACATGCCCAATGCGGTGGACGGTCTGCGGGTGGAGGCGATCCGTTGAAGGGGCACAAGAGCGATCTGGTCGGGCTCTTCGCGCACCACAAGGTCGCGGCCAACCTGCTCATGACCATGATGATCCTGGCCGGGCTCCTGGCCCTGGATCGGCTCAATGTGCAGTTCTTTCCGAGCTTCGATCTGGATATCGTCACGGTGCGGGTGATCTGGAGCGGGTCCAGTGCCGAGGACGTCGAGGACGGCATCACCAATCCCCTCGAGCAACGTTTGCGCACCGTGGAGAACCTGTACAAGCTGACGTCCACCTCGACCCAGGGCATCTCCTCCATCACCCTGGAATTCAAAGAGGATACCGATCCCCTGCTGGCTCTGGACGAGGTGCGCCGGCTGGTGGACGAGTTCCGAAACTTCCCCAAGGACGCGGAGAAGCCCGAGGTGGCACTGGCCACCCGCTACGAGTCGGTTGCCAGGGTCTTGATCACGGGCTTGATGGACCCCGCGGAGATGCGCCGCCTCGCACGCCGGTTCGAGAGCGAGCTGCTAGACCGCGGCATCGACAAGGTAAGCATCAGCGGCCTGCCGGAGGAGGAGATCAGCATCCAGGTGGATAACGACCGGCTGCGTGAGCTGGAGCTCAGCCTGGACGCGATCGGCGAGCGGGTAGGGGCATTCAGCCGGGATCTTCCAGCGGGCTCCATCGGCCGCGGGGAGGGAGCCAGGGAGCTGCGCAGTCTGGACAAGCGGCGCGATGCCCTGGAGTTCGGGCAGGTTCCGGTGAAGACGGCGGACGAGATGCGCATCGATCTCGGTGACATCGCCGAGATCCGCCGCGGCCCCAGGGACGGCGGCGTCTGGCTGAGCAGGGACGCCGCACCCGCCGTAGAGCTGAGGCTGCAGCGGGCGGAGCAGGGAAACTCCCTGGTCGCGGCCAGGATCCTGCAGAAGTGGGTCGAGGAGACCCTGCCCCGCCTTCCGCCGGGGGTCGAGCTGACGGTGTTCGACGAATCCTGGCAGCTCATCAAGGAGCGCATCATGCTGCTGGTGAAGAACGGCGCTGGCGGGCTGGCCCTGGTGGTGGCCATTCTCTACCTGTTCCTCACCGGGCGGGTGGCCTTCTGGGTGGCCTGGGGTATTCCCGTCTCCTTCATGGCGACCCTGTTCATCCTCTACCTGGCCGGCGGCAGCATCAATATGATCAGCCTGTTCGCCTTGATCATGGCCTTGGGCATTATCGTGGACGACGCCATCGTGGTGGGCGAGGATGCGCTGGCCCACTATCAGATGGGTGAGCCGCCCCTGCTGGCCGCGGAGGGCGGTGCCCGGCGCATGCTGGCGCCGGTGGTCGCCTCTTCGCTTGACCACCATCGCCGCATTCCTGCCGCTGATGCTGATCGGCGGGATCATCGGCAACATCCTGTTCGCCATTCCGCTGGTGATCGTGAGCGTGATCCTGGCCTCCCTGGTCGAGAGTTTTTTGGTGCTGCCGGGACATCTGCGCCATTCCTTCATCCATGCCCACAAGGTGGGTCCGCGCTCCCTGCGCGGACGCCTCGACGCGGGCTTCTCCTACTTTCGCGACAGGCTGTTCCGGCCCCTTGCCGGTTTGGCGATCAACAACAAGTACGCCACCATCAGCCTGGCCCTATCGCTGCTTCTGATCGCCTGTCGGTCTGTTGGCCGGCGGGCGGCTCAACTTCGTCTTCTTTCCGACCCCGGAGGCGCAGATCGTCAGCGCCAATGCCACCTTCGTGGCCGGTACGCCGCAGGGCGCGGGTAGACGCTTTCCTCAAGCATCTGCGGGAGACCTTGTCCGAGACCGAGGAAGCGCTGGAGAAGGGAAAGCTCGTGAACCTTGCGATCGCCATCCACGGTGCCAAGGCCGGTGGAGGCCACGGGAGCGTGCGCGGGGCTTCCGGAGAGCAGCTCGGCGCCCTGGAGGTGGAGCTGGTGCCGCCGGACGAGCGCAGGGTGCGCAACGACGGATCTGGTTCGCGCCTGGCGCGAGCGCATCCGAATGCCCGCCGGGACTGGAGGGTTTCACCATCACCTCGCGCCGCGCGGGTCCGCCGGGCCGGGATCTCACGGTGCGCCTGAACGGCGGCGAGCGCGGAGCAGCTCAAGGAGGCGGCTCTGGCCCTGACCGAGGTGTTGGAGGGGACCCCGGGCGTGAGCGAGGTGTCGGACGACCTGGCCTACGGCCGCGAGCAGCTCATCTATTCACTGACCCCGGCGGGGGAGGCCCTCGGGCTCACCGTCGAAGATCTGGGCCGGCAGCTGCGCACCGCATTCGACGGCCGGCTGGTGCAGATCTTCCAGGACGGTCCGGATGAGGTGGAGGTCCGGGTCAGGCTTCCCGAGGCGGAGCGCTCGCGCCTGGGCAGCCTGTACCGCCTCAACGTGCGTCTGCCCTCCGGCGAGTCCGTGCCGCTGACCGCGGTGGCCGAATGGCGCTCACGGCGCGGCTTCGAGGTCCTGCGCCACGCCGAAGGGCGACTGGCGGTGGAGATTGCCGCGGATGTGGACTCGGGAATCACCAACGTCGGCGCCGTCATCGCCTCCCTGGTGTCCGATACCCTGCCGGAGCTGCAGGAGCGGTTCCCGGTCGATTATTCCTTCGAAGGGCGTTCCGCCGATCAGCGGGAGACCCTGGGGGATATGCGCAAGGGCCTGATGCTGGGGCTGGTGCTGATCTACCTGGTGCTGGCCTGGGTGTTCGCCTCCTACGGCTGGCCCCTGGTGGTGATGACGGCCATCCCCTTCGGACTGACGGGCGCCCTGTTCGGCCACTGGCTGATGGGCATCGACGTGACCATCCTGTCCCTGTTCGGGCTGTTCGGGCTGTCCGGCATCGTGGTCAACGACTCCATCATCCTGGTGAGCTTCTACAAGCGGCTGCGCGCGCAGGGCATGGAGGTGCGCGAGGCCCTGGATCGAGGCCGCCTGCCAGCGCCTGCGGGCGGTGCTGCTGACCTCGCTGACCACCATCGCCGGCCTGACGCCGCTGCTGTTCGAGACCTCGTTCCAGGCCCAGTTCCTGATCCCCATGGCCACCTCCATCGCCTTCGGCCTCGCCTTCGCGACCCTGCTGGTGCTTGCTCGTGATTCCCTCCCTGCTATCGATCCACGAGAGTGCTCACGCACTATTGGGCCGGCCGATGCGCCCGGAGATGGAAGCGGGGGATCGTTCCGGCGGATGAGTATCTCCCCGTTGCCGGGCTCCGAGCTTGGCGGCAATATGGATTGAAAATCGCGAGGTCCGTGAGGATCGGGACAAGCGATGCACCGCGCAAACTACGGCGTCTCCAAGCGCCTGCAGGCAGCTCGGCGCCACGCCGCCGAAAATGTCGGGATCAGCGCTTTCCCAGTTTTTCGTCGATTTCACGCTCGGCGTCGGCCCAATCCTCGGCGTCGAACCCGGGCGCGAAGTTCCGTCGTTCGGCCTTGTAGTAGGCAGCCTCCTGAATCATCGCATAACGCTCGGCGGCGCCGGCCGCGGCGGAAGCGCCGGCTTGCGGCTTTTCTTCCAACGGCAAAGCCGACTGGGTTTGGGGTGTTGGTTTAGACTGAGGCGCAGTTGGTTGCGCAGAGGCGGCAGCAGGTGCAGGTCGGGTTGCCGGGCGCGTTGCTGCAACCGGGGCCTTCTTGGCGACGGTCTTTTTGGTTGCCGGGGTTTTCTTCGCGACTGTCGTCTTCTTTGCCGCCGTCTTCTTTGCGACTGTCTTTTTGGTCGACGCCGATTTCGCAGCTGCCTGCATCGGGGCGGTTTGCTTGCTCGCTGTCTTCTTGGCGGTTGCCGGTGCCTGCTTGGTCTCGATCTTTTTGTCGTCAGCCATCGTCTCTCTCTCGTCTCTTGGTGTTCGAATCGGCATCTACCCGGCGACCGTCTTAAACGGGTTTAAACCGTAACGTCGATCGGGAAATAGAGGTTTTCTGCATAATAACTGATTCATGCCGCCAATAAAGGCCGCATGTCAGGTGCCGGCGATTCTATCGTAATAACGCGCCCGGTAAAGCAGACGGGGCCGCGCGCCGTCCACGAATCCGGTACGGGTGTGAAGAGGGTTGTTGCCCACCAGGCCCCATCCCGGCTCCAGCTTGGCGCAGAAGTGCCAAGCTGTTTTTTTATGCAGTATGTCCTTTAGAGCGGCGACTGCCTCTGCGGTGTCGGGGTCGTCGCGCCACAGGATGCTGCGTGTGCGGTCTGTGTACCGCATGTGCAGGTGACCGTCAATTTGCAGGGAGAATACCGGGCCCGTCCGTTCGGGACGTTGCTCCGTACCGTCCACGATATTGGCGGGGATGGTCATGGCTTGACGGTGCATGAGGTTGCGGATTAGCTCCGGATCTCGGTCGCGCAGAAGGATGTAGGCGATCTCGGAATCCAGCAGGTCGTTCGTTCCGCCTTCCGCCGCCGGGTGCACGCAGTGCAGTACCATGGCATGGATCTGCTGGTGCGAGGCGTTGTAGTAGCCGTCGGTATGCCAAGCGATGGGACCTGTGCTGTACGGGATAAAGCCGCGGTGCAGGGCATCGGCCTGAACGGTTATGGAGCTGATGGCGTCGTCGTCCGCGCCCCTGTTGTGATCCAGACGCGTTAGACCGAGTTGCCGGCCTAGCTGCCGCGGGATTTCCTTGTCCGGGTCATCAAGGCTTCGGCTCGCGTAGATGGCCATGTTGGCGCGCCGGCACCGGTCCAGAATGGCATTTGCCTCGTTGTCGGTAAGGCGCCGCGGATCACGGATCTCTACGATGAGATCCTCGATCCGCGTCGGGTGGAGCTCGAGCTTACTTTCGCGCCAGCGTGCGTATTTCTCGGGATGCGCCAGGTCGAATGGATGGGTGCGGTTGGGTGCTGATTGTGATTCCATGGGACTTGCTGCTTGATGGATAGGGTGCCGGTTACCCGGTTTTTCGATTTTCGGGGTTGGCCCGGGAGTTGGCTAGGGTATTTTTGCGCCGAGACGCCTTTGACGCCGTTTGCTGGCTGAGGCCCTGATCTCTATCGTGCGGTAACGGCAATTGCCAGCGAAGGGTGGGCCCTTGCCGGCAGGTGCGGTTCAAGGCGCGAAACCTCGACCCCTGCAAGATACCTCCGGCGTCGGAAAGGGGAGGGTGAAGCCGTCTCGAGCCTTGCGGAAGGGTTTTCGGCGAGGAATGGAGGTAAGCTTACGGGTCAACTCCTTCTAAGTAAACCGATACGACGGGCCCGCAATCCGAGCCCTCTCTCGGTGCCTAATCCCACATTCAGAAATGCCTATACTTGAATCGGAAGTTTCGGGAAGGAGAGAACCTCATGAGCGCAGCCGATTACGAACACTTGCTATTGGCCGTTGACTTTGCTCCGGAGACCGAGGCCGTCGTTGAGCGCGCGTTGCAACTGAAGGAGCGCTGTCAGGCCCGGCTCACCCTGCTGCACGTGGTGGAGCATCTGCCCATGTCCTATTCCGGAGACCTGGTTCTTCCGGACGATTTCGACCTGGAGCAGGAGCTACTCGAAGTAGCGAAGAAGCAGATGGCGGCCCTGGGTGAGCGGATGGGCGTGGGCGCCGAGAACAGGCATATCGAGCTCGGTACCACCGGCCGCACCATATTGCGGTTTGCATCCGACCTGGATGTGGACCTGATCATTCTCGGCAGTCATGGCCGTCATGGATTGGCGGCGCTGTTGGGCTCTACTGCCCGTTCGGTCCTGAACGGTGCGAGCTGCGATGTGCTAGCGGTGCGTATCAGGGAGAAAGGCTAGAATTCGCCTGGATGGTCAGGGCGTCGGGCATATGCTCTGTGCCGGCGACGCCCCGCATCAGGCGCTCAGTGCAGATGGCGTTCGTTGTCCCTGGCGTCGCCTCGCTCCATCAGGGGCAGGGAGGCGTGATGCTCGGCCAGATACCAGCAGTCGCCTTCGAGAAGGAAGACGTTCGTCGCAAGTAGCCGGTAGAAGGCTTCTTCAGCCGCCTCGGGTATTTCGAATCCTCTGTCTGTCATCGCTGTTTGCGCCGCCTTTTTCGTGAATCTGATTAGGCCGCCGCCAAGGGGGCCGCGTCCCGTGCGCGAGTCGGCCTTCAGCCCTCAGCAGTGAGTAACGACTCGGACTGAAGGCCGACCTGCAGTCCGACAGCCCGGCCAGCCCTGCTCAGGCCGCCGCGTCGTCGAGATCGGACTTCTCGATGGACCGGCGTGCACGCAGGAAGCGTTCCTCTAAAGCGGCGGCCTCGGACGCGGGCGCGGGGCCGCATAGGTACCATTCCTGCAACAATCGGGAAGTGGCCTCCAACGGGTCTCTCTCGCCCTCGCGCATGTGCTCGGTCAAGCGCGTGACCTGGAACTGCAGACGTTCTTGCATCAGCTCCGGCGGTGAGTCGATCTTGGCGAGTATCTCCAACCGCAGGCAGAGCTCGGCGCGGCGCTTGCCATCGGCGGCGAAGCTGCTGCGAAGGGCCGCCAGCTTGTCGCCGCCCTCTCCGAGGGCCTCTGCGGCTCTGTTGAAGCGTCTCTCGACAGCGGCTTGGATCTCCGGGTCGTGCTGCTTCGGGTGGGCCTCCCAAGCGGCTTGCGTCTCGGCCAGCGTGGCCTCTGTGCCGGTCTGGGCCTCCAATGTCCGTTCCAGGCGTTCGCACAGCGCTGCCTGATCACCGAGCAGATCCAGGTCCTTGCGGCGCTGCTCCGCCAAGCGCTCCCGGCGGCAGCGCTCGACTCGGCTGCAGGCCTCGCGCCAGCGCTTGATGAGTCCGGCCTCGGCCAGGCGAGGCACGGGCAGGATCTCCGCTTCCCGCCAGCGTTTATCGAGCTCCCGCAAGGCGGACGTCAGCTCAAAGGCACCGGTGTCGGAGGCGGCGAGCTTTTCCGCCTCCAGGCACAGCTCCTCGCACTGTTTGAGGTTTTCGCCAAGCTCGACGGCATGGGCCTCCTGCTGCGCTTGGCGGCGGGCGAACACGGCGTCGCACGCCGCCCGGAAGCGCTGCCAGAGCCGGTTTTCCTCCTTTTGCCGTGCGGGCACCGTGGTGTACCAATCCCTTTGCAGGCGCTTGGTCTCGTCGATGGCGCGTCCGAGGTCCGGCTCTTCAATGAGAGTCTCGACTTTCTCGATGAGCTCGCGCTTGAGGGCCTGGTTTCTGCTGCGTTCCTGCGCCAGGTGGTCATCCAGGCGTTTTAGGGCGCTGCGAAAGCGCCTCTCCAACTCTTTTCGGTGGCGGCCCTCCATGGGGCCTATGGCGGACCAAGCCTGACGCATCTCGCGCTCTGCTCGCGCGGCCATTTTCCAGTCCATGCGCTCCCAATCCACCCGGTCGAGGAACTCCTCGAGCTCCCGGCAAAGCTGCTCGCGCAGCTGTCGGTTCGCGTCGCGCTCGGCCGCCTGCTTTTCCAGGTAGGGCTTGCAATGCTCGTATACCCGCTCGGAGGCGGAATGGAAACGCTCCCACAGCGGGTGGTTCACGGGGGAGCCCCCCTTGTCGAGCTCCTTCCACTGCATCTGCAGGTCATGCAGGCGCAGGGACATGGCCTCCAAGGAAATGTCGGTCGAGATCAGCTCCTCCATGATCGCGCACAGCTCTTGGCGATGTTGGTCGGCTCCCCACCTGCGCCACTTCTGCAGGTCACGCAACCGTGGCGCCAGTGCCTTGAGCCGTGCCGCAGCCTCCGCGCAGGACTTGCGCGGCAATCCGCTATGCTCGATCAGGTCGATACTGGCGGTGACGCTCTGGTAGAGGGGCTCGGCCTCCTTGAGGCTACCGTTTTCGAGGGCTCTAGTAAGCTCGTCGAGCCTTTCCGGGAGCTGCGCCAAGCGTTGCTCGGCGTGCTTTTTCTGCTTGCGCAAGCGCTCGTCGATGGCTTCGCGTTTCTCGGCAAAGCGCGCTGCGACGGTCTTGTCGGCACCCTTTGCATCGAGCAGCGGCTTCGCCTCGTCGAGCAGCTCCCGGATCTGCCTGCGGCTCAAGGGCTTAGTACGCTCCAATGCCTTCTCGGTGCTCTGCAACAGCTCGCGCATTCGCTCGTTGCGCCTGGTCATTGCCGTCAGCTCTTCAAGGCGGCTTGTTGCGTCCTCGCGCATGGCCGCGAATTTGCGCTCGAAAGACGCCTGCTCCTTCTCCGGAAGGGGCTCGAGCCCACCCCAACGGGTGGCGATCTGCTCCAGCTCTTGCGCCACCTTTGCTTGGTCGCCTAAGGTGGCCATGGCCTGCAACTCCTCGAGCAGGGACCGGCGATTCGCCCGCAATGCCTCGCGCGCCTCTTCCGCGGCTATCTGCGCCTCGTGCTCGCTGCGGTAGGACTCGTAGGCGGACAGGAAGCGGTCGCGCAGCTCTTGGTAGCGGGCCTTGCGGGTCTCGTCCGCCTCGGGCTCGATCTCCTTCCATTGCCGGTCGAGCAGATCCAGCATGGCGCGGTCCTGCACCCAGTGCCCGAAACGCCCCAGGCGCTCGACCTTCTCGATCAGCTCTTCGCATTTGGCGCGGATGCGCGCGGGCAGGGCCTCCCGCTCGACGATTTCCTTGAGCTTTCCGCGGGCGGCGCGATAGACCCGCTTGTCCTTTTTGCCGATGTTCTTTACGACCTGATCCAAGGCCTTTCGGTCGTCCAGCAGCTCGACCGCCGCGCTCCGGTTCGCGGCCAGAGCGTCAGTCAGGGCGCAGCTCGCCAGGACGTCGGGATTCGCGATCTTAACGATGGCTGCGTGACGGGCCTGCGCTTCCTGCGCGTCGAGCGCCAGCTGCTCGAGGATGCGCTGATCCTGCAGTACTCCAATTTCGTCCAGGCGCTCCGGCAGCGATGGTCTGTCCTCGTCCCGCCCGAACAGTAGGTTACGGTAGTGGGACAGGGCGATCTCGCGCACCCCGGCGTCTGCGTCCGAGGAGGCCAGGGCGCGCAGCTCGGGCAGGCGCGTGATCCGGCGGCAGGCATCGCGGCGCGCTGCTGCGTCCTGGCTTTCGCGGACGATGCGGATCAGGTCGTCCTGATCCTTCGGAGTAGCTGTCCGCTCTTTCCTCTTGCCGAGAAGTCGCTTGAAGATCATGAGGAGCTCTGGACCTCCGAGTCTCGAAGTGCTTGCGTATGATTGATTGCCTGGCGATCGAGTAGGGCGCCTGCGCTGGCGGCGTCCTCGCGCATTCTGCCGGGCGAATTGTAACCGAGAGGACGTCGCCGTGATCGGCAAAGGACAGATCGATGATTGATCACCCTGCAGGGAGCAGTAAGCTCGTAGCGATTAGCTGTTAGCTTTTATTTTTCTTGGGGAAAATTATTTGCGCTGGTTCGCCCACAGGGTGCGCTGAAAGCCCGCTGAGTTGGCGACTATTCCTGAGCCAATACCTGGGAAAGCGTTTCACCACCGGTGGGTACCCGAATGCCGGTAACCTGGACGACGGCCTCCAGCGCCCCCACGAACAAGGAATGCGGATCGGCCGTGGGGGCCTGCTCGAAACAGTCCTCGAAGGCATCGGCGGCACTCAGGATGAAGCGGCGCGCGTCGTCGGAGAGCGGAGGCTCCTCAGGCGCCTGCGGAGCTTCGCGTTGGACGGGCTTGGCGACGCCCGCAACCCTTTGGATCTCCCAGCCCAGGCAGTTGAGGTAGTCCTCACCATAGCTACGTTGGAAACGGTCCGATTCCGCCAGCTCTTGTTGCAGCATGAGGGAGGCGGCATCGTCCAGTTCCTTAAGGCGCTGTGCCAGGCAGTCCGCGGCCTGCGCTAGCGCCGCGATTGCAACCTCCTCTTCGCTGGGACTGTGCTCTCGTGGTGGTGGGGGAGATTCATCCGCTGGCTCCATGAGCTTGCGGCAGGTCGCCAGGCCATATTCCAGTGCGGCCGCAAACAGGCTCCTGCTCTGCTCGTCGCCGATGCTCAGGTCTTCCAATCCTGCCAGCATCGATTGACGCTGCGCCTCGCTGAGCCGATAGGGCTCCACGAACCTTTTGCCGCCGGAGGACTTGGGGGATGTGGTTTTTTTGCCGCTGCTTGCGGCGGGAGACAGGGTGCTGCGAACCCAGTTGGTGCGCCCGGAGCCTGTGCGTGTAGACGGAGATGAGCTTGAACCCACTTTACTCATCCGATAGATCGCTGGTGTTGCGTGTATTAAAGCATAGATCGGGACCTGATTCCGGGAATCTGAGAATATACTGATTTCCTTAATATATCTGGAGCGCGAGGCGGTTCGGGCTCAGGCGAATGCCTTGCCGACGAAGGCGTCGCCGACGAAGGGATTGGCGCGGCGCTCGGCGCCCAAGCTGGACATAGGTCCGTGACCCGGTATGAACCGCACGTCGTCGCCGAGCGGGAACAGGCGCTTGCGAATCGAGCGCAACAGGTCTGCGTGATTTCCGCGGGGAAAATCGGTGCGTCCGATCGAGCCCTGAAACAGCACGTCTCCGACTTGGGCCAGTCTGGATTCCGGGTCGAAGAAGATGACGTGGCCCGGCGTGTGGCCGGGGCAGTGGATGACTTGCAGCTCCACCTCGCCGAGTTCTGTCACCCGGTCGCCGTCCTCCGAGCCAGCGCCCGGTGGTGAAGCTTTCGACCGTCGGGGACGCCGAACATCCGCGATTGCTGGGCCAGGGACTGAAGCAGGAAATCGTCGTCTCGGTGAGGGCCCTCGATGGGGAGCGCCAAGCGCTCCACGAGCTCCGCCGTTCCGCCTACGTGATCCATGTGGCCGTGAGTGAGCAGGATCTTCACCGGGTCGACGCCCGCCGACCGAATTGCCGCGAGGATATGCACCACGTCGCCGCCCGGGTCGACGACGGCGGCTTGTCCCGTCTCGTCGCACCACAGGATGGTACAGTTCTGCTGAAACGGCGTGACCGGGACGATTTTAAATTTCAACATGTCGCGAATATCTGCGTCTGCATCAGTCGCTGCGCAGGATTTCGTAGAGACGGTCCTTCATCATCAGGCGCTCTTTCTTGAGATCTTCAATGGTCTCGTCGGCCACCGGGGTCCCAAGCTCCTCCAGCTTGCGGACGCGGGCATCCAGGTTGTCGTATTCCGACATCAGTTGGGCAAACTCCTCGTTGGAGCTGCAAAGCGCTGCAATTTTTGCCTCCAGATCGGGAAACTCGTGCAGCAGATCGTGGGATTCACCAAGCATCGATTCTCGTCCTCGTCTTCATACTGGGGCGCGGCCTTCGCTGCCGCGCCGATCACTTGCTAAGAATTGCCGGCTGGCCCGGCGCCGGCTGGCCACGGCTCTTCGTGCGGCGATTTAGCGTCACGATTCTACCCCGGGCGTCCGGAAGAGAAGAAACCTAAGCGTAAAAAAACCCGAGACCCGCACGTCGGCGAACGCTGACGGCGCGCCTGTTGCTACTTCTTGTCCTGCGCATCGAGCCGCTTGATGACGTCGGCGGTGAGATCCAGCCCTTCGTCGATATACAGGAGGCCGCTCTGGCGGCGCTCAAAAACCGCCGAGACCTTGTTGTCCTTGGCTACTGCAGCGATGATTCCTTCGACAGGCGCCAGGATCTCGCCGCTGAGCTTGCTTTGCTCACTCGCCAGCTCCTGCTGCGCCTCTGCCGCTTTCTTCTGAAATGCCTCCAGTCTTCGTCTTGAGGTCGGCGGTCTTCTTGTCGAGCTCGGCCTGGCTCATCAGGGCTTCGTCCCTGGCCAGGGTTTGCTGCAGCTGACGGATCGACTGCTCCTCTTGTGCAAACTCCTGCTGCTTACTTCCGAACTTCTCCTTGAGCGCCTCTTGGGCCTGCTGGCCGGCCTTGCTCTTGTCGAGCACCATCTGCATGTCCACATAGCCGATTGGTCCCGGCTCTGCGGCAAGGGCCGGGACCGTGAGCAGAAGCGGAAGGAAAAGGTTCAACGAGTTGCTTCATAGAGGTTTCTCCTTTGCACAGCATCGTTCGTCGCCTGCGGATTCTACCCGTCTGCGGGCGGTGCCGGTATAGGTTGGTACCGCTTTTCGCTCTACCCGGGTAGAAACGAGCACCCGCCTCGGTGCGGACGCGCGGGCACAGAGTTGCACCATGGGTTGCATTCGAGCGCTCGGCTGATAGATTCTCGAATCCTCATCGTACAACGAGCTCGGGAGAGGAAAACGTGGGTAACTCACTGCAGGACCAGTTGCTCAAGGCGGGGCTGGTCGACGAACAGCGGGTGAAACAGGCCAGGTCGTCCAAGCGAAAGAAGGGCAAGCAGGCCGGCGGCAAGATCAGTCCGGGAGAGGAGGACCGGCGGCGCGCGCAACAGGCCGCGGCGGAGAAGGCGCGGCGCGATGCCGAGCTCAATCGGCAGCGCCAGGAAGAGGCGCGGCGCAAGGCGGAAGCGAACGAGCTGCGCCAGCTGATCCATTCGAACCGGATACCGCGGGGCGAAGGGGATGTCGCGTACAGCTTTCTCGACGGCGACAGCATCAAGCGCATCTACGTGACCGCCGAGCAGCAGGGCAAGCTGGCGAAAGGTGGTTTGGCCGTCGTGCGTCAGGACACGGGTTATGAGCTGCTCATGCCCGAAATCGCCGAAAGGGTTCGGGCTCGGGACCAGAGCCTGATTATCGTGTTGAACCAGACGGGTGGCGATGGCGGCGAGGACGACGAGTACGCCGAGTACAAGGTGCCGGATGACTTGATGTGGTGATCGACACCCACTGCCACCTCGATGTCGAAGCGTTCGATCCAGACCGTGGCGAGGTTATCTCCAGGTCACGTGCTCTGGGCATTGTTGCCATGGTTGTCCCCGCCATCCATGCCGGAGGTTGGCGCGGCTTGCTCGATCTTTGCGGATCTGCGCCTGATTTGTACCCGGCCCTGGGATTGCACCCGGTTTTCCTGGAGCGGCATCGCGACGCCGACCTGGCGGAGTTGGAGCGTTTGATTGAGGCAGTGAGACCGGTCGCGGTGGGGGAGATCGGGCTCGACTTCTTTCTGCCCGACCTGGACCGTGAGCGCCAGCAGGTCCTGTTCGAGGCTCAGCTCGAGCTGGCCGCTGCTGCCGGGCTGCCGGTGCTGATTCACGCACGCAAGTCCCACGACCAGGTGTTGGCGGCCCTGAAACGCACGCGTGTTCCGGGAGGCATCGCCCACGCCTTCAGCGGCAGCCTGCAGCAGGCCAGGAAATACATCGACCTGGGCTTCAAGCTCGGATTCGGCGGAATGCTTACCTTCGAGCGTTCCCGAAAGCTCCGCGCCCTCGCCAGGGACCTGCCGTTGGCGGCGATCGTGTTGGAGACGGACGCGCCTGACCTGACGGTCGCGGCACACCGCGGAGAGCGCAACAGCCCCGAGTATCTGCCAGACGTGCTGGCCGCGCTGTCCGAGGCGCGCGGGGAGACACAGGAGCTGGTCGCGGCGCAGACTACGCGCAACGCTTGCGAGCTCCTGGGCATTGAGCTGGAAAAATGACTGGAGAGTCTCCGGATTCCGGGCCGGACTTGGATAATCCTATCTGGGAGCGCACGCGTATTGTCATCGGCGACAGCGGCGTAGAGCGCTTGCGCGGGGCGCGGGTGCTGTTGGCCGGGCTCGGCGGCGTTGGCTCCTATGCTGCCGAGGCCTTGGCTCGCGCCGGCATCGGACACTTGGCGTTGGCCGATTTCGACCAGGTGGCCGCATCGAACCTCAATCGCCAGCTGGTCGCCCTGGGCTCGACGCTCGGACGCGAAAAGCTGGATGTCATGGGTGAGCGTGTGCGCGACATCAACCCCGACTGCCGTTTGACGCGTCTGGACCAGTTTCTGGCTGCGGACCAGATGGCGCGGGTCCTGGAGCCGGGATTCGATTTCGTCATCGACGCCATCGACAGCCTCAACAGCAAGGTTGCACTGATCTTCACGGCAATCGAGCTCGGTATCCCGGTCGCCAGCAGTATGGGTGCGGGCGGACGCACAGATCCCTCGCGCATCCGCGTCGGAGACCTCATGGACTCGCAGGTCTGTCCCCTGGCTCGCGTCGTTCGCCAGCGGCTGCGCCGGCGGGGGTTGGGCCGCGGCGTGCTCGCTGTCTGGTCCGAGGAGACGCCCTGTGCACCCCTTCCGCCAGAACCTGCGGGCATTGGCCGTGCGCGGGCCGTTAACGGGACCGTCAGCTACCTGCCCGCGTTGTTCGGCATGACGCTGGCGGGGGCGGTGGTTCACCGTCTGCTTGGGCGTGCTTGAGACGCAACGGAGTCTTGCTGTGGTTCGTGGATTTGACGCACTTGTGCCCATCGTGGACTACGGCCCGGGCTCGTGGAGTCCTGTCGCGGTTTTCGCGAGAAGTGCGATCAGTGCCTCGAGGGGGGCGAGGGCGTCCAACATGAGCCCTCGGACCTGTTTGGCGCTCAGCCCGTGAGCGGGATGCTTGCGGTTGTCCGAAATGACCTTGAGAACCTGTACCAGCTCGACGGGAGAGAAGCGGCTGGCTGTGGCGTAGAAGCCGCTTGCCTCCATGTCTACCATCGAATCTTGCGCATAGCTCAGGTCCGGCCGGTCCAGGGTCAGCAGCGATTCGGACGGGAACGACTCTCCCGGGGGAAGGGACGGGTGCCAGATTCTGCCGGAGCCTGCGTCGGTGATCCTGTGCGCAAGCACCAGCTCGCCCACATGCCGGTGGGCGTGTCCCGCGGCTCCGATATTCACCCAGATTGCGTCTTTGCGTCCGCCGCTCAAGGCGCCGAGATAGGCGGTTGCAGCTGCCGCGTTGATCTTGCCCGGCGCGCAGACCGCCAAACGGGCGTGCCCACGCCGGTAGATCGGAAAAATCCGCTGGGTGTGCACCCGTTCCAGACCGAGCCTGGATGCGATCGGCTTTGCCTCTGCGGGCAGGGCGGCGACCAAGTTGATCAAAGAAGCGGACATACGGCAAACATCTGTTAGCATTCTGACGCGGAATAATAAACCTCTGAACGTTTCCCCGCTGGATACGGCTGTATCGCTGATGCATTCGAAGCCATTGAAACGATCGGCAGCTGCTTCTGGACCAGATATGACGCAAGAAAAACTCGCGCATATTCAGACGCTCCAGGAGCGCCTGGAAGAGCTTGAGCTGGAAAAAAAGGACCTGGAGGGTAAGCTGCAGGCACTCGTCGACGGCGACGGAGAGGCTTCCGCTGCGGAGGCAACGAGCACCGTCAGTGCGATTCCCGAGAATGAAGCAGAGATCGTCAACGGTCTCTATCTCGGGGACTGGCCAGAGTCCGCGGACGAGCAAATCGAGATCTACCGCCGAGTGGTCGCTGCGCGTTCGGGCAAGCTGCCGTTGCGCCGGATGTTACCGCCTGCCGCGCGGATCGGCCACGCACCCGCTTTCGGTTTGAGCTTGCCAGCCCTCTATGTCGGTCTGGACACCGATCTAAACGCCCCTGCCGGGGTTGTCAACTCGGCCCTCAAGGCCGCACGGCGCGGTGAGTTCTGGCCCTTTCCGCTGCCGCGCAAGCGCGGCAGCGAGCATGAGGCTGACGCCGGCGAGCCGCGTCGGGTCACCGCGATGGAGGCGGCCATCCTGCGCCGCACGCAGATTCTGCTCGGCGGCCCCGGATCGGGAAAGACCACTTTCTTGAATCTGCTTGCCTACGCGCTGGCCACCGGGGATGCACAACATCTCGGGGACTGGCCTGCGGCCGAGCGCGAGTATCTTCCCATCCTGGTGGTTCTAGGTGACTTCGCCGCCTGGATAGGAGCCCATGGGGGTAGCCACGAGGCGAGCGCGTCTATCATGTGGGGTTACATTCTCCACGACCTGCGCGAGCGAAACCTCGGTTTTGCCATCGATCCCCTGTATGCCGCCTTGGAGCGAGGCGAGGTGCTCCTGCTGCTCGATGGGTTGGACGAGGTACCCGCGAGCCTGCTTCCATCGGTGCGCGACAGCATTCAAGACTCCGCGAATCGGTACGCGTCCTGCCGCATTCTGGTGACCTGTCGGGTGCTGGCTTACGAGCAGCCGGACTTACAGCTTTCCGCGCGGCGTTTTCCGAAGACGACGCTCGTGCCCTTCGATGTTCAGCGGATAGACGATTTCATCGGTGCCTGGTACGCCCAGGTCAGCGCTCAACGCCAAGCCCTGGCGCCCCGAGGACTGGAGACGGCGGAAGCGCTGAAACAGATGGTGCGCAGGCCGGATCTCCGGGGCTTTGCGCCCCAACCGATCTTGCTGACGGTAATGGCGTTGGTTCACACGCACCGTGGGGAACTGCCCGACTCGCGCGCGCGGCTCTATGAGGAGGCGATAAACATCCTACTCTTTGGGTGGGAGCAAGGGAGCCAGGGCGCAGAGCCACGGCTGACCGATCTTCTGAACGAGGCTCGGCGTGACCGCACCGACCTGATCCGGATGTTCGAGCGGCTGTCGTACGAGGTCTGCGCGGGCACTGTCTACGCGGAGCGGAGGCTGATAGCCGGGATGGGCGAGCAGGATCTGATCAGGTTTTTGCGTCAATTGCATCCCGCTAAGCACCTGGACTGGGCGCAATCGGTCCTGGATACCTTGATTTTACGTTCCGGTCTGGTGGTGGAGAGCCAACCGGGAACCTTCTGTTTTCTCCACCGCACCTTCCAGGAATACCTGGCGGGCGCGCATCTCGCGCATTCCGTCGATTTTCCCGAAGAAGCCGTAGCGCTTCTTGCTGATTGGGCCGCGTGGCGCGAGACCATACTTCAAGCGGTAGGTTTTTTGGTTCACAACCAACGCGAGCTGGGGCGGGTGTTGTTGTTGGTCGAGAAGTTGTGTCCCCCTCAGCCTCCCTCGGACGATTTCGGCTGGCGCCGCGTCTGGTTGGCGGGTGAGGTTTTGTTGGGGATCGGTTTGAGCCGGATACGCGATGACGCGGCTCCTGCCCGGCTTTTGGAGCACGTGTCCCGTCGGCTCGCTGTGCTCGTCGAAAGAGGGGCGCTGCAGGCGCGCGAGCGCGCACAGGTGGGCGATGTTTTGGGGATGCTTGGAGATGCGCGCTTCGATCACTCCAGATTTCGCATGTCGGCGCATTTTCGTGGCGAACGGGAGAATGCTCTGGGTTTGGTCCTCATCAAGTCCGGCCCCTTGGTTATGGGCAGCAGCGAGGAGGATTCGGAGGCGGAGCCTGACGAGCTCGGAAATCCGCCAAAGATGTCGGTTGACTACCGCTACTGGGTAGCCCGGTATCCGATTACCGTTGCTCAGTTCGCGGCTTTTGTCAGGACCGGAGGTTACGATTGCGCCGACTGGTGGACCGAGTTCGGTCTGGATTGGTGCCGGAGGAAGAAACGTCGGGAGCCGGACAGCTGGTCCGAGCAGTCAGCGTTCGATAATCGCCCCGTGGTTGGTGTTTCTTGGTTCGAGGCCATGGCGTATGCGCGTTGGCTGGACGTCCATTTGCGCAGGCGTTCCGGCCATGTTCCCGCCGACTACCTGATGCGTCTGCCCACCGAAGCGGAATGGGAGATGGCCGCCCGGGGGGGTGCGGGGCGGATCTACGCTTGGGGAGATGAGTGGGAGGACTCGCGCGCCAATACGAGCGACAGCATCGGCCGGCCGGTCAGCGTAGGCATGTTTCCCGACGGGGGTGCCCCCCATGGTGTTCAGGATCTGAGCGGAAACGTTTGGGAGTGGTGCCTCACCGGATACCGGCCCTATCCGTACAAGAGCGACGATGGCCGTAACAACCCGGAATCCAGCGGCGCGCGCGTTCTGCGGGGTGGATCCTGGCTTCAGGATTACCGCAGCGCCCGCTGCGCCTGCCGGCTTGTTTCTTACCCGGACCAGCCACACAGGGACGCTGGCTTTCGGCTCGTGCTCTCTATCGCAGATACGAAATCCGCTTAGCGACTTATTCGGCGAAGACTTCGTCGAGGAACAGCTGCATCAGGGCCCAGGACCGGTTGTCCGCCTTCTCATCGTATTTAACGCCATCGATACCGTACGCGTCCGCCCCGGGATTGGTGAAGCCGTGCTGCGCACCGCCGTAGCTCACCATCTGCCAGTCGGCGCCGGCCGCATCCAAGCCTTGCTTGAACGCAGCGATGCGCTCCGCGGGTATGAAGCCGTCTGCCTCGCCGTGGGCCACCAGCACCTTGGCCTTGATGTTCTTCTGTTGCTCCTCCGTGGCGGGGGGTAGGGAGCCGTGAAAGCTCACCACGCCGTCCAAGTCGGCCCCCGCATAGGACATCTGCATGACGGTTGCGCCGCCGAAGCAGTAGCCCACGGCCGCGGTATAGTCCGGGTCCACCAACTCGTGCTTCTTGAGGATATCCAGGCCGAGCAATGCGCGTTTTTGCCAGGCCTTTACGTTCTCCGTGATTTGGGACATCCAGCCCTTGGCGTCCTTGGCGTGCTCGGTGACCTTCTCGTCGCCGTACATGTCGATGGCGAAGGCCACGTAGCCGAGGTCGGCGAGCATCTCGGCGCGTTGCTTGGTGTAGTCATTCAGTCCCCACCATTCGTGGACCACGATGACACCGGGCCGCTTACCCTCCAGGGCATCGTCGTAGACCATAAATCCCTTGAGGGCGGTATCGCCGTCTTCGTACTCGACAGTCTCGGTCTTGATCGCTGAGTGTGCGGCGAAGGGGACGGTAAGAAGCAATAGGAGCAGGGTGCGAAGCTTGCTGTGCATGGTAAGTCTCCGAAGTCGTCGTTTTCGTGATTTCCGTCCAGTCAGGTCCTCGGGATTGCTGTTGGGCCGGATTCTCAACCATAGCCCGGGACAAGACAAGCGGAACCTGGTCTCAGCGTCCGATCAGAAACTGCTCAGGTCCAGTCGGTCTCCAGTCGCCGCGGGTTACGCGAAAGACACCGTCCTTACCTGCGCTGAGATCGATCTCGAAACGATAGAAGTCCGCGGTAATGCGCGCCAGGTCCTCCGGTCCCGAGACCGGTTGCCCCGCCATGGCGGCGTAGACGACGGCCTGGGCATGGTGCGCATCATCGACCCGAATCGAGGCAACCCGCTTGAGGATGTGGATGCGCTGATTCGCCAGGATGTAGCGCGCGATGATGCCGAGCACCTCCGACTTGGTCAGGCCGCGCTCGTCCTCGTAGCCGTCTGCTACGAAGTCATCGAATAACCGCAATTTTCGCGCCTCGGCTGCTTCGGCGACCTGATCGATGTAGGCGCGGATCCGTTCTTCCGGCGTTGGCTCGCCACCACAACCCGCAGCCGCCAGGGTGAACGTGGCAGCCAGTAACAAAAAGAATATACGCATCTGGTCGTGCTTCCAGTCTCGGGTGAGCAGCAGCCAGCCGACATATCCGGCCATCCAGCCGCCCAACCCTATGCCCGCGGCGGAGATCGATTTACCGATGCCCGACATCTTGAAGCCGCTCA
This sequence comes from uncultured Gammaproteobacteria bacterium, assembly GCA_963802975.1. Lineage (GTDB taxonomy): Bacteria > Pseudomonadota > Gammaproteobacteria > Chromatiales > Chromatiaceae > Thiosymbion. The sequence continues at coordinate 121,060 of CAWDLA010000013.1, forward strand.
GTCGGAGCCCAGATCCACCAATATACGCCCGTGGGTTTTGCCCTCCAGCATGTCGTCGAACAGGCGCGGGAGCTCATCGAGGCCCGGGGTGGCCGTAAGCAGTCTCTCCAGATGCGGCGGGCGCCAGTCCGTTGCCAGGAGTGTCCAGATTCGGGTGCACAGATCACGGGGTACCTCCACCGAGTTGATGCCGAGCAGGCTCGCCCCTCGCAGGATGAAGGGCATGACCGTGGTGTTGAGCTCGAAGCCGCCGGCGAGCCCGATGCTCGCAATGTTTCCCCGGGGAACGATAGTGCGCGTGATCTGTGCCAGCATCTCGCCCCCCACGTTGTCTAAGGCGCCGCCCCACACCGCCTTCTCCAGTGGGCGCTGCTTGCCCGGCAGCTGGTCGCGTCCGAGGATCTGCCCGGCGCCGAGCTCCTGTAGCCAGCCGTACAGCTCCTTCTTTGCGGACACCGCCGCCGGCTCGTAACCCAGGTGCTTGAGGATGTCGATAGCGATGGAGCCGACACCGCCGGTGGCCCCGGTCACCAGCACGGGGCCCATCTCGGGGCGCTGTCCGTTGACCTGCATGCGATGGATCGCCAGGGCGGCGGTGAAGCCGGCGGTGCCCAGGATCATGGAATTGCGCGGGTCCAGACCCGTGGGCATGGGGATCACCCAGTCGCCGGGGACCTTCAGGTACTCGGCATAGCCTCCGTCGTGGTCGAAGCTCATCCCGCGGCCGGTCACCAGCACGGGGTCGCCGCGGCCGAAGCGCCCGTCGGCGGACACCTCGACGTTGCCCGCAGCGTCTATGCCACCGACCAGTGGGAATTTGGCCAGGATCTTGCCTTTGCCGGTCCCGGCCAGGGCGTCCTTGTAGTTGACGCTGGAGTAGGCGACGCGGATCAGGACCTCGCCTTCGCGCGGCTCGGCAACGGGAAGTTGTTCGATCCCCGCGCGATAGCCCTGGCCGTCGTTGTGGATGCGGAAGGCTTTGTACGTAGGCATGTCACAGCTCCTGGAATTTTCGGTCGCCGGCCGGAATGTCGGAATCGAGGACATGCGAAGACGCTTCAGAGTGTGGGGCCGCGCCGGAGGAAGCTGTCGTCCCGGGTGGGACCCTCGGGGGACTCGGTTCTGTCGGTCGGGTTGGGCGCGCTCGCAAGCTTGGAAACGAAGTAATCGCACAAGTTTCCTGCGCGCCATAACCCGACGTCTAACTAAGCCCCCACCTCCACCGGTATCTTCCCGATCTTTGCCCGCCATTCGGCCGGCCCGGTCTTGTGCACCGATTCTCCGCGGGAGTCGACGGCAACGGTCACCGGCATGTCCCTGACCTCGAATTCGCGGATAGCCTCCATGCCCAGGTCCTCGAAGGCGACCATGCGGGAGCCCTTGATGGCCTTGGCTACCAGATAGGCGGCGCCGCCAACGGCCATCAGATAGACCGCCTTGTGCTTCTTGATGGCCTCGATGGCGGCGGGTCCGCGCTCCGCCTTGCCCACCATGCCGATCAGGCCCGTATCGGCAAGCATCTGCTCGGTGAACTTGTCCATGCGGGTGGCGGTGGTTGGACCGGCAGGACCTACGATCTCGTCCCGCACCGGGTCCACGGGACCCACGTAGTAGATGAAGCGATTGGTGAAGTCCACGCCCTCCGGCAGGGACTCGCCGCTGTCCAGCATGTCGACGATGCGCTTGTGGGCGGCGTCTCGCCCGGTGAGCAGCTTGCCGGAGAGCAGGACACGGTCACCCGGCTGCCAGGTGGCGATCTCCTCGTGGCGTGACCTTGTCCAGGTTTACGCGCCTGGCGTCTGCGCCCGCCTCCCAGGTGACGTCCGGCCAGTCGTCGGGGCTCGGCGGCTCGAGACTGACCGGGCCGCTGCCGTCCAGGGTGAAATGGACGTGCCGGGTGGCTGCGCAGTTCGGGATGATGGCCACCGGCAAGCGAGGCCGCGTGGGTCGGGTACTCTTTGATCTTGACGTCGAGGATGGTGGTGAGGCCGCCGAGGCCTTGCGCGCCGATGCCCAGCGCGTTGACCTTCTCGAAGAGCTCGAGGCGCAACTCCTCGACCGGGCTGGAGGGTCCACGGGCCTTGAGCTCGTGGATGTCGATGTGCTCCATCAGGGACTCCTTGGCCAGCAGCATGGCCTTCTCTGCCGAGCCGCCGATGCCGATTCCGAGCATGCCCGGCGGGCACCAGCCTGCGCCCATGGTGGGCACGGTGCGCAGCACCCAGTCCACCAGGCTGTCGCTGGGGTTGAGGATGGTGAACTTGGACTTGTTCTCCGACCCGCCGCCCTTGGCGGCCAGCTGTACCTCCACCTTGTCGCCGGGCACCAGTTCCATGTGAATCACCGCCGGGGTATTGTCGCGGGTGTTCTTGCGCTCCCCGATTGGCGGCGAGACGATGGATGCGCGCAGCAGGTTGTCCGGGTGCGCATAGGCCCGGCGCACGCCCTCGTTCACCATGTCATGGATGCTCATCTGTGCGTCCCAGCGCACATCCATGCCGATCTTCAGAAATACCACTCCCATGCCCGTGTCCTGGCAGATCGGACGATGGCCCTCGGCGCACATCCGGGAGTTGACCAGGATCTGGGCCATGGCGTCCTTGGCCGCGGGGGATTCCTCGGCCTCGTAGGCTGCGCCGAGGGCTTGAATATAGTCCTTCGGGTGGAAGTAGGAGATGTACTGAAAGCCGTCTGCGATGCTCTGAATCAGGTCTTCTTGGCGGATAGTGGTCATGTTCGGGATCTGCTCTTCTCGTTGGCTGGAGTTTCAAGGTGGTCCGTTAAGTATACTGGGCGCCAGGTCGTGAGAGACACTTGCACTGGGTGTTTGGGAGCATGTATGATTCCCGGCTCTTGACGACAGGCGCGTAGCTCAGCTGGTTAGAGCACCACCTTGACATGGTGGGGGTCGTTGGTTCGAGTCCAATCGCGCCTACCAATCCGAGCTGCCCAGCCTCCAGACACCAGCCTCCAGCACGATTTCGCCGGCGGCTGAACGCTGGGGGTTGGCAGCTTCTCCCTTTCATGGCTTTTCCCTCATGTGATCTCTCGTATGGATCACCACTGAATCTGCAGGACCCAGCATGCCCCAGATTACCCTCCCCGACGGTTCCCGTAAGAAGTTCGATGGACCGGTCTCCGTGCACGATGTAGCCCTCTGCATCGGCCCGGGTCTTGCCAAGGCCGCCCTGGCTGGCCGCGTAGACGGCGCGCTGGTGGATACCTCGTACGTCATCGACCGGGATGCATCGCTCGCCATCGTCACCAATCGGGACGAGGACGCCTTGGAGTTGCTGCGTCACGATGCGGCGCACGTCATGGCCCAGGCGGTACAGGAGCTCTACCCTGGCACCCAGGTCACCATCGGGCCGGCCATCGAGGACGGCTTTTATTACGATTTCGCCCGCGACGAGCCCTTCACCCCGGACGATCTGACGCGTATCGAGCAGCGCATGAAGGAGATCGTCAAGCGCGATCTGCCCATCCAGCGCGAGGTCTGGGACCGGGACGAGGCGATCCGGGTCTTCGAGCGGCATCGGCGAGCACTACAAGGTCGAGATCATCCAGGACATCATCCCGGAAGGGGAGGAGGTCTCGGTCTACCGTCAGGGCGACTGGTTCGACGTCTGCCGCGGCCCCCACCTGCCGAACACCGCCAAGCTCGGCAGCGGGTTCAAGCTGATGAAGGTGGCCGGCGCCTATTGGCGCGGCGACTCCAACAACGAGATGCTGCAGCGCATCTACGGCACCGCCTGGCGGGACAAGAAGGAGCTCAAGGCCTACCTGCACCGGCTCGAGGAGGCCGAGAAGCGCGATCACCGCAAGATCGGCAAGGCGCTGGACCTGTTCCACTCCCAGGACGAGGCCCCGGGCATGGTCTTCTGGCACGACAAGGGCTGGACCATCTACCTGATCTTGGAGCAGTACATCCGCGACAAGCTGCGCGGCAGGGGCTACCAGGAGGTGCACACGCCCCAGGTCATCGACCGCAGCCTGTGGGAGAAGTCCGGGCACTGGGAGAAGTTCCGCAAGGACATGTTCGTGACCGAGTCCGAGGACCGTGTCTTCGCCATCAAGCCGATGAACTGTCCGGCGCACATTCAGATCTACAACCACGGTCTGAAGAGCTACCGTGACCTGCCCCTGCGCCTGGCGGAGTTCGGCTCCTGCCACCGCAACGAGCCTTCCGGCACGCTGCACGGGTTGATGCGGGTGCGCAACTTCGTCCAGGACGACGCCCACATCTTCTGCACCGAGGAGCAGATCCTGTCCGAGGTGTCGGACTTCATCGACCTGCTGTTCGAGATCTACCGGGACTTCGGCTTCGACGAGGTGCTGGTGAAGTTCTCCACCCGCCCGGAGAAGCGCGTGGGCGCCGACGAGGTCTGGGACAAGGCGGAGAAGTCCCTGGAGGATGCCCTCAATCAAAAGGGTCTGGATTGGGAGTTGCAGCCGGGGGAGGGCGCCTTCTATGGCCCCAAGATCGAGTTCTCCCTGCGCGACTGCCTGAGCCGGGTCTGGCAGCTGGGAACCATACAGCTCGACTTCTCCATGCCCGAGCGCCTGGGCGCCCACTACATCGCCGAGGACAACAGCAAGAAGGTGCCGGTCATGTTGCACCGCGCCATCCTCGGCTCCCTGGAGCGTTTCATCGGCATCCTGATCGAGCACTACGCCGGCGCGTTGCCTCCGTGGCTCGCACCGGTGCAGGCGGTGGTCCTCAATATCACCGATCGCCAGGCGGATTATGTGCTGGAGGTCGCTAACGCCTTGCGCGACAAGGGCTTCCGCGTCGAATCGGACTTGAGAAACGAGAAGATCGGCTTTAAAATCCGCGAGCACACGTTGCAGAAGGTGCCTTACCTGCTGGTGGTCGGCGACCGAGAGGTCGAAAACCGGACGATTGCCGTCCGTGACCGCAAGGGCAAGGATCTCGGCACCATCGGCCTTGGGGACTTCATTGCTCCGTCTTGGCGAAGAGGTTGCGGGCCGAACCCACTGACGTCCGGAACGGCGCGGAAAGCCTCACAGCATAAGGCTTCTGCGCCGCCGGTCGTTTTTGTTTTTGGCTATTCGGAGGAACCTGCTATCGCTGCACCAAAAAGAAACCGCGTCAATAACGAAATAACCGCCTACGAGGTAAGGCTCATCGACGCGGAAGGTAATCAGGTCGGTATCGTGAAGTTGACGGATGCCCAGGAACGGGCAACGAACGAGGGACTGGATCTCGTGGAGATCGTCCCCAACGCGGAGCCACCGGTCTGCCGGCTCATGGATTTCGGAAGGTTTCTGTTCGATCAGAAGAAGAAGAAATCCGAGGCCAAGAAGAAGCAGAAGCAGGTTCAGGTCAAGGAGGTCAAGTTTCGTCCCGGGACGGACGAGGGAGACTATCAGGTCAAACTACGCAACCTGACGCGTTTCCTCAACGATGGGGATAAGGCCAAGGTCACCATGCGTTTTCGCGGTCGCGAGCATGCGCACCGCGAACTGGGGCTGCAATTGCTCCAGCGTGTGGAAGGAGATCTTGCCGAGATCAGCGCCGTCGAGCAGCAGCCGCAGATGGAAGGGCGGCAGATGATCATGGTGCTGGGCCCCAAAAAGAAGTAGCAACTAGCCGAGAAAATTGAAATAGCGGAGTTTCAGAAATGCCTAAGCTCAAGACCAATCGCGGGGCGGCGAAGCGCTTCAAGCGCACCGCCTCCGGAACCTTCAAGCGCAACGCATCACATCGGCGGCACATCCTGACCAAGAAGACCACCAAGCGGATGCGTCATCTGCGTGGGCCCAAGACACTGCACAAATCCGATGTGAAGTCCGCCCAGCGGATGATCCCCTATTGCTGACGTGTCCGCTGGCCACAGGTGCCGAACGAATCCTGGAAGACCGGAGATACTCATGCCACGCGTAAAACGCGGCGTAACAGCACACGCCCGTCACAAGAAGGTGCTGAAGGAGGCCAAGGGCTACTACGGTGCCCGCAGCAAGGTCTATCGAGTCGCCAAGCAGGCCGTCATCAAGGCCGGACAGTATGCCTACCGTGATCGGCGCCAGAAGAAGCGCCAGTTCCGCTCCCTGTGGATCGTCCGCATCAATGCGGCTGCCCGCGAGAACGGCCTGTCCTACAGCCGCCTCATCAATGGCCTGAAGCAGGCCGGGGTCGAGGTCGACCGCAAGGTGCTGGCCGACATCGCCTATCACGACAAGGATGGCTTTGCGGCCCTGGCCGAGCAGGCGAAAGCGGCACTGGCCGCCTGACACAGGCGGCTGGCCGCCTGTGCGTGAAGAGGGAAAGGCTGAGGTCTTTCCCTTTTTTCTTGCTGCGAAGGGGAGCTGAGCAGCAAGAAAAAAGGGAAAATGTAGAGTGGAATAGGCCTGCGATTGCACCGACACGAACGCGTTGCGCCGGCTTTTTCTGCGCGCCGTATTCCACCATTCGCGGCGGAATAGAGTTTCCTAAGTCGGGTTAGATGCGTCTTTAATGCCCTTGAATTTATCCGCAGAGCTTTCTCGCACCGTAACCCGATAGCATCCGTAGACGTCGGGTTACGTTTCGCTAACCCAACCTACGGTCCTATTTCGCGAAACACAATCGACAAGAACATGACCGAACAAACCGGACTCGGTATCGACCAGCGTCGAGACGACGCCCTGGCGGAGGTTGCCGCGGCGGCAGACCTGGCCGCCCTGGACCAGGTGCGCGTGCGCTAGCTCGGCAAGAGCGGCCTGCTCACTGCGCAGCTCAAGCAGCTCGGGAAGCTTCCCAAGGAGCAGCGCCCCGAGGCCGGGCAGGCCATCAACCAGGCCAAGGTGCAGGTCCAGGAGGCAATCGACGCGCGTAAGTCCGAGCTGGAGCGCGGCGCGCTGGCGGCACGGCTCGCCGCCGAGCGCATCGACGTCACGCTGCCGGGACGCGGCCAGCGGCCCGGTGGGCTGCACCCGGTCACCCGCACCCTGCAGCGCATCGAGCGGCTGTTCGCCAATGCCGGGTTCAGCATCGCGGAGGGACCGGAGGTCGAGGACGACTACCACAACTTCGAGGCCCTCAACATCCCGGCCCACCACCCGGCCCGGGCCATGCACGATACCTTCTACTTCGACGAGCACCTGCTGCTGCGCACCCATACCTCGCCGGTGCAGATCCGGGTCATGGAGAAGCAGGGGCCGCCGTTGCGGATCATCGCCCCCGGCCGGGTCTACCGCTGCGACTCGGACCTGACCCACACGCCCATGTTCCACCAGGTGGAGGGCTTTCTGGTGGACGAGCAGGCGACCTTCGCCGACCTCAAGGGCGTGCTCTACGATTTCCTGAACAACTTCTTCGAGCGTGATCTGGAGCTGCGCTTCCGCCCGTCCTACTTCCCCTTCACCGAGCCGTCGGCGGAGGTGGATATCCAGTGCGTCATCTGTAACGGCGTCCGGCTGCCGTGTGTGTAAGCAAACCGGCTGGCTGGAGGTGCTGGGCTGCGGGATGATCCATCCGGAGGTCTTCCGGCACGTCGGCATCGACTCCGAGCGCTACATCGGGTACGCCTTCGGCATGGGGGTGGAGCGCCTGGCGATGTTGCGCTACGGCATCAACGACATCCGTCTGTACTTCGAGAATGACCTTAGGTTTCTCAGGCAATTCGCCTGAATATAAAGAAAAATGTAGACAGGATAGCTTGAGATGCGATTCAGCGAGTCATGGTTGCGCGAGTGGGTGAATCCGGATGTGGATACCCGAGCGCTGGCGGATCAATTGACCATGGCGGGCCTCGAGGTCGACGCCGTGGAGCCGGCGGCTCCCGAATTCAGCGGCGTCGTCGTGGGCCATGTGCAAACCGTCGAGCCCCACCCCGATGCCGAAAAGCTGCGCCTGTGCCGGGTCGACGCCGGGACGGGTGAGCCGCTGCAGATCATCTGCGGTGCGGCCAACGTGGCCGCCGGCATGAAGGTCCCGGTCGCCACCGTGGGCGCGCGCCTGCCCGGCGACTTCAAGATCAAGCGTGCCAAGCTGCGCGGTGTCGAGTCCCTGGGTATGATTTGCTCGGCCGCCGAGCTCGGACTCGCCGAGTCCTCCGAGGGTATTATGCCCTTGCCTGCGGATGCCCCGGTCGGGGAGGATTTCCGCGCTTATCTGGCACTCGACGACCAGTGCATCGAGCTGGACCTGACTCCCGACCGTGCGGATTGTCTGAGCTTGGCCGGCGTGGCCCGGGAAGTCGGCGTCATCAACCGCAGCCCGGTGCAGGGGCCTGTCATCGAGCCGATACCTGCCGTTAGCGACGACCGCGTCCCGGTGCGCCTCCACGCCCCTCACGCCTGTCCCAGCTACGTGTGCCGGGTAATCCGCAACATCGACCCCTTTGCTGAGACGCCCCTGTGGATGCAGGAACGGTTGCGTCGAAGCGGGCTTCGCAGCATCAGCCCGGTGGTGGACGTCACCAACTACGTGCTCCTGGAGCTCGGCCAGCCCATGCACGGTTTCGATCTGGCCAAGCTGGACGGCGAGATCCGGGTGCGCATGGCAGCAAACGGGGAGCGGATCGCCTTGCTCAACGGCGAGGAGATCGAGCTCCGCGACGACACCCTGGTCATCGCCGACCGGGCGCGGCCCGTCGCCCTGGCGGGCATCATGGGCGGAGGCGATACCGGCGTGGGGGAGGGTACCCGCGACATCCTGCTGGAGAGCGCGTTCTTTTCCCCGCGAGTCATCAGCGGCGATGCGCGCAGCTACGGGCTGCATACCGACTCCTCTCACCGATTCGAGCGCGGCGTCGACCCGCAGCTTCAGGCCCGTGCGGTGGAGCGTGCGACCGCGTTGCTGCTCGATATCGTCGGCGGCGAGCCCGGTCCTGTGGTTTCCGTGAGCTCGGAGGAGCACCTGCCGCGATTCGGGGCCCTGTGCATGCGCCGCGAGCGTATCGGCAAGGTACTGGGTATCGAGCTCGAGGACGATGCCGTCGTGGACATCCTCCAGCGGCTGGGTCTGGCGGTCACTTCGACCGCGGATGGGTGGGATCTGGTTCCGCCGAGCAGCCGTTTCGACCTGTTGCTCGAAGAGGACCTGATCGCCGAAATCGGCCGTATCTACGGCTATGAGAACGTCCCCGTCACCCATGCCAGCTCGGCGGCCACCACCAAGGCGCCACCGGAGACGGCCTTCGACCTCGACCGTGCCAAGCTGGCGCTGGTGGCCCGCGGCTACCACGAGGTGATCACCTACAGCTTCGTAAGCCCCGAGATGCAGCAACGCATCGATCCGGAGCCCGAGGTCCTGACCCTCTCCAACCCTCTGTCCGCTGACATGTCCGTTATGCGTACGAGCCTCTGGCCGGGTCTCCTGCAGGCCGCGCGGCAGAATCAGGCGCGTCAGCAGGAGAGGGTGCGCATCTTCGAGAGTGGGCTGCGTTTTCTGCGCGACGCCTCGCGAGCTGAAGCAGGACGCGGTGCTCGGCGGGTTGGTCGTCGGTATCTCCGCGCCCGAGCAATGGGGCATGAAGGTACGACCGGTGGATTTCTACGGTGCCAAGGCCGACCTGGAGTCCGTGCTCTGCCTGACCGGGGCTCCGAACCAGTTCCGCTTTGTCCCCGCCGAGCATCCGGCGCTGCATCCTGGCCAGACGGCCCGCATCGAGCGCGGCAGCCGTATGGTGGGCCTGCTCGGCATGCTGCACCCGGCTCTGGCGGCGGATCTCGATATCGGCGGAAACGCCTTCCTGTTCGAGATCGCACTCTCCGAGCTGGAGCAAGGGCGGCTGCCGGCATTCGAGTCCCTGTCTCGATTCCCGGCCATCCGACGTGATCTGGCCATCCTGGTCGATGAGCAGGTCTCTTTCGAGCTCGTTCGCGATTGTGTTGCTGCTGCGGCCTCCGATCTGCTGCGGGAAGTCATACTTTTCGACGTCTATCAAGGGAAAAATATAGATTCCGGGCGAAAAAGCCTTGCTTTGGGATTGATTTTGCAAGCATCTTCTCAGACACTTACGGATCAGGAGGTCGAACAGACCATTTCCCGCGTGTTGGCGCGGCTCGAAAGTGAACTAGGGGCAAGACTGAGGGATTGACGCAGATGGCATTGACCAAGGCCGACATGGCAGAGTATCTCTTCGAGGAATTGGGTCTGAACAAGCGCGAGGCCAAGGACATGGTCGAGATGTTCTTCGAGGAGATCCGTGGCGCCCTGGAGACAGGGCGAGCAGGTGAAGCTGTCCGGTTTCGGCAATTTCGATCTGCGCGAAAAGAAGCAGCGTCCGGGCCGAAACCCGAAGACCGGTGAAGAGATCCCCATCACTGCGCGTCGTGTCGTAACTTTTCGCCCCGGACAAAAGCTAAAAGCGCGGGTGGAAGCCTATGCTGGAAGCGAGCAGTAGCAGCACCAACGAACTGCCGCCCATTCCCGGCAAGCGCTACTTCACCATCGGTGAAGTCAGCGAGCTGTGCGGGGTCAAGCCGCACGTGCTGCGCTACTGGGAGCAGGAATTCCCGCAGCTCAAGCCGGTCAAGCGCCGCGGCAACCGCCGCTACTACCAGCGCCACGACGTGCTCATGATCCGCCAGATCCGCAGTCTGCTGTACGAGCAGGGCTTCACCATCGGCGGCGCCCGGCAGCAGCTGTCCGGCGAGACCGCCAAGCAAGACGTATCACAGAGCCAGCAGATCATCCGCCAGCTACGGCTGGAACTGGAAGAGATCCTGCACATCCTCAAACGCTGAGTCGATTCCGATTGACAACGACCGACTCCCGGCACTACCCTTCCCAGCCTCCCGGGGCGTAGCGCAGCCTGGTAGCGCACCTGAATGGGGTTCAGGTGGTCGGAGGTTCAAATCCTCTCGCCCCGACCAATAAAGTTATTGAAAATCAAGCCGTTTCAGAGTTTCTCTGATGCGGCTTTTTTGTTTTCTCGCGTTGGGTGTGCCGGAAAATGTGCGGATGGCAAGCCGACGCAGTGCGTCGAGATGACCAACGAAAACAGATAGATAGATGCCGAAAAGCGATAATTGGCTGTTCAGGTTGTCGTAGGTGATATCCATAACCATCGGGAGTGCGACGGTTTCTCCTTTGTCTTGACTGGTCCTGCGTCGCCGATACCGACCAGCACGGGCCAAACGGTCGGAAGAACGCCACACTGTTCGCGGCCATTGACCGAACGTTCCGAACGATCCTTTAGTACCCGGCTTTGTTATCTGCAGGGTACGCGCTTCCTTGGTCGTCCCAAGGCAGCCCGATCTGTTGTTGTTCTGCGCCGCCGCTTTCTTCGAACTCCGTCGGCGTCTGGTCGCCGACCGAGTAACCCATAGCTCGATACCCTTTCATTCGCTTATCGAACATATTGGCCAGCATCGGGACGTTTCGATCCGCGTAGTCGATCATGCGGACGTCGGTTTTCGCGTTGTGGGCACGGTGCAGTCGACCGGCATATTGGACGAGTGTGCCTCTCCACGAGACCGGCATCGCGAGGAACAGAGTATCGAGACGGGCGTCGTCGAAGCCTTCGCCGATGAACTGACCTGTGGCGAGCACGAGTCGCTCCTCTGTCTCGGGGATGGTCGAAAGCTGCTCGATCGCGGCGCGGCGGTCCCCGGCCTTCATTCCGCCCCGCAGGATGATCAAGTTGGTAGTATGAGCGCGCAGCCGTTCCGTGAAGTACTCCAGATGATCCCGGCGTTTTGTGAGCAAAATGGGTGAGCGACCCTCCCCCAGTGCTTGGATGACGTCGTCGAGGATGAGCCGGTTACGTTGGTCGTCCGCAGCGAGTTGGCGGTAGATCTCTTGGATGCCAACATCGGCTTGGTCGCCGGGAAGTCGGAACGCCGTTTCCCGAATGACCAGCTTATGGTCGAAAGGTCGGGCAGCGGCCTGACTCTTGGCGTTGACAGTGTAACGGACGGTGCCAAGCTCGAAATGCAGGATCGGGTGATGTCCGTCTCTCCTGCGCGGCGTAGCGGTCAACCCGACGACATAGCGGGCCTTCACCTCGCGCATCACCCGTTCGAACGAGACCGAAGGAACGTGATGGCACTCGTCGACGATCACGTGGCCGTACGTCGCGACGCTGTCGTCTACGCCGTCGTCGCGGTCGAGGCTCTGGAACGTGGCGACGTCCAAGCTGCCAATCGGCTTGCGTTTGCCGCCGCCAATCTGACCGACCTGATTTGGCTTCAGGTCGAGGAAGATGGCGAGCTGGCTCTTCCACTGCTCGAGAAGATGAGTGCGGTGCACGAGCACGAGGGTATTGCGCTTCCGGCGAGCGATCAAATTGGCTCCGACGACGGTCTTCCCGGATCCGGGTGGGGCCACAAACACACCGAGATCATGTTGGATCATCGTTTGCACGACTTCTTTCTGGATCGGGGTGAGCTCACCGTGGAAGGAGAGGTCCAGTTCGCTGCCTTCCGCGCGTTTGTCGTCCACGGAAAGATCGACACGATAGGAGGAGAGCAGCCCACTGAGGTCGTCGATGCACCCGCGCGGCAGACCGATGTGCTGCGGATGCTCCTCGGCACGGGTGATGATACGTGGTGTGCGGGCCGTCGACAGGCGCAGTGCTTGCCTCTTGTAGAACTCGGGATTCTGAAACGCGGCGAGGCGCCTGATCTCGTTGATCAATGGCGATGGGAGGCCATCGGTTTCCACGAATAGGAGCTGGGACAGGACGGCACGGACGCAATCGGGGAGTGGTCCTTGAATGTCTGGTCTGGATTTCCGGCGCGATGGCGGGCGTGTCCACGGCGTCGCCGAACCTTCCTCCTCGCTAAGATCGGCCATCCTTACGCCGACCACCTTACCCTTCTCGGTTGCCTCGCGGGCGAGCGCTTCGACGTCAGCGGGCAACAGACGGGGCACCGATGCCAGAAATGCCCACTGGTCGGGGTAGGGCGTCCAGGTCTCATCGACAAACACCGAGTTCGCCTTTTGGCGTGGCCCGTCCTGGAAGGGCAATGCAATCAGGTTGCCGAAGCCACCACTCGGCATCGTGTCCTGGTTGGGGAAGAAGCGGTCGTAGGATGTCATGGGCAACGCATGTCTCCTCGACATGGTCTCGGTGAGGAGATAGCAGCCCATCTTGCGCGAGGTGGCGGCAGGCACGGGGGTAGTAAAAAAGAACCAGACGTGCGCACCGTTGCCGGATCGCGAACGCTCGACGGCGCAGGGAGCCCCCTTGTCTCGGCACGTTTTCACAAAGGCAGTGACGTCGTCCTGCCACTGCCCTTTGTCGAAATCCACGGCGAGGAACCAGCAGGTTTCGTCCGGAAGCATCGGGTAGACCCCGGCCACGTCGCGTCCTTGAACGTGGTCGCGAATTGTTTGCTCCGTTACCGGGATGAATGCTTGGTTCGTGCACTCGCCGCACTTGATATTACGCTTGTCGCACACGCCCGGAACCCATTCGTTGCGGCACGCCGGTGAGTAACCTTTGGTGCCCTTGTTGGCGTTTTCCCAGCGCTTGGGGAAGACGTCTGCTCTGCCGCGGAAGAGTTCCATGAAGAGGGCGATTTTCTCCTCGGAGGTCGATGGCGCTGTTCCACGCGGTTCAGAAAGCGCGGCGGAGTTTAAAAAACTTGGACCTTGGTTCTTTTGCAACGAGAAGAGCCGGGCCTTCAACTCCACAATGTGCCGCGATAATTGCGCCCGCTCGTGGTCGAGTCCGTTTAGCCGAGCCTCCGCGTTGGATATCTCTTCTCGAATCGTTGTGAGTTCGGGTTTCTCCATCGAAGGGATAGTACGCGCCGCCTAGGCCAATGCCCAATGGCCGAAGTCGGTGGAGTCGATGTTTCCCGGTGCTCTGGTGGTAAGAAAAGACAGAATCCGTGTATTCTTACGTCACGGGTTTTTTCAGATTTTATGGTGGACCAATGCTGGCGAAAAGGACATCCAAAAACCAGATTACCTTACCGAAGGCGATCGCGAGCCGCTTCCCAGGCGTCGACTACTTCGATGTCCGGGAAGAGGACGGACGAATCGTCCTCGTGCCACTGCGCGAGAGCAAGGCGGACGAGGTCAGAGCACGCCTGCGGCAGTTGGGGATTACCGAGAATGATGTTGCAGACGCGGTTCGATGGGCAAGGCAGTAACGCCGCTGCGTGCGGTTCTAGACACGAATGTTGTCCTGTCCGCGCTCCTCTTCGCGCGGGGAAGGGTTAGCTGGTTGCGGAGGGCAATGCGGGCGGGGACGGTCGTCCCCGTTGTATCGCGAACGACGGTTCAAGAACTGGTGCGTGTGCTGGAGTATCCCAAGTTTGGGCTGGTTCCCGACGATCGCGAAGAACTCTTGGCCGATTTCCTGCCGTTTGCAGAGATCGTACCGGGAACCTTACCAAGTCTGGAGAATGTGGAATGTCGGGATCCAGATGAACAGGTTTTCCTCGAGCTTGCGGTCGCGGCCGGTGCAGATGCTGTGGTGACGGGCGACGCGGATTTGCTCGCCCTGGCCGGGAACACGGAAGTTCCAATCCTTACCCCGGCTGAGTTCCGTAGGCGTGTTGAGAGGGAAGGATAATCGTCTACCGAGATAGACGTAACTAACGGCGGTAGGCTCGCAAGTGCCGATTTGCAACAGGGCTGGTGGGAAACTCCACGTCACAGGCGCTTATGCTGTATTGGCGCCGTTCTCACGGCGGCAACGTGCGGTAACGCCGCGACTGGCGTTGCCATCGTAGTC